>NZ_AEGR01000046.1 GCF_000211835.1 Hylemonella gracilis ATCC 19624 | reverse complement strand
GGCTGCCACAGCAACACCGGCAGCAGCAGCGGCAGGCCCGCGAGGCGCAAACTCCAGGGCAGGCGCAGCACCAGCAGCAGCCCCCCCGCCACACCCGCCCACGCCATCCAAAGCGGGGCTTGCGGCACGCTGTAGGTGGCCAGCGGCAGCGCAGCCATCGATGCAAGCACGGTGTTGAGCGCTTGCACCGCCCAGGCCGCCGCGTCCCAGAGCGGCGCGCTGTAGGCCAACAGCGGCTCGGCCACCACGCCCAGACTGCCCAGCAGCGCCAGCGGCGTCACGACCAATGTCACCCAGGGGATGGCGACCAGGTTCGCCAGCAGGCTGACCAGGGACATCTGTCCGAAGAACAACAGGGTCAGCGGCGCGAGCGCCAGCGTGACGATGCCTTGTTCGCGCAGCAGGCGCCCCAGGGGCCGCAGCCATCGGCGGCCCCAGCGCGTGAGACGGCGGCCGAGACTGCGGTTGAGACCGCGGCTGGATGAGGGATCGGCATCGTCGGTGTCTGTCCTCGTCACGTCTTCGGGGCGTCCCTGCGCGAACAGCACGCCCACGGCCACGAAGCTCAACCAGAAACCCGCCTGCAAGCAGGCCCAGGGGCTGACCGCCAGCACCACGGCCGCCGCTGCCAGCCAGAGCACTGGCCAGGGCCAGCGTTGGCCGCTCAGACGCAGCAGCGTCACCACCGCCAGCATCAGCACCGTGCGTTGCGCGGGCACGCCCCAGCCGCTGAACACCGCGTAGGCAGTGGCCAGCAGCAAGCCGCCCAGCAGACCGGCCTGGGTGGCGGGCCAGCGCAGGCACAAGCGCGGGCCCAGCACGGGCGTGTAGCGCCACAAGGCGCCGACCAAGCCGGCGGCCAGCCAGGCGAACAGCGTGATGTGCAGGCCGGAGATGCTCATCAGGTGTGCGACGCCGGTCGCGCGAAACACGTCCCAGTCGGCGCGTGCGATGGCTTGCTGGTCCCCCGTGACCAGCGCCGCGACCACGCCATAGGCATTGCGCAGGTTCATGGCGTCGACACGGTCTTGCCCGGGGTCGGCCAGCGCGGGGTCGCTGGCCGCGGCGGGCGCGGCCATCTCCGTGGGCCTCGCGGACGGTGGCTCGAATTCGGCGGGGGTGCGTGCGGAGACGGTGGCCGGCCGGATCGGCAGTACCGGGGTGGAGGCGGGCGCGTGCCGCACGATGGCGTCTCGCACGGCTTGGCGCGCTTGTTCAACGCGGTAGGGGCTGGCCCACCACGTGGGCGCCGGGCTCATCAAGCTGGGCACCGGGTCGCGGCGCGTGGTCCGCACATAGCCGCTGGCGTGCAAGCCTTGCTCCCACATCCACAGCTCGTAGTCGAAACCTTGTGGATTGCGTGCCCCGTGCACCGCGCGCAGCCGCGTGTTGAAGCGCCAGCGCTCGCCCGCCCGCAGCTCGGGGGCCTGGATGAAGGGCTCCAGCAGGGCACCGTTGTCGTCGCGCCAAGCGCCGTACCAGGTGAGCATGAGCTGTTCGGGCACCTGCAGCGCCTTCGGGATGGGGGCTGCACCCCCCGGCTCGAAGAGCTGGGCCGATTCCACCTCGAACAGAAAGCGCGTGCCGTTGTCCGTGCGCTGCGGCATGGCGGCGATGTGACCGGTCAGCGTCAGATCGCGCCCTTCCAGCGTGGCGGGCAGGGCCTGGGCTTGCAGCTGCAGCGCACGCCATCCGGTGCTGGCGTAGGCCAGCAAGACCGCGGCGAGCAGGGCGAGCAGCGACGCGAAGAAGGGCTGATCGGTCCGAATTCCGCCCGAGGATCGGACGGAGGGTTGGGACGCGGCGCGCGCGATCGACCTCAGGCTGCTCCAGGCCGCGGTCAGCAGCGCCAGGCCGGAGGCCGCCAGCAAACCATAGCTGACCATGGGCCACAGCTGGGCCTGCTGCAATTGCGCTGCGATGCCGATCAGCCAGCCCAACAGCAAGGGGGTGAGCAGGCGTGCGAGGGTTGACGATTCGGCTTGACTCAGAGGCGCGGAGGCGGCGGGTGGCGACGACATGGGCCGATGCTAAGGCAGGCGGGCCGCGCTGGGCCGAGGGTGTACTTCTTGATGCACCTTGACATGCGCCCCGGATTCGGGCGCTGTACCATCTTGGGATGAAAGAACTTGGAACGGGTGGCGAGCCCGGCAAGGTGGCCAGCACGGTGGCTGGCGAGGTCGCTGGCGCGTCTGGCTCGCCGCTGGACCTGCTGCGCGGCGAGAACGCGCGCCTGCGCGAGCAGCTCGACAGCGCGCAGGAGCAGCTGTCCGGCTTGCGCACGCAGTTCGACCGTCTCTTGAGCGAAGCCCGCCTGAACCAGGCCAAGCTGCGCCGTTTTGACCAGATCGAGCGGCAGCTGATTGCCGCGCCCTCCCTGACCGCGCTGGTGCAGGCGCTCTTGGTGGACTTTGGCGTGCTCTTTGAACTCGACGCCGTCACCCTGGCCCTGGTGGACCCGCAGTACGAAGCCGCGCGCGTGCTCAGCGAAGGCTGGAGTGAGTCGGCTCAAGCCGCGCTCGACGACGCCGAAACCCAGAACCAGACCCAGACCAGCGCGGAACCCCCTGCCGCCTCTCTAGCCTCTCTAGCCTCGCGGGACAGTCGAAGCGAGCGGCACGCCACGGAACCCTCCGCGGGCACCGACTGGTTCGCCCGCCTGCTGTTGCTGGGCAGTGGGCAACTGCTGAGTCAGATCTACACGCGGGGCTGGCGGCCCATGCTGGGCTCGCCCGATCCCAACCAGGCCGCGCTGTTCCAGGGCGTGAATGTGCGCGGCTTGGGCAGCACGGCTTTGCTGCCCCTGCTGCACCGGGGCGAATGCATCGGCAGCCTCAACCTGGGCAGCCGCGATTCGGCGCGCTTTTCGGCGGGCAACAGCACCGATTTCCTGGAGCGCCTGGCCGCCCTGGCCGCCATCTGCCTGGACAACGCCCTGGTGGCGGAACGTCTCAAGCTGGTGGGCCTGACGGATGCGCTGACCGGCGTGCACAACCGCCGGTACTTCGAGGCCCGATGCCTGGAAGAGGTGAAGGCCGCCCAGCGCAGCCGGCAGCCCTTGGTCTGTCTGCTGCTCGACGTGGATCACTTCAAGCGCATCAACGACAACCATGGCCACCCGGCGGGCGACGCCGTGCTGCGCGAGGTGGGGCAGGTGATTCGCGGCCAGTTGCGTGGCAACGACGTGGTCGCGCGTTACGGCGGCGAGGAATTCGTCTTGTTGCTGCCGAACACGCCGCTCCAGGGCGGTGTCGAGACGGCGGACCGCATCCGGCTGGCGATCGCCTCGGCGGCCATGCCCGTTCAAACGGAGCAAGACACTCCCTTGCACATCACCGTGTCACTGGGCGCGGCCCAGATGGACATGGAGGAGCGCAAGCCCGTCGCCGAGGCTGGCGATGCCGCGCCTCGCCGCTCCACGCCAGTGGAAAGCATGAAGCGGCTCGTGCAACAGGCCGACCAGGCGCTGTATGCCGCCAAGCAGGCGGGCCGCAATCGCGTGCAGTCGGCGCAGTGAAGCGGTGACGCAGCATCTGTCGCTGGCCGCTGCACGCGCGCTCCACCTGGCCGCCCAGGGCCTGCTGACGCCGCCGCGCAAGAAGGCGGTGAAAGCCGATGTGCTGGCCGCCATCGAGCGCATGGCCCTGCTGCAGATCGACACCATCCAGGTGGTGGCGCGCAGTCCCTACCTTGTGCTGTTCAGCCGCCTGGGCGCTTATGACCCGACCTGGCTGGAGCAGACCCTGGCCGAAGGCGCCATCTACGAGTACTGGGCCCATGAAGCCTGCTTCGTGCCGACCCAAGACTACGGTCTGCTGCGCCATCGCATGCTGGACCCTTCGGGCATGGGCTGGAAGTTCTCCGCGCGCTGGATGGAGACGCACCGCAAGGACATCGAGGCGCTGTTGGCGCACATCCGCGCGCACGGGCCCGTGCGGTCGGCCGACTTCGAACGCAAGCGAGAAGGGCAGTCCGCGGGCAAGGGCACGGGCTGGTGGGACTGGAAGCCCGAGAAGCGGCACCTGGAGGTCTTGTTCACGACCGGTCGCCTGATGGTCGCCGAGCGCCGCAACTTCCAGCGCGTGTATGACCTGGCCGAGCGCGTGCTGCCCGATTGGGACGACCGCCGTGATCTGCCCACCGCCGAGGCGGCGCAGACGCAGATGGTGCGGCGCTCTTGCAAGGCTCTGGGCCTGGTGAAGGCAGGCTGGGTCGCGGACTACTACCGGCTCAAGCGCGGCAAGTACGACGCTGCGCTGCATACCCTGGCCGACGCGGGCGAACTGCTGCCCGTGCGCGTCGAGGGCTGGAAGCACGACGCCTTCGTGCATGCTGATCTGGTGCCCTGGCTGACGCAGGCCGAGGCCGGTGAACTGTCCTCGACCGTGAACACCTTGCTCTCGCCCTTTGACCCGGTGGTCTGGGACCGCAAGCGCGCGGTGGAGCTGTTCGACTTCGATTACCGCTTGGAGTGCTATACCCCCGCCGAAAAGCGCAAGTACGGCTACTTCGTGCTGCCCATCCTGAGCCGCGGCAAGCTGGTGGGGCGGCTGGATGCCAAGGCCCATCGCAAGCAAGGCGTGTTCGAGGTCAAGGCCCTGTACCTGGAGCCGGGTCTGCGGACCAGCCAGCGGTTGATCGGCGACATCGCCCTGGCGGTGCGGCGCTGCGCTGACTGGCATGGCACGCCCACGATCAGCGTGGGGCATGCGCCTGAGGCTGTCGCGGCCGTCTTGACCGCGACGGCGTGAGGCACTGATCACGCCGGATTCGGCGTGCCAGCGTGGTGGGACAGCACCGTGGGCCGATCAGTCGGCCGCCGCGATCACCAAGGCCGATTCGTCCAGCCCGATGTGGGCCGTCTGGCCCTTTCGCAGCCCATGACCGGCCGCCGCGAAGCCCACGATGGACGGGCCGGAGGTGCCCGGCTCGCCGGACAGGCGCAGGCTGACTTCGCCGCCAGCCGCCGCCCGCGAAACCCGCATCACCACGCCGGTCAGAACATTGCTGCTCTCCGTTTGCGCGCCACGCGCCGACGCGGGCCGCGCGGTGACACGCACCGCTGTGGCCTTGCACAGCGCTAGCACCGGCAAACCCACGCGCAGGCCCAGCAACTGGGCACTTTCACGGGTGATGCGCGCGTGCAGGGGCAGAGGCGCCTTGCCCTCGCGCACCAGCAGCAGTTGCACCCGAACCTGGCCTTGCACCGAGCGCAGTGCACCGACCGTGCACGCGAACTGGTTGCGCATGCTGGTGCGCAGCGCGGAGGCGGCGCGGCGGGAGGCGGTGGTCGAGGCGGCATGTCCTCCCGCGCTGGCGTCCAGGCTCGCCAGGGCCTGCGCGCGCGCCTGGGTCAGCGCGTCGGCGGCCTGAAGCACGCGTAGTCCTGCGGCGGTCAACACCGCGCCCCCGCCGCCGCTGCCCCCCACGGCCTTTTCGACCAGGGGCTGGCCCGCCAGATTGCCCAGCGTCTCCAGCGCTTGCCAGGCGGCCTTGTAGCTCACGCCCGCGCCGCGCGCAGCCTCGGAGATGGAGCCCGCTTGGCCGATGCGGCGCAGGATGTCGATGCGCTTGTCGCTGGCTTCGAAGCCCAGCACCTCGGCCAGGGGCAATGTTTTCTTGCTCATGGGCTTATGTTAGTCGGCTGCCGTCCGGACAAGCCGGTGGACCGTTCGGTCCTCGCGCGCGGGGGGCTGGGGTGATCGCTATTCTTCATATGAATAGCGCTTCGGTGTTTCGTGCTAGAGTTTCGCTGTTCATTTTTGGAATAGCGAGGTTTTCATGGTCAAGCGCTTCTTGAGCGTCATTGCGGCGACGTTGGGTGTGTGGTCCGTTCCATTCTCGGCCGTGCAGGCGGCTGAGGTGAACGTGGCCGTGGCCGCCAACTTCACCGCGCCCATGCAGAAGATCGCCCCCATGTTCGAGGCGGACACGGGGCACAAGGCCGTGTTGTCCTTCGGTTCCACGGGCAAGTTCTACGCGCAGATCCAGAACGGCGCGCCGTTTGACGTGCTGTTGTCCGCCGACGACACGACGCCCGCGAAGTTGGAGCAGGAAGGGCAGGGCGGCGGCAAGGATCGTCGCTACACCTACGCCATTGGCACGCTGGTGCTCTGGAGCAAGCAGCCCGGGCTGGTGGACGCCCAGGGCGAGGTGCTGAAGACAGGCCAATTCGACAAGATCGCCCTGGCCGACCCTCGGCTCGCGCCCTATGGCGCGGCGGCAGTGGAGGCGCTGACGGCCTTGGGTTTGCTCGACACCTTGAAGCCGAAGTTCGTCCAGGGCGAGAGCATTGGTCAGACGCACCAGTTCGTGGCGACTGGCAACGCGGCGCTGGGTTTCGTCGCGCTCTCGCAGGTGTGGGCGCCCGACGCGCAGGGCGGCAAGCTGAAGGAAGGTTCGGTCTGGCGTGTGCCCGCGAAGCTACACCAGCCCATCCGGCAAGACCTCATCCTGCTCAAGAAGGGCCAGGACAACGCGGCTGCCGTCGCCCTGCTCAAGTACCTCAAGGGCGAAAAGGCCCGCGCCGTGATCCAGTCCTTCGGCTACGGCCTGGAGTAATCTGGCGGCATGGTGTTCTCCGCGGATGATTGGCAGGCCATCCGGCTCACGCTGGAACTGGCTGCGCTCACGACCCTGTTGCTGTTGATCGTCGCCACGCCGCTGGCCTGGTGGCTGGCGCGCAGCCCTTCACCCTGGCGCGCGCCGGTGAGCGCGCTCGTCACCTTGCCCCTGGTGCTGCCGCCCACGGTGCTGGGCTTTTACCTGCTGGTGCTGATGGGCCCCAACGGCTGGCTGGGGCAACTCACCCAGGCGCTGGGCTGGGGTCTACTGTCCTTCAGCTTCACGGGCCTGCTGATCGGCTCCGTCGTCTTTTCACTGCCGTTCGCGGTGCAGCCCCTGCAGCACGCCTTCGAATCTCTCGGCGCGCGTCCGCTGGAAGTGGCGGCCACGCTGCGGGCGCGTCCGCTGGACGCCTTCTTCACTGTGGCCCTGCCGCAAGCCAAAGGCGGGGTGTTGACGGCAGCCATCCTGAGCTTCGCGCACACCGTGGGCGAGTTCGGCGTGGTGCTGATGATCGGCGGCAACATCCCCGGGCAGACCCGCGTGGTCTCGACCCAGATCTACGGCCATGTGGAAGCCATGGAGTACACGCAAGCCCACTGGCTGGCAGGCGGCATGGTGCTGTTCAGCTTCGCGGTGCTGCTGGTCCTGGCCGGTCTGCGGCGCGGGCGTGATCGGGTCATGCCATGAACGCCTCGGCCCTGAATGCTTCGAGGGTGAGCGAGCCGGCCATGCCGACCGGGGCAAGCACGCCAGATGAGCCCTTCCACGTGCGCCTGAGCCTGGCGCGCGCGGACTTTGATCTGAATGTGGACCTCACGCTGCCCGCGCGCGGCATCACCGTGCTCTACGGGCCTTCGGGTTCGGGCAAGACCAGCGTGCTGCGCTGCGTGGCCGGACTTGAGCGCGCGCGATCGGCCACCGGGCAGGGGCAAGAGACGTCCGCTCACGTGGCCGTGGGCGGCGAGGTCTGGCAGGACGATGCGACAGGCGTCTTCTTGCCCACGCACCGTCGGCCCCTGGGGTATGTGTTCCAAGAGGCCAGCCTGTTTGAACACCTCGACGTGCGCGGAAATTTGCAGTACGGGCTCAAGAGGAGTTGGCGCGGCGCGCTCTTGGCCCAGGGCCGGCGCGCGCTGGACGAAGCCGTGGCCTTGCTGGGCATCGAGCACTTGCTGACGCGGCGCGTGCAACAACTGTCCGGCGGGGAGCGCCAGCGGGTGGCGATCGCGCGGGCGCTGGCCACCGGGCCTCGCCTCTTGCTGCTGGACGAACCACTGGCCGCGCTGGACGCCGCGCGCCGCCAAGACATCCTGCCCTGGCTGGAGCGCCTGCGCGACGAGCTGCGGCTGCCCATGCTCTACGTCACCCATTCGGCCGACGAACTGGCGCGGCTGGCCCAGCACCTCGTGGTGCTGGAGCGCGGACAGGTGCGCGCGGCCGGTCCGGTGGCCCAGGTGCTGGCTGCCCTCGACAGTCCGCTCGTGGTCGGCGAGGACGCGGGGGCCTTGCTGCAAGGCACCGTGCTGGAGCGCGATGCCATCTGGCATCTGGCCCGGGTCGGCTTCGCGGGCGGTGAGCTGAGCGTGCGCGACGAGGGCCTGCCCGTGGGCCGCGAGGTGCGCCTGCGCGTGCTGGCGCGTGATGTCAGCCTGGCCTTGGCCGAGCCGCGCCAGACCAGCATCCAGAACCTGCTGCCGGCCGTGGTGGACGCCATCGCGCCGGACGCCCATGCCTCGCAAGTGCTGGTGCGCCTGCGCTGCGGCGAATCCCTGCTGCTGGCGCGCATCACCCGCCGTGCCTGCGAGGCCTTGGGCTTGTGCCCGGGGCTGCCGGTCTGGGCGCAGGTGAAATCGGCCGCGCTGGTGCGTTGACGGTGCAAGCCTAAGCCGCAGGCCGCGCGCCGCTTCGACAGCACAGCGTGATCGCGGTTCAGGACGGTGGCCCGGCCTAGGCTGGCGACCGCGACTGCGCGGCCCGAACCGCCATGTGCGTGTAGGCCAGGCCGAGCAGGCTCACGCCCACGCCGAGTTGCTTGCCACGGCGCGCCAGCGCGCCCAGGATGTGTTCGTGCTCGGTTTTTTGTCCGCCCTGCAAATCGCGCAGCATCGAGGCCGTGAAGGCCGAGCCCGGCTGCGTCAGCATCGACAGCGCCTGGGTCTGCGCCGCCGCGCCGACGGCGTGGCCCTCGGTCTGGGCCACGGCGCAAGCCTCCGCGTACATGGCGCGCGTCAGCGCCTCGCCCTCGCTCGTGGCCACGATCTCGCCCACCGAACCTTGGCAGACCGTGGTCATGCCCGCCAGCGTGGCAAGGAAGACCCATTTGTCCCACAGCACCTGCTCGATGTTGTCGCTGTGCAGGCTGTCGTAACCGGCACCGGTGCCCAGGGCCGCGAAGTCGCGGGCCAGGGCGGCGTGGGCCGGGTCGCGCGGCCCGACGGTCAGGCGGTGCAGATCGTTGAGCTGCTTCACCACGCCCTCGGGCGTGAGCGCGGCCGCGATGTGGGCCACTCCGCCCATGACGCGCGCGCGGCCGTAGCGCGCATCCAGCGCCTGCAGGTGGTCGATGCCGTTGAGGAAGGGCAGCAGCACGCCGCGCCCGTCGGCGCGCGCCAGCGAGGCCAGCGCGCTGTCCAGGTCATAGGCCTTGGGTGTGAGCAGGATCAAGTCATAGTCCGGCCCCACGGTCTGCGCCGTCACCGTGCGCGGCTGCACGCTGAAGTTGCCGCGCGGCGTCTCGATCTTCAGGCCCTCGCTGTCCACCTGCTGCTTGCGCCGCTCGCGCAATAGGAAGGTGACGTCCGCGCCCGCCTGGATCAGGCGCGCACCGAAATATCCGCCGATACCGCCGGCGCCAAGGATCAAGATCTTCATGTGAAAGCTTTCGTCTCTGAGAGGGGTGAGGAATGGGCGATGGTGTGATCGTAGAGGACAATCCAGTACGATGAGTGATCAGAATCACTGATTGATTCACCGTTCGTCCTGGATTTGATGGTTTGACGTTGTGGACCGCCTGACCGACTTTCTTGAGCGCTTCGAGCTGCGTGCCACCTTGCTGCACAACGGCGTGCTGGCGCGCCCTCTGCAAGCCGAGGCCTCGGAAGGCGCTGGCCGGCTGTACTTGCTGCGGCAGGGGGCGGTTGAGCTGGCCGGACCGGGCCGCCGCCACTGTCTCCTGCGCGAACCCACGCTGGTCTTTTATGCCTGTCCCCAACGCCACACCCTGCGGCCGGTGGGGGAGGCGCGGGCCCACCTGCTCGGCGCCCTGATCGAGTTCGGCGCGGGTGATGAAAACCCGCTGCTGCAAGCGCTGGATCAGCCCTTGTGCCTGCCCCTGGCCGACATGCAGGGCGTCGCTTCCTTGATCGATGCCTTGTTCGAGGAGGCTGCTGTCCGTCACTGCGGCCAGGCGGCGGTGCTGGAACGATTGTCCGAGGTGCTGGTCGTGCGGCTGCTGCGCCTGGCCATGGAGCGCAAGCTGATGGACCGAGGCGTCATGGCCGGGCTTGCTGATCTTCGCCTGGCGCGGGCGCTGACCGCCATCCACGCCGCGCCGCAGTCGGGCTGGACGCTGGAGCGCATGGCCGCGCGGGCGGGCATGTCGCGCTCGCGCTTCGCCGGGCACTTCACCGCGGTGATGGGCATGCCAGCGGCCGAGTACCTCAAGCGCTGGCGCGTGGGCTTGGCCAAGCGTCTCTTGCGCGCGGGCCGGCCGGTCAAGCAGGTCGCGCTGGAGGTGGGGTATGGCAGCTCGGCCAGCTTCGGGCGCGCCTTCGGGCAGGTGGAAGGTTCCACGCCCACGGCGTGGTTGCAGGGCGTGCGCGAGTCCGCGGGCGCTTAAGCCCTGGGCCCGGTGATTCCCTTTGTTAGAATGCGCCCCGTCATTGGGGAGTAGCCGCTCTTCACCGCGAAGAGGCTTGCGTCAACACACTTGGTCCATCGGACCATGGCGCAGGCAGCTCCTGGCCTGGCAAGACCTTTGACCACGAAGCCTCCGTTTTGGCCGGGGATGCGTCGTGGTCAATCGTCTCTGTACACCGGCCTTGGACATTTTTCATGGAAGCTCTCCTCGTCTCGACCGGCGTCGTCGCCCTCGCCGAAATCGGCGACAAGACCCAACTGCTGGCCTTCATCCTCGCCGCCCGCTTCAAGCGCCCCTGGCCCATCATCGCGGGCATCCTGGTCGCGACCGTGCTCAACCACGCCTTGGCGGGTGCCGTGGGCGCCTGGCTCACCAGCTTGGTCAGCCCGCAGGTGCTGCGCTGGGTGCTGGGCCTGTCCTTCATCGCCATGGCCGCCTGGACCCTGGTGCCCGACAAGATGGACGACGACGAGAGCGAGTCCTTGGCCGCACGTCGGCTGGGTGTCTTTGGCGCGACCTTCGTCGCCTTCTTCCTCGCCGAGATGGGCGACAAGACCCAGATCGCGACCGTGGCCATGGCCGCGCGCTACAGCGACGCCATCCTAGTCGTGATGGGCACCACCCTCGGCATGATGCTGGCCAACGTGCCCGCCGTGCTGATCGGCGACAAGCTCGCGCACAAGCTGCCCATCCGCCTGGTGCACGGCATCGCCGCGCTGATCTTTGCCGTGTTGGGTGTGGCGACCTTGATGGGGGCGGGGGCGAGTCTGGGGTTCTGAGAGGTTCCTGTGTGTATTAGCCGGGGGCAGGGCCCCTGGCACGGAGTTCGCCTGGACCATCAGAGTCGAAAACAATCCCCGTGGAACGTCCGTCAAAAATGGAGCGGCTGTTTGGCAGCGGTTGCCGCTGGTCAGTCAACGCTGCCTCTGGACTGCTCATGGCCAGAAGAATTCTTCCGATTTTCTGATTGAAACCGGGCATTGAATCACCTAAAGCAGGTGTGGTCCGAGGTCGATCTGATTGGCGGAATCGACCCGACCGAATTGCAGAACTATTTGAAGGCAGATAAATACAATAAGCTGGCCGATATGTAGGGGTGCGAGCCAGCTTCAGGGAGGTCAAATGACAAGTACATCGAGTATGCATCAGTCCATTGAGTAAGTTTTGCTTCATAAATTTCCTTGGGCGTACTTTCGAAGTACACAGTTCGATTCGCTCAGTTCAAAGGTGTCAAATGAAAAGTGTTTGCTTTTTCAATAACAAGGGCGGCGTCGGAAAGACGACGCTACTTTGCAATCTCGGTTCCTTTTTGTCGAAGAAGCATGGCATGTCGGTGCTAGTGCTTGACGCTGACCCGCAATGCAACGCATCCGCATACTTGCTTGAGGAAACCCAGCTCGAAGCCATTCTGCGCGATGGCGAACACAAAAGCCTCGACTCCTTTTACGAGCCGATCAGGAAGGGACAAGGCTATCCTCAAGAACTTCCAACCATTGTGACGAGCGTGCGGTTTGGTGTTGACCTGATCGTTGGCGACCCGAAACTATCGATTCGCGAAGATCTATTGGCTACGGATTGGGCCGCAACGCGGAATGGAGAGCCGCGAGGTTTTCAAACCACGTTTGCAATTAAATATTTGCTCTCCCGGCTGAACAACTACGACCTTGTCTTCATTGACATGGGCCCTTCTCTAGGCGCCCTAAATCGATCAGTGCTACTGGGTGCGGACTCTTTCATCATGCCGTTATCGGTGGACATCTTCAGTCTCATGGCGATCGATAACATCCTGAAGTCATTCACTTCATGGAAGGTCTCACTGACTGATGCTATACGCAAACATGCAGAAACCGAGGGAGAAAACTTCACAATTAAAGATCACCCAGTGGGGTGGGAGTTGGAGTTTATCGGCTACGTAATGCAGCAATACAAGGCCAAAGTCGTCTCTGGCGAGAGAGTGCCAGTCGCAGCTTTTGAGCGGATAATTAACGAGCAAACTAACGAATTGCGCCAGATGTGCGAATTCTTCAATTGTGATTACGAATCCGCCAAGATTGGTGAGGTTCCGACGCTGAGCAGCGTGGTTCCGCTTTCACAGCAAGCACATGCACCAATATTTGATCTCGGCGCAAAGGACGGAATCGTGGGCTCCCAATACACCCGGGTTTCGGAGGCAACCCATTTCTTCGGGAATATTGCGGAGCGATTTCTACGGAGGATTTCCAAGTGATTGCTTGGGATAGGGTCGCGGTTGATTCCATAGCGAGGCGACGCGCTGTCTTGGTAGTGGGTTCCGGCGTATCCAGAAACTCCGTCAACGATAACGGAGAAAGTCCGGCAAGCTGGGATGGTTTTCTACGGCAGTGCGCGGTTGAACATGGCAACCCAGCTTATCTGATCGACGTTATTGCTAGACGCGATTACCTTCTCGGATGTCAGCTGCTAAAAACCATCATGGGCAGAGACAAGTTCGTCGAAAGAGTACAAGCCGAGTTCCAGTTGAAACGCTTTAAGCCTGCTGAGATTCACAAGAACTTGTATGAGCTAGACGTTGCAATCACCATCTCCCCAAATTTCGACAATATTTATGACGATTATTGCCGACAAGCGTCGGCTGGTTCCTATGTAATAAAGACTCACGCCAGTACCGACACTATTTCTTATTTGAATAAGTGCGATGTGCGACTGCTTATAAAGAGTCACGGCTCAGCTAACGATCCTGATGATTTAATTTTCACATCCGAAGACTACTCGCGTGCTCGAACTAAATACTCATTGTTTTACGACATCATTAGATCGCTAGCCTTAACGCATACATTTATTTTTATTGGATGTGGCGTTGACGACCCAGACCTTCGAATGCTATTCGAAGATATCAAGTTCACATACGGGCGAATGCCTCTGCACTTCATGACGATACCGACCGGCGAGGTGGCACCGGAGGTTTTGAAGGAACTTAGTGCTGTCATGCAGGTGAAGCACCTCGCGTATTCACCGAACAACGGGCATAGGGAATTGACGGAAAGTCTAGCCACCCTTGTTCAGTTGGTAGAACAAAGACGAGACGCGTTATCCAGTGCCCGAAATTGGTAGGTACTTCGGGTTCGCCAACCCTTCCATCTATTCGACTCGCTGCCCACTGCGCCTGCGCTGATTCGCAGCGAAATTCAGATGGTGAGCGTCTGCTTTCGTCATCGTTTAGGTCTGCAATGGTTCGAACGTGTCTGGCTACCCTATCTCGATTCAGGGGGCGCATTTGTCGAACGTGTCGAGATCGACTTATTGAGGTGAAGAAAAGTGAGCAAGACAAAAAAATCACTTTGCCTTTGGCTGACGCTTACAGTCCTGACGCTGCTTCTGTATTGCGTCAAAGACTTGGCCGTCTATCCGAGCAGGGCTCTTCCACTGATTTGGGCATTCTTCTCGTGGAATTTTTTGGCCTATGGCATAGATAAAGGAATGTGGCCTGTGACTTTCATTGAGCTTGACGGAAATGGCAAAGGCAATCGCATAGCCAGAGAGGTGATGCTATGGCTGACGTCTGCCATCTATCTAAGCCTTTTAGGGGTGCTATTTTTTTCAAAATGAACGCACCGGATTCCTCAAAGTATTCCGTGCCATACGTGGATTGACCGTGCCAACTCATGCCCAACGCAAGTAGGTTTTGCGACAGCGTCTAACCGATCTTGATCGAAAAACTGGTCTTGGTCGGGGAACGGTCATATGAGCCTGTGTCCGGTGAATGATTGGTTTCAACGACTGTGGTCGCTCGCGCAGCGAAACCATCCGTCTGATACCAGCCTGAAGCGATCAACCTCCCCCAGACCTCGCCTCAGTCCGTCACTAGACGAAACCGCCCCCCACCCACATTCATCCCATTCACCAGCACCTCCACCGCGTGCACGCCCGGGTAGTGTTTGCGCGTGGTGTAGTCCTGCACGGTTTGCTGCTTGTCCAGCGTCAGCGTGGCGCCAGCGTCCAGCGCCAGCGTTTTCCACTTGAAGACCTTGCGGCTGGTCTCGCCGTTTTTCTTGACGTAGTGGATGGCGTAGTCCACCACGAGGTTTTGCGTTTCGCGCGCGGTGGAGCGCAGGGCCAGGCTCAGGTGCAGGCGTTCGCCCAGCCGCAGCGTGGCGGGTTTCACCTTGAAGTGGTCCAGCGCCACTTGCGCGTCCGCGCTCGCGCCGATGAGGCCGAGCGCGCGCGGGTGGCCGGCCTTGATCAGGTTGCGCAGCGCGTGCTTGGCGATCCAACCCGTCTCGGGCTGGTCCGTGGGCCAGCCTTCCAGCAGCTCCAGCATCCACTCGGGGTGGTCCTTGGCGATGTCGTTGAGGTGGTTGGCCACCGAGCGGCGCACATAGTCGCTGGGGTCGGCGCGCAGCCGTTCCAGGATGGGCAGGGCGTGCCGGGGTTCGGCGATGAAGAGCGGCAGGCGCCGTGCCCAGGGCAGGCGCGGGCGCGTGCCTTCGCTGGCGAGGCGGCGCACATGGTCGTTGTCGTCCTCGGTCCAGCGCAGGGCATGGGCCAGGGCGGTGGCCGGGTCTTGCGCGAGGAAGGGGCGCACGGCGAATTCCGCGCTGCTGTAGGGCGTGAGTTCGCGCAGCGCGTCCAGCGACAGATCAAAGTGATCCAGGCCGTGCCGGCCCACGAACTCGGGCAGCACCAAGCCGGGCAGACCGCGCGGTGCGTGCGGCGCCATGCGGCGCAGCAGGGCCAGGGCGCGCGGGTAGTCCTCGGGCAGGTGCGCGCGCAGGCCGTCGGCCGCGTGGGCAATGCGCGCCATGATGGAGAGGTCATCCAGCCCGCGCCGTGTGCTGGCCAGGAAGGCCTTGCGGTCAAAAGCAGGGTGCACCTGCTGCGCCGCATCGGCGATCTGCGCCAGCACCTGGGCGTCGAGCAGGTTCTTCAGCAGCGGCGCGGAGTCCTGGGGTTCAGTGGCTGTGTTGGGGCTGGCCATGCGCTGATTGTGCCGTGCGGTGGGTGTCACGCTGATGCGTGAAAGCGCAGGATGCGCGTCCCTGGCGGGCCCATCGAATCAGCAGAACAGCAGAACAGCAGAACAGCAGAACAGCAGAACAGCAGAA
>NZ_AEGR01000047.1 GCF_000211835.1 Hylemonella gracilis ATCC 19624 | reverse complement strand
GGATCAAGGAAGCCCGCCGCGCCGTCATCGGCGGTGGTCTTTCGGTGCTGCGCGCGGTGTTCTCGCTGCTGGAGCTCGACGAGATGCACGTGGCCCAGGGCGCGCTGCGGCACGGCGCGCTGGTGGACCTGATGGACCGAGAACACGCCCAAAGCGACCAGCGCAGCCTCAGCGTGCAGCGGCTGGCGCACACCTTCGGGGCGGACGAGCGCCAAGCCCAGCGCGTGGGCCGGGTCGCCGAGTTCTTGCTGATGTCGCTGGTGCAGGACCAAGCCCCCCTTGAGCACGACGAACTCGCCCGGCATCTGCGCAAGCTGAACTGGGCCGCCCAGCTGCACGAGATCGGCAGCGCGATCTCGCACACCGATTACCACCGCCACGGCGCCTACATCCTCGACAACGCGGACGCGGCCGGCTTCACCATGAACGAGCTGCACCGCCTCAGCCAGTTGGTGCTGGGACACCGGGGCAAGCTGCGCAAGCTCGAAGGCCTGCAACTCGACGACCCGGACTTCGTGCTGCAACTGCTGGCCCTGCGCCTGGCCGTCATCCTCTGCCACGCCCGGCGCGAGCCGGACTTGCAGGGCCTGCGGCTGAGTTGGGACGGGCTACGCTCGGTCCGGCTGGAGTACCCCGAAGGCTGGGGACGTGCTTGGCCGCAATCCGCTTGGCTGCTGCACGAAGAAGCACAAGCGTGGGCGAAAACCGCCTGGACCATCGACGTGCAAGCGGCGTGAGGCCCGCCCACACAGGGTGTGCACCCGATGCGCCCAGCGCCGATTTCTGTTGAAGTCGGGGCCATGCAGACCCACATTTATTCCGGCCCCTTGAGCATGTTCGGCGCGAAGGTTGAGATCGCGGCCCGTGAAAAAAACCTGGCCTTCGAACTGGTCATGGTGCCCTTCACCACCGACGACGCCTACGAACCCAAACACCCCGAGGTGCTGCGGGTCAACCCGGTCAAGCAACAAGTGCCGGTGCTGGTCGACGACGAGGTGGCGTTGTTCGACTCGACGCAGATTTTCGAATACCTTGAAGACCGCTACCCCGGCCCCGCGCACCTGGCACTGTGGCCGCAAGGCGTGGCCGAGCGGGCCCACGCGCGGCAACTGGAGCAAAAGTCCGACGAGGTCTTCTTTCCGAACGTGGTCAAGCTCTTCGGCCTGCAGCATGACATGCGGAGCGCCCCGGCGGTTGCGGCCTGCGCCGCCTGCGCCCGTTTCTACGAGGACCTGGAAGCGCTGCTAGCCACGCGCGAGTACTTGGCCGGCCCCTACTCCTACGCCGACATCGCCTTCTACATGGCCCATGTGTTCGCCGACCGCAAGGGCGCGGGCATGACGACCGCGACGCCTCGCCTGGTGGCCTGGCGCGACCGCGTGGGCGAACGAACGGCGGTGCGGGCTGTGGTGGACCCGATGATGTCTTTCCTGGCGTCACAGGGACGCGGCGTGCCGGCCTTTCTTCAGCGCTGACGGGACGGCATCTCCTCGGGCGGGCCCGCCCTGCCCTGGCTTGCCGGGCCCTGGTCCGCAGCGGCAAGCCGGTAAGCGATTCAGTCCGAGACCTTGCCGCGCCCGGCCTTGACCTCGGCGCGCACGGCCTTGCCGCGCAAGCGGCGCAGCTTGGACGCCCGTGTCGGCTTCGTGGCGCGGCGCGGCCGGGGAATGTGCGAAGCCTGCGCCACCAGTTCAGCCAGGCGCGCCCAGGCCTCGGCCTTGTTCTGCTCCTGGGTGCGGGCGGTCTGGGCCTTGATCACCACTACGCCGTCCTTGCTCACGCGCTGGTCCGGCCAGGCCAGCAGGCGGTCCTTCACGTGCTCTGGCAGGGACGAAGCGCGGATGTCGAAGCGCAGGTGGACCGCGCTGGACACCTTGTTCACGTTCTGCCCGCCCGGGCCTTGGGCGCGCACGGCGGTGAATTCGACCTCGTGTTCAGGAATGGGCATGGCGCTGAGCTTGCCACAAGTCCATGCCGCCAAATCCACGCCGGTCAGCAGGCCCCAGCGCAGAGGGAATGTCCGCGACGTCGCCCCGCATAAAATGCCCCTTTCTCCAGAGACTCACGCAAAGTAGCCACCATGGGACAAACGCTTTACGACAAGATCTGGGACGAGCACGTCGTCCACACCGAGGAAGACGGCACCGCCATCCTCTACATCGACCGGCACCTGGTGCACGAAGTCACCAGCCCGCAGGCCTTCGAGGGCCTGCGCCAGGCCGGCCGCAAGCTCTGGCGCGTCAGTTCCGTGGTCGCCACCGCCGACCACAACACGCCGACCAACGGCTGGGAACGCGGCTATGACGGCATCGCCGACCCGATCAGCAAGGAACAGATCACCACGCTGGACAAGAACGTCAAGGAATACGGCGCGGCGGCTTTCTTCCCCTTCATGAGCAAGCGCCAGGGCATCGTGCACGTGATCGGCCCGGAGAACGGCGCGACCCTGCCTGGCATGACCGTGGTCTGCGGCGACAGCCACACCAGCACCCATGGCGCCTTTGGCGCGCTGGCCCACGGCATCGGCACCAGCGAGGTCGAGCACGTGATGGCCACCCAGACCCTGCTGGCCAAGAAGGCCAAGAACATGCTGATCAAGGTCGAAGGCCAGGTGACCAAGGGCGTGACGGCCAAGGACATCGTGCTGGCCATCATCGGCAAGATCGGCACCGCCGGCGGCACGGGCTACACCATTGAATTCGCCGGTTCGGCCATCCGCGCCCTGAGCATGGAAGGCCGCATGACGGTCTGCAACATGGCCATCGAGGCGGGCGCGCGCGCGGGCCTGGTGGCCGTGGACGAGAAAACGATCGAGTACGTCAAGGGCCGCCCGATGGCGCCGACCGGACTGGAATGGGACCAGGCCGTCGCCTACTGGAAGACGCTGCACTCGGACGCCGACGCGAAGTTCGATCGCGTGGTCGAACTCGACGCCACCCAGATCCTGCCGCAGGTGACCTGGGGCACCTCGCCCGAAATGGTTCTGGGCATCGATGGCCGCGTGCCCGACCCGGACAAGGAAAAGGACGCCGTCAAGCGCGGCGCCATCGAGCGCGCCCTGAGCTACATGGCGCTGGAACCGGGCAAGCCCCTGAACGACATCTACGTGGACAAGGTCTTCATCGGCTCCTGCACCAACAGCCGCATCGAGGACATGCGCGAGGCCGCCGCCGTCATCAAGAAGCTGGGGCAAAAAGTCGCCAAGAACATCAAGCTCGCCCTGGTCGTGCCCGGCTCGGGCCTGGTCAAGGAACAGGCCGAGCGCGAAGGCCTGCACGAGATCTTCAAGGCCGCTGGCTTCGAGTGGCGCGAGCCCGGCTGTAGCATGTGCCTGGCCATGAACGCCGACCGGCTGGAGCCTGGCGAACGCTGCGCCTCGACCAGTAACCGCAACTTCGAAGGCCGCCAGGGCGCGGGCGGACGCACCCACCTGGTCAGCCCAGCCATGGCCGCCGCCGCCGCCGTGCACGGCCATTTCATCGACATTCGCACGATCGCCTGAGCGCCGAACCACGGCATCTCAGCCCAGGCGCCCTGCTCACCCCCTCCTCACGAAAGGACAGCCGCATGAAACGCATCACCGTCTGCCTCGCCGCCGTCGCGACCTGCCTGGTCTTGGCCGCGTGCAGCAGCACCTGGTCCGGCGTCAAGGAAGACTCCAAGGAAATCGGTCATTCCGTCGGCAAGGGCCTGGAAAAGGCCGGCGAGAAGATCCAGGAAATGACCAAGTAATCCGACCATGCAGAAATTCACCGTGCACCAAGGCCTGGTGGCCCCCATGGACCGCGACAACGTGGACACGGACGCCATCATTCCCAAGCAATTCCTCAAGTCGATCAAGCGCACCGGCTTCGGCCCCAACCTCTTCGACGAATGGCGTTATCTGGACCCGGGCTATCCTGGCCAGGACCCGGCCTCGCGCAAGCCCAACCCGGACTTCGTGCTGAACCAGCCCCGTTACCAGGGCGCCTCCATCCTGCTGGCGCGGCAGAACTTCGGCTGCGGTTCCAGCCGCGAACACGCGCCCTGGGCCATCGAGCAGTACGGCTTTCGCGCGCTGATCGCGCCCAGCTACGCCGACATCTTCTTCAACAACTGCTTCAAGAACGGCCTGCTGCCCATTCAGCTGCCCGAGGCCACGGTGGCCCAGCTCTTCGACGAATGTGCGGCCTTCCCCGGCTACCAGCTCACCATCGATCTGGAGCGGCAGGTGGTCGTCAAGCCCCAGGGCGAGGAGATCGCCTTCGACGTGCAGCCCTTCCGCAAGTACTGCCTGCTCAACGGCTTCGACGACATCGGCCTGACCTTGCGCCACAAGGACAAGATCCAGGCCTACGAAGCGCAACGCCTGGCGACCAAGCCCTGGCTGGCGCACGTGATGTAAATCATTAAGCACACCCCAGGCTGCGCGCACTTCGTGTCGCTCTGCCACCCCCCCTTGCAGTGGGCAAGGCCAGTGGGCCGGCAAAGCCGGTCCACGGCCTTTCCCGAAAACATATTGGAGACTCTCCCCATGAAAATCGCAGTTCTGCCTGGTGACGGCATCGGCACCGAAATCATCGCCGAGGCCGTCAAGGTGCTGAAGGCCCTGGACTTGAAGTTCGAGATGGAGACGGCCCCCGTGGGCGGCGCGGCCTACGAAGCCGCCGGGCACCCCTTGCCCGAGAGCACGCTCAAGCTGGCGAAAGAGGCCGACGCCATCCTCTTCGGCGCGGTCGGTGACTGGAAGTACGACAAGCTGGAGCGCGCCCTGCGCCCCGAGCAAGCCATCCTCGGCCTGCGCAAGCACCTGGGCCTGTTCGCCAACTTCCGCCCCGCCATCTGCTACGAACAACTCACGCACGCGTCCAGCCTCAAGCCCGAACTGGTTTCGGGCCTGGACATCCTGATCGTGCGCGAGCTGACGGGCGACATCTACTTCGGCCAACCGCGCGGCAAGCGCACGGCCACCGATGGCGCCTTCCCCGGCGCGGAAGAAGCCTTCGACACCATGCGCTACACGCGCCCCGAGATCGAGCGGATCGCGCATGTGGCTTTCCAGGCCGCGCGCAAGCGCAACAAGAAGGTCACCAGCGTGGACAAGGCCAATGTGCTGGAAACCTTCCAGTTCTGGAAAGACATCGTCACCGAAGTCGGCCAGCAGTACCCGGACGTGAAGCTGGACCACATGTACGTGGACAACGCGGCCATGCAATTGGTGAAGGCGCCCAAGTCCTTCGACGTGATCGTCACCGGCAATATGTTCGGCGACATCCTCAGCGACGAGGCGTCCATGCTCACCGGCTCCATCGGCATGCTGCCCTCGGCCAGCCTGAACAGCAAGAACCAGGGCCTGTACGAACCCAGCCACGGCAGCGCGCCCGACATCGCGGGCCAGGGCGTGGCCAATCCCTTGGCCACCATCCTCTCGGCCGCGATGATGCTGCGCTTCAGCCTCAACCAGGAAGCCGCCGCCCAGCGCATCGAAGCTGCCGTGCAGAAGGTGCTGGCCCAGGGCCTGCGCACGCCGGACATCCACAGCGCCGGAACGACCAAGGTCGGCACGGCGCAGATGGGGGATGCGGTGGTCAAGGCCTTGTCCTGATTTTTTTGAACGACGGGTTGTGGGCGGGTGCGTCACACGGTGGCTCACACGCCCGCCGCCTATCGTCGGGGCTCCTTCAACTTTCACAGGAGCTCCCACATGCCCAAATTCGTCATCGAACGCGCCATCCCCGGCATCGGTGCCACACGGTCCGCTGAAATGCAGGCCATCTCGCAGAAATCCTGCGGCGTGCTCAAGGAAATGAGCCCGCGCGTGCAGTGGGTGCAAAGCTTCGTCACCAGCGACAAGATGTACTGCATCTACAACGCCGAGAGCGGTGACGCGGTGCGCGAGCACGCCCAGCGCGGCGGCTTTCCGGCCGACAGCGTCGCCCAGGTCAAGGCGATCATCGACCCCGTGACCGCGGAATGAGGTCCGGTCGCGCAGGCTTGCGTTGACGCACGGCCTGCGCGACCATCGCTAGGCATGCCCTTCCTCTCGATCCACCTGCTGGGTCCGCCTCGCGTCGAACGCGGGGGCGGGACCGTCACGCCGCCACGCGGACGCAAGGCCTGGGCCTTGCTGACCTACCTGCTGTGCCGCCCGGGGCCTTCCACCCGGGCCCATCTGGCGTCGCTGCTCTTCGAAGACGCCGAGGACCCACTGGCCGCCTTGCGCTGGAACCTGAGCGAGTTGCGCCGTCTGCTCGGCGACGCGGCAATGCCTCGGGTCGAGGCCCCCCTGCTGGCGCTGCCGCCCGACGCCTGCGTGGACATCGAAACCGTGACGCGCGGCGCCTGGCCGCAGGCACTGCAACTCCCCGGCCTGGGCCGGGACCTGCTGGAGGGCATGTTTTTCCCCAACTGCCCGGCCTTTGAGGTCTGGCTGGCCACCGAGCGCCGCCGCCTGCGCGCGGCCACCGACGCCCTGTTGCACGAAGCCGCTCAGGAGCGGTTGGCAGCCGGCGCGGCCTCCGAAGCCGCCGACATCGCCAGCCGCCTCGTGCAATCGAACCCGCTGGACGAAGACTTCCAGGTGCTGCTGGTGCGCTGCCTGGCCGTGGCAGGCGATGGGATCGCCGCCGCGCGGCAAGCGGCCGCGTGCCGCGAGTTGTTCCGGCGTGAGCTCGGCATCACCCCCGGCCCGGCCCTGGACGAGGCCATCCACACCGCCACCGCGCGCCCCATTGCGCAACCCGCCACGGGCCGGGCCGCCGCGCTGGCCCAGCTCGAAGCCGGTGAAGCCGCCGTCGGCGCGGGTGCGCTGGACGCCGGGTTGCACTGCCTGCGCCGCGCCATCGTCGAGTCCGACGCCAGCCATGACCCCGATCTGCGCACCCGCGCCCGGGTGGCGCTGGGCAGCGCCCTGGTGCATGCCGCCCGGGGCCGCGACGAAGAAGGCGCCGAGGCCCTGCACGAGGCCTTGGCCGTCTACCAAGAGGCCACCTCGGTCCGGCCCGCTTTGGCGGCGGCGGCCTGCCGCGAGCTGGCTTATGTCGAGTTTTTGCGTGGCCGCTACGAGCGTGCCCTCCTTTGGCTGCGGCGTGCCGCGCCCCTGGCCGCGGACGACCCCGCGGAACAGGCCCGCATCGCCACCGTGCAGGGCGCGGCGCTCAGCGACACCGGCCACTACCCGGATGCCATCGCAGTGCTGGACCAGGCCTGCACGCTGGCCGAAGGGGTGGGAGACACACGCCAGCTGGCCTACGCGCTCTCCATGTCCGGTCGCGCCTCGCTGCTGACGGGGGAACTGGACAAGGCCGCGAGCGCGCTCCAACGCTCCCTGCAATTGGCGCAACGCGCCTGGACGGCGTTCCTGCCCTGGCCGCAATCGCTGTGCGCCGAGCTGGACCTGCTGCGCGGGGACGTCGCCGGCGCGGCGGAACGCTTTGAGCAGGCTTGGGCGCTGGGCTGCCACCTGGGTGATCCTTGCTGGGAAGGGATTTCCGGGCGCGGCCTGGGGCTGGTCGCTTTCGCGCGAGGCGACACGTCACAGGCGATCACCCTCCTGGTCGACGCGCTGCGGCGTTGCGCGCGCCTGCCCGACGCCTACCTCTGGGGCCAGGGCTACACCCTGGACGCGCTGTGCAGCGTGGCCATGGCCCAGAACCTGCCGCATCACCTGCCCCAGACCACCACCTGGCTCGCCGAACTGCGCGCCCTCGCCGAAGGCGCGGGCATGCGCGAATTCACGGCCCGTGCGCTCGCGCACCAGGCCCGGCTGGGCGACGAGGCCAGCCTCACCGTGGCCCGCCTGCTGGCCAGTGACATCGGCAATCCACGCCTGGACCGGGAGCTGGAAGGCCTTCAGCCCGGCGTCTTCTCGTAGATCACGAAACGCTTGGTGGAGGTCTCGACCACTTCCCACGTGCCCACGAAACCACGAGGCACCACGAATTCATCGCCCGCACGCACGGTCACCGCGTGACCGGCCTCGTCGGTGATGACGCTCACGCCCTCCAGCATGCGGCAGTACTCCTCCTCGGTGTAGCGGACGCGCCATTTGCCCGGTTCGCTGCGCCAGAGGCCGACGACGTACTGCCGCGTAGGGTCGGTGTAATGCATCCAGAGCGTCTGCTTCGGATTGCCCGTGATGAGTTTCTCGGGCGCGAGGAAGTAGTCCTCGGAGGCGTTGGCGTCGGCGGTGTCTGGGGTGGAGATCAGGCGCAGGACGGTGGACGGGTTCATGTCAAGGGCAAGTGCTCAATAACGGCCCAACTTGCCGATCCAACTTATCGCTCCATCTGCACCACCATGGCCGTCAGGCGACGCACCAAGGGCAAGAGCAAGAGCACGGTCGGAAAGGCCACCACCCAGGACAGCGCCCAGGCGCCCAGCCACCCCTGCAAGGTGATGGCCTGCCAACCGATGCTGCGCAAGGTGGTGATGAAGGAAATGATCCCGGACATCATGAGGGAGAGAAACAAGGGCATCACCACGGCGGCGTAACGCGCGGGCAGCTTACGAAAAGGCAAGGAGATGGGGGAATTCATGAAACCTCGATAAGGAGCGCGGGGCTGGGGCTTGCGCGACTCGCGCGGGACCGTAAGGCCGGGGAGGACAACAAGCCGTGGGCCGCGATTGTTCCACAAGGCGTCAGCGCGGCCCCATCCGCTACAATCCCCCGCCATGTCGCCCGCCCGCCTGTTCCCTCTGAACACCGCCGCCATCCTGGCCGGCGGGGTCGCGCGCGCGGACATCACCAAAACCACGACGATCAAGGGCTGACCTCGCCCCGGCTCGTCGCGCGCCCTCTCCGGCACCGAACGACGAGTCGGAGCCGGGCCACAGTCCCTGATTCCCATGGTTGCGTCACAGCGACGCCGTGTGTGTTGGAACGCTGTTTGTTTTTAACCTGATGTTGTGAAGGGCACGGTAATGAGCAAGTTGGTAGGTCTGGTCGGCTGGCGCGGCATGGTCGGCTCGGTGTTGATGGATCGCATGGTCGAGGAAAAAGACTTCGACCTGATCGAGCCCGTGTTCTTCTCCACCTCGAACGCGGGCGGCAAGGCCCCGTCGATGGCGAAGAACGAGACCACGCTGCAGGACGCGCACAACATCGACGCGCTCAAGCGTTGCGACATCATCATCACCGCCCAGGGCGGCGACTACACGACCGAGGTCTTCCCCAAGCTGCGCGCGGCGGGCTGGAAGGGCCACTGGATCGACGCGGCCTCCACGCTGCGCATGAAGGACGACGCGGTCATCATCTTGGACCCGGTGAACCTGCCGGTCATCCAGAACGCCCTGTCCAAGGGCGGCTTGAACTGGATCGGCGGCAACTGCACCGTGAGCTGCATGCTCATGGGCGTGGGCGCGCTGTACAAGGCGGGGCTGGTTGAGTGGATGAGCACCCAGACCTACCAGGCCGCCAGCGGCGGCGGCGCGCAGCACATGCGCGAGTTGCTCACGCAATACGGCACGCTGAACGCCGAGGTCAAGAGCCTGTTGGCCGACCCCAAGAGCGCCATCCTGGAAATCGACCGCAAGGTCATCGCCAAGCAGCGCAGCCTCTCGGCCGAGGAAACCGCCAATTTCGGCGTGCCGCTGGGCGGCTCGCTGATTCCTTGGATTGACAAGGACCTGGGCAATGGGGTCAGCCGTGAAGAATGGAAGGGTGGCGCCGAGACCAACAAGATCCTGGGCCAGGGAGAAGGCTTCGGCTCGCCGGCCGTGCCGGTCGACGGTTTCTGCGTGCGCATCGGTGCGATGCGCTGCCACAGCCAAGCCCTGACCTTCAAGCTGAAGAAGAATGTGCCGCTGGCGGACATCGAGGCCATGATCGCCGCCGACAACGCCTGGGTGAAGGTCGTCCCCAACAACAAGGAAGCCACCATCCGCGATCTGACCCCGGTGGCGGTGACCGGCACGCTGACCATCCCCGTGGGCCGCCTGCGCAAGATGGCCATGGGCCCGGAATACCTGGGTGCCTTCACCATCGGCGACCAGCTGCTGTGGGGCGCGGCCGAACCGCTGCGCCGCATGCTGCGCATCCTGCTGCAGGCCTGAACGCCTGGATGACGGCGGCCGCTCGCGGCCGCCGAACGCACCCGATCGCGGCCAGCCAGGTTCGCACGGGTGCAAAACGAAAGAAAACGCAAAGATTAAGCATCTTCTCAGCTTGTCAAGCCAAGTCATTGATGCTATGGTACTTTTTGATTTTTAGCCCCTGCCCGACTCTCGGAGGCCCCCGTGATTTCCGCCCAAACCCACCGCGCCCGCTGGCAACCAGGCGTGCTTCAAAAAAGCGCCTTGGCCCTGGCCTGCGCGACGGCGCTCGGCTTGTTCAGCGCTGCGGCCCACGCGCTGTCCCTGGGCCGCGCGGTGGTCCAGTCCTCGCTGGGTGAGCCCCTGCGCGCCGAAGTCGAATTGCTGGACATCAGCAATGAAGACGCCGCATCCCTGCGCGCCCGACTGGCCTCGCCGTCCTCTTTCGCGGCCAGCGGCATGGAGTACAGCCCCGCGCTCAACGGCCTGCAGATCACCCTGCAACAACAGAACGGGCGCTATTTCCTGCGCCTGAGCAACCCGCAGGCGGTCAGTGAGCCCTATGTCGACCTGATCTTGGAAGCCACCTGGGCCTCGGGCCGGCTGGTGCGCGATTACACCTTGCTGTTCGATCCCCCGCCGGGCGGCACGCCAACCGCCACCGCCCCCGAGAGCAGCAAGCCGGCCGACGCAGCCGCCGCGCCCGAAAGCGCGGCGCCCGTGTTCACACCCCCCGTGACCACGGCCTTGCCCCCGCCCGCCACCCCGATCCCCGACGCCGCGCCCGCCGCCGAGCCCACGGCCCCCGTGGCATCGGCGGCACCGTCCGAGCCTGCTGCCGCCGAATCGGCCGCAGGCGGGACGACGGCCCCCAGCCCCAGCCCTAGCCCCACTGCGGCGGCGGAACCTGCGCCGGCTCCCGCCGTCGCAGCAGAAACCCCTGCCTCGCCCCAGCCGGCGGCCAGCGAAAGCGCCTCCGCGGCCCCGGCGCCAGCCGCTTCGGCCGCGCCTGCAGCGGCCAAGACCGAATCGCGTCAGACCGCGGCCCCGCGCAGCACGCGCGTCACCGTCAAGCAGGGCGATACCGCGAGTGACATCGCCATGGCCCACATGGCCAAGCAGCCTGCCTATGTGCAGGTTTCGCTCAACCAGATGCTGGTGGCGATGCTGCGCGCCAACCCGCAGGCTTTCGTCAACGGCAACGTCAACCGCCTGCGCACCGGCGCGGTGATCACCCTCCCGGGGGCCGAGACTGCGCAGAACGTGACCCGCAACCAGGCCCGCCAGCTCGTCATTGCCCAGAACCTGGACTTCGACGATTACCGTCGCCGTCTGGCCGACGCCGCCCCCGCTCGCGCCGCCGCGGCCCAGCGCCAGACCGGTGGCAACGTGCAAGCTCAGGTGCAAGACCGCCGGCCTGCGGCCACAACGCCCGACCAGCTGACCCTGTCCAAGGGAGCGGTTCAGGCGCAAAGCGCGCAAGCCCTGGCCGAGGAACGCAAAGCCCGGGAGGCTGCGGAACGCAGCGCCGCGCTGAACAAGAACATCGCCGAACTGGAAAAGTTGAGCAAGGCCACGGCGCCCACGCCGCCCGCATCGGGCCCCGCGCCCGCTGCCCCCGCGGCAAGCGCCACTGCCCCCAGCGCGGCGACGGGCGGCGATTCGGTGCCGGTCACCTCGGCCACGGGTGCGGCTGCCCAGGAAGCTGCGGCGGCCACACCCGCCACGCCCGAGCACACCGTTTCTTTCGACGAACTGGTGAATGACCTGCTGGCCAACCCGGTCGTGCCCGCCGCGGGCGCGGGCTTGGCCGCCCTGCTGATCGGTTTGCTGGTCTACCGTCGGCGCAAACAGCGCGCTGCGCTCGACGAGTACCAGGACAGCATGCAGGCCAATGAAGAGCCTGGCGATCCCCAAGGCGCACCGTCCGTGCCCGCGGGTGACGACGTGGACCCCGTGGCCGAAGCCGAGCTTTACCTGTCTTATGGCCGTGACCAGCAGGCCGAAGACATCCTCAAGGACGCGCTGCCGCGCCAACCCAGGCGCGTGGCCATCCACCAGAAGCTCGCCGAGATCTACGCCAAGCGCAATGACCTGGTCAATTTCACCCAAATCGCCGCGCAAGCCCATGAGGCCAGCGGCGGCAGCGGCCCCGAATGGGACGTGATCAGCGTACTGGGCCGCGAACTCGACCCCGATAACGCCCTCTACCAGTCTGGCGAGACGATGAGCAACATCTCGCCGGAGGCCGACCTGGATTTCGGCGAACCCACGCCCCCGCCCCCACCCCCAACAGCTGCGGCCCCGGCGGCCGCGCGGGCCGAGCCGCCCGCGGTGGACTTCGATCTCAGCAGCCTCTCGCTGGACTTGGATGCACCGTCGCCCAGCCTGAGCGCGGGCCCGACGGCCACCGAGGCCGAGGACGATCCGCTGGCCACCAAACTGGCCCTGGCGGACGAGTTCAAGGCGATTGGCGACACCGATGGCGCGCGCGCGCTGATCGAGGAAATCATCGCCGAGGCCGAGGGCGATATGAAGGCACGCGCCGAACAGGCCCTGGCGGCCCTGGGTTGATGCCCGCGCGGTGTGCCGCAGCGCGGACCTGAGAACCGCGGCATGCGCGTCGCCCTGGGACTGAGTTACGACGGTGCCGCCTACGACGGCTGGCAGAGCCAGCCCTCGGGGCGTACCGTGCAGGACCGGCTGGAGCATGCCCTGGGCCGTTTCGCCAACGAACGCATCACCACCAACTGCGCAGGCCGCACCGACGCTGGGGTGCACGGGCTGATGCAGGTGGTGCATTTCGACACCCAGGCGCAGCGCACGCCCTATGCCTGGGTGCGTGGCACCAACACCCATCTGCCGCCCGACATCGCGGTTCAGTGGGCACACCCCGTGCCCGTGGAGTTTCACTCCCGCGCCAGCGCGACCAGCCGCCGCTACGCTTACGTGCTGCTGCAGTCCCCCGTGCGGCCCAGCGTGGAAGCACGTCGCGTGGGCTGGGTGTTCCAGCCCTTGGACCTGGACGCGATGCAGGCGGCCCTGCCCCATCTGCTGGGCGAGCGCGACTTCACCTCCTTCCGGGCGGCGGCCTGCCAGGCCCTGTCCCCGATCAAGAACCTGATGCGGGTGGAGATCAGCCGACGCGGCACACGCGCTGGCGCCGAGGCACCCGAGACCTGTTACTGGCGCTTCGAATTCGAGGCCAGCGCCTTCCTGCACCACATGATCCGCAACATCATGGGCTGCCTGATCGTGATCGGCCAGGGCAAGAAACCGCCGGAGTGGATGGCCGAGGTCGTCGCCGCCCGCAGCCGGGACGCGGCCGCGCCGACCTTCATGCCCGACGGGCTCTATTTCCTCGGGCCGCGCTACGACGCCCACTGGGGTTTACCAGACCGCACGCCAGCGTTTGACTGGCTGCCTTGAGCGAACGCGCTTGTCAGCACCCGGCATGCCTCGAATCCGCATGCCAACACCTCGGCAGCACGCATGAGGGGTACGCCGCCCGCCTCATATGATTTGCTGCGCAAATCGAAATCGGCGGGCGGCGTATCCCTTATGCGCTTGAATCTGAAAAGCGCTTGTCGCGGTATTGCAGCAGCCGCTGAAATTTGCGGTGTAGCCCAAGCGGGTGCGGGGGTGTGGGGGAACCCGACGATTTGGATTTGCGCAGCAAATCGTATGAGGAGTGGTCCCCCACACCCCCGCGCCCGCGTGTCACCGAAGCAAGCTAGCTACGGGGCAAGACCCAGCCTGGCCCGCGCCGCTAACATCACGTCATGAGGACAAGAATCAAAATCTGCGGCCTGACCCGCGAACAAGACGTGGACGCCGTGGCCCAGGCCGGCGCCGACGCTGCCGGCTTCGTGCTTTACGACAAAAGCCCGCGCCACGTCCTGCCGCACCGCGCCGCGGTCCTCGCGCGCCGCCTGCCGGCCTTTGTCACCCCCGTGCTGCTCTTCGTCAACGCCACCCCCGGCCAAGTGCGCCAAGCCTGCGAACTGATCCCGAACGCCGTGCTGCAGTTCCACGGCGACGAAACACCCCAGCAATGCCTGATGCTGGCCAAGGCCGCGAGCGAACGGCCCTACCCACGCGCCTTCCTGCGCGCCGCCCGCATTCCCCTGCGGCCTGTAGGCAGCGCTACGACCGAGGCATTCGACCTCGTAAAATACGCGCACGATTACGCCCATGCTCAAGCCATCCTGCTCGACGCGGAAGTCGACGGGTATGGCGGCGGCGGCAAAACATTCGAATGGTCACAGCTTCCTCCAAACGTCGACGCTCACCTCGTCTTGAGTGGTGGGTTGACGCCTGCAAATGTGGGCGATGGCATCCGCCTGCTGCGGCCGCGCTGTAAATCGCTGGCCGTGGACGTGAGCTCCGGCGTCGAAGCCTCCAAGGGGGTGAAGGATGCCGGGAAGATCCAGGCTTTCGTCGCCGCCGTGCGCGCGCAAGACACGACAGCGACGCGGGCATAAACCGTTTGGAACCACCATGTCTGATCATTCCCACTCCGACGCCCTGCGGGGCGCCGCTGCCTTGCCTGACGCCTCCGGCCACTTCGGTCCCTACGGTGGCAGCTTCATCAGCGAAACACTGACCCAGGCTGTCAACGAACTCAAGGCGACCTACGCCAAGTACCAGCACGACCCGGAATTTCTCGCGGAATTCCATTACGAGCTGGCCCACTTCGTGGGCCGTCCTTCCCCGATCTACCACGCCGCCCGCATGAGCCGCGAACAGGGCGGCGCGCAGATCTTCCTCAAGCGCGAGGACCTCAACCACACCGGCGCGCACAAGATCAACAACACCATCGGCCAGGCCCTGCTGGCGCGCCGCATGGGCAAGCCGCGTGTCATCGCCGAGACGGGCGCGGGCCAGCACGGCGTGGCCACCGCGACCATCTGCGCGCGTTATGGCTTGGAGTGCGTGGTGTACATGGGCAGCGAGGACGTGAAGCGCCAGTCGCCCAACGTCTACCGCATGAAGCTGCTCGGCGCGACCGTGGTGCCGGTGGAGTCGGGCAGCAAGACGCTCAAGGACGCGCTCAACGAAGCCATGCGCGACTGGGTGGCCAATGTGGACAACACCTTCTACATCATCGGCACGGTGGCGGGGCCCCACCCGTATCCGATGATGGTGCGCGATTTCCAGAGCGTGATCGGCGAGGAATGCCTGGTGCAGATGCCCGACATGCTGCGGCACGCGGGCTGCAAGGGCGCGCAACCCGACGCCGTGCTGGCCTGCGTGGGCGGCGGCAGCAACGCCATGGGCATCTTTCACCCCTACATTTCCCATGCGCAGACCCGGTTGATCGGCATCGAGGCGGCCGGTGAGGGCCTGGACTCGGGCAAGCACGCCGCGTCTCTTCAGCGCGGCACGCCCGGTGTGCTGCACGGCAACCGCACCTACGTGCTGCACAACGAGGACGGCCAGGTCACGGAAACCCACAGCATCAGCGCCGGCCTGGACTATCCCGGTGTCGGCCCCGAGCACGCTTGGCTCAAGGACACGGGACGTGCCGAGTACGTGGGCATCACCGACGAGGAAGCGCTGGCCGCCTTCCATTACCTGTGCCGCACCGAGGGCATCATCCCGGCGCTGGAATCCAGCCATGCCGTGGCCTATGCCATGAAACTGGCGAAAACCATGCGGCCGGACCAGAGCATCCTGGTCAATCTCTCGGGCCGGGGCGACAAGGACATCGGCACCGTGGCCGACCTTTCGGGCGCCGATTTCTACGACCGACCATCCATGCGCGGGCACACCGTGAAGGGTGGCGCGGCGGCGACCGCACCGTCCCCGACCACGGGCCTGGGGAGCACCAAAGCATGAGCCGCATCACCACCACCTTCGAAAAGCTGAAAAGCGAACAACGCAAGGCGCTGATTCCCTTCGTCACCGCGGGCTACCCTTACCCCGACATCACGCCCGCGCTGATGGCGGGCCTGGTCGAAGCCGGGGCCGACGTGATCGAGCTGGGCGTGCCCTTTTCCGACCCCAGCGCCGATGGCCCGGTGATCCAGGCTGCGGGCGACAAGGCCCTGGCCGCCGGCATCGGCCTCAAGCAGGTGCTGGCCATGGTGCGTGAATTCCGCCTCAAGAACCAGACCACGCCCGTGGTGCTGATGGGCTACGCCAACCCCATCGAGCGCTATGACCAATTGCATGGATCGCACGGCGCGGCCAGCCCCACGTCGAACACAGCGGAGTCGGCCTTCGTGCGCGACGCCGCTGCTGCTGGCGTGGACGGCGTGCTGGTGGTGGACTACCCGCCCGAGGAATGCGCGGATTTCGCCGCCCGACTCAAGGCGAACGACATGGACCTCATCTTCCTGCTCGCCCCCACCAGCACCGACGAACGCATGGCCCAAGTGGCCCGGCTCGCCAGCGGCTACGTCTATTACGTCTCGCTCAAGGGCGTCACCGGCTCGGGCGCGCTGGACACCAGCGCCGTCCAGGCCATGCTGCCGCGCATCCGCCAGCACGTGAAGATCCCGGTCGGTGTCGGTTTCGGCATACGGGATGCAGAGACGGCCAAGGCCATCGGTGCGAGCGCCGACGCGGTGGTCATCGGCAGCCGCATCCTGCAGCTGATCGGTGACAAGCCGCATGCACAAGTCGTTACGGTTGCCATGGACTTCCTGCGGGGCATCCGCCGGGCCCTGGACAGTTTGGAGGGATAATCCCCGCCTCGCGCGCCCGTCGCCGATTGGCGACACCTTGGCCCCTGCCGGTGTCAGCCGGCGCGCCTCATCCCGATCTCTTCCGATCTGAGAGGAACCCAACATGAGTTGGCTCGAAAAACTGCTGCCCCCGAAAATCCAGCCCAGCGATCCGGCAGAGCGCCGCACCGTGCCCGAGGGCCTGTGGATCAAGTGCCCGAGCTGCGAATCCGTGCTCTACAAGACCGACCTGGAGCACAACCAGAACGTCTGCCCCACCTGCAGCCACCACCACCGCATCGACGCGCGCACGCGGCTCAACCTCTTCCTGGACAACGAAGGCCGTTATGAGATCGGCCAGGAAGTGCTGCCCGTGGACGCGCTCAAGTTCAAGGACAGCCGCAAGTACCCCGAACGCCTGAAGGAAGCCATGGAAGCGACCGGCGAGACCGACGCGCTCATCGTGCAGGGCGGCGCGGTGCATGGCATCGGCGTGGTGGCGGCGGCATTTGAATTCGGCTTCATGGGCGGCTCGATGGGTTCCGTCGTCGGCGAGCGCTTCGTGCGCGGCGTGGAAACGGCGATCGAGCAGAAAGTGCCCTTCATCTGCTTCACCGCCACCGGCGGCGCGCGCATGCAGGAGGGCCTGCTCTCGCTGATGCAGATGGCCAAGACCAACGCGGCCTTGACCCGCCTGGCCAAGAAGAAGCTGCCCTACATCAGCGTGCTGACCGACCCGACCATGGGCGGCGTCTCCGCCGGTTTCGCCTTCGTGGGCGACGTGGTGGTCGCCGAACCCAAGGCCCTGATCGGCTTCGCCGGTCCGCGCGTGATCGAGAACACGGTGCGCGTCAAGCTGCCCGAAGGTTTCCAGCGCGCCGAATTCCTGCAAGAAAAGGGGGCGGTCGACTTCATCTGCGACCGTCGCGAACTGCGCAAGACCGTGGCCAGCACCTTGGCCATGCTGCTGCGTCAGCCCGCCGACGCGCTGATCTGAGGATTCCCTGACTCTCGCGCCGCCCTTTCCCTGCGAGGGGCAACGCGGCGCAAACAAAAACGCCAGCTGACGCTGGCGTTTTTTCATGAGCTGGCGGTCCCTGGCGTTCCTGGCGTTGGATATGCCCCTGCCCCGCCTGCTCAGGTCAGTCCGCAAGGCGCAGGCCGAAGTACCCGGACGACGGTCACAACAAGGCGGCGCCTTGCAAATACCCCAGCACGATGCTGAAAACCTGCAACAGCACCAGCAACACCAGCGGGGACAGGTCAACGCCACCGATCAAGGGCATGAAGCGGCGGATCGGCGCCAGCAAGGGCACCACCAGCCGGTCGATCAAATCGGCCATGGCGCTGCGCGCCTGCACCCAAGAGAGCACGGCGTAAATGATGACCAGGCCCGTCATGCCTGAGATCACGAGGCGCAGCACCCCGAAACAGGCCAGGATCAACACGGCAGCGTAGCTGTAGGCCAGGCCCTGAAATAGCCACAGCAGAGAAAACTGCGCCAACTCGATCAGCCAGGCCGCGACCAGGCTGGCCAGGTCCCAACGCCCGAAGGCTGGCAGCACACGCCGCAGGGGCAGCACGATCCAGTCCGTCAGCACGAAGATGAAACGCCCCAACGGATTGCCCGAGCTGGCCGACATGGGAATGCGCTGCTGTTGCATGTACAAGCGCAGTAGGCAGGCGCCGCCCAACACGCTGGCGGCGACTTCGAGCAGGAGAGAAACGATCTGGAACAGCATGGATGAACGATCGGCAGAGGAGGAACAATTCCGTCGGGTCGGGACCAGCGCCGCACCCGGGTGACGAGGGCCGATGATAGCCTCTCATAAAATGGCGGGTTGAGACCGCGAGGCGGCCTTCCTCTCCATCCCCCTACCCCATGTCCGAACACCAGACCTCCGCCCCGGCGAACTCTCAGACCAGCGTCGCGCAAGACGACAACCAGCTCATCGCCGAACGGCGCGAGAAGCTGAAAGCCCTCCGCGGCCAGGGCGTGGCTTTTCCGAACGACTTCAAGCCGGCCGACCGGGCCGCCGCCATCCATGCCGCCCATGAAGGCCAGACGCCCGAGGGGCTGCTGGAGCAGGCGCCACGCGCCAGCGTGGCCGGCCGCATGATGCTCAAGCGCGTCATGGGCAAGGCCAGCTTCGCCACCTTGCAGGACGCCACGGGCCGCATCCAGCTCTACGTGACGCGAGACGCCGTCGGTGAAGAGGTCTACGCCGCCTTCAAGCACTGGGACCTGGGCGACATCCTGGCCGCCGAAGGCACGGTGTTCAAGACCAAGACCGGTGAGCTCTCCATCAACGTCAGCCAGATCCGCCTGCTGACCAAGAGCCTGCGCCCCATGCCGGACAAATTCCATGGCATGGCCGACCAGGAGATGAAGTACCGCCAGCGCTACGTGGACCTGATCACGGACGAGGAGGCGCGCAAGCGCTTCGCCGCGCGCAGCAAGGCGGTCAGCTCGATCCGAGACTACATGGTGCAGAACGGCTTCCTGGAGGTCGAGACGCCGATGCTGCACCCGATCCCGGGCGGCGCCAACGCCAAGCCCTTCGTGACGCACCACAACGCGCTGGACCAGGAAATGTTCCTGCGCATCGCGCCGGAGCTGTACCTCAAACGCCTGATCGTTGGCGGGTTCGAGCGCGTGTTCGAGATCAACCGCAGCTTCCGCAACGAAGGCATCTCGGTGCGCCACAACCCCGAGTTCACGATGATGGAGTTCTACGCGGCCTACTGGGACTACCAGGACCTCATGACCTACACCGAAAGCCTGATCCGTCATGTGGCGCAAAAGGCCGTGGGTTCGCTGCAACTGACGTATGGCGGCAAGCCGGTTGATTTGAGTCAGCCTTTCGAGCGCCTGACCATCCGCGAGGCCATCGTCAAGCACAGCGAGGCGGGCAGCGCGCATGTGGACGACGCGGCCTGGCTGATCAACGCGCTGAGCAAGCTCGGCCTGTCCGAGGCCAAGGACAAGCTCTCCAGCAAGTCCCTGGCGGGCCTGCAAGTGCTGTATTTCGAGGAAGTGGTCGAGGAAAAACTCTGGCAGCCCACCTTCGTGATGGAGCACCCGGTGGAAATCTCGCCGCTGGCGCGCGCCAGCGACAAGCATCCCGAGGTGACCGAACGCTTCGAGCTGTACATCACGGGCCGTGAATTCGGCAACGGTTTCTCGGAGCTCAATGACGCCGAGGAACAGGCTCGGCGCTTCCAGTCGCAGGTCGAGGCCAAGGACAGCGGCGACGATGAAGCCATGTACTACGACCACGACTACGTGCGCGCCCTGGAGTACGGCATGCCGCCCACGGGTGGCTGCGGCGTGGGTCTGGACCGCTTGATGATGTTGCTCACCGACAGCCCGAGCATCCGGGACGTGATCCTGTTCCCGGCCCTGCGGCGGGAAAGCTGATCGTCACGCCCCCCCGTTCAGACCCCGGTCAACACATGGCAAAGAACCCTTATTACGACCCGGCCAAACCGCACCACCGGCCCCAGGGTTTCCAGAACGTTGACCGGGAGTTTCCAGGCAAAAGCCTGGCCGAGGTGCTGCGCTGGAAGATCGAGGCCAGTCGCAAGTCCTTGCCTGCGCCTCCCTCGGCCCCGATCCCGGTGGTCGCCCCGGATCTGGACTTCCTGCACCGCAATGCCCGGGCCGGGGCGGCCATGCAGCCCGCCATGACTTGGATCGGCCATGCCACGGTGATGGTGCAGATGAGTGGCCTCACCCTGCTGACCGACGCGATCTTCTCCGAACGCGCATCGCCCCTGTCCTTCGTCGGCCCCAAGCGCCACCAGCCGCCCGGCGTGGCGCTGAGCGATTTGCCGCGCATCGATCTGGTGCTGACCTCGCACAACCACTACGACCACCTGGACGTCGCGTCGGTGCAGGCCCTGAACCGACAGACTGGCGGTGCGCCTCTGTTCGTCACGCCCCTGGGTCTCAAGCCCTGGCTGGTCGCGCGCGGCGTGGCGCCTGACCAAGCCGTGGAGCTGGACTGGTGGGACAGCCACCCGGTGCAGGCGCCTGGCGGAATGGTGGATGTGGTGCTGGCGCCAGCCCAGCACTGGTCCGCGCGCGGCCTGGGCGACCGCATGGCCACGCTCTGGGGTGGCTTTGCCGTGTTTGGCCCGGACTTCCACCTCTTCTTCGCGGGCGACACCGCGTATTCACGCGAGTTCACCGCGCTGCGTGAACGCTATGCCGAGCGCCAATCAGCGTCGGCGGGGGGCAGTTTCGACCTCGCCCTGCTGCCCATCGGTGCCTACGAACCGCGCTGGTTCATGCGCGACCAGCACGTGAACCCAGAGGAAGCCGTCAAGATCCACCGCGACCTCGCCGCCAAGCGCTCGCTGGGCATGCACTGGGGCACGTTCGCACTGACCGACGAAGCGCTGGACGAACCGCCCCGGGCCCTGGCCCAGGTGCTGCGCGAGCAGGCCATCGACGCGCAGGAATTCTTCGTGATGGCCATTGGCGAGACGCGCTTGCTGCCGCCACGACGCCGGCTGGGGTCCTGACGCCCGATTGTCTGAATTGCTGTCGAGTTGCACTGAATGCTGAACCAAGTTCGTTTCCAGATCTATGACTTAGAAGCGGGTATTGAGATCGGAACCGAACCTGTTTTCCACTTGACTTCGAATTTTCGGTAATCCTGATCATTTCATTTGATCTCGAATGTTTGGTTCCCGGCGCCTCGCAGGTCACCTATCACTCAAGTTCGGGAGTACGCGAGGGGAGCAGAGAATGCGAGCACGATTCCCGCTCTTCCCTGAACCCACGTGCAATCGCTACCAGTTCATACCGAGCGAAGGCAGTCAGTCCCTCTTGAACGCGTCTATGGCAGCCGCAGTGTCCAGCGCCTCGCGTAAGCGCTTGATCCTCCCGTTCTCGGCGATCAAGACACCTGCATAGGTTTGCCGGTAGAGCTTGCCGGTATCGACGACAAAGGCCTCGACGGAGTACTCGGCAAACACCTTGTCCGGCGTATCGATCCATACAGTCAAGTTCCTGAAGCGGAAATCGGGCATGCGTTTGAGAAGACCGGCTACAAGGTTCTGAATTTGCTCAGGGCCTGCGGCGTGCGCGTTGACAGTGGGCAACTCCAGGATGCCGTCATCCGCGAAAAGCGCGGCGGCAGCGGAGGGGTTCTGGATGTTGTCCAGATAGGCTTTCAGAAGTTCGAGTGCGGATTTCATGGGTTTCCTTGTTTGAGTGGCATGGCCGCAGTGCGGCCATGTAAGGAGTTCAGACTTGAGCCATGCCCCCATCAACGAATAACTCGATGCCGTTGATGTAGCTGGCGGAGTCCGATGCCAGGAAAGCCACCACCTTGCCGACCTCGGAAGGCTCGCCAAGGCGGCCCAGCGGTACCTGGGAAGCGAGGTAGTCAAACAGGCCCTGGCGTGTGGCGTCGTCCGATGCCAAGCCACCCAAGCCAGGCGTGCGGATAGGGCCCGGGCTCACAGCGTTCACGCGAATGCCTCGCCCCTTCAGGTCCAACGCCCACGAGCGCGCGAAGTTCCGCACTGCGGCCTTGCTGGCGCTGTACACACTGAAACTCGCCGTGCCCTGCACCGAGGTCGTCGACGAGGTCAGGATGACCGAGGCACCGTTGGTCAGCAGAGGCAAAGCTTTCTGCACTGTGAACAGAACCCCCCGGACGTTGGTGCCAAAGATGCGATCGAAGTGCTCTTCCGTGATCGCGCCCAGCGCAAGCATGTCGCCGCCACCAGCATTGGCGAACAGAACGTCGAGTCGACCGACCTTCTTCGCAATCTGCGCGTACACGGTGTCCAGGTCTGCCAGCACCGCAGCATCTGCGCGGATTCCCGTCGCGTTAGGGCCGATCTCGGCGACAGCTGAGTCCAGCTCCGCCTGGCGGCGGCCGGTGATGAAGACTTGTGCGCCCTGGGCGGCCAGTTCCTTAGCAGCACCAAGGCCAATGCCCGAACTTCCCCCGGTGACCAGGGCAATCTTTCCTGCGAGTTGCTTGTTCATATTCATTTCCATGTTGATGACGTTGAGAGGCATGCCTGATGACTGTTGTGCCCGCTTGGGAAGCACTGTCACTCGCGGCATGTGCTCAATGTAGGCACGGAGGATTGAATGAAAAATAGCAATCAATGGAATGACTATCCACACAAGTAGATAATTTGATCGGAGCCGAGGAAGGAACCTTGATGGATCAATTACTTGCGATGCGCGCCCTCGCCCGGGTCATCGAAGCAGGAAGCTTCACGCGAGCGGCAGACTCCTTGAATATGCCTATCGCGACAGTCAGCAAGCTTGTTCGAGAACTTGAGAAGCACCTTGGCGTCCGCTTGCTGCAGCGGACCACTCGACGTGTCACCGTGACGCCTGAAGGCGAGGAGTACTACGCCAAGAGCGGCAGGATACTGCGTGACATCGAGGACATCGATGGAGCATTCAACCTGGCGCGTGGCAAGCCTCGCGGCCATCTGCGAGTAGATGTTGGCGGCTCCACCGCGCGCGATGTACTGATCCCCATACTCGGCGACTTCATGGCGCGCTATCCAGACATCCGCATTGATCTGAGTGTGTCGGACAAATCGATTGACATGGTCGGCGAGAACGCCGATTGCGTCATCCGCGGAGGTGCAATGGAGAGTTCTTCGCTCGTTGCTCGCCAGCTGGGTGAAGCCGTGCTGATCACTTGCGCGTCGCCTGGCTATCTGAAGCAGTTCGGGACGCCCGCCTATCCCGACGAGCTCAAGAACGGCCATCGACTCGTCTCCTACGTGTCGAGCAATACAGGCAGACCGGTCCCATTTCGCTTCGCACGCAACGGCGACAAGTCAGAGATCAAGGTCGATCACATCATCGGAATCAACGAAAGCAATGCACACATGGCCGCCTGCGTCGCAGGGCTGGGCGTCATTCAGACATTCGGCTATGCAGCAGCCACGGCGCTTCGCGATGGCACCCTCGTAGAGATCCTTCCAGAGTGGCGTCCAGCGCGCTATCCGTTTCAGATCGTCTACCCGCAAGCCCGTCACATGACGCACCGCCTTCGTGTATTCGTGGACTGGCTGCTCGAAGCTTTCCCTCAACGGGTAGCGGAGTGCCCTAGATCGAAACAACACACTGTCGAGACGAAATCAAGAAGGCAGTGACGATCTTCTCGTTTGTTTGGTTAGCAACGCCCTCCTGCTTTCAATTGCTCCCCAGGAGTTGGGGGGGGATTTCAGGGGGGCCATGAAGAAGTACCGAATTGGGTTCACGCTCAAGGTAGCCAAGAGCTTTTTTGGCCGGTTTCGGCCGTGCAAAGCTGCTGGTACGGCAGTGGGCAGTACCCGAAGAGAATATTCGCACCTGGTTGAGCCACTAGCGTCTCCATGAGCGCATCTAACTCAGATCGAATGGACTCAGCCCGGTGGGATACCGTCTGAGAAACGCCGCGTTATTGGCAGGATGACAACCGTCCAACTCCTGGAGATCAGTTCAAAACCGGGGCGGTTAACTCCCTCGGACGCCGATTCAGGGCCCATTCCAAGCGCGGTCAACCCGGGCCACGCGCAACTCGTAGTGCTCGTACCACTGCGCACGGCCCTGCTCCTGCGCCACCCGATGTTCGGCGTGCCGGCGCCAGGCGGCGATGTTTTCCTCGCTGCGCCAGTAGGACACGGTGATGCCAAAGCCATCGGCCCCGCGCACGCTTTCCACGCCCAGAAAACCGGGTTGCTGCGCCGCCAGCTCGACCATGCGCTCCGCCATGGCGCCGTAACCGCCCTCGCCCGGCGTGCGGCGCGAGGAAAAGATCACCGCGTAGTACGGCGGCTCGGGCAGGCGAGCGAACGGCGCCGGGGTCTGGGCGCTCATGGCAGCAGCTCCAAGGCACGCACGTAGGCCGGGTCCACCATCAAGGCGTCCCAATCGGGCGCGGGTGTGCGCGGCAACAGGTCGAGGCGGCGCTGCTCGCTGGCCTCGGAGGGCGTCCAGCGGCCCTTGATCTGCGCCTCGGCCAGGCCGTCGATGAGTTCATCGATGGGTGCTCCCCCCTCGACCACGCTTTGATTGCACAGCAGGACCAAGTCACAGCCCGCACCCAGGGCGGCCAAGGCGGCCTCGGTGGGGCTGACCGGGCGACCCTCGATCACGCGCGCGCCGGCCATGCTGAGGTCATCGCTGAAGATGGCGCCGGTGAAACCCAGACGGGCGCGCAGGATGTCGTTGAGCCAGGTGCTGGAAAAACCCGCCGGGCGCGCATCCACCTTGGGATAGACGACGTGCGCGGGCATCACGCTGGTCAGCGTGGTGTTCAGCCAGGAGTAGGGCTGGGCGTCGTCGGCCAGGATGGCCTTGAGGCTGCGTTTGTCCACGGGGATGTCGGTATGCGAATCCGCGGCGACGAAACCATGGCCGGGAAAGTGCTTGCCACAGTTGGCCATGCCCGCCTGCAGCAGGCCGTGCATCAGGCTCTTGGCCAGCAACGTGGCCACGCGGGCGTCGGCATGGAAGGCGCGGTCGCCAATCACACCGGAAGGCCCCCAGTCGAGATCCAGCACCGGCGTGAAGCTCAGGTCCACCCCACAGGCGCGCAACTCCGAAGCCAGCACCTGGCCGCAAGCGGTGGCGGCGTTGGTGGCGGCCATCGCATCCTTCATCCAGAGTTCCCCCAGGCGCCGCATGGCGGGCAGGTGGGTGAATCCGTCGGTCTTGAAGCGCTGGACGCGACCGCCCTCGTGGTCCACGCAGACCAGCAGGTCGGGCCGCAAGTCCTTGATCTCGTCGTTGAGCGCGGCCAGCTGAGCACGGTTCTGCCAATTGCGGGCGAAGTGGATCACGCCGCCAACCAGAGGATGGGCGAGGCGGCGTCGGTCGTCGCCGGTCAGGGACCCGCCTGCCACGTCAATGATGAGGGGTGCGTGTTGCGTCATGTTGCTGTCTGTCATTGGGGGGATCAATCTTTCTCGACCACGACGAAGCTCGCCGCGTAGTCGGTCTCGTCGGTCACCGTCACGTGGGCGCGCAGGCCCTGGGCCTCGAACCAGGTCTTGAGTTCACCGCCGAGGCGGATGTAGGGCTGACCGCTGGCATGGTTGAGGATTTCACAGCTGCGCCAGGTCATGGGCATGTGGATGCCCAGCCCGATCGCCTTGCTGAAGGCTTCCTTGGCCGAAAAGCGCGTGGCCAGGTAGCGCAGGCCCCGGTCGGGCCAGCGCGCGCTGCGCGCCTGCCAGACCTTCAACTCGGCCTCGCCCAGCACATGCCGCGCGAAACGCTCGCCGCGCTTCTCGAAGCTGGCGCGGATGCGGCGCACATCACAGATGTCGGTGCCGATGCCGTAGATCATGGCGCAGCCCTCATGCCGCGTCGCGGATGCAGCGCAGGTAGTCGCGCACCGTGGCGGCGTATCCCAGCTCCAGTGCATCGGCGATCAGCGCATGGCCGATGGAAACCTCCTTCACGCCGGGCACGGCGCACAGAAAGCCCGTCAGGTTGTCGCGGTTGAGGTCATGGCCGGCGTTGACGGCCATGCCCGCATCCCGCGCGGCCTGGGCAGCGGCGGCGAAACGCTGGAGCTGCGCGGCCTGTTCGCCCCCTCCATGCGCCGCGGCATACGGCTCGGTATAGAGCTCGACGCGGTCGGCGCCCAAGGCTCTCGCCGCCGCCATGGCCTGCGCATCGGCATCCATGAACAGACTCACGCGCACCCCCAGCGCATGGCACTCGGCGATCAGGGGCCGAAGGCGCTTGGCTTCCTCCGCATCGTGGTTGGACAGTTGCCAGCCGTGGTCACTCGTGAACTGCCCCTCACTGTCCGGCACGAAGGTGGCCTGATGGGGCCGCATGCCTTGGGCCGCCAAATCGCGGATGAAATCCATCAGGTTGTGGAAGGGGTTGCCCTCGATGTTGTATTCGCGGTCGGGCCAGGCCTTCAACAACTGCGCCAGTTCATGCACATCATGGGCGCGGATGTGCCGCTCGTCCGGGCGCGGATGGACGGTGATGCCTTGGGCGCCAGCCTGCAGGCACAGCGTGGCCGCGCGCGTGACGCTGGGGATGTCCAGGTGGCGAGTGTTGCGCAACAGCGCCACCTTGTTGACGTTGACGGAAAGGGCGGTGGTGGGAATCATGGCGGTCATCGGAGTGGGCGCGGCGGCGGGTTCTGCGCGGGATCACAGATTCTGCAGGTCCATCATCAGCTGGCGGGTGCGCAGCGTGCCGCCGCCGCAATGGTAGTGGAGCAAGACACGCAGCTGAGGCTTGAGTTCGGACGCCACGGCGGCACAGGCGCGCAAGGCATCGAGGAAGGAGGCCTCGGGCGCCAAGGCCGCGTGCAGGCCACTCCATTGAGCACCATCCAAGCGAGCGCGGTCCTGGGCCTGAGCCAGTCGCAGCCCCCCCTCGGGCACAAGGCAATACGAGGCGCGCGCGTCCAGCGGACTCAGCGTCAGGGTCTGCATGTCCAAGGCCGGCAGCAAGCCTGCCTCGCGCAGCAGCAGCAGCTCAAAGGCCCGCAGCGCCGCCTGCAGCACCTCGCCATGCTCGGAGGCCAGCAGGCGCACCACCTGCGCGTAGATGTCGAACAGCGCCGGATGCGGGTCGTCCCGGGCGAGCAAGCGGATCAGCAACTCGTTCAGGTAGTAGCCCGAGAGCAGCGATTCGCCCGTGGGCATGACATGCCCCCCCGCCCACTCGGCGCTCTTGAGAGTCCGCACCTCGCCCTCACCCGCATAACCCAGGCGCAAGGGTTGCAGAGGCAGCAACACGGGGCGGAAATTCGATGTCGGCCGCTTCACGCCCTTGGCTGCCAACGCGACTCGACCATGATGCCGCGTGAAGACCTCCAGGATCAGGCTGCTTTCGCTCCAGTCATAGCGGTGGAGCACGAAGGCCGGTTCTTCCGTGATGCGCCGGGTGACCATGTAAGCCGCCCGTGGCTCTTAGGCCAGAGCACCCGTGGAACCGGCTTTGCCGGACCACTGGGTGCGCCCCCTTGAGGGGGTATGCCGACCCACACGAAGTGGGGGAGCAACGGGGGGGATCCTATTCATACCCGAAGGAACGGACCCGGGCCTCGTCGTCGGCCCAGCCGGACCGCACCTTGACCCAGAGCTCCAGGAAGACCTTGGCATCCATCAGCTTCTCCAGCTCCTGGCGCGCCTCCATGCCAATGCGCTTGAGCCGCTCGCCCTTGTCACCGATCACCATGGCCTTGTGCCCATCTCGCTCGACGATGATGGTGGCGGCGATCTTGACGAAGCGGCTGGCTGTCTTGCCCGGTTCTTCCTCGAACTTGTCAATCACGACCGTGGAGGTGTAAGGCAGCTCGTCGCCCGTCAGGCGAAAGAGCTTCTCGCGCACGATTTCGCTGGCGAGGAATTTTTCGCTGCGGTCGGTCAGCTCGTCTTCACTGTACCACCAATCCTGCTCGGGCAGATATTTCTCGCACAGGCCCAGCAAACGCTCAACATCCTTGGGATTCTTGGCCGACAGCGGCACCATCTCGGCCTTCGCGCCGAGGCGTTCAAAGCGGTGCTGCATCTCCTGAAGCCAGGGCGCGAGTTCGGCGCGGTGCTTGATGGTGTCGAGCTTGTTGGCGATCAACAGGACGGGCACGCCCTGGGCCAGCAACTTCAGCACCTGCTCATCGGCTTGATTGAAGCTGCCAGCCTCCACCACGAAAAGCACCAGATCGACATCGCCCACCGCGCCCTGCACGGTCTTGTTGAGTGAGCGGTTGAGCGCGTTGCCATGGCGGGTCTGGAAACCCGGCGTGTCCGCGAAGACGAACTGGGTCGGGCCCACGGTGCGAATGCCCGTGATGCGGTGGCGCGTGGTCTGGGCCTTGCGCGAGGTGATGCTGATCTTCTGCCCCACCAAGGCGTTGAGCAGGGTCGACTTGCCGACATTGGGCTTGCCCACAATCGCAATCAATCCGCAACGTCGGGCGGGTACAACTTCGGGCGTGTTCGTGTCAGGCATGGTCATACCCGCTCCATGCGGGGCGAGTTCTGGTTCGAGGATGTGCTCACGACACGCCCCGCGCTTTCAAGGTTTGCAACATGGCCGCCGCTGCGGCCTGCTCTCCGGCCCGGCGGGACCCGCCAATGCCGCGCTCGGTCAGCTGAAATTCAGAGACCTCGCATTCCACGTCGAAGGTCTGACGGTGCGCCGCGCCCGTGGTCGCCACGACCCGGTACTGGGGCAGCTTGAGCTTGCGCGCCTGCAACCACTCCTGCAACTCGGTCTTGGGGTCCTTGGCGCTGGCCTGCATCTGGGGCGTGACCTCGACCTTTTCGTACAGGTGGTGCACCAAGGCCTGGGCGGCGGCGTACCCCGCGTCCAAGTAGACCGCGCCAATCAGGGCTTCCAATGCATCGGCCAGGATGGAGGGGCGCTTGTTCCCGCCAGAACGCAATTCACCCTCCCCCAGGCGCAGCAGATCGGACAGACCAAGCTCCATGGCCAGCTGGTGCAGGGTTTCCTGTTTCACCAGATTGGCGCGAATGCGCGACAGATCGCCCTCGGGCAGCGCATGCAGGCGCTGGTAGAGCAGATCGGCCACGGCCAAGTTCAACACCGAATCGCCCAGGAACTCCAAGCGCTCGTTGTGGTCGGCGCAGAAGCTGCGGTGCGTCAACGCGCGCTGCAACAGTGCCGCGTCGGTGAAGGGGCGCTGCAGGTGGTCCTGCAGACGCATCTGCAAAGTGCTCAGATCAGCCACGTTGCCTCTGGTTTTTCCGCGCCCTCGCCAGCATGGCGAGACGCATCCGTGGGGGGAGTCTCAATCGAAGAACCCGATGCGCTTGAAGTCGCTGAAGTTCATCCAGATCATGAAGGCCTTGCCCACGATGTTCTCATCCGGCACGAAGCCCCAGTAGCGCGAATCGAGTGAATTATCGCGGTTGTCGCCCATCACGAAATAGTGTCCCGCGGGCACCCTGCAGCGCACACCTTCCTCGTTGTAGCCGCAGGCCTCCCGGAAAGGGTAGTTGCCAATCTCCGCCTCGGCGAAGCCGCCGCGACGGGTGGTGTCCACGATCAGTCGATGTGGCTTGGGTTGCGCCGGGGCGCCGAGGATCTCGCCATACTGCTTGAAGTAACGCATGGCGTCTTCGTCAAAGAATTCAGGCAGATCGTTCGTGGGAACCGCCTGCCCATTGATGGTCAGGCGCTTGTTGGCGTAAACCACTTCGTCACCCGGCAAACCCACCACGCGCTTGATGTAGTCCTGGCTGGGCCGGGGCGGAAAGCGAAAGACCATCACATCGCCGCGCGCCACCGGCTTGCCTTCGGTGATCTTGGTGTTGATGACCGGCAGGCGAACGCCGTAGTGGTATTTGTTGACCAGGATCAGGTCGCCGACCAGCAGCGTCGGGATCATGGAGCCGGAGGGAATCTTGAAGGGCTCGAACAAAAAGGAACGCAGCAGGAAGACCGCCGCGATGACCGGGAACAGGCCCGCCGTCCAGTCCAGCCACCAGGGTTGAGCCAGCAGGCGACCCCGCGCCTGCGCCAGCTCATCGGAGGCGGATTCGCCCCCCTCGGCCGCCAATGTGCGTCGCTGCCGCGCCTCGGCCTCCAGCCGGGCCGCGGCGGCCTTGCGTCGGGGCAGGAAGTAAAAGCGCTCCCCCAACCAGTACAGGCCCGTCACGAAGGTGGCCAGGAACAGCAGCAAGGCGAAATTGCCCTCGATCGCACCCAGGTACCAGGCACCGATGTAGCTCGCGAAGGCGGCCAGCACGCAGGCAGTCAGATATTGCATAACCATGTTGTTTCTTAATCTTCCACCTGCAGAATGGCCAGGAAGGCTTCCTGGGGCACCTCGACAGAGCCGATCTGCTTCATGCGTTTCTTGCCGGCCTTCTGCTTTTCGAGCAGCTTCTTCTTGCGGGTGATGTCGCCGCCATAGCATTTTGCCAGCACGTTTTTGCGCAGCGCCTTGATGTTCTCGCGCGCGATGATGTTGGCGCCGATGGCAGCCTGGATCGCCACGTCGAACTGCTGGCGGCTGATGATTTCTCGCATCTTGGCCGCAACGGCACGACCTCGGTACTGCGACTGACTGCGGTGCACGATGATGGACAAGGCGTCCACTTTATCGCCGTTGAGCAGGATGTCCACCTTGACCACGTCCGAGGCGCGGTACTCCTTGAACTCATAGTCCATGCTGGCGTAGCCGCGACTCACGCTCTTGAGCTTGTCAAAGAAGTCCAGCACGATCTCACCCAAGGGCATTTCGTAGGTGAGCATCACCTGCCGGCCGTGGTAGTTCATGTTGATCTGCATGCCACGCTTTTCGTTGGCCAGTGTCATCACCGCGCCCACATACTCCTGCGGCATGTAGAGGTGCACTGTCACGATCGGCTCGCGGATTTCCTGAATCTGGCTCTGCTCGGGCATCTTGGAAGGGTTCTCGACCTTGAGCACCTCGCCATCGCCTCTGAGCACCTCATAGACCACGCTGGGGGCGGTCGTGATCAGGTCCTGGTCAAACTCCCGCTCCAGGCGCTCCTGCACGATTTCCATGTGCAGCAGGCCCAGGAAACCGCAGCGAAAGCCGAAGCCCAAGGCTTGCGACACTTCCGGCTCGTAGTGCAGCGAGGCATCGTTGAGCTTGAGCTTTTCCAGGCTGTCTCGCAGTGCGTCGTACTGGTTGGCTTCCGTGGGGTACAGGCCGGCAAAGACCTGCGGCTGGATTTCCTTGAAGCCCGGGAGGGCCTCGGTCGCCGGCCCCAAATTGTTCGGCAGCTTCTTTTCCAGCGTCACGGTGTCGCCCACCTTGGCGGCCGTCAGTTCCTTGATGCCGGCGATGACGTACCCCACCTCGCCCGCCTCCAGGCTGTCACGCGGCTGGTTGGCGGGTGTGAAAACGCCCAGGCTGCCAGCTTCGTAGGCGGAGCCGTTGGCCATCAACTTGATGCGCTCGCCCTTTTGCAGGCGGCCGTCCACGACCCGAACCAGCATGACGACGCCGACGTAGCTGTCGAACCAGCTGTCAATGATCATGGCGCGCAGCGGCGCGTTCGGATTACCGCGTGGCGCCGGGATCTTGGCGACGATGGCCTCCAGAATGTCTTCCACCCCCATGCCCGTCTTGGCAGAACAGGGAATGGCGCCCGAGGCGTCGATGCCGATCACGTCCTCGATCTCTTCCTTGGCGCGCTCAGGATCGGCCTGCGGCAAGTCCATCTTGTTCAGCACTGGCAGCACTTCGACGCCAAGGTCGAGCGCGGTGTAGCAGTTCGCCACCGTCTGCGCTTCCACACCTTGCGAGGCGTCCACGACGAGCAACCCACCCTCGCACGCGGAAAGGGAACGCGAGACCTCGTAGGAGAAGTCCACGTGCCCTGGCGTGTCGATCAGATTGAGGTTGTAGATCTGCCCGTCACGCGCCGTGTATTGGAGCGCTGCGGTCTGCGCCTTGATAGTTATCCCACGCTCTTTCTCGATGTCCATCGAGTCGAGTACTTGCGCTTCCATCTCCCGCTCGGCCAGGCCACCGCAGCGTTGAATCAGACGGTCCGCGAGCGTGGATTTGCCGTGATCGATGTGCGCAATGATCGAAAAATTTCTGATGTGCTTCATCAAAGGGAACGCTTAAGTGATTGATTTAACAGGGCACAAACAATGCGACGGCAAGAAAAAAGGGCGCGTCGAGTCGTGACGCGCCCTGAACCAACAATCTATGGCAACTGCGATAGTTGGGACTTCATTGTAGGCAAAAAGCCCCCCTCGTACAGCCCCAAAAATCGCTCTACCCCTACGTTGCGACGTCACAACAAGGCATTTATAAACAACTTATTAACAGTTCACGCGCGAGATGCCTTGGACAAGTTGTGGGAGATCTGTGGAGCAACGGTGCACACCCGGCGGAAATCCCGTATCGTGGTTTCAGGTTCACTGCTTATGCCTCAAAGGGCGGTATGCAAGTGGCTTATTCTACCCAAATCGGTTGATCGAAAGTTTGTGAGCATCCACAAACTTTCGATCTGGCGCGCGGCTCGACTTCAAAAAAAAGGAATTTTTTTTAGTTTCCTGACCAGGAAACTGCCCAAATTCACTTTTTAACCCTGTTTTTTTGTCCAGTATTCAGGGCATTAGCGCTGCGGGCGTATCACGGCGTACTGCGCCCACTCACCGCGACGAAAGAGCACTTGCACTGGGCGACTCTGATCCAGCTTGGCAAGCACCGCCTCGAACTGGCGTACCGATCCCACTTCCACATTCGCCAGGGCCAGGATCACATCTCCCGCGCGCAAGCCCGCGCGCGCGGCCGCGTTGCCGGCGGCTTCCACCCGCACGCCGCCCTTGAGCTTGAGATCTCGCTTCTGCGCCTCGGTCAAGTCCGTCACACGCAGCCCGAGTGCATCGGTGGAGGCAACGCGAGGCTCCTCTGCAGGCCCCGCCTCGGCTGTCTGCTCAGACGCGAACTCGCCGATGGTGACGGTCAAGTCCTTGCGCGCACCGCGCCGGAACACGGTCACCGTGGCGCGAGCACCCGGCTTCAGTCCACCCACCATGCGGGGCAAGTCGGACACCTTCTCGATCGCCTTGCCATCGAGCCGCAGAATGATGTCACCAGCCTCGACACCGGCTTTTTCCGCCGGGGAACCCGACTCCACGGCCCGCACCAACGCACCTTCAGGCTTGCCCAAGCCGATCGCCTCGGCAACATCCTTGCTGACCTGATCGATCTGCACGCCAATGCGCCCGCGGGTGACTTTGCCCGTGGCTCGCAACTGATCGCTGACGCGCATGGCCTCGTCGATCGGGATGGCGAAAGCGATGCCCATGTACCCACCCGAGCGGGAATAAATCTGACTGTTGATGCCGACCACCTCGCCGCGCAGATTGATCAGCGGCCCACCGGAGTTCCCTGGATTGATGGCCACGTCGGTCTGAATCAACGGGAGGTAATCACCCGTGTCCCGCTGCTTGGCGCTGACGATGCCCGCCGTCACGGTGTTCTCAAGGCCAAAGGGCGAACCAATGGCCATCACCCATTCCCCGACGCGCAGCTTGTTCACGTCACCCACCTTGACGGCGGGCAGGCCGCTGGCCTCGATCTTGACCACGGCCACGTCCGTGCGCTTGTCCGAACCAATGATCTTGGCCTTGAACTCACGCTTGTCGGGCAAGGTGACATAGACTTCGTCCGCGCCGTCCACCACGTGCGCGTTGGTCATGACGTAGCCATCCGACGAAAGGATGAAGCCGGAACCGACGCCACGCGGGCGCTGCTCCTCCGGCTGGGCCGGTTGATTGCGGTCGGAGCGCGGCCCCGAGCCAGGGGGCACCGGCAGGCCGAAACGACGGAAAAATTCCAACGTTTCCTCATCCATGCCATTCATGCCGCCACGGGCAGTGGAGACTTTTTCCAGCGTGCGGATGTTGACCACGGAGGGTCCGACTTGTTCAACCAGATCCGTGAAATCTGGCAGCCCTCGGCTCTGCGCGATGGCCACGGGCAGGACGCCCGCGACCGACACCACGAAGACGAAGACCAGAACCGGAACACGCCAAAAAACCGAGATACGAGGCGAAGAATGAGACATGCAAGACCTCATGCGAGATTGTTATGAATTGGAATTCTGCGCGAGCCGTTTTAACGCCCAAGCGCATGCAGATGAAGTTGTGAAAAGAATCTGCGGCGGGCTGTCAGCGAGGCAAGGTCGGGCTCTTCTCGAGGTTGACCAACACCCCCTGCGCCGCCACGCCAGGACGACCCAGGCGGGGACGCGTCATGCGACCATCGGATGAAGAGCGAACCATGCCCCCCACTTGGCGGGCCATCAAACGGTCCAAGCGAGGGTCGCGCAACATGACCATGGGTGCATCCTGCCCCAGCGCTTGAGGGGCGAGAAACGGTTGCTCCACCCCCACCGCGGAGGACGTGAAGGCCACCCGATCAATGGGCGAGGCATAGACACGCGCCGAGGCCTGTTGAACCGTCGCGCGACGCCCCGAGGCCGATGGAATTGCGGAAGGCGCCTCGGGGCGGGCCTGGGCCAGTTGTCGCGCCTGGGAAGCGGACTGCAAACCGGTGACGCCCTGCCAACCCAGCATGGTGACCACGACCAAGGCGCACAAGCCTGCCGTAAACCTCCAAGCTCCATAGGGGTCATTGCCCCGCATGCGCGCGCGACGCCATTGATCGGATGGGGTTTGTTCCGAAGGATGTTCCATGCGGCCAAGGGCCAGTTCAAGAGGCGGGTTCTCCATCGTGATTTGCGCGCGCAAGCGAGACAAGAAAATCTCATCGTGCGTGCGGACCGCCAAGTCAGGCACCCACCCCCCGTTCCCACCTCGTCGCAGGGCCTCGCCGATCAGTTGATAGTCCTGCCAACGCTGCCTGGCGTTGATGTCGGTTTCCAAGACCGCACATGCCTGGGCGAATTCATCCCCTTTCAACTCACCGTCCAGCAGAACCGACACCAAAGCATGCGGGGAAACCTCTGCGCCAGTGGCGAGGTCAGATTGAGCGCCCTCTGGCGAAACCGGATTCAACGATGTCAATTTTTGATGCTCCATGAGGCGCTCCCATACCCTGCCATGCGGACCTACCAACGCTTGCCACCCTGCCGCTCCAGCAGCGGTCGAACCTTTGCCGACACCGCCTCACGGGCACGAAAGATGCGCGAACGGACCGTGCCGACCGGGCTCGCCATGGCGATGGCGATTTCTTCATAGCTCAGGCCATCCAATTCACGCAATACCAGTGCCTGGCGCAGATCGTCAGGCAAGGCCTCCAGCGCGCCTTGCACCGCGGCGGCGATCTCGCGCGCCGCCAGCAGCGTTTCCGGGGTGTCTTCCGCTGTTGGTTCCCGAGTGGTCAAAAAAGTTTCATCCTCATCGCCATCTTCGCCAGCCACGGAGGCAGCCATGCCCATGGCCAACGGATCATTTTTCAATCCGAGCAGGGTTTTCTTGGTGGTATTGACGGCGATACGGTACAACCAGGTGTAAAACTGGGCATCCCCGCGGAACTGATGCAAGGCCCGGTAGGCGCGGATAAAGGTCTCTTGAGCCAGGTCCTCGACCAGATCCACGTCGCGCACCATGCGCCCGATCAGGCGCTCGATGCGGCGCCGGTACTTCAGTACCAGCAGTTCGAAAGCACGGGCATCGCCAGCCAGGGTACGTTCGACCAGCTGCAGGTCAACCCGCCCGGCAGACGCTGCGGCAGCGTCCAGATCGCGGGTTTGCCCCTCCTGCTTCATGCAGGCGCTTTCGTCGGATTACCTGCTCCCGCCCAGGCCGCACGGCGCAGGGCATTCCAGTACGCAGGTGCCTGGCCTCGCTCCACCCACAGCCAGCGGGTACGCCCTGAACGCTCGGGAGGCCGTTGGGCCGAGGAACCTTCGACTGGTGACGGCAAAGACAAGGACACAGGAGTGAACTCAAGCAGCATGCCACTTTGCCAGTCCAGCCGCACATGGACTTGGCCCGGCAGGTCTTCGACTGCAGTTTGCGCGTCATCGGTCCAGAACCACTCTTGTCCGTCCCAACGCAGGCGTCCTCGCTCCGGACGGACCAAGGCCCATGCCAATGGCAAAGTCACCAGCAGACAGGCGAGACCCATGCCCCACCGCCCCACCTCGTCTGAGCGGGCCAGCATGGCCCAGGCAGCACCGACCAGCCCCACGAATGCCAATGCACCACCGTGCAGCAGCGCTCGCAAAAACGAACGCCCCACCGGGTAACTCACCGACGGGGCGTTGCGCATGGGCTGAAGCGTGGCGTGTCAGACGCGCTTGAAAACCAGCGCGCCGTTGGTGCCGCCGAACCCGAAATTATTCTTGAGCGCGAAGTTGATCTTCGCATCCCGTGCCGTGTTGGCGCAGTAGTCGAGATCGCACTCAGGATCCTGGTTGAAGATATTGATGGTCGGCGGAATCTTCTGTTCGTGGAGGGCTAGAACGGTGAAGACCGATTCGATGCCTCCCGCGCCCCCCAGCAAATGGCCGGTCATCGACTTCGTCGAACTGACCACGAGCTTGTCCTTGGCGTGATCACCCAAGGCCGCTTTGATCGCATTGGTTTCGTTCACGTCACCCAACGGCGTGGAAGTTCCGTGCGCGTTGAGGTAATCCACCTGGTCGGCGTTGATGCCCGCATTGCGCAGCGCACCCAACATGGCGCGACGAGGGCCATCCATGTTCGGTGCCGTCATGTGTCCGGCATCCGCGCTCAAACCAAAACCCGCCAGTTCGGCGTAGATCTTGGCACCACGCTTCTTCGCGTGTTCGTATTCTTCCAGCACGAGAACGCCCGCGCCCTCGCCCAGCACGAAGCCGTCGCGGTCCTTGTCCCAGGGGCGCGACGCCGTCTTGGGGTCGTCGTTGCGCGTCGACAGCGCGCGCATGGCGGCGAAACCGCCGATGCCCAGGGGAGAGATCTGGCTCTCGGAGCCACCCGCGACCATCACATCGGCATCGCCATACTCGATCAGGCGACCGGCATCACCGATGTTGTGCAAGCCCGTGGTGCAAGCGGTCACGATGGCCATGTTGGGGCCCTTGAAGCCGTAGCGCATCGACACATGACCCGAGATCATGTTGATGATGGACGCCGGCACGAAGAAGGGCGACAAGCGGCGCGGGCCGCGATTCAGGAATTCGATGTGAGATTCCTCGATCAGCGGCAGACCACCAATGCCCGAGCCGATCATGCATCCGATGCGTTCAGCCTCGGGATCACCCAGGGCCTCGCCAGTCTTCAGGCCCGCATCTTCAACGGCCTGGACAGCGGCGGCGATACCGTACTGAATGAAAGTGTCCATCGTCCGCGCTTCCTTGGACGTGATGTACTTCTCTAGATCAAAGCCTTGAACCTGGCCGGCGAACCGGGTGGTCAGGGCGCTGGCATCGAACTTGGTGACCAGTTCAACGCCGGAACGGCCAGCCAGCAGGTTGGTCCAGGACTCGGCCACAGTGTTGCCGACCGGGCTGATGCAGCCCAGTCCTGTGACGACGACGCGACGACGGGACATAGATTTCTGTGCAATCTAGGAAAAATATGAGGTGGCGCGAGACCGCGCCACCCTCATCAAGCGAAGCGGATCGGAGATCCGATTACTTCTGGTGCGCCTTGGCGTAGTCGATGGCAGCTTGCACCGTGGTGATCTTCTCGGCGTCTTCGTCCGGGATCTCGATGCCGAACTCGTCTTCCAAGGCCATCACCAATTCCACGGTGTCGAGCGAGTCAGCGCCCAGATCAGCCACGAAAGCCTTCTCATTGGTCACCTGGGACTCTTCGACGCCGAGTTGTTCGGCGATGATTTTCTTGACGCGTGCTTCGATATCGCTCATTTTCTGATGCCCCTTAAACGGGTTCCTTAGGGTTGTGAGGAAAGGTTGATTTTACCCGCCCTGGATTCAGGGTTAGCCCGAATCACCGACGGTAAATGTTACGGCCCCTGACCGAATGCCACTGACTTCGCTAGTCAAACACAGCAAATCCTGGACCACAGCCAGGATCGGGGAACGAAAATTTCACGCCATGAACATGCCGCCGTTGACGTGCAGTTCTTGCCCGGTCACATAAGCAGCCTCGGGAGACGCCAAATAAGCGACGGCGTGCGCGATATCGGCGGGCTTGCCAAGATGACCCAACGGGATCTGGCCCAGCAGGGCCTTTTGCTGTTCTTCAGGCAGAACCGCGGTCATGTCGGTTTCGATGAATCCAGGTGCTACGCAGTTCACGGTGATGTTGCGGCTGCCCAGTTCGCGAGCCAGGGCGCGCGTCATGCCGGCCAAGCCCGCCTTGGCCGCGGCGTAATTGGCCTGCCCAGGATTACCGGAGGCCCCCACCACCGAGGTGATGCTGACGATGCGGCCATACCGCTGTTTCATCATCGGCCGGATCACCGCGCGGGAAAGGCGGAACACGGCCTTGAGGTTGGTGTCCAGCACCGCATCCCATTCCTCGTCCTTCATGCGCATGGCCAGGTTGTCACGCGTGATGCCGGCGTTGTTGACCAGCACGTGGATCGCGCCATGCTCCTTGACGATGGCATCCATCGCGGCTTCGGCCGCGGCGGCGTCGGTCACATCAAGCTTGATGCCCTTGCCACCGTGGGCTGCCAGTGCGGCGCCAATCTTCGCTGCGCCCTCGTCGCTCGTGGCCGTGCCGATGACTTTGACGCCACGGCTCGCCAATTGCAGCGCGATCGCCGCGCCGATGCCACGGGTTGCGCCCGTGACCAGGGCAATCTGCCCTTCGAATTTGATGTCGCTCATTGCTTCTTCCTCCGCTCAGGCCAGAGCGGCTTTCACTTCGGCCAAGGTGGCCGGATCGAACAGCGGCAGGCCCGTCAACTCCGCGTCGATGCGCTTGACCATGCCTGCCAACACCTTGCCAGGACCACATTCCACGATGTTCGTCACACCGCTGGCCTTGAGGGCCTGAACGCACTCCACCCACCGCACCGGGCCATAGGCCTGGCGGTACAAAGCGTCGCGAATACGATCGGCATTCGTCTCGACCGCGACATCGATGTTGTTGACCAGGGGAATCTGGGGGGTCTTGAGTTCCACCTGGGCCAGCTTCAGCTTGAGCTTCTCGGCCGCAGGCTTCATGAGGCTGGAGTGGAAAGGCGCGGAGACAGGCAGAGGCAGCGCACGCTTGGCGCCAGCGGCCTTGAGCGCCTCGCAGGCCTGCTCAACGCCGGCCTTGCTGCCCGCGATCACGGTCTGGCCGGGATCGTTGAAGTTCACCGCTTCAGCCACTTCCCCGCTGGCCTGGCTGACCGTGGCGCAAACCTCACGCACCTTGGCCGCGTCCAGGCCCAGGATGGCGGCCATGGCCCCCGTGCCCACGGGCACGGCCTCCTGCATGGCCTGCGCACGCAGGCGCACCAGAGGCACGGCTTGCGACAAGGTCAACACGCCCGCGGCCACCAGCGCGGAGTACTCGCCCAGCGAGTGCCCTGCAACCGCCACGGGCGCGACGCCAGTCTCGGCCATCCAAACACGGTAGGCCGCCACGCCAGCCACCAGCATCACGGGCTGGGTGTTGGTGGTCAGCGCCAGCGTTTCCTTGGGACCTTCCTTGATCAGCTTGGCGACATCCTCGCCGAGGGCAGCGGACGCTTCCTGCAAGGTCTTGGCCACCTCGGGATGATCCCCCCAGGCATCCAGCATGCCCACCGATTGCGAGCCCTGACCCGGAAACACAAATGCGAAAGACTTCATCGATCTTCTTCCTTGTAGCTTGTACGTGGTGACAGTCGTGCAGGCCCAGCGGACCGGAGACCCACGCCACGCGTCGTATCAATAAGTGAGCAGCACCGCGCCCCAGGTCAGACCGCCACCCACGGCTTCGAGCAAGACGGTATCGCCTCGTTTGACTTGACCTTGGCGCACGCCATGGTCCAGCGCCAGCGGAATCGAGGCCGCCGAGGTGTTGCCATGCTGGTCCACCGTGACCACGACCTTCTCGGGCGCCAGCTTCAACTTCTTGGCGGCGCCCATCATGATGCGGATGTTGGCTTGGTGCGGCACCAGCCAATCGATGTCGGCCTCGGTCTTGCCGGCCTTGGCCAGGACCGCGCGCGAGGCTTCATCCAGCACGGTCACCGCCTGCTTGAACACGGCCTGACCGTCCATCTTCAGGAAGGGGTCGCCCAGCACCTTACCAGCAGCCACCGTGCCCGGCGTGCACAGAATGCCCACATGCTTGCCGTCGGCCTTGAGGTCGCTGGACAAGATGCCCGGCGTCTCGCTGGCCTGCAGCACCACGGCGCCGGCACCGTCGCCAAACAGCACGCAGGTCGTGCGGTCCTTGAAGTCGATGATGCGCGAGAACACCTCGGCGCCCACCACCAGGGCCTTGCTCGCGGCACCGGCGCGGATCATGGAATCCGCGACGGTCAGGGCATAGATGAAACCGCTGCACACAGCCTGCACGTCGAAAGCCTGGCAACCATTCGCGCCGATCTTGTTCTGCAGGATGACGGCGGTCGACGGAAAAATCATGTCCGGCGTCGAGGTCGCCACGATGATGAGGTCGATGTCGCTCGCCGCCAGGCCCGCGGCCTGCAACGCGCGGCGCGCGGCCTCAGCGCCCAGATCACTGCTCATCACGCCTTCGGCGGCGAAGTGGCGCGCGCGGATGCCGGTGCGCTCGACGATCCAATCGTCGGACGTTTCAACGCCATCGGCAGCCAACCGGGCCGCGAGGTCGGCATTGGTCAGACGCTGTGGCGGCAGGAAGCTGCCGGTGCCGGTAATGCGGGAATAAAGTCTCATGGATCTGTTCTGGTTTGTTCTGCGCCTGAGCACGGGGCTCGGCTTGTCGTCATGTTGTCGATAGACCGCGTCGCCTGCATTACAACCCAGCAAATTTGCTGGGGCACATGGCATGTGCCCGCTCATGCAAGCGACATGTCCGGCGCCGAGGGCGACGCCAAGCGGGCGTCAGGCGGGGGTCACCACAGTCGCCGCCACACTGTTGAGCAGCGGCGCGGCATGCGCGATGCGGGCTTCCACCCTCTGCAGCAGCTGATTGCGGGCTGCATCATACGCGCGGCTCAAGGCATGGCGAAACGCCAATTCATCGGCCGAGCCATGGCTCTTGAAGACCAGGCCTCGCAGACCCAGCAACGCCGCGCCGTTGTAACGGCGGTGATCGATGCGCTTGCGGAAGGCAAGCAACACCGGCAAGGCGAAAAGCGCGGATATCCAGGTCAAGGGATTGCGCGCGAATTCTTTCTTGAGAAAGCCCCCGATCATGGAAGCAAGGCCCTCGGTGGTCTTGAGCGCCACGTTGCCAACAAAACCGTCGCACACCACGATGTCCGTCGTGCCCTTGAAGATGTCATTGCCTTCCACATTGCCGTGGAAGTTCAGATCACCAGACTCGGCCGCCGAGCGCAGCAGCTCACCCGCGCGCTTGATGACTTCGTTGCCTTTGATGACTTCCTCGCCGATGTTGAGCAGGCCGACGGTCGGATTCGGATCAGGCTGTCCGTCGACATGCTGCAGCACCGAGACCAGGGCCGAACCCATCACGGCGAACTGCAGCAGGTGCTCCGCCGTGCAATCGACATTGGCACCCAGATCCAGCACCGTGGTCGCACCGCCCTTGGCGTTGGGCAGTTGCGTCGCAATGGCCGGGCGGTCCACGCCCTCCACCGTCTTGAGCACGTAGCGGGCAATGGCCATCAAGGCGCCGGTGTTACCAGCGGACACCGCCGCCTGGGCGGCACCGTCCTTGACCTGCTCGATGGCGACCCGCATGGAGGAATCCCGCTTGCGACGCAAGGCGACCTCGATGGGATCATCCATGCCCACCACTTCAGCGGCGGGAACGACGCGGGCGCGCTCGTGCTTGAAACCAGCCAAGGCATCGCTTTGGCCAACCAGGAGCAATTGGGCGTCAGGGTGTTGTTCCAGGAAGCGACGGCACGCGGGCAGCGTGACGCGGGGGCCGTGATCGCCCCCCATGCAGTCCACAGCAAGGGTGATCATGAGCTGAACGCGCGCGCTTCAAGCGCGCGTGAAAAAGATGGGCGTACCCCACCAAGCACGCGGAAGTGAGAACCGCAGCACAGCGGCACCCCATATGAAAATGCGCAGTACAAGGAAGCACTGCGCATGGCTGACGCGGATGAAAAGGTCTGCATCAAGTCGGAGCCCTGGCGACCGGAACGGCACCGGACCGCAAAGACTGAGGCGAAGCTCAGGCTTCGGACTTGGTCTTCAGCACCTTGCGTCCACGGTAAAAACCGTTGGGGCTGATGTGATGGCGCAGATGGGTTTCACCAGTGGTCGGCTCGACGGCCAGACCGGGCGTCCCCAGCGCATTGTGGGAACGGTGCATGCCACGCTTGGAGGGCGACTTCTTGTTCTGTTGAACGGCCATGATGGACTCCTTGGATTCCCAGGACAGGATGCCTAGACACGGCACCCATGGCGCAAGGGGTAAGAACGGGTTGGACACAAAGCGCGGCGCGCCGCAGAAAGCCCGCAGCCGCACGAAGCCCGCCATTATAGCAGCAGCGCCACAAAGCAATATCAGGTGCCGGTTCGCCCGCCGCCTCAGCCCTTCCCGCCCTTGCCAGGACGCAAGGCCGCCAGGGCGGCGAAAGGATTTGGCTTGTCCTCGGCAATCTCCTTGAAATCCGCATCGGCCACGGTGAAAGAGGGCTGACTCGGACAGTTCTCGTGCGTGGGCGCCAAGGGCAGCTCCATCAGCAGTTCGTCCTCCACCAGGGCCAGTAGGTCAAACTCCCGGCTGATGGCCAGCACATCTTCTTGCGACTCCTCGTCTTCGATCTCAGCCTGGGCTTCGGTCGATACGAAACGGAAACTCCGTTCCACAGCCAAGGGCATGTCCACCGGCTCCAGGCAACGCTGGCAGGTCAGCGACAGCACGGTCTCGGCGCGCAGATGCAGCCAGTGGCGCGCATGCCCGCTGGCATCCTCCTGCCGCTCGCCCTCGGCCCGCCAGTGAACGGCGCGGTCCGCACCCCGTCCGTCGGTCTCGGCCAGCACTCGCTCGAAGTCGGCTTGAGCATCGTCGCGTTCCAGCACGGCGCCCGCACCCGCGAAGGCGGCAACATCGAGGTGACGAGGGTGATAGGCATTCATGGACGGGGACCGGCAAGCGACAGGACGCGAAAAGGAAAGTTGGCGGCGCAGTGTAAGAGAATTGCGCCATGCCCTCTTCCCTTCCCCGCCCCCTGCTGCTTGGCTCCACCTCGGTCTACCGGCGTGAGCTGCTGCAGCGTCTGCGCCTGCCCTTTGACGTCGCCGCTCCGGACGTGGACGAAACCCCCCAGCCTGGAGAACGCCCGCCCGATCTGGCCCGCCGCCTGGCCCTGGCCAAGGCGCGCGCCGTGGCGGCTCGCCACCCCGAAGCCGTGGTCATTGGCTCTGACCAGGTGGCCGATCTGGGCGGCGAGCCCCTGGGCAAGCCGGGCACGCATGAACGCGCCACGGAGCAGCTGCGCCGCATGCGCGGGCGCACGGTGATCTTCCAGACCGCGGTCGCCGTGGTCTGCCAGGGCAGCGGCTTCGAACAACTGGACTTGGCCGCCGTGCGCGTGCGCTTTCGCGCGCTCAGCGACGCCGAGATTGAGTTTTACCTGCGGGCGGAACAACCGTACGACTGCGCGGGCAGTGCCAAGAGCGAGGGCCTGGGCATCGCCCTGCTCGACGCGATCGACAGCGACGATCCGACTGCCCTGGTCGGCCTACCCTTGATCCGCACGGCGCGGATGCTGCGCGCCGCCGGCTTGCCCCTGCTGGCATGAGCGCTGAAACCAACTCGGGGGGCGCAACGGCGCCGGCGGCCACCGCCCGCGGCCGGCTCTACCTCGTGCCAGCGCCGCTGGACTTCGGCACGGACAGTCCGACACCACTGGACCAGACACTGCCCGCGGCGACCCTGCAAACCGCCGCCCGCCTCACGCACTGGATCTGCGAGAACGCCAAAAGCGCGCGCGCCTACCTCAAGCGCGTGAACGAACACCACCCCCTGGCTGCGCCACTGCAGGCTCAGACGATCCACGAACTGCCGCGCGTGGTGCACAAAAAGGGAGACCACCGGCCCGATGCACCCCATGGTTTCGATGCACGCCCCCTGTTGGCTGCGGCCCTGCAAGGGCAGGACATGGGTTTGCTCAGCGAGGCTGGCATGCCCGCCGTGGCCGACCCCGGCAGTTCGGTGGTGCGTGCCGCGCATGCCTTGGGCATGGAAGTGGTTCCGCTGGTCGGCCCGGTTTCGCTGCTGCTGGCCCTGGCCGCCAGCGGACTGAATGGTCAGAACTTCGCCTTCGTCGGCTACCTGCCACAGGACAGCGAGGCGCGCAGCCAGCGCATCCGCGAGCTGGAAACACTGGCACTCAAGACCGGCCAGACCCAACTCTTCATCGAGACGCCCTACCGCAACATCGCCTTGTTCGAAGCCTTGCTCACGACACTGCGCAAGGAGACCCGCCTGGCCCTGGCCAGCGGGCTGACGTTACCCCAGTCCTGCGTGCGCAGCGCCGCGGTCCAGGACTGGCGGCAGCGACGCGGGGACGCAACCCACCGGGCCCTGGACCTGCCCACGGTGTTCGCCATCGGCCTTTGATCCGCCTCCATGGCTCCCGGTATCTGTCGGCCATTTGATTTACCCACACCCGCACGATGGCAGATCCTGCGCTGGTGAGGCCCCGACGTGGAAGTTCTCGCGACCGTGCGCGCCATCCTCGCCCAGAGCATCACGCTGTCTCAGGGCGATTTCGGCACGGGCTACTTCAGCCCAGGTCTGATGCATCGCCGACACGTCCAGGAATTGAAGCAGAGCCGCAGCTTCGTGCTCGGCATCGAAGACTACCCGCAGGCGCGGGGGCTCCACACCTACGCGCTGCTGAAAATCCGGCGCAACCTTGAACCACAAGTGATCGCCGAAAGCGTGGAAGCGAGGCCCTGCGCGGCTTCTTGCTTCACTGCGGATGCACGACCCTACAGGGTTATTTGCTCGCGCCGTCGATGCCAGCCTTGGCGCTTGAACACTGGGTCAGAGAAAACGCCATCCAGGCAGGCTGTAACAATCATTGCAACGTGCAAAAACATCTTCTTGAGAAACAGGGTGCCCGCTAGACTGGTCCGATGCAATACACCCAAGCCCATCACACCCTTCGCGGCACGCGCCGCCCCTTGCTCGCAACCGCCCTTTCCGCAGCGCTGGTGAGTCTGGCCTGCCTCAGCAACACGGTCCACGCCCAAAGCGCGCGGCCTTATCTGGGTGTGGGCGGGGGCTTGGCACACGCGGAGATCGGCAGCGACAGCGATACCGCACCTGGCCTGCAGCTGTTGGCGGGCCTGCAGTTCAACCGCAATTTCGCGGTGGAAGTTTCTTATCTGTCCACGAGCAATTACGACGCACCGGGCACCGACTTCAGTCTGAGCAGTCTCGGTGCCGCAGGTCTATTCATCCTGCCGCTGGGCTTAGGCAGCCGAGACAGCTGGGCCATCTTTGGCAAGCTGGGCCTGAGCCAGACCAGCGCCCTTTATGAGGGCAATGACGGCGCCGCCACGGTGGACGACTTCGGCTTGAACTATGGCCTGGGCGTGCAGTACGCCCCCGGCCGCGACTTCACCCTGCGTCTGGGTCGTGACACCCGGCCCTATGCGCTGGGCCGTCAAAGCAATGACGTGACGGTGACCACGTTGAGCGCGATCTTCAATTTCTGAAGACGCGCCCCAACTTTCGCTCCACTCAGCGCAGTGCAGGCTGCAATTGCAGGGCCCGCACTGCGCCAGCGCCGACCGCCGCGCCAAAGCGCTTGGCCAAACGCTCGGCCACATTGGGCGTTCGGGTGTAATCCACCAAGGCCTCGGCTTGCACCACCTCGCGCGCCACGTACCCCAGGCTGCCGAGTTGGTCGGCCAACCCCATCTGCACGGCTTGCTCGCCCGTCCAGAACAGGCCGCTGAAGGTGTCGGGCGTCTCCTGCAGGCGCTTGCCACGACCGGCCTTGACCACGGCGATGAACTGTTGGTGAATCTGATTGAGCATGGCCTGGGCGTGCTCACGCTGTGACACGGTCTGCGGACTGAAGGGGTCCAGGAAACCCTTGTTCTCACCCGCAGTCATGAGACGGCGTTCAACACCCAGCTTGTCCATCAACCCCGTGAAACCAAAGCCGTCCATGAGCACGCCAATGCTGCCAACAATGCTGGCCTTGTCCACGAAGATGCGATCGGCTGACACGGCGATGTAATAAGCAGCCGAAGCGCAAGACTCCTCCACCACCGCGTAAACCGGCTTCTTATGCAAGGCCTTGAGTCGCAGAATCTCGTCGTTGATGATGCCCGCCTGCACGGGGCTACCACCCGGCGAATCGATCAGCAGCACCACCGCCTGGGCATCGGTGTTTTCGAACGCCTCGCGGGCCGCGGCCAGCACCAGATCAGCGCCGGCCTCGCTGTCGGACGAAATCTCCCCCCGTATGCTGACCACGGCCGTGTGCTTCTGGGGCGTGGCCGTGCCGGGATGACTGGGGCGAAACAAGAGCCAGAGCATCAGCAAAAACAGGAACAGAAAGATCATGCGATTGGCGATCTTCCAGCGGCGCGCGGCACGCTGTTCGTTCAAGGACGCGAAAGCCAGCTTCTCCAGCACGGCGCGCTCCCAACCCGGTTCGGCCGCGGTCGCGGTCGCAGACGCAGTGGATGAAGCAGCCTTGGAATTCGAGGTCTTGGCGGCAGCCCCCGCCCCCCCCTTGGGATCGGACGCGCCCGGCGCTTCGGCGTCGGCGGTGATGGGATGAGCGGTCAAGGGCGCGGGGGCCGTGGAGGTTTCGGACGAGGATGAACTGGCACTGATGTCGCCGAAACCCGGCTCGTCGCGAGAAGATTCGTTCATGGTGTTGTAGGGTCGTGGATAGAACGGATGAAACTTAGGCGCAGTCAGGCATTGTCGTCGAGCCAGGCGTGGAGTTCGCGGGTGCTGTTCGCGATCGTCCTCGGCTTCAAGACATGGAAGGTGCCGGGCTCGTGCGCGCCGTAGCTCACGCCCACGCTGTCGCATCCGGCGTTGAGCGCCATTTGCAGATCGTGCGTGGTGTCGCCAATCATCAAGGTGCGCTCGGAGGGGGCGCCAAACTGCAACATCAGCTCCAGCAACATGCGCGGATGCGGCTTGCCCGCGGTTTCGTCCGCCGTGCGGGTGCCGTCGAAGACGTTGTGCAAGCGCGCGACCTGCAGCACACGGTCCAGCCCCACTCGGTTCTTGCCCGTGGCAACCGTCAGCTTGTAGCCGCGCCCCTTGAGCGCGTCCAACATCTCCAGCACGCCATCGAAGAGGCTGACGTCGTTTTCGTGCGCCAGGTAATGGTGACGGTAACGCGCGGCGAGTTCCGGATATTTTTCTTGGGGAACGTCAGGCGCGGCGTGGGCCAGCGCTTGGCTGAGCGCCATGCCGATCACGTAGGAAGCACGCTCGTCGCTTGGAACCGTGCCGCCCACGTCACGCACGGCCTCCTGGATGCTGCGCGTGATGATCGCGGTCGAGTCGAACAGCGTGCCGTCCCAGTCGAAGGCGATCAGGTCGTAGCGTCGGGAACGGTCACTCATGGGCAGGGGGCAATACTTGATGCAGGTACGGGGTGAGATCGGTCGGTAATGCGGACATGAGTTCGATGCGCTCACCGCTGACCGGATGGGTGAACTGTAGCCGCCAAGCATGGAGAAACATGCGCTTGAGGGGCGATGCCCCTTTTTGCAATACCCGGTTCAGCTCAAAGTCACCGTACTTGTCGTCCCCCGCGATCGCGTGCCCCTCGGACGCCAGGTGAACACGGATCTGGTGAGTACGGCCCGTCTTGATGGTCACTTCAAGCAGGCTGTGGGTGTCCGAGGCCTGACGCACCTTCACCAAGGTCACGGCACGCATGCCCTCCGGGTCGTCCTTGGCCACGACCCGGACCCGCCGTTCGCCATCCTCCAACAGGTATTTGTGCAAGGGCTTGTCCAGCACTTTCTTGCTCTGAGGCCACCGGCCCGAAACCAGGGCGAGGTAGGTCTTGCCGGTCTCCCGTTCGCGGAACTGGTCCTGCAAGGCCTTGAGCGCACTGCGTTTCTTGGCCAGCAAGAGGATGCCGCTGGTTTCGCGGTCGAGCCGGTGCACCAGCTCAAGGAACTTGGCGCCGCCGGCCTGCCCATACCCTCGGGCCGTGCGCAGCTGCTCGATCACCCCGAAACTGACCCCAGAGCCGCCGTGCACGGCGACGCCCGCCGGCTTGTCCACGGCCAGCACGGCCTCGTCCTCGAAGAGCACCGGAAATTCGCGGCCAGGTGCGCCGCCCCCGTGCGCCATCGCCTCGGCCTTGTCCGCCGCCCGCTCGGACAGCCGCAGCGGCGGCAGGCGCACCGCGTCGCCGGATTGCACGCGCGTCTCTGCGTTGGCGCGGCCCTTGTTCACCCGCACCTCGCCGCTTCGAATGATGCGGTAGACATGGGTCTTGGGCACGCCCTTGAGCTGGCGCAGCAGAAAATTGTCCAGGCGCTGGCCCGCCGATTCCTCGTCGACCGTCACAATCCGCGCCGCTTGCGTGGAAAGGCTGACGCCCGCCGATTTGCCATCTATAATGTGTTTCACTGGCGCCGCGCCGTAAGTGGTTGATTTGCCTGAATTTTATTTCACGCATCACTCAACCGGCAGTTCGGGCCGTGCCAGCCGGTCGATGCCGCCTCCGCCACGAGGGCAAATGCGTGAACCCGAGTTCGCCGTGGCCCCCATCCGCAGAGGTCAAGACCTGCGTTAGGAAACCCTGAACGGAATACCCCAGCCCGTCCGCCCTGATCGTGAAATAGCCATTCATCAGGGCAGGCGGGCGGATCAAAGCGAAATGTTTGTGTTGTTGAGTCTGCTCCTGCCGCCGCTGCAGCGCGTCATGTACGCGCTGCCCGCGCTGGTGCAGCCGCCATGCGTGCCCGCGACAGAACGCGGCCCGCTCATCTTGGCCACAGCGGCCAGATTGGCGGTCACCACCTCACAGACCGCCGTCTCCACGGCATCTCTCGCCTTCATCCAGACGCCCGCGTCGCGACTCTCACCCTGAGTCGACGACTCCCCGGCAGTTCCCCGTTTCCTCGCGTCAGTCCCGGCATCACCACCCGTTGCGCAAGCCGCCTAGGGCGCGCATGCGCGGTTCCCGCTTCGCGCGGGTGTGCTGAACTGAGATGCAAAGGAACCATCCCATGAAACGGATGCTGATCAACGCCACGCAGGCCGAAGAGCGCCGCTTGGCCATCGTCGACGGACAAAAACTCCTCGACTACGAAATCGAAATCGAAGGGCGCGAACAGCGCAAGGGCAACATCTACAAGGCCGTCGTCACCCGCGTCGAGCCTTCGCTCGAAGCCTGCTTCGTCGATTACGGTGAAGACCGCCACGGCTTCCTCCCCTTCAAGGAAATCTCCCGCCAGTACTTCGCCGCGGGCGTCTCGCCCAGCCAGGCCAAGATCCAGGACGTGATCAAGGAAGGCCAGGAGTTGCTGGTCCAGGTCGAAAAAGAAGAACGGGGCAACAAGGGCGCGGCCCTGACCTCCTTCGTCTCGCTGGCGGGTCGCTACGTGGTGCTGATGCCCAACAACCCGCGCGGCGGCGGCGTGAGCCGGCGCATCGAGGGTGATGACCGCGCCGAGCTGAAAGAAGCCCTGGACCAGCTCGAGTACCCCAACGGCATGTCCATCATCGCGCGCACAGCGGGCATCGGCCGCAGTGCGCCGGAACTGCAGTGGGATCTGAACTACCTGCTCAAGCTCTGGGAAGCCATCGACGCCGCATCCAAGGCCAGCAAGGGCGCTTTCCTGATCTACCAGGAAAGCTCGCTGGTCATCCGCGCCATCCGCGACTATTTCAACAGCGACATCGGCGACATCCTGATCGACACGGACGACGTGTACGAACAGGCCCAGCAGTTCATGGCCCACGTGATGCCCGAGCACGCGGCCCGCGTGAAGCGCTACCGTGACAACGCGCCGCTGTTCAGCCGCTTCCAGATCGAGCACCAGATCGAGTCGGCCTACGCGCGAACCGTCACCCTGCCCTCGGGCGGCGCCATCGTGATCGACCACACCGAAGCCTTGGTGTCGGTGGACGTGAACTCCGCGCGTGCCATCAAGGGCGGTGACATCGAGGAAACCGCCACCCGCACCAACCTGGAAGCCGCCGACGAAGTGGCGCGCCAGATGCGCCTGCGCGACCTGGGCGGCCTGATCGTCATCGACTTCATCGACATGGAGGAGTCGCGCAACCGCCGCGAGGTCGAGAACCGCCTGCGCGACGCCTTGCGCCAGGACCGCGCACGCGTGCAGTTCGGCACCATCTCCAAGTTCGGCCTGATGGAGATGAGCCGCCAGCGCCTGCGCCCGGCGCTGTCCGAAGGCGCGTCCATTCCCTGCCCGCGCTGCGGCGGTTCCGGCCACATTCGCGACACCGAGTCGAGCGCGCTGCAGATCCTGCGCATCATTCAGGAAGAGTCCCAGAAGGACAACACGGCGGCCGTGCACGTGCAGGTCCCCGTGGACGTCGCGTCTTTCCTGCTCAACGAGAAGCGCAACGAGATCACCAAGATCGAACTCAAGCAACGCCTCAACGTGCTGATGGTGCCCAACAAGTCGCTGGAAACGCCCAACTACAAGCTGGAGCGCCTGAAGCACGACGACCCGCGCCTGGACCGCGTCGAGGCCAGCTACGCCATGGCCGAGGAGATCGAAGATCCCACGGCCATCACGCGCCGCTCGCAGGAGCCCACCAACAAGCAGACCCCCGTGCTCAAGGGTTTCCTGCCGGACGCGCCGCCCGCGCCCCTGCCCACACCGAGCCCGGCGCCCAAGTCCGTGACCCCGGTGGCCAAGCAGGCCGTGCACAAGACCGCCAAGCCGACCAGCAGCGATGCCGAGGGCGGTTTCTTTGGCTGGATCAAGCGCCTGTTCGGTGGTTCGGAAACGAAACCTGCGACCGGTCGCGCGCACGGCGACAAGAAGGAGGTGCGCCGCGAAGGTGGGCGCGATGGTGGCCGAGGTGGTCGCCGTGAAGACGGTCAAGGCCGACGCGAAGACGCGCGAGGTGAAGGTCGCCAGCGCGGCAATGCCAACGGCGGCGCGAATGCCGGCAATGGCGGACGCGGACGCCAGGAACAGCAGGCGCGCGGCGAACGTGGCGAGCAGCGCACTGAACGCTCTGAACGCGGTGAGGGCCAGACTCGCGGCGACGCCCGCAATGGCGCTGGCGGCGAACAGCGCCAGGATCGCGCACCCCGCAACGGCAACAACGGCAACGGTGAGGCACGCGGTCGTCAGGAGAACCGGGGCGAACAAGTTCGCAATGGCCGCGGCGAGCGCGCGGAGCGTCCCGAGCGAGCGGAACGGGGTGAACGCCCGGAGCGCCAGGAGCGTGCCGAACGCGCGGAAGGCACCGAGCAGCCGCGTCGCGAACGGCAGGAGCGTCCTCGCCGTGGCGACCAGGACGCGCGAGCCCCGCAAGAGGTGCTGGAAGCAGGCCAGGCCCTGACCGTGGCGCCGGAGACCGTGGACGTTGTGAACGCGAGCACGGACGACGCGGCCCAAGCCGGTTCGGGCCAAGCCCCGCGTGAGCGCCGTTCACGCGACCGTTATGGCCGCGACCGCCGTGAACGCAACGGTGGGCTGAACCGAGGCGGTGAATCGCAAGGCGAACCATCAACGGGCGGCGAAGACCAGGCACAGGCTGCTGCGCCCCTCCCGGCGATGACGCCACCCGCAGAGCCGTCGCAAGCCCAGGCCGTGGCCGCCCCGCAAGCCAAGCAGGCCAGCGGAACGAGGCTGCCACGTGTCCAGTCCTACAAGCTGCCCGTGGGTGCCTTGAACGAGATGGCCTCGACGGCCGGTCTGCAATGGGTGAACTCCGACGCCGACAAGGTCGCCGCGGTGCAAGCCGCCATCGCCGCCGAGCCCAAGCCAGTGCACGTGCCGCGTGAACGGCCCGCGCCCGTGGTGCTCGACGAAGGTCCGCTGATCTTGGTGGAGACGCGCAAGGACTTGAGCGAACTCAAGCTGCCTTTCGAGCAACGTTGAAATCGCCCCCGCCGGCTGGCGCATGACGCCTGGCGGTAGGGCCACCGAGCCCAACATGAAAAAACCGCCATGGCATCCATGGCGGG
>NZ_AEGR01000048.1 GCF_000211835.1 Hylemonella gracilis ATCC 19624 | reverse complement strand
AAAAAGGGAAACAGGGGAAAAGGGAATCAGGCTACGGAATCAGGACCCGCCGGTCATGCGGTCATGGATTCCAGGCCAGGAAGTTCCGGTACAGGGCCAGGCCATGTGCCGCGCTCTTCTCTGGGTGGAACTGGGTCGCGAAAATATTATCGCGTGCCAGAGCGGCCGTGAAGCGCGCCCCGTAATCGGTTTCGCCCGCGCTGTGGCGCGCATCCGACGGTTGCGCGTAATAGCTGTGCACGAAATAGTAGTAGCTGCCATCGGGCACACCCGACCATATGGGGTGACTGCGTCCATCCGGGGACTGGCGCCAGACTTGGTTCCAGCCCATTTGCGGCACCTTGTAGCGGCTGCCATCAGGCTGGGCGCGGCCTTCCAATTGGAAGCGCAGGCAGCGGCCGGGAATGAGGCCCAGACCTGGCGTGTCTTGCTCCTCGCTGTGATCCAGCAGCATCTGCATGCCCACGCAGACGCCAAACAAGGGTTTGCTAGCGGCGGCTTCGAGCACGGATTCACGCAGGCCCGAAACGTTCAACTCGCTCATGCAGTCGCGCATGGCACCTTGACCCGGCAGCACGACACGCTGGGCCGAGCGCACTTCCTCGGGTTGAGAAGTGACCACCACCTGCCATCCGGTGCCAGCCGCCGCGGCCTGCACGGCCTGGGAGACCGAGCGCAGATTGCCCATGCCGTAGTCCACGACGGCGACGGTTTGCACGCTCACAGACTGCCCTTGGTCGAGGGGATGACACCCACGGCACGCGGATCAATCTCCAGCGCCATGCGCAGGGCACGGCCAAAGGCCTTGAACACGGTCTCGCACTGATGGTGCGCGTTGACGCCACGCAGGTTGTCGATGTGCAGGGTGACGCAAGCGTGGTTCACGAAACCGTGAAAAAACTCGGACACCAGCTGCGTGTCCATGGTGCCGATCATGCCGCTGGTGAAGGGCACATGCAGGTCCAGACCCGGACGGCCCGAGAAATCCACGACCACGCGGCTCAGGGCCTCGTCCAGCGGCACGTAGGAATGACCATAACGGCGCAAACCCTTCTTGTCGCCCACCGCCTGAGCCACGGCCTGACCGAGGGTGATGCCCACGTCCTCGATGGTGTGGTGCCCGTCAATGTGCAGATCGCCCTCAGCCACGATGTCCAGATCGATCAAGCCGTGGCGCGCCACTTGGTCCAGCATGTGGTCGAAGAACCCAATGCCCGTGGACAGGCGCGATTCACCCGTGCCGTCCAGATTCAGCTTGACGGTGATGCGGGTTTCCTTGGTGTTGCGCTCCACCGCCGCGATTCGGGGGCTGGAGGTCGGCGCGTCGGCGGTGCGGCTCATGAGGACAAAGGTGAAGAGAGCGTGAAATTTAGAGCGATTCTCGCAGAGCCGCCAGCATTTGGGCATTTTCCTGAGGCGTGCCCACAGTCAAGCGCAGACAACCGGCCAACAGCGGGTGCATGGCCGACACGTTCTTGACCAAGATCTTTCGGGCCTTGAGGCCAGCGAACACGCGGGCAGCGACTTGGGTCGCGTCTGCCCCGCCCGCGAGCGTCGGGACGCGCACCAAGATCATGTTGGCCTCGCTGTCCCAGACGGTGAAACTCAGCGCGCGCAGGGCGTCCACGAGCATCGCGCGCTGTGCCTTGATCTCACGCGCCTGGGCCGCGAACACTTCAGCGTGTTCAAGGGCGAACAACGCGCATTCGGCATTGAGCACGCTCACGTTGTAGGGCGGGCGGACCTTGTCGAACTCGGTCAGCAAGGCAGCCGGCCCCACCATGTAGCCCAGGCGCACGCCGGCCAGGCCGAATTTTGAGAGCGTGCGCATCAGCAACACGTGACCATGCTGGCCCGGTTCGGCACGCATGCGGTCCAGCCAGGTCTGGGCGGCAAAGGGCTGGTAGGCCTCGTCGATCACCACCAAGCCGCCCTGCGCACCGGCGGCGGCGATGATGTTCTTCATGGCTGCGTCATCCCACAAGGTGCCCGTGGGGTTGTTCGGATAGGCCAGGTACGTGATGGCGGGCTTGTGCTCGCGAATAGCGGCCAGCATGGCCGCCTCGTCCAGCTGGAAATCCGGTGTCAGATCGACGCTGTGGAAGGCCAAGCCTTGCAGCTGCGCGCTCATCGCGTACATCACGAAGCCCGGCGCGGGCGCCAGGATGGAAGCCCCCGGCAGGTCGCAGGCCATGGCGACCAGCGAGATCAATTCGTCGGAACCGTTGCCCAGCATCAGCGCCTGGCCCTCGGGCAAATCAATGTAGTGCGCCAAGGCCCGCTTCAGATCCTCGATGCGCGCGCCTGGGTAACGGTTCACGGCCACGGCACCGAGGCGACGGCCCAGTTCGGCCTGCAGTTCAGGCGACAGGCGGTACGGGTTCTCCATCGCGTCCAGCTTGACCATGCCCGTGCTGTCTTGCACCGCATAAGCGTGCATGCCCTGCACGTCACTGCGGATGCGAGAAAAGACGGGCGGGCGCGAACGGGAGAGGTCAGGCGCGTTCATGGAGCGGGATGGGAGGGGGCCGGTGCAAGGGGACGGTGGCTCGCCTTGAACAGCGCGGCCACCACGTCGGACTGGGTGATCATACCGACCACGCGCAGCGCCTCGTCCACCACGGGCAAATGGTGCAAACCGCCGTCGGAGAACAGTTCGACCAGCTCCACCAGCGGCTGCCCGGGCCGCGCCACTCGCACGCGCCGCGTCATGATGTCCTGCACATGCCGCGCCGTGTTCATCACCGGCAGCTTGCGCGGGTCGGGCGCGCTCTGGGCCAGGAAGAAATCATGCAAGGACACGATGCCGGCCAGCGTCTTGTCGTCCCGCACCACCGGCAAGGCCTTGACCTTGTGCGTGATCAGCTGGGCCCAGGCGTCGTCCACGCCGTCGCGCGGACGGGCAGCGACCACGTCGCGGGACATGATGTCCTCGCACAGCAGGTCACCGAACTGACGGCGGCTGGCCTGCAATTGGGCACGCACCAGCACCTGCTCCAGATCGTCCCGGGCGATGTCCAGCAAATGCCCTTGGCTCGTCAGGGCCGCGTCCAGATCAGCGCGGTTGAAACCCAGGCGCGCGCTGGGCAGCGGGTCGGTCGTGCCATGCGGGTGCGGCGCGGGCCGATGCGGGTAGGGGCGCCGCACCAGCGCGCTGTACAGCAGGGCCAGGGCGAGCAGCAAGAGGGAATTCAGGCCCGCGGGCCAGAGCACGTAGCGCCAGCCCAGTTCGGCAATGGCCGGTCCGCCCAAGACCGCCGTCAGCGCCACCGCGCCGCCGGGCGGGTGCAGGCAACGCAAGGCGAACATGGCGGCAATCGCCCCCGCCCCGGCCAGCCCCGCCGCCAGCACACCGTGCCCGAAAGCGTGCATGCAGGCCACGCCCACCGCGGCCGACACCAGATTGCCCGCCAACATCGGCCAAGGCTGGGCCAGGGGACTGGCAGGAGCTGCAAACAGCAGCACGGTCGATGCGCCCATGGGCGCGATGAACCAGGGGTTGATCTCCCCCAAGATGAGATGGCTCAAGGCCGCCGAGCCCAGCAGGCCCAGGGCCGCGCCCACCACACTGAGCGTCAGCTCACGACCGCTGACGCGGGGCTGTGTCGGCTTGAAACCGGCCAGCCAAGACCATGGGAACTGCACGGGGCACACTCCAGAAGCACCAAAACGGGGCATTCTAGAGCGCATCCCTTTTGCTATCGATGGATCGGTCGATGCTCCGTGCCAGCACCCGGCGTCAGAAAAAGTAGCGTGGTCGGCAGCGACGTTCTGGCGGTATGCCAGACGTTCGGCGGCACAAGCACGTAGGCACCTGGTGTTTGAAGTTGCGTCACCTGTTCGCCACCGGGCAGGTCGAGCACGAGATCGGCAGCCCCGGACAGGAGCAGGACCAGTTCCTCTCCAGCGGGATGCCGCTCCCAAGTGGCCCAGGGTTCGGAGAAGGTGAAGGCGGTCATCAGCCGCCCCTGATCCAGCTGCGGCAAGCGCCCCGCCGACAGGTCGGCCCAGAAGGCGTCCGTCACGGGCACGGTATCAGCGCGTCCGTCGTCGCGGAAGTGCAAGTAGGTGCCGAGGATGTCCTGACTCAGAGGCATATCAGCACCTGGGGGCCGTCAACGCAGCCGCATCTCCGCCGCCCGCGCATGGGCCTGCAGGCCCTCGCCATACGCCAGTACGGCGGCGATCTTGCCCAGTCCTTGCGCGCCGGCTTCGCTGACTTCGATCAGACTGCTGCGTTTCTGGAAGTCGTAGACGCCCAGCGGTGACGAGAACCTCGCCGTGCCGCTGGTCGGCAGCACGTGGTTTGGGCCCGCGCAGTAATCACCGAGCGACTCACTGGTGTAGGCGCCGAGGAAGATGGCGCCAGCGTGCTTGAGCAGCGGTTCCCAGCGGTGCGGGTCGCGGCTGCTGACTTCCAGGTGCTCGGGCGCAATGCGGTTGCTGATGGCGCAAGCCTCGGCCATGTCACGGGTCTGGATCAGCGCGCCACGGCCCGTGAGGCTCTTGGCGATGATCTCGGCACGCGGCATCTCGTTGAGCAGGCGGTCGATCTCGCGCTGCACGGCGTCGATGTAGGCGGCATCGGGGCAGAGCAGGATGCTCTGCGCCAGCTCGTCGTGCTCGGCCTGACTGAACAGGTCCATCGCCACCCAGTCAGCAGGCGTGCTGCCGTCGGCCAGCACGAGGATTTCGCTGGGGCCGGCGATCATGTCGATGCCCACCACGCCAAACACACGGCGCTTGGCGCTGGCCACGTAAGCGTTGCCAGGGCCAGTGATCTTGTCCACCTTCGGGATCGTGGCCGTGCCGTAGGCCAGCGCCGCCACCGCCTGCGCGCCGCCGACGGTGAAAACGCGGTGCGCCCCCGCCACAAACGCCGCGGCCAGCACGAGTTGATTCTTCTCGCCACGCGGCGTGGGCACGACCATGATGATCTCGCCCACGCCCGCAACATGCGCGGGAATGGCGTTCATCAGCACGGAGGACGGGTATGCCGCCTTGCCGCCTGGCACGTAAATGCCCACGCGGTCCAGCGGCGTGACCTTCTGGCCCAGCAGGGTGCCGTCGGCGTCGCGGTAACTCCAGCTCTCGCCGCTGGCCTTCTTCTGGGCCTCGTGATAACGGCGCACCCGCTCGGCAGCAGCCTGCAGGGCTTCACGCTGCGCGGCGGGCAGGCCGTCAAAAGCCAGCTTGAGTTCATCGGCCTTGATTTCCAGCGCCGCCATGTTCGCCGCGCTCAGGCCGTCGAAGCGCTGCGTGTACTCCAGCACCGCGGCATCGCCGCGCCGCTGCACGTCGGCCAGGATGTCGGCCACGCGCTGCTCGATGGCGGCGTCGGTGTCGGCCGCCCAGTGCAGGCGCTGCTGGAAGCGTGGTTCGAAGTCGGCCTGCGTGGTGGACAGGCGCAGAGGCTCGGCCTTGAAACTCATGCCGTGGTCTCCAGGGCGCGCCCGAAGGCGTCGATGATGTGGCGCAGCGGTTCGCGCTTGAGCTTGAGCGCAGCCTGGTTCACGACCAGGCGAGCCGAGATGTCCATGATGCGTTCGACCTCCACCAAGTGGTTGGCCTTGAGCGTGTTGCCGGTGGACACAAGGTCCACGATGGCGTCGGCCAGCCCCGTGAGTGGCGCCAGTTCCATGCTGCCGTAGAGCTTGATCAGGTCCACGTGCACGCCCTTGGCGGCGAAGAAATCACGGGCGATGGTCACGTACTTGGTGGCCACGCGCAGGCGCGCGCCCTGGCGCACGGCGGCGGCATAGTCGTAGCCCTCGCGCACGGCCACGCTCACGCGGCACTGGGCGATGCGCAGGTCCAGCGGCTGGTAAAGGCCTTCGTTGCCATGCTCGATCAAGGTGTCCAGGCCGGTGATGCCCAGGTCCGCGCCGCCGTACTGCACGTAGGTGGGCACGTCGGTGGCACGCACCAAGACCACGCGCACTTCGGGCCGGTTGGTGGCAAGAATGAGCTTGCGAGTCTGCTCGGGGTCGTCCAGCACCTCGATCCCCGCGGCCTGCAACAGCGGCAAGGTCTCGTCGAAGATGCGACCTTTGGAAAGCGCCAGGGTGATCATGCGAGGGCCTCGTTCACAACACGCGCGTTCACTTCACGCGCTCGATATCGGCGCCCAGCGCCGCGAGTTTGGCTTCCATGCGATCGTAACCACGGTCCAGGTGGTAGATGCGGTCCACGATGGTTTCACCCTCGGCCACGAGACCGGCGATGACCAGGCCCGCGGACGCGCGCAGGTCGGTGGCCATGACGGTGGCGCCGGATAGACGCGAGACACCTTCGATCATGGCCAGCCTGCCATCGATCTGGATCTTCGCCCCGAGGCGCAGCAGCTCGTTGACATGCATGTAGCGGTTCTCGAAGATGGTCTCCGTCACCGTCGATGTGCCCTGAGCCACGCAATTGAGCGCCATGAATTGCGCCTGCATGTCGGTCGGAAAACCCGGGTACTCGGTGGTGCGAAAGCTCTGGGCTTTCAGACGGCCTTGCGACAAGATGCGCACGCCGCCTTCTTGCACGGAGATCCGCGCACCCGCAGCGGCTAGCTTCTCGATCACCGCGTCGAGATGGTCGCCCCGCGCATGCCGCAAAAACACGTCGCCACCGGCAGCCGCGACCGCGCAAAGAAACGTACCCGCCTCAATGCGATCAGCGACCACCGCGTGCCGTGCGCCATGCAAGGCATCAACGCCCTGGATGCGGATGCGGCTGCTGCCATGTCCCTCGATCTTGGCGCCCATCTTGATCAGCAGTTCCGCCAGATCAGGAATCTCCGGTTCCTGAGCGGCGTTCTCTAAGATGGTCTCGCCCTGGGCCAGAGTCGCTGCCATGAGCAAATTCTCCGTACCCGTCACCGTGACCATGTCCGTGGTGATGCGCGCGCCTTTCAGGCGCTTCTGCCCGGCCGGCAACTTGGCAATGATGTAGCCATGCTCGACCACGATGTCAGCACCCATGGCCTGCAAGCCCTTGATGTGCTGATCCACCGGGCGCGAGCCAATCGCACAACCGCCTGGCAATGAAACGCGCGCCTGGCCAAACCGCGCCAACAAGGGGCCGAGGGCCAGGACGGAAGCGCGCATGGTCTTGACCAGTTCATACGGTGCTTCGGGCTGGTTCAGCGTGGACGCATCCAGCACGACGACGCCATCCTCACCCTGGGCAACTTGGACGCCCATGTTGCGGATGAGCTTGAGCATGGTCGTCACGTCCTGCAAGCGCGGGACATTACTCAAGGTCACTGCATCCGAACTCAGCAAGGCCGCGCACAGCTCCGGCAAAGCCGCATTCTTGGCGCCGGCAATGGCCACCTCGCCCTGCAATTCCCGCCCGCCGCGTATCCGTAGTTTGTCCATGATGTTGTTTGATGACGCCGCCTGGCGGCAGACGATTATTGGGAAACCGCCTGCCACTCAGCAGGGGTGTAGGTCTTCATCGACAGCGCGTGCACTTCGTCGGTGTGCATGCGTTGCCCCAAGGTGGCATACACCCGCTGATGACGTTGGATCAGGCGCTTGCCCTCGAACTCGGGCGAGACAATGACGGCGCTCCAGTGCCGGCCATCGCCTTCCACCGTGATGTGCTCACAGCGCAGGCCAGCTTGGATGAGTGCTTGCAGGTCGTGTGCTTGCATGTCGGTACGCAACGGGGTCGGGCCCGGAATCAATGACGGATCTTGTAGCCGATGCGCAGCAGGTGCACGGCCAACGCGCCCACCAGCGCCAAGGCCACTCCGACCACGCCCAGACTGAGCCAGGGCGACACATCGCTCACGCCAAAGAAGCCATAACGAAAGCCATCGATCATGTAGAAGAAGGGATTGAAATGGCTGAGGCCCTGCCAAAACGCAGGCAGGGTGTGCAGCGAATAGAACACGCCCGAGAGAAAGGTCATGGGCATGATCAGGAAGTTCTGGAAGGCCGCGAGCTGGTCAAATTTCTCGGCCCAGAGCCCGGCGATCAGGCCCATCGCACCCAGCAGTGCCGCGCCCAGCACGGCGAACACCAACACCCACGCAGGCGCCACCAAGGTCAGGTCGGCGAACCACACGGTCACCAGCATCACGCCCGCACCGACCACCAAGCCACGCAGCACCGAGGAGCCCACGTAGGCCACGAACCAAGCCCAGTGCGACAGCGGCGTGAGCAGCAGAAAGATCAGGTTGCCCGTGATCTTGCTCTGGATCAGGCTGGACGAGCTGTTGGCGAAGGCGTTTTGCAACACGCTCATCATCACCAGGCCCGGGATCAGGAAAGCGGTGTAGCTGATGCGGTCGTAGACCTTGACGTGGTCTTCCAGCACATGGCCGAAGATGAGCAGGTAGAGCAACGCCGTCAGCACGGGCGCGGCGATGGTCTGGAAACTGACCTTCCAGAAGCGCAGCACTTCCTTGTAGAAGAGGGTCTGCCAGCCTTGGAGGCATCCCGCGTTGACGCGGTTCCGTGTGTCGGCGCCCGGCTGCGAGGAGACTTGCGTGGCTTGCATGGGTTCAACGGCGCTCATGCGGCCTCCCTTTGTTCGCCCATGACCTGAATGAACACATCCTCCAGATCGGCCTTGGTGATTTCCACCTCGTCCACCCGCACGCCCGCGGCGCGCACGGCGGCGAGGTAGTCCTCGATCGCGCGCGCATCCTGGGCGGGAAACTGCACGCTACGGCCCGTCACCCGCGCGCGCGCGGCCAGCTCGGGCGGTAGTTCACCTTCGATTTTCAGGCGCAGCACATGGCTGGATGCGGACTTGAGCAACTCGCTGGTGCGCTCCAAAGCCACCACCCTGCCCTGCTTGAGCATGGCAATGCGGCTGCACAGCGCCTCGGCTTCTTCAAGGTAGTGGGTGGTCAGCAGCACGGCATGACCTTCACGATTGAGGCGCAGCACGAACTGCCACAGGGTCTGGCGCAGTTCCACGTCCACACCCGCGGTCGGCTCATCGAGCACGATGACCGGCGGCTTGTGCACCAAGGCCTGCGCCACAAGCACGCGACGCTTCATGCCTCCGGAAAGTTGGCGCATGTTGGCATTGGCCTTGCCGGCCAGCCCCAGTCCTTCCAGCAGCTCGTCGATCCAGGCCTCGTTGTTCTTGACGCCGAAATAACCGGACTGGAAACGCAGCGCCTCGCGCACATTGAAGAAGGGGTCGAAGACCAGTTCTTGCGGAACGACCCCCAAGAGGCTGCGGGCGGCTGCGTAATCGGTCTGAACATCATGACCCAACACGGTGACGTGACCACTGCTGGCTCGAGTCAGACCCGCCAGGATGCTGATCAGCGTGGTCTTGCCCGCGCCATTGGGACCCAGCAGCCCGAAGAACTCGCCCTGCGCGATGTCGAAGCTCACACCGTCCAGGGCAGCGAACGTGGGCGCCCCCCCACCGGCCTGCCCCCCACGCGCCACGCCCTTCGGTGTGGGGTAGCGTTTGGTGATGGACTGAAAGGAGATGGCGGGGAGATGGGTGGAGGCTGGCATGAGAGCCCGGTATTTTAGCGAGGGGGGCTGAACCCGGCTTGCCACGCCGCCATGCGGCCGGGGCCCTTCTGCGCAGACGCTTTGCCGCGTGACCTCAGGCTCGGCGAGTTGTGGCCTGACGGATCAGTGCATCAGCGGATCAATGGATCGACAGCAACTCATCGACGCCGTAGAGACGGGCCAGTTCGATGAGTCGTGGATTGAGGTGCAGCAACTCTAGCCCCTTGCCTTGCGCCAGGCACGCACGGCGGAACTCCAGCAAGACGGCCAGCGTGGAGGAATCGAAGTGCTCCAAGGCCCCCGCATCCACCTGCGCTGCGGGTCCCGTTTGCGAGGGAATGGCCTGCACCAGCATCGGCAGACAGGCATTCGCATGAAGATGCGTCAAATCTTCAGGGAGCACGAGCAAGGGCGGGGTCGGCATGAGGAAGCCTTTCACTGAGGTGGGTCAGTTCTTCGGGGCCGCGGCCTGCGCGGTGGCTTTGTTGCGCTCGGCCAAGGAGGCGATGAGCCCGTCGATGCCTCGGGCGTTGACTTCCTGGGCGAATTGGCTGCGATAGGTTTCGACCAGCCACACGCCCATCACGTTCACGTTGTAGATGCGCCACCCCGCCGCGGTACCGGAAGCCGGCTCCAGCCGGTAATCCAGCTGCACCGGCTCGGCGGCACCGGGCCCCCGCAGCTCCGTGCGCACGATCACGTCCTTGGAGTCGGTGGGTGCACGCATGGGCTTGGCACTGACCTTCATGCCTTGCACCTGCGCCAGCGCGCCCGCATAGGTGCGAACCAGCAGCGTCTTGAATTCTTCCTGCAGGCGCTGACGCTGCTCAGGGGTGGCCTGCCGCCAGCCCGGGCCCACCGCCGAGGCGGTCATGCGGGGGAAATTCACCAGCGGCATGATCTTGGTGTCAACCAGCGCGATCAGGCGCGGCATGTTGCCCGCCATCAAGGCGGGATCGGCTTGAATCGTGCTGAGCACATCGTTCGACATGGTCAGCACCATGTCGTCGGCCGGTTTCTCGGCTTGGGCCAGAGCGGGCTGCATCCACGCCGTCAGAACGAGGGCACCAGCAGCCAGACATCGGGGGAGGGAAATGAGATGGAAAAAACGACCTTGCATGGAAACGGACTCCTGGCACGCACGAACCATCAACCAGCAACGGTGTGAAAGCCCCAACGCGCGGTTTGTCTTGTTGGCTCTCTGATGTAAGGGTTATTTGATGATCTTCAAGCCCGGCAGGCCCAGATCCAGCGGCACCGTGGGTGTGCCGGGAATTCTACCGGGCACACGCGTATCGCGCTCAACCTGCGGCTCCGTGGGGCCAGCAGGATCCTCAGAGCTTGGCTTTTCAGCCTCGCTCGAAGCAGCGGAGGCAGGCGATTCAGTGGCATCGGGCGACGCGCTCTCTTGATAGTCTTCGTCGCTGTAGTCCTCTTCCGCAGGCATGGGTTCGTCAGGCGGGTCACCGTCATAGACGAGATGCCGGCGATACTGGAGATAAGCGTCACGGATCAGCACATAGCGATCAAACGTCGCGCCCTCCATCAGAGCTTCTTGCTTGAGCAGGCTGGCGCGGTTATCCACCTGCCCCAAAACGAACAGGGAATTGCGCAGCCGCACATTGTCCTGCTGGCTCAAGGGGTCGCCAGCCCAATCGACCGGCAAGGCCGCCGTGTCACGCAGGGTGGACGGTCCCAGCAATGGAAGAACCACATAGGGCCCAGGGCCGACGCCCCAGTACCCCAAGGTCTGTCCGAAATCCTCCTTGTGGCGCGGAATGCGCATTTCCGTCGCGACGTCCAGCAAGCCGCCCAGACCAAAGAAGGTGTTGACCCACAGTCGGGTGAAGCTCTCGCCAGCGGCACGCCCCTTCAGCTGGAAGCTGCTGTTGATGGTGGTCCAGGCATCTTCCAGGTTGTTGAAGAAGTTGCCAACGCCCTTGCGCACCAAGGGAGGCACGTAGTCCTGGTAGGCCGTGGCCGTGGGCTTGAGGATGGCGCGATCCAGGGCGTCATTGAAGCCAAACACCCCGCGATTCCAAGATTCCAAGGGATCGGGATTGGCGCGGGTGGCCGCCGCGGCCGGTTCAGCCTCGGACCGCGGGTTGCTTGCGCACCCTGACAAGCCCGCGACCAGCAATGCACTGCCCAGACAAAGCATGACCGAGCCCCAGGCTCGGCCTGCCCTCAGGCCCATTTGCGCACGGTTGCTGAAAGGGGACACGGTCTCGTCCCGAGCCTCTTGCTTCGGCCCCACGGTCATTTCTTGGCAGGTGCCTCGCTCGCCTTGTTGTAGAGGAACTGACCAATCAGGTTTTCGAGCACGATGGCCGATTGGGTGTTCGCCACCACGTCACCCTCGGCCAAGTTCTTGTCGTCGGCCCCCGCTTCGATGCCAATGTATTGATCGCCGAGCAAGCCGCTGGTCAGGATCTTGAGCGAGCTGTCCTTGGGAAATTTGTAGCGGTTTTCCAGGTCGATGCGCACGCGCGCCTGGAAGCTCTTGTCGTCAAAGCTGATGCCCGCGACGCGCCCCACCACGACGCCGCCACTCTTGACGGCCGCGCGGGGCTTGAGCCCCCCGACGTTGTCAAACATGGCCTCGACGCGGTAGCTGGACTGGAAACTCAGGTGCAGCAGATTGGCGGCTTGCAGCGCCAAAAACACCAGTGCCGCCAGTCCGAGCAAGACGAACAAACCCACCCACACATCATTCTTCGAGCGTTCCATCACGCACTCTCCTAAATCGTGAACATCAAGGCGGTGAGGACGAAATCCAGTCCCAGTACCGCCAGCGAAGCCATCACCACCGTGCGCGTCGTCGCGCGCGACACGCCCTCGGGCGTGGGCTGGGCTTCATACCCCTGCAGCAACGCAGTGAACGACACCGTGAAACCAAACACGATGCTTTTGATGACGCCGTTGCCCACGTCGCTCCACACACTGACGCTTGCCTGCATCTGCCCCCAGAAGGCCCCGGGGTCGATGCCAATCATGACCACGCCAACCACCCATCCACCCAGCACGCCGACCGCGCTGAAGACCGCGGTCAACAAGGGCAAGGCGATCACGCCAGCCCAGAAGCGCGGCGCCAAGATGCGCTGCACCGGATCGACCGCCATCATGGCCATGGCATTGAGCTGCTCGCCGGCCTTGAGCAGGCCGATCTCCGCCGTGAGCGAAGTGCCCGCCCGGCCGGCGAACAGCAGCGCGGCGACGACCGGACCGAGTTCACGCACCAAGGAGAGCGTGACCATCTGACCCAAGGCCTGTTCCGAACCAAAATCCACCAGGATGTAATAACCCTGCAAGCCCAGCACGAAGCCCACGAAGAGGCCCGAGACGACGATGATGGCCAGCGAGTGATTGCCCAGCAGGTGGATCTGCTCACTGACCAAACCGAAACGGCGGAAGGTGGGTCGGGCCAGTTGCCAAAAACGGATGAACAGCCGCGTCGCACGGCCGATGTCGACCAACTTGCTGCGCACCGCGTAACCCACGTCGGAGGGACGCCACCAGCTCATTGAATAACCTCCGTGCTACGCACTGCGGCGCGATCTTGCGTGGGGTAGAACGGCGCGGCGCTCATGAGCGCACCCCGCCGAAGTCTTCTTCCACGGTCGGACCGGGATAGTGAAATCGCACAGGCCCATCGGGCAAGGCATGGACAAATTGCCTGACCAAGGGATCGCTGGATTCTTGAACCTCGGCTGGCGTGCCTTGCGCGACGATGGCGCCGTTGGCCAGGATCACCACATGGTCCGCGATCTGGAAGGTTTCCTCCAGGTCATGCGAGACGACGATGCTGGTCACGCCCAGGCTGTCATTGAGTCGGCGGATCAGCTGGGCCGCGGTGCCCAGTGAAATCGGGTCCAGCCCGGCGAACGGCTCGTCGTACATGATCAGCTCGGGGTCCAAGGCGATCGCGCGTGCCAGCGCCACGCGCCGAGCCATGCCGCCCGAGACCTCGCTGGGCATCAGATCGCGCGCGCCGCGCAGGCCCACGGCATTGAGTTTCATCAACACCACGCCGCGCAGCAAGTCTTCGCTCAACTTGGTGTGCTCACGCAAGGGAAAGGCAACGTTCTCGAACACACTGAGGTCGGCGAAAAGCGCACCAAACTGGAACAGCATGCCCATGCGGCGACGCGCTTCGTAAAGGCGAGCGTGATCCATCTCGCCGACGTTTTGCCCGTCGAACAACACCTGGCCCTGTTGGGCGCGGATCTGTCCACCGATCAGTCGCAGCACGGTGGTCTTGCCACCGCCAGAGGCGCCCATGATCGCGGTGACCTTGCCACGCGGTATCACCAGGTTGACCCCGTCCAGGATGGCGCGCTTGCCGTAGCCGAAGACCACGTCGCGCAATTCGACCATGGGGGAGTCCGGCCTGCCTTGTTGTGTTGGTTCAGCCATGTCGTGAATGTGTTAGCCCGTGAGAACGGTACTCGTCTCCAAGCCGAGGGATCATAAAGCATGCCCGCGTCCCCTTGCTCCAAGGGGAATGGCGAGGCGGCCCCGAAGCCCACACTGCCAGAGAACACGACACTGAATGGCATCCCTCCGCAGAAGCCACCGCGGAGGACCAGGTTCTCAGCGCGGCAGGGTGCTTGAACCCATCAAGAATTCGTCGACAGCGCGGGCCGCCTGACGACCTTCGCGGATCGCCCAGACCACCAGGGACTGTCCGCGACGCATGTCGCCGGCCGCGAACACCTTGTCCACGCTGGTCCGATAGCCACCCTGGGCATCCACGCCCGCCTTGGCGTTGCCGCGCGGGTCTTTCTCGACACCAAAGGATTCGAGGATGCTGGCCACCGGGCTCACAAAGCCCATGGCGAGCAGCACGAGGTCGGCCTTGTATTCCTTCTCCGTGCCCGGAATCTCGACGAACTTGCCGTCCTTGAATTCGACGTGCACGGTTTTCAGACCTACGATGCGGCCTTTGTCCTTGCCTTCTCCCTCGATGAAGGCCTTGGTTGAGACGGCGAACTCGCGCACGCAACCTTCCTCGTGGCTAGAGCTGGTGCGCAGCTTGAGCGGCCAGTAGGGCCAGACCAGGGGTTTGTTCTCCTGCTCGGGCGGTTGGGGCATCACCTCGAACTGGGTCACGCTGGCCGCGCCATGGCGGTTGCTGGTGCCCACGCAGTCGGACCCCGTGTCGCCGCCGCCGATCACGATGACGTGCTTGCCGGTGGCCATGATCTGGTCCTTGATCTTGCCGCCCGCGTTGACGCGGTTCTGCATCGGCAGGAATTCCATCGCGAAGTGGATGCCGTCCAGGTCACGGCCCGGCACCGGCAGGTCACGGCTCTGCTCGGCGCCGCCCGCCAGCAGCACGGCATCAAATTCTTTCTTCAGTTGCTCGGGGCTGACCGTGTCCTTGGCCCAGTTGGTGACCTTCGACCCCTTGGGGAGTTCACCGACCATCGTGTTCGTCTTGAACACCACGCCCTCGGCTTCCATCTGCTTGACACGGCGGTCGATGTGCGACTTGTCGAACTTGAAGTCCGGGATGCCGAAGCGCAGCAGGCCGCCGGCCGTGTCGTTCTTCTCGAACACGGTCACGGCGTGACCGGCACGCGCCAGCTGCTGGGCAGCGGCCAGGCCCGCCGGGCCGGAACCCACGACGGCGACCTTCTTGCCCGTCTTGAACGTGGCGGGCTGGGGCTTGATCCAGCCCTCGGCCCAGGCGCGGTCAATGATGGCGTGCTCGATGGACTTGATGCCCACCGCGTCGTCGTTGATGTTCAGCGTGCAGGCCGCCTCGCAGGGCGCGGGGCAAACACGGCCCGTGAAATCGGGGAAGTTGTTGGTGCTGTGCAGCACCTCGATCGCGTTCTTCCAGTCCCCTTGGTAGACCAGGTCGTTGAAGTCCGGAATGATGTTGTTGACCGGGCAACCGCTGTTGCAGAAGGGCGTGCCGCAGTCCATGCAACGCGCGCCCTGCTGCTTCGCCTGCGGCTCGCTCAGGCCAATCACGAATTCCTTGTAGTTCTTGACGCGCTTCGTGACGGGCTCGTAGCCCTCCTCGAGACGCTCGTACTCCATGAAGCCAGTGACTTTTCCCATCTTCTTTCCTTACTTGGCCGCAGCCACTTCCTTCTTCGATGCGGACTTGGCGGGGGCCTCGGCGGCACCCGGCTTGCGCTCCGCCAGGGTGCGCTTGTATTCGTTCGGGAAGACCTTGACGAACTTGCCGCGCGCGTCCTTCCAGTGGTCCAGCAGCTCGCGTGCACGCTTGCTGCCCGTCCAGCGGTTGTGGTCCTCCAGCAATTTCTTCAGCTGCGCCTCGTCGCTGAGCCCGCGGTGCCAGTTCACGGCCTCGCCCGCCTGCTCGGCCGTCAGCACCACCTTCTCCATCGACACCATGGAGGTGTTGCAGCGTTCGGCGAACTTGCCGTCCTCGTCGTAGACATAGGCCACGCCGCCGCTCATGCCCGCGGCGAAGTTGCGGCCGGTCTTGCCCAGCACCACCACGGTGCCGCCCGTCATGTACTCGCAGCCGTGGTCACCCGCGCCCTCGACCACCGCGGTTGCGCCCGAGAGGCGCACCGCGAAGCGTTCGCCCGCGACGCCGCTGAAGAAGGCTTCGCCGGTCGTCGCGCCGTAAAGCACGGTGTTGCCGACGATGGTGTTGCGCGTGGCGTCACCGCGGAAGTCGATGCTGGGGCGCACCACCACACGGCCGCCCGACAGGCCCTTGCCCGTGTAGTCATTGGCCTCGCCGATCAGGTACAGCGTGATGCCCTTGGCCAGGAAGGCGCCGAAGGACTGCCCGCCCGTGCCTTCCAACTGGATGTGGATGGTGTTGTCCGGCAGACCCTGCGGGTGCACCTTGGTCACCGCGCCGGAGAGCATGGCGCCCACGGTGCGGTTGACGTTGCGTGCCGCCTCGATGAATTGCACCTTCTGGCCCTTGTCGATGGCCGCGCGCGATTTCTCGATCAGCACGTTGTCCAGGCTCTTCTCCAGGCCGTGCTCTTGCTCCTCGACATGACGGCGCGGCACGTCGGCGGGGGCGGACGGCAGCGCGAACAAGCGGCTGAAGTCCAGGCCCTTGGCCTTCCAGTGCGCGATGCCCTGCTTAGTGTCCAGCAGGTCGGCGCGGCCGACCATGTCGTCGAACTTGCGGATGCCCAGCTGCGCCATGATCTGGCGCACTTCCTCGGCGACGAAGAAGAAGTAGTTGACGACGTGCTCAGGCTTGCCACTGAACTTCTTGCGCAGCACCGGGTCCTGCGTGGCCACGCCCACCGGGCAGGTGTTGAGGTGGCACTTGCGCATCATGATGCAGCCCTCGACCACCAGGGGTGCGGTCGCGAAACCGAATTCGTCCGCGCCCAGCAGCGCGCCGATGGCGACGTCACGGCCGGTCTTCATCTGGCCGTCGGCCTGCACGCGGATGCGGCCGCGCAGACGGTTGAGCACCAGGGTCTGCTGGGTTTCGGCCAGGCCGATTTCCCACGGCGAGCCCGCGTGCTTGATGGAAGACCAGGGCGAGGCGCCCGTACCGCCGTCATGGCCGGCGATCACCACGTGGTCGCTCTTGCACTTGGCCACGCCCGCGGCGATGGTGCCCACGCCGATCTCCGACACCAGCTTGGTGCTGATGCTGGCGTGCGGCGCCACGTTCTTCAGGTCGTGGATCAGCTGCGCCAGATCCTCGATGGAGTAGATGTCGTGGTGCGGCGGCGGGCTGATGAGGCCGACGCCCGGCACGCTGTGGCGCAGGAAGCCGATGTATTCCGTCACCTTGCCGCCGGGCAGCTGGCCGCCTTCGCCAGGCTTGGCGCCCTGCGCCATCTTGATCTGGATCTGGTCAGCCGAGGACAGGTACTCGGCAGTGACGCCGAATCGGCCCGAAGCCACCTGCTTGATCTTGGAACGCAGGCTGTCGCCGTCTTGCAGCGGCAGGTCCACTTCGACGCGGCTTTCACCGATCACGCTCTTGAGTGTTTCACCCTTCTTGATCGGGATGCCCTTGAGTTCATTGCGGTAGCGCGCCGGGTCTTCACCGCCCTCGCCGGTGTTGCTCTTGCCGCCAATGCGGTTCATGGCCACGGCCAGGGTCGCGTGCGCCTCGGTGCTGATGGAGCCCAGCGACATCGCGCCGGTGGCGAAGCGCTTGACGATCTCGCTCGCGGGCTCGACTTCCTCCACTGGAATGGCCTTGGCCGGGTCGATCTTGAACTCGAACAGGCCACGCAGCGTCATGTGACGCTTGCTCTGGTCATTGATGAGCTGGGCGTATTCCTTGTAGGTCGAGAAGTTGTTGGCGCGCGTGCTGTGCTGCAGCTTGGCGATCGCGTCGGGCGTCCACATGTGCTCCTCGCCGCGCGTGCGCCAGGCGTATTCACCGCCCGCGTCCAGCATGGTGGCCAGCACCGGGTCGTTGCTATAGGCGGCCTTGTGCATGCGGATGGCTTCCTCGGCCATCTCGAACACGCCGATGCCTTCCACGCGGCTGGGCGTGCCGGTGAAGTACTTGGCGACGGTCGCGCTGTTGATGCCGATGGCCTCGAACAGCTGCGCGCCGCAGTAGCTCATGTAGGTGCTCACGCCCATCTTGGACATGATCTTGGACAGACCCTTGCCGATGGCCTTGACGTAGTTGTAGATCGCCTTGTCAGCGCTCAGGTCGCCCGGCAGTTCCTTGTGCATGGCAGCGATGGTTTCCATCGCCAGATAGGGATGCACGGCCTCCGCGCCGTAACCGGCCAACACGGCGAAGTGGTGCACCTCGCGCGCCGCGCCCGTTTCCACCACCAGGCCCGCGCTGGTGCGCAGACCTTCGCGCACCAGGTGCTGGTGAATGGCCGACAGGGCCAGCAGCGCGGGAATGGCAACTTGCCGGCTGCTGCTGGTGCGGTCGCTGATGATGAGGATGTTCTTGCCGCCCTTGATGGCGTCCACCGCCTCGGCGCAGAGCGAGGCCAGCTTGGCTTCCACGCCCTCGTGACCCCAGCTCAGCGGGTAGGTGATGTCCAGCGTCGCGGTGCGGAACTTGCCCTGCGTCGCGGTCTCGATGCGGCGCAGCTTGGCCATGTCCGCGAAGTCCAGGATGGGCTGGCTCACTTCGAGCCGCATCGGCGGATTGACCTGGTTGATGTCCAGCAGGTTGGGCTTCGGCCCGATGAAGCTGACCAGGGACATGACGATGGCCTCGCGGATCGGGTCGATCGGCGGGTTGGTCACCTGAGCGAACAGCTGCTTGAAGTAGTTGAACAGGGGCTTGTTTTTGTCCGACAGCACGGCCAGCGGGCTGTCGTTGCCCATGGAGCCGATGCCCTCTTCGCCGTTGGTGGCCATCGGCGCCATCAGGAACTTGATGTCTTCCTGCGTCATGCCGAAGGCTTGCTGGCGGTCCAGCAGGTCGTTCGCGGCGGCGGCGGGAATGCCGTCCGAGCCGCTGCTTTCCACGTCGTCCAGCTTGACGCGCAGGTTCTCGATCCACTGCTTGTAGGGCTTGCTGTGCGCGAGGTTGGCCTTCAGCTCTTCGTCCTCGATCATGCGGCCCTGTTCCAGGTCGATCAGGAACATGCGGCCCGGCTGCAGGCGCCACTTGCGCACGATCTGGCTTTCCGGCACCGGCAGCACGCCCGCCTCGGAAGCCATGATGACCAGGTCATCCTCGGTGATGCAGTAGCGCGAGGGACGCAGGCCGTTGCGGTCCAGCGTGGCGCCGATCTGGCGGCCATCGGTGAACACGATGGAGGCCGGGCCGTCCCAGGGCTCCATCATGGCGGCGTGGTATTCGTAGAAGGCCTTGCGGCGCTCGTCCATCGTGGCGTGCTGTTCCCAGGGCTCGGGAATCATCATCATCACGGCTTGCGACAGCGGGTAGCCCGCCATGGTCAGCAGTTCGAGGCAGTTGTCGAAGGTGGCGGTGTCGGACTGGTTGGCAAAGCTGATGGGGTAGAGCTTCTTCAGGTCCGCGGCCAGCACGGGCGAGGACATCACGCCTTCGCGCGCCTTCATCCAGTTGTAGTTGCCCTTGACCGTGTTGATCTCGCCGTTGTGCGCGACGTAGCGGTAGGGGTGGGCCAGCGGCCACTCGGGGAAGGTGTTGGTCGAGAAACGCTGGTGCACCAGGCCCAGGGCCGAGACGCAGCGCGAGTCTTTCAGGTCCAGGAAGTATTCACCGACCTGGTTCGCCAGCAGCAGGCCCTTGTAGACCACCGTGCGGCTGGACATGCTGGGCACGTAATACTCTTTGCTGTGCTTGAGCTGCAGCGCCTGGATGGCGGCGCTGGCCGTCTTGCGGATCACGTAGAGCTTGCGCTCCAGCGCGTCCTGCACGATCACGTCCGCGCCGCGGCCAATGAAGACCTGGCGCATGATGGGTTCCTTGGTCCGCACCGTGGGCGACATGGGCATGTCACGGTCCACCGGCACGTCGCGCCAGCCCAACAGTACCTGGCCCTCGGCGCGGATGGCGCGCTCCAGCTCCTGTTCACAGGCCAGGCGGGAGGCGTGTTCCTTGGGCAAGAAGATCATGCCCACGCCGTATTCACCCGGCGGCGGCAGCTCCACGCCCTGCTTGGCCATTTCCTCGCGGTACAGAGCGTCCGGCAACTGGATCAGGATGCCCGCGCCGTCGCCCATCAGCTTGTCCGCGCCAACGGCGCCGCGGTGATCCAGGTTTTCCAGGATCTTGAGCGCGCCCCGCACGATGTCATGGGTCTTGACGCCCTTGATGTGCGCCACGAAGCCCACGCCGCAAGCGTCGTGCTCGTTCGCACCCGAATACAAACCGGTTTCCTCGAGATGCTGAATCTCGGCAACCGCGGACATCGCGCCATCCTTCATGGCCTGCTCCTGCTAATCATGACAAGGGGGCCGAGCATAGAGCAGATTCAGTAGGCTTCCAAGAAAACAATAGGGGTCAGATTCTTATTTAAAGACCTAGTTTTCTGATCGGAATTTAATTGGGGACACATAAAGATCAACCGTGAATGCCGCCCGCGAGACGGCCCAACAACGGCCGTTCGACCTCGCCGGGGCGCAGTGTTGAGCAACTTGCGTGCCGCGCGGACCGTCTTACCCCCATGGCAACGGCCTCCAGCGGCATGCGAAGATGGTTTTTTGCTCCCGGCGGCCTCTGCGCCACGCCCGCTTGCCTTCCCACGCCCCTCCCACGCCCCTCCCTCACCCCTTTTAGCCCTGCACCCACCCTCGTCATGACCCCCGCCACCCCCGAATTCCAGTTCTGCCCGCGCTGCGCGGCCCCACTGCACGACCGCGTCGAAGGCGGCTTCACGCGCCGCTTCTGTCGGGCGGAGGGCTGTGGCTTTGTCTGGTGGGACAACCCCACGCCGGTGGTGGCCGCGGTGGTCGAGCACGAAGGCCGCCTGCTGCTGGCGCGCAACGTGGCTTGGCCGCCAGGCTTCTTCGCGCTGGTGACCGGCTTTCTGGAAAAGAACGAGCTGCCGCACGAAGCCGTGCAGCGCGAGGTGGAGGAAGAACTGAGCCTGCGGCCCCTGAGCGCGGCCTTCATCGGCCACTACACCTTCGAGCGGATGAACCAATTGATCATCGCGTACCACGTGCCCGCCGAGGGCACGGTGCGGCTCAATGAGGAACTGGCCGAGTACAAGCACCTGCGCTTCGAGCAGGCCCGCTACTGGCCCGCCGCGACCGGGTACGCGCTGCGCGACTGGCTGCGCGGCAAGGGCTTCGACCCGCAGGAGATGGCGATCCCGGCCAAGTGAGGGCACAGAGGTCAGTGCGTGTGGCGCCTGCTGCAGCACCTCGGCGTGTTTCGGCACCGTCATTTCGGCCTGCACCGAAACATCCCCCGCGTGGCGGCTTCCAGAATGCCTGCTCTTACTTCAGGAGCCCCAGCACCATGTCCCTCACCTGTTTCATCCGCTACCAGATCGACCCGTTCCAGCGCGCCGCCTTCCAGCGCTACGCCGAGGCCTGGGGCCGCATCATCCCGCGCTGCGGCGGCAATTTGCTGGGTTACTTTCTGCCGCACGAGGGCACGAACGACATCGCCTGGGGCCTGATCGGCTTCGACGACCTGGCGGCCTACGAGCGTTACCGCGCGGTGCTGCGGCAAGACGCGGAAGGACGGGCCAACTTCGAGCTGGCGCAGACGCAGCGCTTCATCCTGCGCGAGGAACGCACCTGGCTGGACGACGTGGCCAGCACGCTGAACCAGCCACGGCAGGTGCGCCCATGATCGCCGTGCTGTTCGAACTGGAAGCCAAGCCTGGCGCCGAAGCGGCCTACTTCGACACGGCCGCGCAGCTGCGGCCCCTGCTGGAGGGCATCGATGGCTTCCTCTCCGTCGAACGCTTCCAGAGCCTGTCGCGCCCCGGCCGTTACCTCTCGCTCAGCTTCTGGCGCGACGAGGACGCCGTGCGCGCCTGGCGCCAGCAGACGCAACACCGCGCGGCGCAGCAGGCGGGCCGCAGCGCGCTGTTCGCCGACTACCGGCTGCGCGTGGCGGCCGTGCTGCGTGACTACGGCCTGCGCGACCGCGACAATGCGCCCAGCGATTCCCTGCAAGCCCTGGTCTGAAGGCCATGCCCCCATCACCGTCCCGCGCGTCCGCACCGTCATCCTCACCGCACGAGCCGCGCCTGGCCCGGGTGGCGGCCGTCGTGGCCGACCCGGCGCGCTCGCGCATGCTGGCCTACCTGCTCTCGGGCGACTACGCCAGCGCGGGTGAACTGGCACGGGCCGCCTCGGTGACACCGGCCACGGCCAGCGGGCACCTGGGCAAGATGCTGGAAGCGCAGTTCATCGTCTGCGAACAGCGCGGGCGGCACCGCTACTACCGGCTGGCCGACGCCGAGGTGGCGCACGCGCTTGAATCGCTGGCCTTGGTCGCCGAACGGGACGTGCATGAACGTGAATGGGCCCGCCCCGAACGCGAACGGCTGCGCCAGGCGCGCTGCTGCTACGGCCACCTGGCCGGCGCCCTGGGCGTGCGCCTGTTCGACAGCCTGCTGCGAGGCGAGGGCCTGCGCACCCACCCCGAGGGTTTTGAACTCAGCGTAGCGGGCCGCGCCTGGCTGGCCGAACTGGGATTCACCCCGCCCGAACCCACGCGCAAACGCCGTTACGCCTACCGTTGCCTCGATTGGTCCGAACGCCGTGACCATCTGGCCGGTCAGCTCGCGGACGAATTGCTGCAGCATTTTCTGAACCGCGGCTGGCTGCGGCGCGGCACGGGGCGCGCCATCGAGCTGACACCCACCGGGCAGCAGAAACTGCTGCCCCATCTGGCGGACGCCGCCCCCACAATGGCGTAGCCTCCTCCCTGCTCAGCCCACGCTCAGTCCAAGCTACGCCCCTGCCCTGACCATGACCCCTGCTTCCTGCACCCTGATGGCGGACTACAACCGCTGGATGAACACCAAGCTCTACGAGGCCGCCGGCCAGTTGAGCGATGCGCAACTGCGGCAAGACCGCGGCGCCTTCTTCGGATCGCTTTACGAAACGCTGAACCACCTCGCCGTGGCCGACACCATCTGGCTGCAGCGTTTCGCGCAGCACCCGGCACTGGGCGGGCTGCAAGAAGCGATGCAGGGCTTTCCGAAGCCGACCTCGCTGCGCGAGCCCATGGCGGCATCCTTCGCGGAACTGTGGGACTACCGCACGCGGCTCGACGCCGTGATCCTCCAGTTCGCCCAGCAACTCACACCCGCGCACCTGGCCGAGACCCTGCGTTACGCCAACACCTCGGGCAAGCCACAGGCCCGCAACGTCGGCGCCCTGCTCCAGCACTTCTTCAACCACCAGACCCACCACCGCGGCCAGGCCAGCACCCTGCTGTTCCAGGCGGGCGTGGATGTGGGCGTGACGGATCTGTTCACGCTGATTCCGAACGAGGTGTGAGCCGGGCGGCTGCGGACGCGGCCTGCGTGGGGTTGGGCGTGGGCGTGGGCGAGGACGGGGGCGAGCAGGCCCGCAGGATCGGCGTCAGGACAAGGCGTCCGTGCCAAAACGCTTGGCCGACCTTTCCTTGGCCTTGAGCGCCTCCACCTCCCGATTGCGGGGCTCCGCGTGGGTAACCAGGCTGGCCATCAGCCTGCGCGCCGTGGCCGCGACCTCTTCCACCGCCTGATTGAACGCCGCCTCGTTGGCGCGCGAAGGCACCGAGAAGCCGCTGAGCTTGCGCACGAACTGCAGCGAGGCGTCGCGTATCTCCAGCTCGGTCGCCGGAGGCTCAAAGTTGAAGAGCGTCTTGATGTTGCGGCACATGGTGGGGCGTCGGTGGTCGTTCGGTTGGTCGCGCCAGTCTAGCTAGACTGAGCGCAAACAACCAGAGCCGATATGAAGCAACTCCTCGGTCCCGACATCCAGGCCATGGCGCAACGCAGCGTGCTCTGCTGGCTCGCCACGGTGGACGCATCCGGTCAACCCAACGTCTCGCCCAAGGAGATATTCGCTGTTCTGGACAGCGAGCACATCGTCGTGGCGAACATCGCCTCGCCAGGCTCGGCCCGGAACATCCGCGCCAACGCCAAGGTGTGCCTCAGCTTCATCGACGTGTTCGCCCAGAAGGGGTACAAGGTGCTCGGCCTCGCCACGGAGGCCCAGCCCTCCGACGCCGACTACGCCCGCTGGGCCGATCCCCTGCGCGCGATGGCTGGCGAGCGCTTTCCCATCCACAGCGTGTTCGTGGTGCGCGCGACAAAGGTGGAACCCATCGTGGCGCCCAGTTATCGGCTGTACCCGTTGGAAACCAGCGAGGCTATGCAGATTGAGGCGGCGCTGCGGGCTTATGGGGTGTGGCGAGCAGACGAGGGCGGGCTCTAGAAGCTGCTTCCCTACTTTGAACGCGGTCCGTTTTTTGCGTGACCCGGAGTCCCAATGAAGAGGGCTTGTCTCGACCTCGCGAGTCGACGAGTGGCGGTAATGTTATTTCGCAGTTTTGCGAGGTTTCAGGGTTTGTCTCGGACGCAACGCCACGTTATATTCATCTGAATTCTCCAAACAATACAAGCACTTAGCTCGCAATTCGGGAGGCATCAGGATGTACATTAGTCCATGTTATTCCGCACTTTTGCGGTCGATATCACGTTAAAACTCATGCCAAGCGAAGTTACTCAGCTCGAAGATGAAGCGGAACGCGCATCGGAAATGCTGCGTGGAAAAGTGATTGCGAAGGTGATCCGCAATAGACCGACTGAGGTCTTGTTGGAATTCACGGATGGAACACGACTTTTTGTGGATCGAACGGTCGATGCACTGGAACTTTCAGTCACTGGCGGGAAGTGAAGATGCGTTTTAGCACCAACATCTCATGCGGTCATGGTCGCAGCTTTAGTTTTAACAGGTCGGCCAACACGGACCCACAACTGAAGGCTGCGGCTTCGCCGCATCTGTTGTGGTCCAGTTGCCTCCAACGTTAGAGCTCATGAAATACGAGCGCCTCGCTGGTCAGCAGCTACTTTCGCTGAAGCTTCTTAGCGTCGGGACGCACCCGGCCTGGGTCGATGCTTCCACTCCCCAGATCGCCACTTATGCTGCAAACCTAGAACTTGCGGACTCGCCCTGCGTTCAAGTGCGTCCTTGTGAGGTGCCACTCCCAGGCCAGTATCCAGCCTTAGGGATTGAAATAGTCGTTTGGCCTGAGTCGCCTGGAGTTCAAAAGTGGTCGGACGGTTGTGAATACGCTGTTGCCACACCTGTCGAAGTTGAGGGCCTTTTGCCCGCGACTATCTCCGATGTAAGAGCATGGGATTCGATGGGTGAAGGTGCAGTATCTGCACTTGATTTGGTACTAAGCTCCGGTGCGACCTTGACGCTTAGACACGTGTTTCCGCCGATGATGCTCGGGCTCGACATACACGCAGGAGTGCGGCATGAGCTCTAACATTTCAGTCAAGCGCGGATTGCCTGCGGCATCCGCTTACCTCAAACGTCAGAGCGCATGAAAAACATCCAGGTTATCGACGGGGCAGACAATTCCGTTTATGACATCTTCCAAGCGACGGACGAAGAGTTCTCGCTGATTTTTCCGGACGGCCAGGACGTGGCCTTCATTGACGAAGTCTGGGACAGGGGGCGGGCCGAAGAGTTGGGGCGTGCTTTCAAGCAGATTTGGACACGCCGAATTCCAAAGAAAGACGCAATGGGAATTCATGGCCTGCTGTTCTATCAGCTTGACTCGAAAATGAAGTACTACCCGACGAGGCGTGACGAGGAGGCGATCAATCCCGATGGATCACTACTCCGTCAGCATCCGCTCTAACATGCCAATCGACACGGACCCACAACAACAGAAGGCGGCTTCGCCGCAACGTGTTGTGGTTCGGTCATCTTCGCGTTAAACGTCGACATGCGGACAGAAACGAAGACACAAGACTGGTTCCTTGCAGACACGAGGGCCAGAAAGTGGATCACACAATGCGCCGCATGCCAGCAGTACGGGCGCAAGTCTGATACGCCCTCAAATATCCCAAAGGTCAGATTTGAGGAGATGTTTCCTGTTCAAGACCTTGACTAACTTGGCTTGTGCGATCGGTGTGCGGGCTATGCAAGCAACGTCTAACCCGCCCCCCGCCCCGCCGGCCTCCCCGCCTTCCCCTTGCTCAGCCGCCGCGCCGTTTGCTTCTGCAGCGCAGCCATGAATTCCGGCCCGCCCAGGGCCCAGCCCTTGAAGGCGGAGTCGGTCAGGGCCTCTTGCTGTTGCTGAGTCAGGCCCTCGGCGACGAGGCGGGTGTAGGCGGCTTCGCGGGCGAAGGGGGTGTTGCCCAGGGCCCAGTAGAGGGCGTGGGGCGTGACGAGGCGGTCGGCGCGCTGGCCGATGTAGTGCGTGTGGCTGGACCAGGGGTAGTCCGCGGCCTGGGCCACCAGGCCGGCGCGCACGGGGTTGAGGTCGATGTAGGCCATGCAGGGCAGCAGGTGGCGCTCGGCCTCGATCACGGTAGCGCGGTAGCGCCCTTCCCACAGCGTTCCGCTGCGGCCATGGCGGTCGTTGAACCAGCGCACGTAACGGCGGCCCACGGCCTGCATCATCTTGGGCAGGCCCTCGGCCGTGGCGGGGGTGAGCAGCAGGTGCACATGGTTGTCCATCAGCACGTAGGCGTGCAGGGCGACGCGGTGTTCACGCGCCTGCGTCTCCAGCAGTTGCAGCATCTGCCGCCGGTCCACCTCGTCGCGGAAGATGGCCTGGCCGTCGTTGCCCCGCTGCACCACGTGGTGTGCATGACCGGCGACGCTGAGGCGGGGCAGGCGTGCCATGGGGGAAGGCCTTGCTGGTGGTGCGCTGGGTTGGCTTGGACGTGCCGCTTCAGGCGGAGGCCGGGCTGGGGTCTGAGCCCGAGTCTGAACTGGCGTCCGCACCTTGAACCAGGCCGAGGCGCGCGTAGCGCACGGGCAGCAGGGATTCCAGGCCGAATTCGCCCAGCATGGCGCGCAGGCGCTCGGCGGCGCTGCGCTTCTTCTGGCCGGTGTAGCGCGCCAGGATCAGTTCGTTCTTCATACTGTGCTCCCAGCCCACCAGCTCGGTCACCGTCACCTGGTAGCCCATGGCTTCGAGGTAGAGGCAGCGCAGCACGTTGGTGATCTGGCTGCCGAACTCGCGCGTGTGCAGCGGATGCCGCCACAGCTCGGCCAGCGGCGTGCGCGCCAGGGCCAGGGCCTTGCCGCCGCGCAGCACGCCCGCCACCTCGGCCTGGCAGCAGGGCACCAGGGCCATGAAGCGGGCCTGCTTGGCCAGGCCAAAGGCGATGGCGTCGTCGGTGGCGGTGTCGCAGGCGTGCAAGGCCGTGACCACGTCGATGCGCGCGGGCAGCTCGGTCGCGCGCTCGGACTCGGCCACGCTGAGGTTGAGGAAGCGCATGCGCGCGAAGCCCAGGCGCTCGGCCAGCTCGCGCGATTTCTGCACCAGCTCAGGACGGGTCTCGATGCCGTAGATCTGCCCTGCGTCCAGGGCCTTGAAGAACAGGTCGTAAATGATGAAGCCCAGGTAGGACTTGCCCGCGCCGTGGTCGGCCAGGGTGGGCGCCGTGCCGGGCGGCAGTTCCTTCAACAGTGCTTCGATGAACTGGAACAGGTGCAGCACCTGCTTGAGCTTGCGGCGGCTGTCCTGGTTGAGGCGGCCTTCGCGGGTAAGGATGTGCAGTTCTTGCAGCAGTTCCAGGGACTGGCCGGGGCGCAGGCCCAGGTCGTCGGCGACCGACGGTTGGGCGGCCTTGCCTGTCTTGGCGTTTTTGTCCGTCTTGGCGTGGCGGGTCTGTTGTTTCATGGCGGCGTTCATGCTCACTCCCCCACGCTGCGGCGGATGTTCAATGCGGCCCACCCCGCCGCGCCCAGGCGCTCCAGGGCTTCGATGTTGCGCTCGTAAATCATCTCGGCCTCGGGGTAAGCGGCCACCGCGCGGTCGATGCTGCTTTCGCGCAGCAGGTGCAGCACGGGGTACGGCGCGCGGTTGCTGTTGTTGCTCACGTCGTCGTCGACGGTGCCCGCGAACTGGTAGTGCGGGTGGAAGTTGGCGATCTGCAAGGTGCCGTCCAGTTCCAGCGCTTCGAGCACGGCGTCGGCCTCGTCCAGGAAATCGTTGAAGTCCAGAAAATCCGCGAGGCACCAGGGCGCGGCCAGTACCGTGGTGTCGCGCTGCTCCGGGTCACTCTCGGCCAAGGCCAGGAGTTCGGCGCGCAAGTCTTCACGCAGCGCATCGCCATCACGTGCGTCGCTGACCACCCAGTGGATCTGTCCCTTCACGTGCACGCCCTTGGCGAAGGGGCACAGGTTGAGGCCGATCACGGCCTGTTCCAGCCAGTGCCGCAGGTCGGCCTGCACGGCGACGTGGCGCGGATCGTCGGCGGGCAGCCTCATGCGCCTTGCTCCGAAGGTTGGCGCACCGATGGGCCCGATGGTCGACTCACTTGCCGCTGCAATTGGCGCCCAATGGCCCAGGTCAACACCAGCCCCGCGAGGGCGCAGGCGCCGGTCAAGGCCCAGGTCCAGTGCCAGCCGCCCACGCGCTGGGCCAGCCAACCCGCCAGGGGCGGCAACAGCACCTGGCCCGCGGACGAGCCCTGCTGCATCCAGCCCACCGTGGCCCCCACGGTGCGCTCGCTGGGCGCCAGGCGCACCGACAGCGCGAACAGCGTGCCGGGGATGACCCCCCCCACGGCGGAGAACAGCAGCACCGCGACGTAACGCGACACGCCAGTCACCGTGGACGACTCCAGGCTCAGCCAGTGCGGCCAATCGGCGAAGGCCACGAAAGCCGACACGGCCATCACGCCAAAGCCCGTGCCCAGCACGGTGCGCGCGGGCACATGGGCTTGCAGCAGACGGCCCGCGCCGACATTGCCCACGATGTTGATGAGCGCCACGCCCGCCGTGAGCAGACCCGCCCATTGCACCGAGATACCGGCCTGCGCGTAGGCCGAGGGCAGGAAGCCGACCACCGCCAACCACTGCGCGGCGTAGACGCCGAAGGTCAGGGCCAGCAGCCAGGGGCCGAGGGCGCCGAGGGTCTGGCGCAGGCGCGCCGTCCAGTGATCCGACTTGGCGAACTGAACGGACTTCGCAGTCTTAGCGGACTTAGAAGACTGCTCGGACTTAGCGGACTCAGCGGACTGATCGGCCCGGTGCGGACCGGTGCGCGAGGCGTCCTGCGGCAACGCCCGCGCCACCAGCGCGGCGGCCAGCAGGGCCAGCGCGGCCAAGACCCACCAGCATGCGGCCCAGCCCACGAGGCCGATGATCCAGGGCGTGACCAGCAAGGACAGCGCCGTGCCCGCGGGCATGTACATGCTCCACAAACTCAGCGCGGCGTTCAAGCGGCCCGGGGACGGACCCGCGGCCCCAGCTTCCAGACTCACGATGCGCCGGATCAGACCCGGCCCGGGCATGGTGGCCATCAGCACGCCACAGCCTTCCAGCGCGCGCAGCAGCAGCAAGGCCGTCGCGTCCTGGGCCAGGCCCCCGGCCGCGCTGCTGATGCCCAGCAGCACCAAGCCGACGATCATGCCGCGGCGCAGTCCCATGCCATCGGCCAGCAGGCCCGCGACCACGCCCAGCAGCATGCCCGCGAGTTGCACGAGGGCGAGCATGAAACCGGCCTGCACCAGGGTCAAGTCCAGCGCCTCGCGCAGCACGGGGATGGCGGGCGGCAGCTTGCCCACGTGCAGGGCCGCGGCCACGCCCGCGACGATGACCACCCAGGTCACCGCCGAGGTGCGGGCCGCATTTGCTGTCTTAGCGGTCTTAGCGGTCTTAGCGGTCTTATCCATTGGGGTCGTCTGGGCCGTTTGAGCCCCGTCGGTCTTCGGCATGCGCGTCATTCCCACAGTGTGCGGCCCGTCAGGCGGCCATGTTCGCGGCTGGCGTAGCGGTCGGTCATGCCGGCGATGTAGTCGGCCACCACACGCTGCGGGCCCTCGGCCTGGGCCGCCTTGTCGGCGTAGCCCTGCTGCATCTCTTGCGGCGCGGCGCAGTAGCAGGCGTACAGCTCCTGGATGACCTGACGCGCCAGGGCCATGGTCTGCGTGACCTGCGGATGGCGGTAGAGGTTCTGGAACAGGAACTGCTTGAGCGCGATGGACTGCTCGCGCATGGCCGGGCTGAAGCCCAGTTGCGGCGGCAGGCGGCGCACCTCGTCGGCACTGGCCGGGCGGCTGTGGTCCAGGCGGGCCTGGGTCGCGGCGATCACGTCGTAGACCTGGGCGCTGAGCATGCGGCGGATGCTTTCGTACAGCAGGCGGCGGCCGGCGCGCGGCGCGGCCAGATCGGGATACTCGCGCAGCACCTCACGCCGGTAGGTATCGAACAGGGGCACGGCTTCGAGCTGCTCCAGCGTGATCAGGCCGGAGCGCACGCCGTCGTCGATGTCGTGCGCGTTGTAGGCGATCTCGTCGGCCAGGTTGCACAGCTGCGCCTCCAGGCTGGGCTGGGTGCGGTCCAGAAAGCGCCGCGCCACGCCGCCGGGCTCGGCCGCTTCCAGCGCCACGGCGTTGGCGCGCGAGCAATGCTTGAGGATGCCTTCGCGGGTTTCGAAGGTCAGGTTCAGGCCATCGAAGTCGGGGTAGCGTTCTTCCAGCGCGTCCACCACGCGCAGGCTTTGCAGGTTGTGCTCAAAGCCGCCATGTTCACGCAGGGCCTCGTTGAGCGCGTCTTGCCCGGTGTGGCCAAAGGGCGTGTGGCCCAGGTCATGCGCGAGCGCGATGGCTTCCACCAGGTCTTCGTTCAAGGCCAGGGCGCGGGCGATGGAGCGGCCGAGCTGGGCGACCTCCAGCGAGTGCGTCATGCGCGTGCGGAACAGGTCGCCCTCGTGGTTGAGGAAGACCTGGGTCTTGTAGACCAGGCGGCGAAAGGCCGTGGAGTGGACGATGCGGTCGCGGTCGCGCTGGTGTTCGTTGCGCGTGGGCGCCGGGGCCTGCGGGTGGCGTCGGCCCCGGCTGCGCGCGGGGTCGCTGGCCCACGCGGCGAGGGTGTGCGTCATGGTTGTGCCGGGTTCCGCATGGACGGGAGCGGTGAGCGCGGCGTCAACTGCCACGTCAGCCGACATTCAAGCCGCCGCGCAGGCATCGATCACCTCGCGCACCAGGGCGTCGGGCGCGCCGCGCAGCGCGGCCTGGCCGGGTCGTTCGATGACCACGAACTTGATTTCACCCGCCTCGGCTTTCTTGTCCAGGCGCATCAGGTTGAGGTAACGGCCCGCGTTGTCCTGCTTGTCCAGCACCGGGGCCACGACGGGCAGGCCCGCGCGCTCGATCAGGCGCTTGAGGCGCGCGACGAAAGCCGCGTCCACCAGGCCCAGGCGCTGCGAGAGCGTGGCGGCCATCACCATGCCACAGCCCACGGCCTCGCCGTGCAGCCAGGCGCCGTAACCCAGCCCCGCCTCGATGGCGTGGCCAAAGGTGTGGCCGAAGTTGAGGATGGCGCGCAGGCCGCTTTCGCGTTCGTCCTGGCCCACCACCTCGGCCTTGATTTCGCAGCTGCGGCGCACGGCATGCGCCAGGGCCGCGGTGTCGAGCGCGCGCAGCGCGTCCATGTGCTGTTCCAGCCAGTCCAGCAGGGCCATGTCGAAGATGGGGCCGTACTTGATGACCTCGGCCAGGCCGGCGCTGAGTTCGCGCGCGGGCAGGGTCTTGAGCAGGTCCAGGTCACAGACCACGCGCTTGGGCTGGTAGAAGGCGCCGATCATGTTCTTGCCCTGCGGGTGGTTGATGGCGGTCTTGCCGCCCACCGAAGAGTCCACCTGCGCCAGCAGGGTCGTGGGCACCTGCACAAAGGGCACGCCGCGCATGTAGCAGGCGGCGGCGAAACCCGTCATGTCGCCCACCACGCCGCCGCCCAGGGCGTAGAGCACGGTCTTGCGGTCCGCACCCTGGCTGAGCAGCGCGTCGAAAATCAGGTTCAGGGTCGACCAGTCTTTGTGCGCCTCGCCATCGGGCAGCTCCAGCACCGTCACCTGGGCGTGGTGCGCTTGCAGAGCCTGCTTCAAGGTCTCGGCGTACAGGGGCGCCACCGTCGTGTTGCTGACGATCAGCGCCTGCGAGGCTTTGGGCAGGCCCGCGAAGCTGGCGGACCAGGACAGCAGCCCGCTGCCGATGAAGATGGGGTAGCTGCGGTCGGCCCCGGATTCGCGCAGCTCGATGCGCACCTGCTGGGGCGAGGTGCCGTCGCCCTCGGCGGCCGGCGCGGACCCGTCCCGAAACCCCGAGGACTCGGACACGTCGTAGGACACGGGCCGGATGGACGCGGGCGCCGACACCGGCGTCGATGGAGAGATGGAAGACATCCCGCTAGTTTACGTGGGGCGGGTCCGCGCACGGACCGCGCGCGCACCGCGCACGAGGCCAGGGTCGCGAGCGCCAAAAGGCCCGCGAGGGCCGCCGCAGGCACGGGGGCCTGGCCGCGCCGCGTGGCTCAGAGCGCCTTGTCGGCGGCGGGCACGGAGGCGACATGGGCCGGGATCACGCCGGCCAGCTCCAACTGCATGACGATCATGTTGACCAGGGAGGCGACCGAGGGCCGGCCCGTGTCGACGATGAAGTGCGCGACTTCGCGGTAGAGGGGGTCGCGCTGGGCCAGCAGGTCCCGCAGGCGTTGCATCGGGTCGTCCACCTGCAGCAAGGGGCGTTGCGTGTCGCGCCGCAGGCGGCGCATCAGTTCCTCGGCGGTCGCGCGCAGGTACACCACGTGGCCGTGCGCGCGCAAGTGCTGGCGATTGGCCTCGCGCAGCACCGCGCCGCCGCCCGTGGACAACACGCCCCCCGTCCCCCCTGGGTCGCCGCCCTGGAGGCAAAGGCTGGCGATGACCTCGGACTCAATGTCGCGGAAACGCGTCTCGCCACCGCCCTCGCCCCCACGCTCGAAGAATTCGCGGATGGAGCAGCCGATGCGCTGCTCGATCACGGGGTCGGAGTCGCGGAAAGGCACGTTGAGGCGGCGCGCCAGATGGCGCCCGACGGTGGACTTGCCCGAACCGGGCATGCCGACGAAGCTGATGAACAAGGGAGCCGGATTCAAGACAGTCAGGGCAAACGGAAGGTCAGCGCGTGGAAAGGAGGGAGTCGGTCAAGGTCTTGGGGGTGATGAACACCAGCATCTCCCGCTTCTCGGAGCGCGTCTCCTTGGCGCGGAACAACGCACCCAGGCCGGGCAAGTCCCCCAGGAAGGGAATCTTGGTCACGGTTTCGCGCTCTTCCTGCGTGTAAATGCCGCCGATGACGACCGTGCCGCCATTTTCCACCAGAACCTGGGTCTTCACGTGCTTGGTGTCGATGGCGAAGCCGGCCTGGGTGTCCTGACCCACCGAATCCTTGCTCACGTCCACCTCCAGGATCACATTGCCCTCGGGCGTGATCTGCGGCGTGACTTCGAGCATCAGGTTGGCCTTGCGGAAGGAAATGGAGGTTGCGCCGCTGGAGGTCGAGACTTGGTAGGGCAGCTCGGTGCCCTGCTCGATCAGGGCCTTGACCTTGTCCGCCGTGACCACGCGCGGGCTGGAGACCACCTTGCCCTTGCCATCCGCCTCGAGCGCGGAGATTTCGAGGTTGAGGAAACGCGCGGCGCTTTCGCCAAAGATGGACACGGCGAAGACCCCGGCGGGCTGACCGCCCAGGCCCGGCGAGGGCAGGTTGACGAAGGAGCCGCCCCCGGCGCCCGCCGCCGTGGCGCTGTAGCTGCCGCCGAAACCCGCCCCCGCCCCCGCGCCCCCCGAAGGCGATCGGCCGCCCGCGCCGCCCAGGCGGGCCCCCAAGGAACGGCTGAAGGTGTCCGAGGCTTCGACGATGCGCGCCTCGATCAGCACCTGGCGCACCGGTACGTCGATTTTCGCGATCAGGGCGCGAACGGCTTCCATGCGCGCGTGGATGTCGGTCACGAAGAGCTGGTTGGTGCGCGACTCGGCGATCGCGCTGCCGCGCGGGCTGAGGATGCGCGCGGCGGCCGCGGCGCCAGCCGAGCCCCCCACGGCGCCCGCGCCGCCGAGTTGCTGAGCCACGTCGGCGGCCTTGGCGTAGTTGAGCTGAAAGCTGCGCGTGCGCAGGGGCTCCAGTCCTTCCTGCGCGGCACGGGCCTCGCTGTCTTGCCGCTCGCGGGCCGCGATCTCCTGCCGGGGCGCGACCCACAGCACATTGCCCTCGCGGCGCTGGTCCAGCCCCTTGGACTGCAGCAGGATGTCCAGGGCCTGATCCCACGGCACATCGCGCAGGCGCAAGGTGACGTTGCCGCTGACCTTGTCGGACGTGACCACGTTGAAGCCACTGAAGTCGGCGATCACCTGCAACAGGGCACGGATGTCGATGTTCTGAAAGTTGAGCGTCAACTTCTGCCCGCTGTAGCGCGACTGCGCCGCCGTCTCGTCGAGCGAGGCAGCGCGGGGCAGGACTTCGACCCTGGGCTGCGCCTGCGCCGTGGTCGGCTCGCCCACTGGCGGCACCTCGTCGATGGCCGTTGCGCGGGCGGGCGCGAGGCCGCTCGCGGCGACGAGGAGGAGAAGAAGAAGGAGACCTCCGCAGCCGCGACGGATCAGGTGCATGAGGTCGGCGGGCTGCGCTGGCAACATCAAGGTCTTCATGGTTCAACGCCCCTGCAAGGGCAAGGTGACGGTGCGGGCCGGGGACTGGCCCGGCAGCCCGCGCGGCGGTTCTTGCAAGGTGATGCCCTCCTCGGTGATGCGCAACACCTGGGCTTGGTTCTTGCCCAGGAACGCCCCCACCGGGACCTGATAAATCTGCACATCGGCCTGCACCAACGCGACGACCTCGTCGCCCCGGCGCAGACTGCCCACCATCCGCAGGGCTGAGAGAGGATGGGCCAGCAGCGGTGGATCGGCGCGCTCGGGCCGCTGGCCTGGGGCGGGCGGCAGACCGGAAAGACGACGTGCATCGAAGGGATCGGCGAACACGCCGCGCCCAGCAGCCACAGGCTCAATGGCGGGCAAGGCGGTGGGCACAGTCCCAGCCCCAGCCGCGGCTGCGGCTGATCGCGCGTTGCGCGCGTTGAACTGCAATCGCTGCTCGGCCATCCACTCGCGCAAGGCGGCTGGGTCGGCGGGTTGAGTGGGTTCGGTGGGTGCGCAAGCCGCCAGCACCGAGGCGCAGGCCAGGGCCCAAAGCCAGGTCGACGCCTGCATGGGAGTCCCTGCGGGAGCCCACGTGGTGCGGGCCGCCACCCATGCAGCACGCGGGCGTTTGGGGCGTGGTGGCAGGCTCAACGGTGGAGGTGGCGGTGGGGGTGGCGTGCAAGGTTTCATCGCCGGGTCTCCAAGGAGGTTGGGGTGCGCGCGTCGGGCACCACAGGCTTGTGGCCCTGGGGCATGCGCAAGGCGCGGGCCGCCACATCCATGGCCAACAGTCCACCTGCCTCGGAGCCCGTGTCACCCGTCGGCCCCGCGCTGGGTCGCGCGACCAAGGTCAGGCGATCGACCACGACCGCTGGGTTCAAAGCCGCCAGCGCGGCCGCAAACGCCGTGAGGTCGCGGTAGCTGCCCACGACACGCAGCGTGAACGGCAACTCCACGTGGTGTGGCCGCGTGGCCGGTGGCCCCGGCCTGAACAGCTCGAAACGCACGGCCCGGCCCTCACCGGTGCGATGGATGTCGCGCAACAAGGATTCCGTCCAGCCCTGCTCCGGCATGGGCGAGCCCTCACCCGGCCGCCGGGACCACAGCGCACGCCCCAAGGCGTCCCGGCGCTCACGCGCCAAGTCCATGGCCTGCTGGCGTGCGAGCCCGCCGCGGTAGTCCTCGCGCGCCTGCCGGGCCTGGGCCTGCAGTTGATGCCATGCCCGTGCGTCGTCGTTCAGACCCAGACAGGCGGGCAGCACGAGCGGCAGCGCGGCGATCAAGGCCAACAGACTCCAACGCGCGGCGCGGGGCCATTCGGCGGGCGTGGTGGACCAGGCCCGTGCTGCGGCGCTCATGGTGCGAACTCCAGATTCGCACCCAGTCCCCGCTCGGAGACGGCCGTGGCGTCCTCGACGGAAGGCGCCGCGAGACGGGCACGGACGGTGAATTGCAGGGTTTGCGCCCGCATGTCGGCATCGCTGGAGGTCGCCTCGGCACGGAGCGGTTCGGTGCCGGGCACGGACAGCGGCATCGGCGCGCCCAGCAACTCCACCAGCTCGGCCTGCTGGAATCCAGACCGTGGCTGGGCCAGGTGGCGCAGCAGCCCGGACAGATCCTGATCGGAGCGGGCCGCGCCGCGCAAGGTCACCAGGTCGGCTTCGAGGGTCAAGCCCTTGAGGTGCACTTGATCGGGCAAGGCACTGGGCAGGGCACTCAGCACGCGGGCGGCGCGCAAGCGCTGGGTCTGCAACTCGGCCCACGCGTCGATTTCCGCGCGCAGCCCCGGCAGGCCCTGGAGTGGCTGTTGGAGTTGCGCGATCTCGCGCGCGAGCAGGTCGTTGAGCGCGCGCTGCGCGGCCAGGCGCTCGCGCCAGTGCAGGTGCAGCAGCCCCGCGATGACCCAGCCCGTGGCGAAAGCCAGGACCACCGCCCTTCTGAAAGCAGCCCGTGCTCGCGGGTGCAGGCCGTGCAGGCGCGGCAGCAAATTGATCGTGACGGTCATGGCTGAAACTGGCGCAGGGCCAAGCCGCAGGCTTGCAAATACGCCCAGGCAGCGCCCGTCTCTGGCGCGGCCGATTCCGACTCGCGCCCCTCGACCCCCTTGCGCGACCGGCGCACGATGCGCCAAGGCGGCTGGCGCCGATGCGGCATGCCCTCGAAGGGATTCGCCACCCGGCAGGGACACGCCAGCAGACGAGACAGGGGCTCGGCCCAAGCTGCGCAGGCCTGGGGCTCCCCCGTCAACCAAACGGCTTCAAGGCCCACAGCGCCGCTGCCCAGCGCGTGGTGAAACTCGCCGTCGCCCGAACTCTGGCCTTGAACATTCCACGCGCGGGACAGCGCCTGCGCCAAATCACTCACCACCGCCAGCGCAGGATCGAGGTCGCCAGGCCGCCCCGGGCCCGCGCCGGGATGGCCGACACGCTCGCCCTCTTCGACGATCTGGTCACCGCGCACCAGCCACCAGCCCATGCGGTCCGCGCGCAGCTCGAGCACCGCCCTGGCCGGTGGTGTTCCCGCAGCGGGCCGAGCCTGGGGCGGAACCTGGGCCCGCGCGGAGCGCGACAGCAGATGCAGCATGCCGCGACGCGCCGCGAACGTGGCCACGTCCACGGCCACGGGCTCCAGACCGACGGCCTCGGCCAGGGCCTGCAAATCGCGCACGCGCTCGCGCCGCGCGGCCACGAGGAGCACATCGACGGCGCTGGACAGCGGCGCGCACACTTGCGTCGGCTGAACAGAGGCCCCCGCATCGGCCACGGCGCGCCGCGCCACCACGCCGTAGTCGAGGTAGACCTCTTGCAGGGGGAAAGGAAGGAGTTGCTCGGCCTCCGCCCGCACCCTGGCGTCCAGGGCGTCACGGCTCGGCGCTTGGGGCAGCGTGATGGGCAGCGTGATGCGCCGGGTGATGACCGCGGCCTCGGGCAAGGCCAGGGCCACTCTGTCGGTGCGCGGGCGCGCACGGCGCAGCAGGCGAGAGACGGCCTGGGTCACCGCCGTGAAGTCGTCGATGCGGCCGTCCACCATCCAGGCGGGCGACAGGGGCTCGCAGCCGCAATGCTCCAGCGTCGGCTGCCCTTGGCGGGTCTGGCCCAACCCAACCAGCCTGACCGCATCGGGCTGCAGATCCAGCCCCAAGAGGGGCTCCGACCGGCGACGTGATGACGGAAACAACATGGGCAGCCCTCCTCGTGATGAAACCCAAGCGGGTGCTGCCGTTGAAAGAGCGATCCGATCCTCGTGGGCAGGCGTCTGGATCGTAGCAGCGGGGTTCACCGACGACGGTCGAAGTCCGAGGTTTACCAAGCCCCTCTTTAAAAGCATGCACTCACATTTTTCCAACCGCCGGGACTCGGATTGTGGCCACCTCAACCCCTGGGCTCAGACGGCCAAGCGTCACAGGGGCTCCATGATTTTTATAATGGCGGCTGTTCGGAAAAGATATGCCGCCCTGGTCATCGCGCCGGGGCACGTCGCCAACCCGGTTTGGACCCGCCCGCACAGGCTCACGGCCTGGATGGTCCTGCCCCAGAACCCCTAAGCTCCGAGGCCACCCGGCCAAGACGACAGCCCCCATGTCCGCCGACGATCCATCTCCCTCGCCCCGTGCTTCCACGATGGGCGCACAATTCGCCCGCATGAAATCGACGCTTTCCCGACGCTGGGCCACTTTGCATCCGTTCGCGCGCATCGCCGTGTGGGTTGCCGGCATCGGCGTGGCCGGTCTGCTCAGTGGCCTGATGCTCGTGGCCGTGGCCATGGCCTTCGCCTTCCCCAATCTGCCGGATGTGTCCGACCTCTCCGAATACCGTCCCAAGCTGCCGCTGCGGATCTACTCGGTCGAAGGCGATCTGATCGGTGAGTTCGGGGAGGAACGCCGCCGCTTTGTCCCAATTGAAAAAATTCCGCGCGCGCTCACCGATGCCGTGCTCGCCATCGAGGACGCGCGCTTCTATCAGCACGGCGGCGTGGACTACGTGGGCATGGCGCGCGCCGTGCTGGCCAATCTGCGGCGGGTGAACAGCCAGGGCGCGTCCACCATCACCATGCAGGTCGCGCGCAACGTCTACCTCTCGTCCGAGAAGACCTACACGCGCAAGATCTATGAAATCCTGCTGACCTACAAGCTGGAACACCTGCTGAGCAAGGACCAGATCCTCGAGATCTACATGAACCAGATCTACCTGGGTCAGCGCGCCTACGGCTTCGCCGCCGCGTCGGAAACCTACTTCGGCAAGCCGCTCAAGGACATCTCGGTCGCCGAGGCCGCGATGCTGGCTGGACTGCCCAAGGCCCCCTCGGCCTACAACCCCATCAGCAACCCCAAGCGCGCGCGGGCTCGTCAGCTCTACATCATCTCGCGCATGCTGGACAACGGATTCATCACGGCCGAGGAAGCCGCGGCCGCCCGCGCCGAGGACATCCAGGTTCGCACCGTCACGGCGCAAGGCGAGCGGCCGGGCCAGGGACACGCTGAATACGCCGCGGAAATCGTGCGCCAGATCATCTTCGCCCAATACGGCGAGGAGACCTACACCCGCGGCCTGCGCGTGTACACGACCATCCGCTCAGGCGAGCAGGAAGTGGCCTACGCGGCCTTGCGCCGCAGCATCATGGACTACGAGCGCCGCCAGCCCTACCGCGGCCCGGAAAAAGTCATCCCCCTGCCCGCGCAGACCACCGACAACGCCGACGCCATCGCCGAGGCGGTTTCGGAGTCGCTGATGGAGCACCCGAACAACGGCGACCTGCTCAGCGCCGTGGTGCTGGAGGCCGACCCCCGCAAGGTCACGGTGATGCGTCAGGACGGAGAGACCCTGGACATCACCGGCGCCGGCCTGCGCTACGCGGCGGACGGCCTGTCATCGCGGGCCGCACCCACGCTCAAGATCCGGCGTGGCGCGGTCGTGCGCATCCGCCTGCACACCCCGGAAGATCCGGCCAAGAACCAGGCCGCCAGCTGGGAAATCCTGCAGCAGCCCGAAGTAGAAGGCGCCTTCGTCTCCCTGGACCCGCGCGATGGGGCCGTGCACGCGATGGTGGGTGGCTTTGACTACGACAAGAACAAGTTCAACCACGTGACACAGGCCTGGCGGCAGCCGGGCTCAAGCTTCAAGCCCTTCATCTACTCGGCCGCGCTGGAAAAAGGCTTCACGCCCGCCACCGTGGTCAACGACGGCCCTCTCTTCTTCGAGCCCGACACCACGGGTGGCCAGCCCTGGGAACCGAAGAACTACGACGGTGTGTTCGAGGGCCCGATGCCGCTGCGCCGCGCGCTGGCGCGCTCGAAGAACATGGTGTCCATCCGCGTGCTGGACGCCATCGGCCCGCGCTATGCCCAGGAGTGGACGGCGCGCTTCGGTTTCGAGCCGCGACGCCACCCGGCCTACCTGACGATGGCCTTGGGCGCGGGCACGGTCACGCCCTTGCAAATGGCCGTGGCCTATTCAGTGTTCGCCAACGGCGGCTACCTCCTCGATCCCTGGCTGATCCGCAAGATCACCGACCCCAACGGCAAGGTGCTGGTCGAAACGCCGCCCGTGGTGCTGGACGAAAGCAAGCGCACGCTGGAGCCGCGCAACGCCTTCATCATGTCCACGCTGCTGCAGGAAGTGGCCCGCGTCGGCACGGCCGCGCGCGCGCAGGCTCAGCTCAAGCGTCCGGACATCTACGGCAAGACCGGCACCACCAACGACTCCATGGACGCCTGGTTCGCGGGCTACCAGCCCACGCTGACGGCGGTCACTTGGATCGGTTACGACACCCCGCGCAAGCTGGGCGACAAGGAGACAGGCGGTGGGCTGTCCCTGCCGGTGTGGATCAGCTACATGGAACACGCCTTGCGCGGCGTGCCCGTGCAGGAGGTGATCCCTCCCGAGGGCGTGGTGCAGACCGGCATCGACTGGATGTACTCGGAGTACGCCGAAGACGGGGGCGTCAAGTCCCTGGGTCTGGACGAGGACAACGGCGGGGTGATGATGACGCTGCCGGGCGGCATCATGCCCAACCTGCCCTACAACCCGCCCGCGGACGAACCGCCGAGCGGCACGCAGGGCGAGGAACGCTCACGCATCCTGGACCTGTTCCGCCGCAACTGAGCCCCGTGCCCGGGCTCGCGGGACTGAGCTTGCGGGACTGAGGAGGGACGCGAAGGGCAGCCCGGGCCTGCCGCCCTGCGGCTTGAGTCTCAGGCCGCGAAGGCGAGGGCCACCCGCGCCTGCTCGCTCGCGTGGCGCGACAGGCTGGCGAAGAACTCGCCCTGGCCCTTGGTGTCCATCCAGCGCTGGCCATCGAACTTGTAGTGGAAGCCGCCAGCACGCGCCGCCAGCCAAATTTCATGCAGCGGCTTTTGCAGGTTCACGACGATCTGACTGCGGTCGGGGAACACCAGGGTCACCATGCCGCCAACGCGCTGGTTGTCGATGTCCGCGTCGCCAGCGTCGTTGATGCGGTCGCAGTTCGCCTCGATGGCGCGCAGCACGGCCTCGGCACGGTCCATGAATTCCAGGTCAGTCATAATTTCGCGATGTTGGAAACCCGAGCAATCGCCCGTTCAATCTTCAGAGCTTGCGCGATTCTAGTCAGCCGTCTCACAACCGCGCGCCGCCGCGCTTTTGCCCCTGCCGCGCTCATCGTCATCGGCATATCCGGCTCGCTGCTGCTTTCGGGCTGCGGCCAGACTGGCAAGCTCTACCTGCCCAAGGACCCAGCGGCAGCCCATCGGGCCAGCTTGCCCAGATCGCTTTGGCCCTTCATGCCCTCGAAAAAGAGCGACGAGGCACCCGACCAAGCCAGCGAGACCACCGTCCCCCAAGACCCTGAGTACGACGACCCTTACGCCCTCCCAGAAGAACAACCATGACCGCTCCCCTGCTGCCCGGCCACCCTCATCTCGCTTATCGCGCCACCGCCACCGGCCAGGACCTCCACCTGGAAGGCGTGCGTCTGGCCGACCTGGCCCGTACCCATGGCACACCCCTTTTCGTGTATTCGCAACAAGCCATGCTGGACGCGCTGGCGGCCTACCAGCGCGGGCTGGCCAGCCGCCTTGCGCAAGGGAAGGCACGTATCTGCTACGCGCTGAAAGCCAATTCGTCCTTGGCCATCTTGCAGCTGTTCGCGCGCGCGGGCTGCGGCTTCGACATCGTCTCGGGCGGCGAGCTGGAGCGCGTGCTGGCCGCGGGCGGTGATCCGGCGCGGGTCATTTTCTCGGGCGTGGGCAAGACCCGCGCCGAGATGCGGCAGGCTCTGAACGCTGGCCAAGGCGCCGGCATTGGCTGCTTCAACGTCGAAAGCGAAGCCGAGCTGGACGTGCTGAACGAAGTCGCCACGGCGCTCGGCAAGGTCGCGCCGGTCAGCATCCGCGTCAACCCCGACGTGGACGCCAAGACCCACCCCTACATCTCCACCGGCCTCAAGGGCAACAAGTTCGGCATCGCGCACGAACGCGCCGTGGCCGTCTACCAGCATGCCGCGCGGCTGCCGGGCCTCAAGGTCGTGGGCATCGACTGCCACATCGGCTCGCAAATCACCGAGGAACGGCCTTACCTGGATGCGCTGGAGCGCGTGCTCGATCTGGTGGAGGCCATCGAGGCTGCGGGCATTCCGTTGCATCACATCGATTTGGGCGGTGGCCTGGGCATCGACTACCACGGTGACACCCCGCCGGCCGCCGACGCACTCTGGCACAAGTTGCTGGCCCGCGTGGACGCGCGCGGTCATGCTGACAAGGCCATCTTCATCGAACCTGGCCGTTCCCTGGTCGGCAACGCGGGCGTCTGCTTGACCGAGGTGCTTTACCTCAAGCCCGGTGAGCAGAAGAACTTCTGCATCGTGGACGCAGCCATGAACGACTTGCCCCGCCCGGCCATGTACGAGGCTTACCACCAGATCGTGCCGCTGGCGCCGCGTGAACCGGCCCAGGCCGGCGGCGCCGTGAACTACGAGGTGGTGGGCCCCATCTGCGAAAGCGGTGACTGGCTGGGGCACGACCGCGCGCTGAGCGTGCAAGCCGGCGATCAGCTGGCCGTGCTCTCGGCAGGCGCCTATTGCATGAGCATGGCCAGCAACTACAACACACGCGGTCGTGCTGCCGAAGTGCTGGTGCAGGGCGATCAAGCCATCCTCATCCGCCAGCGTGAAAGCGCGGCGGACAGCTTCCGCCACGACATCCTGCTGTGATCAGGCGCGGCGGGGCGCCGCTTGCCGATCAGTGCGCGCGCGGCGCCAGCGGTCCAGGACCCGCCACCCGAGCAACAGCGCGAGGATGGCGCCGTACACCGCCACCTCCGCGAAATCACGCTTGCCCGCCCGCATCCAGTAGAAGTGCAAAACGGCCAAGGCGGCCACCGCGTAGACAACCCGGTGCAGCGCACGCCAGCGCGTCGCGCCCAGGGCACGGATGGCTCGGTTGAAAGAGGTCAGGGCCAGGGGCAGCAGCAGCAGCAAGGCGGCGAAACCCACGAGGATGAAGGGGCGCTTGGGGATGTCGCGCACGATTTCGGCCCAGGCGCCCTCGTCCAGGCCCAGGCCCATGTCGAAGACCGCATAGCAGAGGAAATGCAGCAGGGCGTAGAAGAAAACGTAGAGCCCCAGCATGCGTCGCAGACGCGCCAGCGCGGCCCAGCCGAACTGCACACGCAGGGGCGTCACTGCCAGGGTCAGACAGAGGAAGCGCAAGGCCCACTCGCCGGTGGCGCGGATCAGATGTTGAGCCGGGTTGGCGCCCAGCTGGTCCGTCAGCGCGCCGTGGAACAGCGCGGCGAAAGGCAGCAGCGCCAGCACGAAGACCAGCGGCTTGGTCACCGGATGCAGCAGCCACTTGTTCATGCGCTGCCCCTGTCGCCGGCGACCCACTGGGGCGGGCGGACGGAGATGGAAACCAGGACCATCCTCAGTAATTTTTCTTCAGGTCCATGCCCGCGTACAGCTGCCCCACCTGGGCCTCGTAGCCGTTGAAGATCAGGGTCTTGCGCTTCTTGGCGAACAGACCGTCCTCGCCGATGCGACGCTCCGTGGCCTGGCTCCAGCGCGGGTGAGGCACGTCCGGGTTCACGTTCGAATAGAAGCCGTATTCATTGGCAGCCGCCTTGTTCCAGGCCGTGCCAGGCTCCTTTTCGGTGAAGCGGATGGTCACCAGGCTCTTGGCGCTCTTGAAACCGTACTTCCAGGGCACCACGAGGCGCACCGGCGCGCCGTTCTGGTTGGGCAGCACTTCGCCGTACATGCCAAAGCTCAGCAAGGTCAGCGGGTGCAGGGCTTCGTCCATGCGCAGGCCCTCGGTGTAGGGCCAGTCCAGGATGCGCGAGCCCACGAAGGGCATGGTCTTGGGATCGGCCAGGGTCACGAACTCGACGTACTTGGCGCTGCCCAAGGGCTCCACCTTCTTGACCAGGGCGGAGAGCGAATAGCCCACCCAAGGGATCACCATGGACCAGCCTTCCACGCAGCGCATGCGGTAGATGCGCTCTTCCATCGGGGCCAGCTTGAGCAGATCCTCCAGCGACAATTTGACAGGCTTCTTCACCAGACCTTCCACGCTGACCGTCCAAGGCGAGGTCTTGAGCCGATGCGCGTTACGCGCCGGATCACTCTTGTCCGTGCCGAACTCGTAGTAGTTGTTGTACGTGCTCGCGTCTTCGTAGGAGGTCGGCTTTTCCATCGTGGCGGCACCGGCCACGGCGGACTTCGCTCCCGGCAGCGGCGCCAGCTTGCCCGGCTGGGACACTAAAGCGGCCGTTGGCGCGGCGGTTTGCGCCAGAGCGTCACGGCCAGCCCACGCCGCCAGGGTTGCGCCCGCGGCGCCAGAGGCCATCAGACGGAGCCAGTCGCGCCGCCGGTGGTAGGCCGATGCGGGCGTGATGTCACTGGTTATGGGATGGTCGTAACCCTGGTTCTGCGTGCGAATCAGCATGGTGGTCTTCCTTGTTCCGAGCGCGCAAGCCTACACCCAGAGGGAAAAACATGCACGCCCCCGACGTCACAAGGCCATGCCCACGAGACGGGGCCCTGTGCGTGCGAGCACAGGCACAGCAGCAAAGCCGGCCCGCGGTTCACGCTACGTGGCCAGGGACCCACGCATCACAGCGTGCCGTAGCTGTGCAGGCCCGACAGGAACATGTTCACGCCGATGAAGGCGAAGGTCGTCACGCCCAAGCCAGCCAGCGCCCACCAGGAGGCCACCGTGCCGCGCAGGCCCTTCATCAGGCGCATGTGCAGCCAAGCGGCGTAGTTAAGCCAGACGATCAAGGCCCAGGTTTCCTTCGGGTCCCAGCTCCAGTACCCGCCCCAGGCCTCGGCCGCCCAGAGCGCGCCCAGCACCGTGGCGATGGTGAAGAAGGCAAAGCCGACGGCGATGGCCTTGTACATCACGTCGTCCAGCACCTCGGCCGAGGGCAGGCGCTCGGCGATCCGCTTGCGGCCCAGCAAAATGCCAACGACGATGAGCGCCGCGACGATGAAGTACACCAGCCAATAGCTGCCACCGCCCTCCATCTTCTGGCGAAATGCGATGGGCACGAAACACAGCACGACGCCGAAGATCCACAGCGGCGCGAGCTTGTACCAACGCAATCCGCTTTGAGACTCCTGTTCGGCCTGACTCTTGATCAGGTAGGCATAGGCGATCATGGCCGCCAAGGAGAAGGTGCCGTAACCCACGAAGTTGGCCGGCACGTGCAGCTTCATCCACCAGCTCTGCAAGGCAGGCACCAGGGGCTGTATGGCATGCGCCTCGCGCACCACGGTGTACCAAAGCAAGAAGCCGACGGCCGCGCTGACCACCAGCATCACGAAGGCGCCCATGGCGCGCGTCGCGTACTGCTGCTCGAAGTAGAGGTAGAACAGCGCGGTCATCAAACAAAACAGCACGAACACCTCGTAGAGGTTGCTCACCGGAATGTGGCCAATGCCGGGGCCAATCAGGTAGCTCTCATACCAGCGCACCAGGGTGCCGGTCAGGGCCATCACCACCGCGGCCCAGGTCAGGCGCGAGCCGATCAGTTCCAGGGTCGCGCCTTGGGTCCGGCTGAACATGCCCAGCCAGTAAAACACCGTGCTCATGAAGAAGAGCACGCTCATCCAGAGGATCGCCGACTGACTGGACAGGAAGTACTTCAGCCAGAACACCTGCTCGGCACGAGCCAGATCCCCACCGGGCGCCCCCTGCGCGTCCACGCCCTGGTAAGAGGCGATCGCCAACAAGGCCAACAGCGCAATGCCCAAGCTCAAGGCCCGCAACGGACGCCAAAACCAGCCCAAGGCGATGAGCGCGGGCACGGACAGCACGAGGATGGCTTGCTCGTAGACATCCATCGCCGTGTGGTATCGCGCGAAGGCGTAGCCACCGCCGACCAGCAACAACAGCGCGAAAACCCAGTCGAAGGTGTTGCGGCGGGAGAAGTAACCTTCGTTCAATGTCAGGGTGGTGGTGTTCATCTCGTCACTCCTTGCCGAGCAGCCTGTCGCGCAGTTGCTCGAATTCCTTGTCAGCGTCCAGGGTCTCGCGGTTGGTCGACAGTGCCAGGGTGGCCTGGCTGCCCACTCTGCCGTCGGCGGCAGCCGCGCCCACAGCGGGCACCAGCCAGACCCAGAGTCTGCGCTCGCGGACGTAGAGCATGGCAAAAATCCCAATGATCAACAAGGCACAGCCCAGATAAACCACATTCTTGCCGGGTGCTCGCGCGACCTGGAACACACTGGCCTGCACCTGGGTGAACTCGTTGAGCTGCAGCACAAAAGGCGCGGGGTAGAACCAGGCGTCGCCCAAGGCAATGACGGCCTGGGCCATCCAGGTTTGGGTCCTGGCATCGGTGGACAGCGGCGCCAGGTGGGCGCGTTCACGCGCGGTCTGCAGCAACTCGAACAGCGCGCCGTTGAGGATGCGCATCAGCATCTCGCCCGCGCGCTCACGGTCCGCCGCGGGCACTTGGTTCTCCATGAAATCGGCGATGGCCTGGAGGCCGCCCATCGGCGCCTGGCCTTGCGCCGGCGCCTCGGCCCCGGCGAACAGCGTCAGGGCGCGCAAGGCCGACGCCGCGAGTTGCGCCTGAAGGTCAGGACGGTTGGCGTCCACCATGCGCGCGGCGTAGCGGCGCACGGCCCGTTCACGCAGGGACGGGTCGGCCAGGGCGGCGCGAAGGCGGAAGAAGTCCGTGCTGCCGCCCTCCGCATCCGCGGGCACCCGAAGGTAACGGAAGGGTTCGGCGGGCGTGTCGCGCAGCCCCCAGAGAAATACCGGCACGCCATCGCCCAGATCGACCGGCACCATGTAGTTGTTGAACTCGCGCGCCTGGCCCGCCGCGTCGCGCAGCTTGTAGCTGATGCTGGGCCCCACGTTGCGCAGGGTCTGCGGCGCATCGTGCTTGTTGGCGGCACCCAGCCGCTGGTTCAGGCCACTCAAGGGGTTGCCCAAATCCACCTTGCGCACATCCACGCCAGCCTCTGCATTGCCCGACTTGCCTGCGCCCGCCTGGGCTTCGGCCATGTTCTCGACGTTGATCACGCGCAGGCCGGTGTACTCCAAGGTCAGCTGCTCGGCGCTACTCCCCGGCATGCCCGCGGCGCGGCTCAAGCGCGTGCTGTCGCCAACACGGCCCTCCAGATCAAAGGCGGCGCTCACGCCATCCATCGGCAGGGCACGCAGCTTCAAGGACGAGCCGCCATCGTCGAAGCTGGATTGGTAGATTTCCACGCCCTTGTAGCGAGCAGGATGGTTGACCTCGACGCGCGCGGGCCGGGCCTCGCCCGTGGCCTTGTCATGGATGATGATCTCGCTCGCGAACAGACGCGGCATGCCCGTGGGGTAGTACTCGACGATGAACTTCTTGAGTTCCACCGCAAAAGGCAATTCCTGCAGCACGATGCCATTGGGCTGGGTGAGGATGGCCGTGTCCGCCGCCGTGCCCTCGGCCACCAACAGGTTCCCGCGGAAGGTGGGGTTGCGGTCGGACAGACGGTGCTGCGCGGCGACCTCGGACACCAGGCCACCGCCGCTGTAGACGGTCTTGTCACCCAGCCACATCTGGGCGCGAACGATCAGGTCCCCGTCGAACAAGCCACCCAGGCAAATCATCACGATGGCGCTGTGCGCCGCCAGGTAGCCGAGCTTGTTGGCGGCGCCTGCCTTGGCGGCGATCATCCAGCCCGCGCCTTCGCGTTGCTGCAGCTTGACTTTCCAGCCCCGCGCGGCCAAGGCGGCCCCCATGCGCCGCGCGGCGGCCTCAGGAGCCTCCTCCAGCGTCGCCTGGGCCCGATGCCGGAAGGCCTGCAGGGCCTGGGCGCGGATGTTTTCCTTGTAGGTGCGCAGATCCGTCAGGATCTTGGGCGTGTTGCGCATGATGCACAGCGTGGTGCTGACGACCAGGAAGGCCAGGATCAGCAGGAACCACCAGGCGCTGTAGACCGTGTAGAGGTGCAGCTTGCCAAACACCTCGGCCCAAAACGGACCGAACTGGTTGACGTAGTTGGCATAGGGCTCCGATTGCTTCAGCACCGTGCCGATGACCGAGGCGATGCAAATCACGGTCAGCAGCGAGATGGCGAAGCGCATGGACGCCAGCAGTTCCATGGCTCCCCTCAGCCCGAGCAGTACGCGCGCGCGCAAACCCGGCAGGGCAAGGTCGGATGAGGTTTCAGCGGTCACGGAGAACTCGGGAAAAAGGCATGAAAAAAGCGGGCCTGCCTTGTGAGCAGCCCGCCTTGTTATGAATTTGCTTTGTGGCGGTTGGTCTCTGCGCCAGTGTCAGCGCAAGCCAGCGATGTAGTCGGAAACGGCCTTGATCTCGCGGTCGTTCAACTTGGCGGCCACCTGGGTCATGGGCAAGGAGTTCAGGCGAGCGCCGCTGGCCTTGGCATTGGCCGCACCTGCGCGGAAGGCCGTCAGTTGGGCTTCGGTGTAGGCGGCATGCTGACCAGAGAGGCGGGGGTATTGGGCCGGAATGCCCACGCCGTTGGGGCTGTGGCAACCCGCGCAAGCCGCGATCTGGCGATCGGGGATGCCGCCGCGGTAGATGCGCTCACCCAGTTGCACCAGTTCCTTGTCGGTGGCGAAGCCGTTCTTGGGCTTCTGAGCCGCGAGCCAGGCGGTGATGTTGATCATGTCCTCGTCGCTGAGCATGGAGGCGAAGCCCTTCATGACAGCGTTCTCACGCTTGCCGCTCTTGAATTCCTGCAGCTGCTTGAGCAGGTACTGCGGATGCTGACCGGCCAGCTTGGGATTGGCGGCGATGGTGGAGTTGCCGTCCGCCGCGTGGCAGGCCACGCAGACCGCTGCGAACTTGGCCTCACCCTTGGCCAGATCAGGGGCTGCGGCCTTCTGGGCTTCCTCGGCGATGGCAAAGGCGGGCGCTGCCAGCGCGGCAGCCAACATCAGGGGGGCAAACAACTTCATGGTCTGGTTCTAGGGTTGTTGGGCAAAACGGCGGTCGGCCCGGAGCCGGCAAGACCGCCCCGATGACCCGGATCAAACGCGGCGATTCTACAATGCGCCGCCCGCCGCGCCATTTTTGCCCGGCCTTCGCGCCTCGCGTCTTCCAGCCGCTTTGGCGCCCCACCCTTTCCAGCCCGACGCCATGCCCCCCCCATCCGCCCCCAAAGCCCCCGCGCGTCGTGCCACCGCCCGTGCACCCACGTCGCCTCGGAAATCGGCCCCGGCCGCCACGCCCCAGCATCCCGCGTTGGGCTGGCTGCACACGGCTCGCTTCCTGACCACTTCGCCAGACCTGCTGCATCTGCCGCCATTGGATGTCCCCGAAATCGCCTTCGTGGGCCGCTCCAACGCGGGCAAATCCACCTGCATCAACACCTTGACCCAACAAAAGCAGCTGGCTTTTGCCTCAAAGAAGCCAGGGCGCACCCAACACATCAACCTCTTCTCCCTTGGCAAGCAGGGCGTGACGGACGCGATGCTGGCCGATCTGCCCGGCTACGGCTACGCGGCCGTGCCCATGCAAGACAAGCTGCGTTGGCAGCAGGTGATGGCCAACTATCTGGTCACCCGGGAAAACCTGGCGGCCATCGTGTTGTTGTGCGACCCGCGACATGGCCTGACGGAACTGGACGAGGTGCTGCTGGAAGTCATACGCCCGCGGGTGGAGCAAGGTCTGAAATTCCTGATCGTGCTGACCAAGGCAGACAAACTCACCCGCAGCGAGGCGGCCAAGGCTCTGTCCATCGCGAAACTCAATGCCGGGGGCGGTGAAGTGCGCTTGTTCTCGGCCACCAAGCGCATCGGGGTGGACGAAGTTTCGCGACTGCTGTGGGATTGGACGCACGCGCTCGCCCCGGCTGAGGACGAGGCAAGCACCCAACTTTCGATTGATACCAACAAAAATCCAACATGAAAAAAATCGCAGCCATCACGATGGCCCGCAATGATGAGTTTTTCCTGAACCGATGGGTGGCTTATTACGGCCCTCTTCTGGGGGAAGAAAATCTCTACATCTACATGGATGGACTCGATCAAAAGGTCCCCGCTCAAGCAGGCCGCGCCAACGTCACGCTGGTTGAAAAACAAGGCATCAAGGTGGTAGATGCCGAAAACCGCCGCTTGAGCTTTCTCTCTGACCGCGCGGCGGAACTGCTCAAACGCTACGACTTGGTGATTGGGACGGACTCGGACGAATGCCTGATGGTGGACCCCGACACCGGCATGAATCTTCCGCAGTACCTGTCCAGCCTGGACATACGCACCAGCGTCAGCGGCCTGGGACTGGACGTGGGCCAGCATCTGACGCATGAACAGCCTCTGGACAAGTCCCGTCCCATCCTCCCCCAGCGAGGGTATGCGCTGATCAACACACGCTTCACCAAAGCCAGCGTGATTGCCAAACCCGTGAGATGGGGGCGAGGCTTTCATCGCATCCGTGGGCACAATTTCCACATCGACAAAAATCTGTACTTGCTTCACCTGGGCAACACAGATTACGACGCGCTCCTGGCGAAGTACCGGCACCCCGACATCATCGCTCGAGGTGAGCAAAAACATTTCAAACGCGCGCGGATGCGGGTGGTGCATGACATCACCGAAAAGCAAGCGGTTGTGAATGAACGGATTTTCGGGATCGCCCGATTCTTGCAAACCTGGTTCCGCCCGATTTATGCCTGGAACAAACCTGGCATGCTCGGCCTGCGCATCGTCGTCAAACTTCCGGAGCGGTTCAGGCGGCTTGCCTAACCCTTCCTTCAAGCACGCCGCGCCTAAAAACGCGAGTCCAAGCTCAAGGCCGAGGATTGCTCATGCGATATCTTTTAGTTGGAAACGCCCCCATCGATGGCATGGAGGCCAGCATCCGCGATGCGGACGTGATCATTCAGACGAACAAGTGCTTGCATGTGGATCTCATCCCGCAAGAAAAGACCAAGTACGTCATCATCACCAACACCGGAACGCCTTCCAAGAAAGTCGTCCGCCATGTGCGCAAGTTGTTGGTCAGGAAGAAGCTCAGTGATTTTTCTCTGGTGTTCGCCAGGAACGAAGCCTACTCGGAAGAAAAGATACGTCGCTTGAAGGCGGCGGCCACGGGATTCTTCAGATTCTTCCGCAGCTACCGGAGCTTTCGCTGTCCATTGGACAAGAAGGCGATCGCCGCAGAGTTCAAACTGATCGAAATCGATGCAGCTTTTTCAGCGGAGCTCGACCAACGCTTGATGGCGCTGGGCATGAAGGAGGATCAACTGCCCAGCACGGGCTTGATTGCTTTCGAATGGATCAAGACACTGATGCGCCCGGGTGATTACTTGGAGCCCATCGGTTTCACGCACCAGGGCTGGGACGGTCACCCATGGACCATCGAAGCACAACTGGTGCGCCCCTACACCAAAGAATGACCAGGCTCTGGATCACCGACCATGTCTGACCGGCCCGTGATTGTCGTTCGCGATGTCGCGGACGCGAACACCATCAAACGCAAGCGCCTAGCCCAAAATGCCCAGCTGCTGACGCTTACCCCAGCCGCTGCGGCGGTGTTTGTCGATGATCAGAGCTACGAGGTGATACGGACCACGAGCGTCTATGGTGACGACCTGCATGCGCGAACCGTTGAGCACTTGAAAGACGGTCTGGAAGAGTTCGACCGACTTGCTCGATTGCAGGGACTGACGGACACGCAAATCGAAGCCACACGCATCACTTACTTCTACAAGCTCGCGACCGCTTCTTTTTTCTGGCATTCATTGCGCGGCTTCACGGAAACTTTTTGGCTGGATACCCGTGGAAAGCTGAAAGGCAGCAAGAATTTTGACGAGGTGTTCGAAGGCGTGTTCGGCGGCTTCATCCACCGTCGGATGCTCAAGCCTGAAGTCGACATCGCGAACCTTGAACAGGACGGCCCGTATTCCGCCCTGCATTTCGGGTTGCTAAAGCTTTACAAGACCCGTATGGACAAGCTGATGAAAGGCAGGAAAAAACTGCTGATCATCGACAAGGCTCGGCCCTCATCGCAAAATTTTGCGCATGCGGCTTACAAACAAGACCCGAGCCTGGTGATGCTGCTGTCCCGCCCTCTGCCCAAAAGCCTACTGAAAACCGTGATCAACATGGCGGGCTCATTGGTGCTGATGCGCAGCAAGAAGGAGTTCACGGGCACGCGCTTGCCCCGTTACTTCTTTTGGCCGCAAGATGTCAGATCCTATATGCCGGAGATCGAAGGGATCACTGCCGGAGTCCACGACGAATTCCGCAAGGCAACGTTGAAGGTATCCAAGAAGTACCTGGAAAAAGTCATGCGCCATGCGCTGGGCCATGAACTCCAAGTGCCCCAAGACATCGCGCGCCTGGCACCGGACATCATCAGCACGGACTCACCGTTCACCGGATTTGCCATCTCGGCCTGTCGCACAGCCAAGAGCATGGGCAAGCAAGTGGTGCTGTTCAATCACGCCTCGCACACGCCGCAAACCGAAGAGCCCTCAAAGACAATGGGCAATCTGTGGGCGTCCCTGGGACGGCTATACAACGAGCACTCGACCATTCTTGCGGCGCGGGCGCCCTCCATTGCGGAACTGGTGAAGGAACTGTCCCCCCACTGCAACAAGGTGATGGGCGTTCGTCAGACGACAAAGCTGGCACATCCGCAAGGCAGTCGGCCGTTTCAGATCCTGTTCGCGGGAAACTACATGGGTGTGCACAACCACATCCCCTGGATGCTGGAGACCCCGGATGAATTTCTCGACGGCATCGCCGAGCTGGCGCAAGCCGTGAGCCAAATTCCGCAAGCGCGGCTGCTGGTTCGTGTCAAGGTGAACGCCAAGCCGGAATGCAATCCCGAAACGCTGCGCAAGCTCCTACCGAAGTCTCCGAACGTGGAAATCAGCAACGAAGGCACGTTCAAACAGGCACTCGCTCAGTCGGATTTGTTGGTGGCCTGCATCTCAACCACCATCGACGAAGCTCTAGGTGCAGGCCGGCCCGTGCTGCTGCATTCCACTCGCGGCCGCTATCACCATCTCCCGGGCATGTCCACGCCGCCCACAGCGGCGCATCGCAGCGCAGTCTACGTGAGCGGCAAGACACCGCTGGTTGCGCTTTTGAAAGGCGTTATGGATGCACATCGCGACCGACCTTTGAATGAAGCGGAGTTGAAAGCCTTTATTTGGCCCTACACCACTCCTAACATGGACGAGTTTGCGCGATTTGTCCTCGGCGCACCTGCGACTCAAACCTCGAACACGAAGACCGTTTAGTCATGCTCCATAGACCGACCATCATCATTCGAGACGAAAAAGAAGCGAGAGTCGTCCAAAGACAGAACTTGCGACGGGGTGCTCGACTTCTGACTTTCACGCCTGCTGCCGCAGCTGTATTCGGTCAGGACAGTGGTCATGAGGTGATTCGCTCTTCTGACATCTACAACGACCACATGCATGCTCAAACCGTCATGCACCTGAAGGATGGGCTACTTGAGTTCGAAAGACTGGCACGGCAACAGGGTCTGTCTGAGACACAAGTAGAAGCTGGGCGATGCGCCTACTTTCACGAACTTGGCATAGCCTCATTTTTCTACCAGTCCTTACAAGGCTTGGAGGAAATTCATTGGGTGGATTCCAATAGCGTCTTGCAGCGCGCCAGCACCCCCCAAGAGGCTTTCGAAGCCGTCTTTGGTGAGATGTCGCGCACACGACTATCCACTCTGGAACCGCTGGATTTGTCATGGATGCATCGAATGCTGATTCGCCTGAACGGCTTCTGCATACGTCTGCTGCTGGCGAATCGAAAGAAGCTGTTGATCATTGACGGGGTTCGACCATCCTCTCAAAGTTTCTCAATTGCCGCGCGCAAAAATGACTCGGCGCTGGTGGTCCTTGAAACGCCACGCAAACCCCCAGAAAACCTCTTCAAAGTCATCAAGGCTGTGCAGCGTTCCTTGGGTCGCGCCCTTCGACTCAGAGGAGGTCTTGCTGCCTCAAGAATGCATCCGCCCACTTACTTTTTCCATCCCCATCGCGTCAGGTCACACATGCCTGAGATGAAGGCAGTGACGGCGGGAATTGCGGATGATTTTCGACGCAAGGTCTTTGAGATATCCGAGCCGTATATGGAAAGGATCGTCGGGCTTACGCTGGGGTACGAACGCGCGATGCCCGACCAAATGTCGATGCTTAAGCCAGCCGTGATCAGCACGGATGCAATCAACACAAGCTTCAGAATCTCCGCGTGTCGCGTCGCGCGCAAACTCGGAACCCAGGTCGTTCTGTTCAATCATGCTTCTCACACGCCCCAAAGCGAGGCGCCGTCCAAAACGGTGGGCGACTTATGGGCTTCTCTCGGTCGTATATACAGTGACCATGCAACCGTTCTGGCGGTGCGTTTTCCTGCTATCGCTGGGTTGATCAGGGAGCTGTCACCGCACGGTAAAAAAATCATCGCAGTCCGGCAGAACTCCGTATTGGCAGCAACTCATAGCAAGCCGACTTTTCAAATCACGTTCGCTGGCAACTATGTGGGCGAAAACAGCCACATTCCCTGGATGGTGGAGACGCCGGATGAATTCATCAACGGCATTGCGGAATTGGCTCAAGCCGTTGGTCAGATTCCGGAGGCAAAGCTTGTCATACGCCTGAAGCCACAGAACAACAAGACCGAAATCAACTTGGCCGCGATCAAGCAGTTTGTCCCGCATTACCCCAATGTGGAAATCAGCAACGGAGGCTCGTTCAAGCAAGCGCTAGTGGAAACGGATCTGCTGGTGGCTTGCATCTCCACGACCATTGACGAGGCCTTGGGTGCGGGGCGACCGGTGCTGCTGCACTCATCCAGACATCGATACAACCACCTGCTCGGCATGTCCACCCCACCAGACCGGAATCACCGCAGCGCGGTTTACGTAAGCAGCAAGACGCCGCTGGTAGCGCTTTTGAAAGGCATCATTGATGCACATCAAAATCGGCCATTGAATGCGGCCGAGTTGAGCACCTATACTTGGCCCGCTGGCACTCCCGATATGGACGAATTCGCAAAATTAGTCCTCAACATGACACAGGCGCATGCCTAACTCTTCATCATGAACGAACCCATCAGAATCTTCATCGGCTATGACCGCCGCATTCCCGTGGCGTTTCAGACCTTGGTGCATAGCATCACTGCGCGTGCAACTGCCCCGGTCACGTTCTGCCCAATCAGCCTGACCAATTTGGGCAGCCTTTACACGCGCGACGTTAATCCACTGCAATCCACTGAATTTTCATTTTCCCGCTTCTTCACACCCTACCTTTCGAACTACGAGGGCTGGTCCATCTTCATGGACAACGACATCATTGCTGTCGATGACATTGCCAAGCTGTGGGCGCTTCGCGATGACAAGTATGCAGCCATGGTCTGCAAGCACGAGCATGACCCCGGAGAAGCCGAGAAGTTCATGCATGCCACACAGACTCGGTATGAGAAAAAGAACTGGTCCAGCGTGATCCTGTTCAACAATGCGAAATGCAAGGCGCTGACGCCGGACTATGTGAATACCGCAACGGGCCTGCAACTCCATCAGTTCAAATGGCTGGAGAACGACAACTTGATTGGCTCTCTGCCGCTGGAATGGAACACATTGGTGGACTACAACCACTTCAAGAATCCGTCCATGCTGCATTACACCGAAGGTGGGCCGTTCTACCCCGACTACAAGGATTGCGGGTACTCCGAGGAATGGTTCCGCGAATACGCGGCGGCGAACAATTGCAAAGAGGCTGATGTCTTCCAATTGACAACCACCGCGAAGAAAAAGTTGCAACGCGAGGGTTGATGGCAGCTTCTTCTGGTGCCCGCCATTCGAGTCCGGGCACTTGGCGCTCCGACATCGATGGGCTCCGCGCCTTCGCCGTGTTGGCAGTGGTGTTTCACCACTACTTCCCCGGCGCAGTGCGCGGCGGCTTTATTGGTGTCGACGTTTTTTTTGTCATTTCCGGTTACCTGATCGGAGGCGTCCTGCTGGACGCCTTCGCGGAGAACCGCTTCAGCCTGCTGGATTTCTATGCGAGGCGTGCGCGCCGCATACTTCCGGGCTTGCTGCTGGTGCTGGGCAGCTGCCTGCTTTTTGGCTATTTCGCTCTGCTGCCAGAAGACTATGGCAACCTGGGCAAGCATGTCGCGGGTGGCGCTGGTTTCGTCTCCAACCTCGTGCTTTTCGGGGAAACCGGCTATTTCGACGAAGCGGGCGCAGTCAAACCTTTGCTTCATCTGTGGAGCCTGGGGATCGAAGAACAGTTTTATCTCGTTTTCCCACTGTTCATTTATCTGATCTCCCTCGGCACTTGGCGCAAGCAGTCACGCGTCGCCTTGGGTATTGGGCTGATAACCCTGGCGTCTTTCGGCTGGAATCTCGCGGTTTACAGAACCAACCCAGCGTTTGATTTCTATATGCCCATGACGCGTTTTTGGGAATTGCTGGCGGGTGTGCTGCTGGCTTTTTGGCAAAGACAGAAACAAGTCGCAGTTTCGCCGGTCCGCGCGGCTCAGAACGAAGCAAGACGCCGCTATTGGGCGGATAAAACGCATTGGATGGCAGGGATTGGTTTCCTCCTCTTGATACTTTCTCTTAACGCTCAAGAACGCCGGTTTCCCGGCATACAAGCACTGGTCCCCGTGTTCGGTACTGTTTTGCTGATTGCCGCCGGCACTAAAGTTGGCAACACGACCATTTTCAACAGACTATTGAGCCGGCGACCACTGGTATGGATAGGCCTCATCAGCTACCCCCTCTACCTATGGCATTGGCCATTGCTCGTTTTTCCCCGCATCATTCTTGGGGAAGTGCCCACTATCGGATTTCGCTGGGTGCTACTTTTATTGGCTTTAATTCTCGCTACGCTGACCTATAAATTGGTGGAGCAACCTTTGCGTTTTGGCAAGTTTCTTAGCACTAAAGCCATTGGACTGACTGTTGCGCTGGCGCTTTTCGGCTTATTCGGCTACGGCATCCACCTTTCGACGCCCGGCAAATCCGTGCCTCAGGAGACAGGCCGACATCGATTGGTTGACCGTTCCACTGCAGAAAACACTGACGAGGCCTGTCGCCTGCGATACGGTGAGTTGTACGACGACCTACTCGCGAATCCGGACTTCTCTGGAAGCACGGGTAAGGTCTTACCGTACTGCCGCTACCAAAATGCGCAAGGAACACGCACCGCAGTCCTCTGGGGTGATAGCCATGCGTTGGCCGCTTACGAAGCCGTAGCTGACTACAACGCCAGGCTTGGAATAAACACGTGGCTGGTGGGCCGCTCGGCTTTCAGACACGGTATTCCCGCAAAGGCACTGCCTGGCGTGATAGACCGAATCGCGCTTGAAATTCAGAAAAATCCAGAAGCACATACCGTTTTCCTGATCATGAGCGCAGAAAAAATGGACTCTGAACGGGTGCGCGGCGTGCTGCAGCCCATCATTGATCGCATGAACCAATTGGGCAAACAGATTTATGTACTTGCAGACAACCCGGAACTTACTTTCGATGCACGGATGCTCGAACTTGGGCAACCATTGCGCGTTGTCTTACACCGAATGCAAGGCACATCGGCATCCCAACGCTTGCTAAAAGATCAAGTGCGTACCCAGCAAAAGAATTACTTGAATGCGTTGAATCAGTTGCATGGTGCAACCATCATTCCCAGTATCGACGCATTTTGTCCTTCAGACGAATGCCTGCTTTTCAATGAAGAGGGGGCAAGTCTGTACAGGGATGAAGACCATCTTTCGCGGTACAGTGGAGGGCGCTTCCTTGTGGGCAAAGTGCTTAAACCATACCTCGATGCAATGGCGCGTTGAAAATGTCAGATCAAACCCTATCACCGATGTCCTCGCCATCGTCCAATCTACTTGATGCATGGAAGCGGCTGCTTCTAAATACTCTGACATTCGGTGTATTTGGTGCTCTGTTTTTTCAGAGCCAAAAAATGGTTGGCACATCCTGGGTCGCCTTGCTTGCCTTCATCACCGTTTGCGCACGTGCGGAAACTCGATCAGGCATGCGCTCAATCTTCTTGTATGCTGGGCAACCAGATTTGCGCTGGATTGCTTGGCCATTTCTGCTTTGGGGACTGATGTCGGGATTGTTCTTCCTAAGTTCTCCAGTGCCTTTGGAGAAGGCTTATATCTACAACTACTGGCAGTACGTTTTCATTTTGGTTTTGAGCGTGCTTGCTCTAGCAACTGTCACCCAAGCAAATCCAATTGGTCTGCTTTGGGGATTGGTAGTCGCAGCATTGCTGGCGGCGTGGCATGGTTTTTATGACACAGTTATTCAGGGCATGCCGCGCGCGAGTGGACTGAGCGGATTCCCGATTCGCTTTGGTAATTGGAGCATGATAATCGCCATGCTCTTGGTGCTTTTCAGTGCGCTTTCCACGCAAATGCGCGTTCGATCGCGCATCTGTCTGCTCGCCCTTGCCATGCTGGCGATGTTTGCCAGCATGGCTTCTGGCTCGCGATCATCTCTATTGCCGCTTCCGCTGCTCATTGCCATGCTGCTGATATTTCGCAAAGACCGCTTTCACCGCTGGATCTTGGTTATCGGACTGATGGGAACAATCCTTAGTGGGGTCATCTTGCTGAATTCCGACACTTTGCAGCAAAAGTTACGCTTAACTGAAATAGTGCAGGACATTCAGCAAGTCAAAAAGAATAATTTTGATACTTCGATTGGCGCGCGATTCGGAATGTGGGAAGCGGCCTGGCAGATGTTTTTACGACACCCGTTCATAGGCATCGGAATCACCGGGTACCAACCTGAGCTTAAAGAAATGATCACCCGGGGTGAAATACCAACTTTCCGCCCTTGGAGCCATGCTCACTCTGACATGTTGCACTCTATGGCCACGCGCGGGATCGTAGGATTGCTGGCCTATCTAGGCATCATTCTCGGACCGTTGGTTTTCTTCATCCGTTGCTTACGACATGCAATTTCGACAGGAGACGCTCATCAGCGCGTCCACGCGGCTGCTGGAATACTGACGATCGGTTCCGTGTTTGCATTTGGGCTTGTCAGCGTGGTGATCTACAAGTCTGCGTTCAATGGCATGACTTACGCCCTGCTCGTCTGCGTCCTGGCCGCGCAATTGGTCATGGCAAGACGGTCCGAGACGGGCCAGCCTATCCGTTAGGATATCGACCTCTGGAGATCATCAATGGCCCAACCCTCGCCGCTCACCACCATTTCGTCTACTTACCTGGCGGAGCAACAGAAACTGCACAAAAGTCGTCGTTATGGCGTGGCCTCAGTGATGTACGCACCATTGGTCAGTGGGTTGATCAAGCTGAGTGGCGTGCAATCGTTGGCAGATTACGGGGCCGGCAAGTGTGCTCTAAAGCACAAATTGGACGCCATGGGGCATGGATCCGTGCGGTATCACCCCTATGATCCCGTGTTTCCAGAGTATGGTTCACCGCACCCTGCTGACCTCGTGTGTTGCATCGATGTACTGGAACACATCGAGCCCCATCTCCTAGATGGTGTACTCGATGAACTTGCGAGCATCACAAAGAGCTATGGACTCTTCTCCATTCATACAGGCCCCGCAAAGAAAATACTGAGCGACGGACGTAATGCGCACATCATCCAAGAAGCGCCCAGTTGGTGGCTGTCGCGGCTAACCGCTAGATTTGAAATCCTATATCTCCAACCAGTGCGGCAAGGTTTTTGGGTTCTCGTCGCACCACGCGGTTCTTATGAAAGCGCTCTTGCAACCCTTGATTTGAAAAGACTGGCCCGAACCTCGGCAAAAGCCTTCCCGATCAAGCAACCCAAGAGAAGAGGTATTTTGGGACGCATCGACAAGTGGTTCCGGCGCTAACGTCTTGCAGCATTTAGTCGCTCAACTTGCTTCCAATTCGGAAAGATACACGGTATACCAGTCGACGAACTTCTGAACACCCGTAGAAACTGGGATGTCCGGACAGAATCCCGTCAATGCGTTTAGCAAGTCAGGTGCAGCATAAGTACGAGGAACATCGCCCTGCTGCATGGGCAACATATTCCTGCGGGCTGGACGGCGCACCGCTTGCTCCACGGTTTCTACGAATTTCATCAGCTCGACAGGCTGCCCGCCACCGATATTGACAACACGGAATGGTGCGTGCCGCGAGAGCGTGTCGACATCCTGAACTCGGTTTTGCTCACTCGGCATTACCCGCATCAAGCGGACGATGCCTTCAATCAAGTCGTCGATGTAAGTGAAATCCCGGCTCATTCGGCCTTCGCCATACACATCAATCGGTTTACCCTTAAGGATGCTGTCGACGAATTTGAACAGCGCCATGTCAGGACGGCCCCACGGGCCGTAGACCGTGAAAAAGCGAAATGCGGTCGTGGGAATCTTGTACAAATGCGCATAACTGTGCGCCATTAGCTCCCCTGATTTTTTTGTAGCTGCATAGAGCGTCAAGGGTTCATCAGCTCGGTCTGTTTCGGCAAAAGGGATTTTTTCATTTGCCCCATAAATGGAGGACGTGGACGCTAACAGCAAATGTTCTGGGCGATGTTCTTTTGCCAGCTCCAGAATATTCCACGTGCCGATCAAATTGGAATCGACATATGCCTTGGGATTCTCAAGGCTGTACCGCACGCCAGCCTGCGCCGCAAGGTGGACGATGACTTCAGGTTTGCCCTGAATCGCAGCAGCTTGCTCGAGCGCGACTTTGTCCTCCAGCATTCCTATCACTGGCGTGAACTCACCGAACTCACTGAGGATGGCATGCCGCCGCTCTTTGAGGCGCGGATCGTAATATTTCGTCATCCCATCGAAACCCACGACGGAATGCCCCTCTTGCAGCAAACGTCGGGCGAGATGGAATCCAATGAAACCCGCCGTTCCAGTGATCAGGTAGTGTTTTTTCTGCATGGTCGAGTTTGGCTCAAGCCTGACGAGCAGCATGCCAGCGCGCCAAGGCCGTCGGCTCAACACGCTCAATCACACCAACGCGCTGCAAGACATCCCGCTCTTTTTCGTTGACCAGCATCTGTCGGTACTCCTGCTTCAACTCGCCGGCATCCAGACTGGCCAACCAACGCCTGTAGTGCACATTGAGTCGCCTCTCTGGATGCTGGGCACGAATGACTTGGCGACTCTGAATCTTTTTCTCAAAATTTTTATAACTCAGAATGGGATAGTGGTCCACCACGATGTCTTCAGATTTGCGGTTTCGCCAAAACATCATGTGCTTCGCGCGGTGATTACCGCCATTGATGTGAAGCAGCCCCACAGGGTTGACGATGACCTTGGGGGCGATCCTCTGCAAGGGCATGGACAACTTCTTCTGAACCTCATACTCCTGCGAGGTGTAGAGAATCGGGTTGATCACGCGATTGGCGCAATGCACATAACCATCGCGATCCTCGCCCTGCGTCTCATCCAAGATGAAGTTATAGCGACGAACCGTCACCACCGAGTCTAGGAGACTCAGCTTGGTTTTCAGAGAGCTGCCGTCACGCGCGCTCCAGAACTCATCAGCGTCGTTGCTGATGACCAAGTCAGCACCCATCTCTTTCCGGGCTTGCCGGGCCATACCGGTCATCCACTGGCTTTGCTTGTAGGCCGTCGAAGCGTTGTGGACCACAGTCAGCTCGTATTCCTTTTGCACGGTCCGCAGTATGTCCGGCGTCGTATCGGTTGAGCCATTGTCCATGACGATGAATGCATCTACACCTTGATCCGCGTGGAAACGGATGTTGGTTTCTACTGTGTCCTCCTCGTTCTTGACCAGCAGTGTCATGACCAGCTTCATGGACGTCCTTATAATTTGTCGACGATTTTTTGTGGCCCGTGATCACGGGTTTGAAATCGACACCGGAGAATGAACTCGTGATTGTTTTTTGCGCAAAAGCTCTCGCTCAGCGAACTTATTTTAACGAGCTGGGTAAGTTCATGGGCGAGGCTTTCGTGGTGATGCGTCCGTCACCTTTGAAGTGGCCCTCCATCTCGGATCTGCTGTCGCCCCCCGAAACGCTGATTGCTGATTGCATGTCCTATGCCATCAAGGACTATCGCGCGGAACGCGATGGAAAATCGCCGGGCCGGATCTGGATGGCAATGCAGCGGCTGATTTTTCGCTGGCATTACGCCTGTGACCGCAGAACCATGCGTAAGCTCTCCCCCAGCTTGGCCGTGATCTGGAACGGCTTGAAGCCACGTCGCTACATTTTTGCGGAGGCCGCGCGAAGGGACAACATTCCCTGTGCCTTCATGGAACATGGATTTTTGCCCAACACGACGGTTTGCGATGGCCGAGGAATCCACGAGAGAAACTCCGTCCCTCGTGATCCTGCGTTCTTCCGCAACTTGCCCCCGGCACCTGCACCCGAAGCGGCCCAGTTGGTGGCGCGCCGGGTCAAGTCCGCCAGGCAATCCTCTGGGCGCGAGTTGCCGAAACGTTACATCTTCATCCCATTTCAAATCGACACGGATTCGAAAATCATTCTGTTCTCCCCCTGGATACAGAACATGCGCCATTTGTTTGAGGAGCTTCGGGCTCTGTCAGACAAATTTCCGCAATACCAGTTCGTGTTCAAGGAACACCCCTCCAGCCACAAGACCTACGGTGATCTGCATGCGCTGCTGCCGGCAGACCGGGGGTTTTTCGCCAATGAGTACCCGACACAAACATTGATCGAGAATGCCGAAGCAGTCATCACCATCAGTTCCACGGTCGGGATTGAGGCCATGCTGTACAGCAAGAAAGTGATTGTCATCGGACAGGCGTTTTACGACCTTCCCGGTCTGACGCTCTCGGCTCGCAGCGGCCCCCAATTGGAAAAAGCATTGACCCAGTTGGAACAGTTCACACCCGATGAACAGTTGCGTCGGAATTTCCTGACCTATCTGAAAGACGACTACCTCATTCCTGGCAATCGCCAGGTGAAGGCAGACGAAACACATTACACGCGCATCAAAGCACGCCTGCAATCGCTGCGGCCCGCTCCACGGCGCTGACCCTCCTGCGATGCCGGTCAGTACAGCTTCTTCTTGTCGCCCTTGGGCCGAGTCTTGAAGCGTTTGTGCACCCAGTAGTACTGCGCAGGCATCGTGGCGATGACACCCTCCAGCCAGCGATTCATGTAGTCCGTATCCGCCGCTTCGTCTTCCGTCGGATAGTTCACCCAAGCAGGGTGCACTTCGATGTCGTAGCCTGACTCGGTCAAACGGGCGGTCACCGGGACCACCTTGGCCTTGCCCAGGCGGGCAAAGCGTGGCAATGAGGGCACAGTCGCGGCGTTCACGCCGAAGAAGGGCACAAAGAGGGAGTCCTTGCGCCCGTAGTTCATGTCTGGCAACAAATACAGCAAGCCGCCAGCACGCAGCGTGGCAACGATCGACCTGAGGCTACCATCCTTGCGCTCAAAAAGTCGTACATCGCCAAAACGCATCCGCCCCTTGCGCAACCAGTCATCCGCCACCTTGTTGCGTTGCGGCATGTAGATGCTGGCGATGGGCCGATGGATCTGCTGACTCACCGCCGCGCCTGCGGCGTCAAGACCAAAAAAATGCGGCGCGAAAATCACCGTCGGCGCGTCTCCATGCAGATCATGCACCGCCCCCGTCAATCGCAGGCGTCGACTCACGACATCCGGCTTGCCATGCCAAAGCCAGGCACGATCCAACAGGGTTTGCGCGAAATAGACGCAGCAGGCCCGGGCCCAGCGCCGTCTTTGAGCCAGCGGTTGGTCTGGAAAGCACAAAGCGAGGTTAGTCATCACGATGCGCCGACGCGAACCCACGAACACGTAGAGCAAAAGCCCCAAGACAGAACCCAAACCGCGCACGCAACTCAACGGCAAGAGAGCCAGAAGACGCAAGCACCCAATCCCAAACTTGGCCAACATCAGACAGACTCCTTGCGCGGTTGCTTGTAACGTGAGTACCCCCATAAATACTGGCCAGGACTGCTGAGTATCAGCTGCTCCATGGCTTGGTTGATCATGGCAGCCGCCGCCACGAGTTCATCAGGTAGTTGTTGGCGCATGGGCAGGGCATGAAACCGATATCCACGCCCCCAACTCAGACGCTCGCCGCGCACCAGCACAATCGATGCCCCGGTTTGCTGCGCCAAACGGGCCGAGAGGGTCATGGTGTAGGCCTCCCGCCCAAAGAACGGGGCCCACACGCCGAGCCCTGCGGGCGGCACCTGATCCGGCAATAGGCCAACGCACTGACCGGCGCGCAGAGCCTTCAGCATCTGCTTGACGCCGGCCAGCGTGGTTGGAGCGGTCAACAAATGCTCACGCTGGCGGGCCGTTGCCACGACCTCACGCAGATAGGGCTGCCGCGAGGGACGGTACAGCACGGTGATCGGCTGCACTGCACCGAATCTCTTGGCGTATTCCTGGGGAATCATCTCAAAGCAGCCCAGATGGGGGGTCAGTATCAGAATGCCCTTGCCTGCATCCAATGCTTGCTGCACCAACCGTTCCGCCCCCTCAGCCCATTGCACCCGCACCGGCCGCCCAAACCATAACCGCGGTGTTTCCATCACCATGCAGCCGGTCTGGCCTATGGCTGCGAGGCCTTGTCGCCAATTCAACCCCGCCTGCCTGATGTTGGCGATGAATCGGCGCCTGTAAGTGGGAGACGCACAAAACACCAGCCAACCCAGAAGCCAGCCCAAACCGTGCAGCACCAACAAAGGCCACCTGGACAAGAAGCGAAACAGCAGAATCATGAGGTGAGAGAAGAATTTTCCAGGCTAGAATGGCCGCGTCGCTGAGTTAAATGAGCAACTTGCAGGGCGACATAAAACAATTCTGCTAAAGCGTTCGCCCTGAGCTCCAGGCCGACGTGGCAGCAAATACCGGAGTTTATTCAATGGCGAACGACTACCTCTTTACTTCTGAATCCGTTTCCGAAGGCCATCCCGACAAGGTGGCCGACCAAATCTCGGACGCAATCCTGGATGCGATATTCGCGCAGGATCCCAAGAGCCGGGTTGCCGCTGAGACCTTGACCAACACCGGTCTCGTGGTGCTGGCGGGTGAAATCACCACCAACGCCAATGTCGACTACATCCAGACCGCGCGCGACACCATCAAGCGCATCGGCTACGACAACACAGAGTACGGCATCGACTACAAGGGCTGTGCCGTGCTGGTGGCCTACGACAAGCAGTCGAACGACATTGCCCAGGGCGTGGATCATGCCAGCGACGACCACCTGAACACCGGTGCCGGCGACCAAGGCCTGATGTTCGGCTACGCCTGCGACGAAACGCCCGAGCTGATGCCCGCGCCCATCTATTACGCTCACCGCTTGGTCGAGCGCCAGGCCCAACTGCGCAAGAGCGGCAAGCTGCCCTTCCTGCGCCCGGACGCCAAGAGCCAGGTGACGATGCGCTACGTGGACGGCAAGCCGCACAGCATCGACACCGTGGTGCTCTCCACCCAGCACAGCCCGGATCAGAGTGACACGGCGACCAAGCTCAAAGCCAGCTTTTACGAGGCCGTGATCGAAGAAATCATCAAGCCCGTGCTGCCCAAGGAGTGGCTGAAAGACACGCGCTACCTGGTCAATCCGACCGGCCGTTTTGTCATTGGTGGCCCGCAAGGTGACTGCGGCCTGACGGGCCGCAAGATCATCGTCGACACCTACGGCGGCGCCTGCCCGCACGGCGGCGGCGCGTTCAGTGGCAAGGACCCGTCCAAGGTGGACCGTTCCGCCGCCTACGCGGCGCGCTACGTGGCCAAGAACGTGGTCGCTGCAGGCCTGGCCAAGCAATGCCAGGTGCAGGTGGCCTATGCGATCGGCGTGGCCAAGCCCATGAACGTGACGGTCTACACCGAAGGTACCGGCAAGATTTCCGACGAAAAAATTGCCGAATTGGTGAATAAGCACTTCGACTTGCGTCCCAAGGGCATCATTCAAATGCTGGACTTGCTGCGCCCGATTTACCAGAAGACGGCCGCCTACGGCCACTTCGGCCGCGAAGAGCCCGAGTTCACCTGGGAAAGAACCGATAAGGCCGCTGCGCTGCGTGCAGCTGCTGGGCTGTAAGCCCGCCGCGTGCACGGCACGCGGTTTCACCGGCTCTTCGGATCAGGTTAACTTCGCACTGCGAAGTTAACGCCCGAAGGGCTGGTCGAAGCCTCAGGGCCGCGTCCTTCCATGAGCACCACTCACCCCCGCAGCTACTACGCCGCATCACGCCATCCCCAGGTGGCGTACCCGGCGCTGGTTGGGGAGGTGGACACCGATGTTTGCGTCATCGGCGCGGGCTACACGGGCCTGTCCACCGCGCTGCACTTGCTGGAACACGGCTTCAAGGTCACGGTGCTCGAAGCCGCCCAAGTGGGCTTCGGCGCCTCCGGGCGCAACGGCGGTCAGATCGTCAACAGCTACAGCCGTGACATCGATGCCATCGAGCGTCAAGTCGGCGCTGAGCCCGCTCGCCTGTTGGCCGCCATGGCCTTCGAAGGCGGACGCATCATCCGCGAACGGGTGAGCAAGTACGGCATACAGTGCGATCTGAAGGAGGGCGGCGTGTTCGCGGCCTTCACGGCCAAGCAGCTGCGCCACTTGGAAGCCCAGCAAAAGCTCTGGGCGCGCCACGGTTATACCCAACTGGAACTGCTCGACGCTGCGGCCATCCGCGGTGTGGTCGCCACCGAACGCTACGTTGGCGGTGCGGTGGACCACGGTGGCGGGCATATCCACCCGCTCAATCTCGCCCTCGGCGAGGCAGCAGCCATCGTGTCGCTGGGTGGCGTGATTCACGAACACAGCCCGGTTCTGCGCATCGATCGGGGCTCGACGCAGACGCCACCCATCGTGCACACACCGCAAGGCCAGGTGCGCGCCCGCTTCGTGGTTGTGGCCGGCAATGCCTACCTGGGTGGCCTGCTGCCCGAGCTGGCCGCGAAGTCCATGCCCTGCGGCACCCAGGTCATCGCCACCGAACCCCTGCCCGAAGATCTGGCGCGCAGCCTGCTGCCGCAGGACTACTGCGTGGAGGACTGCAACTACCTGCTGGACTACTTCCGCCTCACGGCCGATGACCAGGGGCGTGGACGCCGTCTGCTGTATGGCGGTGGGGTGGTGTACGGCGCGCGGGATCCGGCCGACATCGAGGCCATCATCCGGCCCAAAATGCTCCAGACCTTCCCGCAATTGCGGGGCGTGAAGATTGACTACGCCTGGACGGGGAATTTCCTGCTGACGCTCTCGCGGCTACCGCAAATGGGTAGGCTGGGCGACCACATCTATTACTCCCAAGGCTGCAGTGGCCACGGCGTGACCTTCACGCACGTCGCAGGCAAGGTGCTGGCCGAGGCCCTGCGCGGGCAGGCCGAACGCTTTGATGCTTTCGGGGCCTTGCCGCACTACCCTTTTCCCGGCGGGCGGCTGATCCGGGTGCCGCTCACGGCCTTGGGGGCGTGGTATTACAGCCTGCGCGACAAACTGGGCGTGTGAGCCTGGTTGCAGACGCCGGGCAAAACCACTGCACTGGTTTCTTCAGATTTCGCCTTGCGTGACCGCCGCCAGCATGCGAGGCGAAGCCAAAGTTCGCGCATCAGCCAACAGCACAGCCAGATCACAACGGCCGAGAACAGCACATCGCTCAGGAAATGTCCACCTTGCAGGATGCGAGCGCCACCCAGCACACCGCCCGCGAGCCAAGCAATGCCACGCCAGCGACGACGCGTCGCGGGCGCTCCCCACATGCCCCAGGCCATGTAGACAAAGCCGCCGGCCGCATGACCGCTGACAAAGGAAACGCAGTCCACGCATTGCGCACCGTGGCCCAGCATCGGCACGAAGGCGTACTCGCCACCGAAAACCTGCGTCTGATTCGGACGCGGACGGTTCGTGATTTCCTTCACGACGTCATGCACCAGCCATCCAACCCCCAGTGCGGCCGCCAGCAGCAGTGCGAGACAACGCCGCCGCCAAGCGCGTGTGACGCGCCAGCGCCCCGGTAAGAAGCGCCCCAAAAGGAACACCAGCAAGGCAGCCACGACGATCCACTGCCCCACTTTTGGGTAGTCATAGATCGCCCGCACCCAAGCCCATTGCTTGGCCGGGAAATGGCCTTCCCCCGCGTAGAACCAGCCACTGACCGTCAAATCCAGCGTCGGCCACAAGCCAAACAGCAGCGCCAAGGCCAGGACAAATCCGACCAGATGCAGCAGTTCCCGATGACGCGCACGGCGCAGTCTGGGGACCATGGAGGAGAGGAACGTGACGCGCATTCTTTTCCCTAGCCGAATTCAGTTTTTTCAGTCATGCCAACCCTCATTCTCCCCTACCTTCGTCAGGACAAGAACTCGGTGAGCGGACTATGTGGACCGGGTATTCCCGACTATTCTCGAGTTATCGACACATCCAGAAACATCTGTTCCAAAGCGGCACTTTTGCGCCTCAGCTCATTGGCCAAGCAAGTCTTGTGCTTGTCTGTGGCGCTGACAGGGCATACATGCCCCAGGCCCATGGATCGCGGCAATTGCTGTATTCCGCCAAAAAGTTCCGCTTTTGGGCAGGAATGCATGTTTTGTTTGACGTACGGCGGGGCCTTGCGATTGAGCGCTGTGATTTGATAGGGTCCCAGCACGCCAGCGCGATCCAACTGCGGCCGGCTGGCTGGCGCTCTGGTCCCGCGGAGTGGCTTCACATCTTCCAGCGTAGGGGGCATCGTGACTGCATGCGCAAGGCCTTTGCCGACACGGCGATGGGCGTGGGTGTTGCTGACCATCAGCGTGTCCACGGTGTCGCATGCGGAGCCTGTCCTTCGCGTCGTCACCGACAACAACTACCCGCCCTATGTCGTCTTGCGCGCCGACGGTCAGGCCGAGGGCTACATCGTCGATCTGTGGCGATTGTGGGAGAGCAAGACCGGGATCCGCGTGGACCTGCGGGCCATTGAGTGGTCGCAGGCACAGCGGGCCATCCGCGACCGCGAAGCCGATGTGATCGACATTATGTTCCGCACGCCAGTGCGCGAGCAGCTCTACGACTTCTCCCAGCCCTATGCCACGCTGCCCGTCAGCATCTACGTGGACAGCTCCATCCAGGGCATCCATGACGCGGCCTCACTCGGTGGGTTCACGATCGGGGTGCAACGCGGCGACGCTTGCGTGGACGCGCTGGCGAGCCGAGGGGTGTCTGACCTGGCCGCGTACCCGAATTACCAGAGCATCCTGGCAGCGGCGAAGGCCGGGCAAATCAAGATGTTCTGCATGGACGATGAGCCCGCCAACTACTATCTCTACCTGCATCGAGAGCAGCTGAATTTTGGCCGAGCGTTCCAGCTCTACGAGGGACAGTTCCACTGGGCCGTCAACCGGGGCGACGTCGCGACCTTCGAGCGGGTCGAGCGGGGCATGCGCCTGATCAGCCCCGAAGAGCGCGCTCTGCTGCGCGACAAATGGTTCAGTCAGCCCTTCCAGTACCGCCCCTATTTGCGCATCGCCATGATGGCCGTGCTGCTGGTGCTGGGCTTGGGTGCGGCGGGTGGTCTGTGGATTCGCCTGCTGCGGCGTTCGGTCAAGCACAGGACGGCGGAAATCCGGTACAAGCACCAACAGTTGGAGGCGGCGGCGCAGCAACTGCGCGTGGAACGGGCGCTGTTGCGCGCCATCATCGAAAGCAGCCCGGACGCCATGATGCTCAAGAGCCCGCAAGGGGTCTACCTGGACTGCAACGCTGGCGCGCTTGAACTGCTCAAGCTCGGGCGCGAGGAGCTGCTGGGCAAGACCGACGAGCAGTTGCTCGACGACCCCGACTTCGTGCACTTCATCCGCGGTCATGACCAGGAGGTTCTGCACGGCGGCAAGCCACTGCAGTACGAAACCACCTTCAAAGCCCAGGACGGGAGCACGCGCAACCTTGAGATGGTCAAGGTGCTGGTGCACGATGCCCAAGCCGCGCCCGCGGGCATTCTGACCATTGGGCGCGACATCACCGAGCGGCGGCGCGCGGAGCGTGAATTGCGGATCGCCTCCGTGGCCTTTGAAAGTCACGACGGCATGATGATTGCGGACGCCAACGGCGTCATCGAACGCGTGAACTCCGCGTTCACCCGGATCAGTGGGTACACACCCGAGGAAGCGATTGGCAAGACACCCAAGCTGCTCCAATCCGGATTGCACGAACCGGCCTTCTATCAGGCGCTGTGGACCGCGCTCAAGCGGGAGGGTCACTGGCATGGCGAAGTGGTGAACCGCCATCGACAGGGCCACCTCTACACGGCGCGCCTGACCATCACGGAAGTGACCGACGCAGGGGGCCGGACCCTGCGGTACATCGGCAACCTCCAGGACATCACCGCGGAACGCGACGCGCGGGCGCTGGCCGAGCGGCTGAGGTTGTTCGATCCCTTGACGAACCTGCCCAACCGGCTGCAAATCGAGGATCGCATGAGGAGCCACCTGCTGGATCAAGACCTCGAATCACCCACCGCCGACGCCGTGATGATGATCGACCTGGACCTGTTCCAGAAAGTCAACGACTCCCTCGGCCATGTGATTGGCGATCAGCTGCTGATCGAAATGGCGCGGCGCATCAGCCTGATCGCACGCGAGGGAGACACCGTCGGGCGCTTCAGCGGCGACAGCTTCGTGATCGTCGCGCAGCACCTGGGCCCGGACCGGCAGGAAACAGCCCAACGCGCCCAAGCGCTCGCCGAGTCCGTACGGCGCACCATCGAAGCCCCGGTGATGCTGGACGGACATCGCCTCGTCTGTACCGCTTCGGTGGGCATCACCCTGTCGTCTGGCCCGCGCTCCGATCCAGGCACCCTGCTGCGCCAAGCCGAGCTGGCGATGTACAAGTGCAAGAAGGAAGGACGCAACACCGTGCGCTTCTTCGAGGAGGCGATGCAGACCGAGATCAATCGCCGCCGCGACCTCGAGCATGAGTTGCGCGAAGCCATCGAGCGCGAGCAGTTGGTGCTCCACTACCAGCTGCAGGTGGATGCGCAGGGTCAGCCTCTGGGCGCGGAAGCCCTGGTGCGCTGGGCCCATCCGCGCCGCGGGCTGGTGCCTCCTTCGGATTTCATTCCCTTGGCCGAAGAGACCGGACTGATCGAACCGATCGGGCAATGGGCGCTGTCCACGGCTTGCCACCAACTGGCCCGGTGGGCTGATCGTCCCGAGACGCACCATCTGACCATGGCGGTCAACATCAGCCCGCGTCAGTTCAAATCGCCGACCTTCGTGGACGACGTCGTCTCGAAAATTCGGCGCGCGGGCATCCCGGCCGACAAGCTCAAGCTCGAGGTGACGGAGAGCACCGCCATCGACGAGTTCGATGTCTCCATGAGCAAGCTGCAGGCCCTGCGCACCTGCGGCTTCATGATCTCGCTGGACGATTTCGGCACCGGCAACTCCTCGCTCAATTACCTGACCAAGCTGCCGCTGACCCAGCTCAAGATCGACAAGTCCTTCATCGACGACCTGCCAGCCAGCCATCGCGACGCCATGGTGGCGCAAACCATCATCGCCATGGGCCGGGGCCTGGGGCTTGACGTCATCGCCGAGGGCGTGGAAACCGAGGCACAGCACCACTTCCTGGTGGAACAAGGTTGCCAGGCGTTTCAGGGTTATCTGTTCGGACGACCGCAAGCCGTGGAGGCTTTTGAAGCCAGCCTGTTGGCGCAAGGCGGCAGAGGCCAGGAACAGGCAGTGGAAAGACGCGCATGATCCGGCCCGCCGCCGCCGTCTGGGCGCGTCTGGGTGCGCTGCTCTTCGGCGTGATGGCGCCGCTGGCAGGGGGCGCCATCACCGTGGTGGTCGCGACGGTCAACAACGGGCACATGCTGCAGATGGCTGCGCTGAGCCCTGAATTCGAGCGCGCCCATCCAGACATCCAGATCCGCTGGGTCACCTTGAGCGAAGCCCAGTTGCGCAAGGCGGTCAGCAGCAACATCGCGACCCAGGGGCGACAGTTCGACGTCGTGACGGTGGGCATGTACGAAGTGCCGATCTGGGCACGCCAGGGCTGGTTGACGCCCATCCGTGCCACGCCGGAACTGGACACCCAGGATCTGCTGCCCAACATCCGGGAAGGACTCTCACACCAAGGCCGGCTGTACGGAGCGCCGATTTATGGCGAAAGCTCCATGCTGTTTTATCGCAAGGACCTCTTCGCCCGTGCCGGACTGACCATGCCCGCGCAACCAACTTGGTCGGACATCGCCGCTTTCGCGGCCCGGCTGCATGCCCCGCAGGACAAGGTGCATGGCATCTGCCTGCGTGCCAAGGCGGGCTGGGGCGAGAACATGTCCCTGCTCACCACCATCGCCAACACGCATGGGGCTCAGTGGTTCGACATGCAATGGCGGCCGCAGTTGCAGAGCCGGGCCTGGCACGACGCGGTCAGCCTCTACGTCGACCTGCTGCGCCGCCATGGCCCGTCAGACGCGGTGCAACGCGGCTACAACGAGAACCTGGCACTGTTCCTGGCCGGACAGTGCGCGATCTGGGTCGATGCCACCGTGGCAGCAGGCTTTCTGGCCGATCCCGAGCAGAACCCGCATGCGCAGCAGGTTGGCTTCGCGCCGGCCCCCATCGGCACCACCCCCAAGGGCGCGCGCTGGCTCTGGGCCTGGGCCCTGGCCATTCCCTCGGACATCGACGCGGCGCACACGGAAGCGGCGCAGACCTTCGTGGCCTGGGCCACGTCGCGCGCCTACATCGAGCGGGTGGCGGCGCTGCGTGGCTGGGGCTTGGTGCCTGCGGGCACCCGCATTTCCACCTATGCCAACCCGCGCTTCCAGCGGGCCGCGCCCTGGGCCAGCCAGGAGCTCGCGGCGATCCGCGGGGCCGATCCGCGCAACGCCACGTTGCTGCCCAGCCCCTACCTCGGTGTGCAGTTCGTCACCATCCCGGAATTCGCGGCGATCGGCGACGAGGTCGGCCAACGCATCGCGGACGTGCTCACGGGCCGTCTGAGCGTGGACGACGCCCTCGCCCTCGGTCAGCGCGCCGCTCAGCGGCGCATGCTGAGCGCGACCCCGCCTTGAAGCCCTGGCCCCCAATCCGGGTCGGGGCACCCTGCATGGGGCGGGCTTAGAGTCAGGCATGGGTCAGGATGGGGGCGTGCACCACGCCTCGCATGCCCTGCTCCGCCGAGGCGGGCCCACTCAATGGAAATCCCGGCTCTGCGTGGCCAGGCGCCCCAGCCAAGGGGTCTGGTCTTCCAGATGCTTCGCGATCAAGTGGCACACCGCGCCCTGGCGCTGCCAGGTGCCTTGCACGACCATCAGCCGTGCGGACAGCAAGACGTCGCGCTGCTGGTCACGCAAAGCCTTCCACACGATGACTTGCACCGAACCGGTTTCATCTTCCAAGGTGACAAAGACCACGCCCTTGGCCGTGCCCGGCTGCTGGCGGGCCAAGACCAGGCCGCAGGCCCGGGCGGGCCGCCCGTCCGGCCAGGCCAGCAAGTCCTGCGCGGTCTGCACGCCCAGGCGCGACAGACGCGGGCGCAGCAAGGCCAAGGGGTGGCGACGCAGGGTCAGGCCCAGGGCGGCGTAATCGAAGACGATCTCCTCCCCCTCGGGCGCGGCGGGCAGCGCCAGTGTCGGTTCGTGCACGGGCGCACCGCGCAGCAAGGCGGGGGCTGCGTGCAAGGCCGAGGCATCCCAGACCTGCTGGCGTCGGTGACCCGACAGGCCCATGAGCGCGTCGGCGCTGGCCAGGGCATTCAGGTCCAGCGCATCGAGCCCGGCGCGCAGGGCGAGGTCTTCGGTGTTGAGCAACGGCCCCTGAGCGCGGGCCGCGACGATGCGATGGGCGCGTTCTTGCTTGAGCCCCGCCACCAGGCGCAAGCCCAACCGGACGGCCGCTCGCGTGGCGGGTCGATGTTCCCCTTCGTCCCCTTCGTACCCCTCCTCTCGCTCCAGCGTGCAGTCCCACTCGCTGTGCAGCACGTCCACGGGCCGCACCGTCACGCAATGGCGCTGCGCGTCCTGCACCAATTGCGAGGGGCCGTAGAAGCCCATGGGCAGGGAATTGAGCAGCCCGGCCAGGAAGGCCGCGGGCTCGTGACGCTTGAGCCACGCGCTGCTGTAGACCAGCAGCGCGAAGCTGGCCGCGTGGCTCTCCGGGAAGCCGTATTCACCAAAGCCCTCGATCTGCCGGAAGATGGCCTCGGCGAATTCGCGCTCGTAACCCCGCGCCGTCATGCCCTCGATCAGGCGCTGCTGGAACTTGTCCACGCCGCCCTTGCGCCGCCAGGCGGCCATGGCGCGGCGCAGCTGGTCGGCCTCGCCGGGGGTGAAGCCCGCGGCGATGATGGCGATCTGCATCACCTGTTCCTGAAAGATGGGCACGCCCAGGGTGCGCGCCAGCGCCGGGCGCAGGGCTTCATTGGGCAAGGCCAGGGGCTCACCACGCCGCTGGCGCTCGCGCTGCTCCAGGAAGGGATGGACCATGCCGCCCTGGATAGGGCCGGGACGCACGATGGCGACCTCGATCACCAGGTCGTAGAAGCAGCGCGGCCGCAGGCGCGGCAGCATGCTCATCTGCGCGCGGCTCTCGATCTGGAACACGCCCACCACGTCGGCGCGGCAGATCATCTCGTAGGTCTGCGGGTCCTCGGGCGGGATGTCCTGCAAACGGAACGGTCGGCCACGCCACTGGCTCACGAAGTCCAAGGTGCGGCGGATGGCGCTGAGCATGCCCAGGGCCAGCACGTCCACCTTGAGCAGACCCAGCGCGTCGATGTCGTCCTTGTCCCACTCGATGGTGGTGCGCCCCTCCATGGCGGCGGGCACCACGGGCACGGTGCGCGTGAGCTTGTCGCCCGTGAGCACGAAACCGCCGCTGTGCTGCGACAGGTGGCGTGGAAACCCAAGCAGGGGCCGCGTGAGCTCAAGCAGCAGGCGGATCGGGCGGCTGTCCACCTCCACGCCCAACGCGCTCAGGCGCTCGCGGTTCACCTCACGCCCGTCCCACCACTGGTGGGCCTTGGCCAGTGCGTCGATCAGGTCCTCGTCCAGGCCCAGGGCCTTGCCCACGTCGCGGATCGCCCCGCGCGCGTGGTAGGTGTGCACGGCGGCCGTCAGCGCGGCGCGGCCGCGGCCGTACTTGGTGTAGAGGTACTGGATGACCTCCTCGCGCCGCTGGTGCTCGAAATCCACGTCGATGTCGGGCGGCTCGTTGCGCTCCTTGCTGATGAAACGCTCGAACAGCACGCTGGTGCGCGCCGGGTCCACCTCGGTCACGCCCAGGCAGTAGCAGACGACGGAATTGGCCGCCGAGCCCCGACCCTGGCAAAGGATCTTCTCATCGCGCGCATGGCGCACGATGTCGTAGACCGTGAGGAAGTATTTCTCGTAGCGCAGCTCGCTGATCAGCGCCAGCTCGTGCTCGATCTGCCGCCGCACCGCCGTTGGCACACCTTGCGGGTAGCGTGTCTGCGCGCCTTCCAGCGTGGCGCGGCGCAAGTAAGAGGCCGGTGTCTCACCGGCGGGCACCACTTCCTCGGGATATTCGTACTTCAGCTCGTCCAGGCTGAAGTGGCAGAGCCCGGCCAGACGCACCGTCTCGGCCAGCAGCGCCGCCGGGTAGAGCGCGGCCAATCGCTGGCGCGAGCGCAGGTGGGCCTCGGCATTGGGCTGCAGTTCAAAGCCGCACTCGGCCACGGGTCGGCCCAGGCGGATGGCGGTCATCACGTCCTGCAGCGGCTTGCGCGAGCGCACGTGCATGTGCACCCCGCCCGCCGCCACCAGGGGCACGCCGCAACGCGCCCCCGCGGCCTGCAGCTCGCGCAGCCAGCGCTCATCGTCCAGACCGTGCAGCAGTTCGACCGCCAGCCAGCCATGGGGCGCGAAGCGCGCGCGCAGCCACTGCAACTGCGCGTCCAGCCGCGCCGCGAAGCCCGGCGCCTCGGGCTGCAAGCCGTCGCGCTGGGGCACCAGCAGGGCCAGCAGCTCATGGCGGTCCAGCTCCAGGGGCCAGCCGTCCATGCGCTGCTGGTAGCGCAGGCCGCGCTCGCGTTCGCGCGCCGTCACGGTGTGGCCGCGCGCCTGGGTGATCAGCTCACACAACTGCCCATAACCCACGCGGCTGCGCGCCAGCAGCACCAGGGTGAAGTGGGTCTGGTCATCGACGTTGACGCGCAACTCCGTGCCGATCAGCAGGCTCAGTCCCAGCTTTTGGGCCTCGACGTGCGCGCGCACCACGCCAGCCATGCTGCACTCGTCCGTGATCGCCAGCGCGCTGTAACCGAGCGCATGCGCGCGCGCCACCAGCTCCTCCGCGCTCGATGCGCCGCGCTGGAAGCTGAAATTGCTCAGGCAATGCAGCTCGGCGTAGGCCGGCAAGACCGCGCGGGCCGCCGTTGCCATGGGTCGGCCCACGGGTGTGCGCAGGGGGATGACCCTGGGCATGGGACTGCGAGCGCCGCTGCTATCCATACACGCCTTGCAGAAACCACGCGGGCTCGCCCGCGCTGCGGCGCCGGTAGACCCACAGCAACCCCGCGCCCGGGCTGTGGGCGACGTAGTAATCGCGCAGGGCCAATTCCTGGCCTTCGCCCTCCCCTTCCCGCCCGGCATCGGCGGCTCCCCCCC
>NZ_AEGR01000049.1 GCF_000211835.1 Hylemonella gracilis ATCC 19624 | reverse complement strand
GCGCTGCGCCAACGCGCGCACCTCGCCCGCCACCACGGCGAAGCCACGGCCTTGCTCACCCGCGCGCGCGGCTTCGACCGCCGCGTTCAAGGCCAGGATGTTGGTCTGAAAAGCGATGCCGTCGATAACATTGATGATGTCGGCGATGCGGCTGCTGCTGTCGCTGATGCCCTTCATGGTGTCCACCACCTGGGCGACGACCTCGCCACCCTGCACGGCCACGGTCGAGGCGCTTTGCGCAAGCTGGTTGGCCTGCTGGGCATTGGCCGCGTTTTGCTTGACCGTGCTGCCGAGTTCCTCCATCGACGAAGCGGTCTGCGCGAGTGCGCTGGCTTGGTTCTCGGTGCGCGCGCTCAAGTCCTGATTGCCCTCGGCGATTTCCGCGCTGGCGGTGGAAACGGATTCACTGCCCTCGCGCACGGTGTGGACCACCTCGGTCAAGCCGCTGCCGATGCGGTTCATGGCGTCCATCAGCTGACCCAGTTCGTCCCGGCGCGGGCTGTGAACACGCACACTCAAGTCACCTCGCGCCAGCGACTCGGCCAGGCTGCGTGCCTGGATCAAGGGCCTGATGACGGTGCGGCGCAGCAGCAAATACAAAACGCCCGACACCAGCAGCACCATCACGACGCCCATGACGCCGTAGAGCAGACGCTGATCGCGCACATCGGCGGTGACTTCTTCCACGTACGTTCCGCCCACCACCACCCATTCCCAGCCTTGGAAGTGGGCAAAGGCCGCGAGCTTGTCGCGCGCGCTCGTCTCGCCCTGGGCCTCGTTGATCCACGGGTAGTAAATGGTGCCGTTCTTACGCTCCAGCATTTCACGGATGAACTCGCGCCCATCGGCGTCTTTGCTTTCCAAGGCGGCCCGGCCCTCGGCCGAAGGATGGATCACCAACTTGCCGTAATTCGCGCCCGGGCGCGAGTCCAGCACGAAGAAGTACCCCGTTTCGCCGATCTTGAGGCTACGGATGGTGGCCCTGAGTTGTTCCAGAAAGGTGCTGTAGTCCAGGCCGATGAAGCTCAGACCGATGATCTGGCCCTGGGCATTGCGTATCGGGTCGTACTGCGTGATGTACGGTTTGCCGAACAGCGTGGCGGGGCCGGCATAGGTCTGGCCCTCCAGCGTGGCCTTGTAGCCAGGGTGGTTGCGGTCCAGCAGGGTGCCAATGGCGCGCGCGCCCTCGGCGTTCTTGAGCGAGGTGGTGACGCGGATGAAGTCATCCCCCGTCTTGGCGAAGACCGTGGCCACGGCGCCGGTGCTGGCGGTGAAACCGTCGGCCACCTCGAAGTTCATGTTCAGCACCTTGCCGTCCAGACGCAGGGTGGGCGCGGGCTTTCCAGCGACCTCGGTGATCGTGGCGGTATCCAAGGTGAATTGACCCGCCAATCGGTTCTGAAACACCTTGGCCAAGGCGGCCGCTCGCAGGCGCAAGTCCTTGTCCGACGCGTCGATCAGGTCAACGATCAGCCGTGTCTGGGTGTTGAGGTGCTGCAACGCCTGACGCTCGATCGAGCGCATCAGGGTGTAGCTGATCGCCATCACGAACACCAACACCACCGCGCTGATGATGACAAAAATGCTGGCGGAGAGCCGCGTGGACAAACTCGTGTTGAGCCAGCGCGCCCGTAAACCCTGATCTGCATTCATCGCGTCGACTCCTTGTATACAACAGTAAAAATTGTAACTTTTCGGATCGCGAACGCGATTTTGTCGCTGATTTGGGTTTTAGAGAACCTATTTCTTCATCAACTCCAGACAGGGAGCGCGATGTTGCGCAATTCGGCACGTCGGGCCTCGTAATCGGGCATCACGGAGCGCACCGTGTCCCAGAAACGCGGGCTGTGGTCCATGACACGCAAATGGCTCAATTCATGCGCCACGACGTAATCGATCACGGACAGCGGCATGTGCATCAGGCGCCAGTTCAGGTGGATGCGGCCATCGCTGCTGGCGCTGCCCCAGCGCGTTCGGGCATTGCTCAGGGCGAGTTTGCGCCACTGCACCTGCAGCAGGGGAGCGTAGTGGTCGAGGCGCTGGGCGAACAGGACCCGGGCTTCCTGGAGGAACCAGGCCTGCACGGCGTCGCGGATTTCGACGGCGGGTGCATCGGCAGGCAGATCCAGGTGCAGGGTGCAGCCGATCTCCCCCGAGGGCGTCAGGCCCTCCGTGTCCAGCACTGGCGGGGCCATGCGGCGGGCTCGGCGGCGCCCTGATGGCGGGGCGACTTGCGCGGCAGACTGAGAGGGCGCCGCTGCCGCCGGGGAGTTGGCCATGATCAAGGTCAAGGGCTGCCCCAGCCACGGCAACACTGTGCCGGCGCACCAGGCCACCCGGGCGGCCTGCGTTTGCACCTGCCGCGCCCGCATCTCATGGAGCTTGCGCACGATCCAAGCGGCTTTTTCCTGCAGCACAGCCTCCACTTCATGGAGCGGTGTCCAGCGCGGCGCGCTGACGGTCAAGCCCGCCTCGCCCACGGACATGCCGATGGTGCGGCGCCGGCCGCGCTTGAATTCGTAGGCCACGGCGACGTCACTCAGACGGGTCTGCTGGTTGGCGCGAGGATGGGTGAACGCCGATCCCAGGAGATCTGACGAGGTGAAATCAGGAAGCGCCACGTCCCCCCTGGGCCTCTGCGCCGTCGGAGCCGCGCCAGCCCCTGGCGTGGCACTGGGAGGCGCGCGCTCCTTGAGGGACGGTGCGGGCAGGGGCTCCGCGTGGGACCCGTCGAGAAAATCCAGGGCGAGTTGCAAAAGACCGCGCATGGGCGGGAGCCGACCTCGGTCGCCTCAAGCTCCGGTCTTGGCTGGGTAAGCCTCGGGATCCAGCCGACGCATCTGGCCTTCGATCCAATCTTCCACTTCGCGCATGAACTCCGCGGGCTCACGGCCCTGGCTGGGAATGGGCTGGCCGATCACCACGTCCACCACGCCGGGTCGCTTGAGGAAAGCCTTTCGTGGCCAGACCTTGGCCGAACTGACCGCGATGGGCACCACGGGCGCGCCCGTCTCGATGGCCAGGCGCGTGCCACCGGTCTTGTAGACCCCTTTCTCGCCACGCGGGATGCGGGTGCCTTCGGGGAACATGATGATCCAGACGCCGCGCGCCAGGAGGCGCTTGCCCTGGGCCACCACTTTGTTGAAGGCCTCGCTGCGCTGGGAACGGTCAATGTGGATCATGTCCAGCCGCGCCATCGCCCAGCCGAAGAAGGGCACGTAGATCAGTTCCTTCTTGAACACGAAGGCCAACGGATGCGGCATCAGCGTGGGGATCAAGAAGGTCTCCAGCGTGGACTGGTGCTTGACCAGCAAGATGGCCTGGCCGGTCTCGCCTTGGGGCAGGTTCTCCATGCCGGTGACGCGGACCTTGATGCCCAGCAACACGCGCGCGCCCCCAATCGCCAACTTCAGCCAGCCCACGGCCAGCCAGTACATGGGATTGGCGCGCAGGAAGAGCGAGGCGGTGAGCATCATGATGGCCCAAGGCACCACGGTGACCAGCATCCAGAGCGCGTGCAACAGGGAACGCAGAAAGATCATCTCGAAGTCCTCGGTAGGTGTCAGTCGCCGTGCGATGGGCTTTGCAGTTCGTGGTCACGCGCGATCAGCCAGGCGGCGAAGGCGGCCAGATTGTCATGCACCCGCGTACCGGCGGGGAAGTTCGCGGGCAGGCTCTGGCCCGCGGCCAGCGGTTCACGCCAGGCCTCGCCTTTGCCCGTGAGCACCAGGTGCGGCTCGCAGCCCACCGCGGCGCCAGCGATCAGGTCACGCGCGGTGTCGCCGACCGTGGGCACGCCTTGCAGGGACAGGCCATAACGCTCACCAATCTGCTCGAACAGGCCGGGCGCGGGCTTGCGGCAGCGGCAAGCCTGCTCGGGCCCATGGGGGCAGTAGAAGACGGCTTCCACCCGCCCACCCGCCGTCGCCAGCAGCTTGTGCATCTTGGTGTGCATGGCATTGAGCGCAGCCACATCGAAGAGACCACGCCCCAGGCCGGACTGGTTGGTGGCGACCACCACATGCCAGCCCGCGTGGTTGAGCCGCGCGATGGCCTCCAGCGCGCCGGGCAGGGGCTGCCATTCCGCCTCCGACTTCACGTAGTCGTCGCGATCCTGGTTGATCGTGCCATCACGGTCCAGGATGACGAGCTTGAGCGCGTTGTTGGGCATGGCCTGAGGGTGTGTTGGTTGGGCGAGTGGTCGCGGTGTCGCGCTGCTTCAGGCCGCCAAGCGGGACAGGTCCGCCACGCGGTTCATGGCCTCGTGCAAGCTCTTGAGCAAGCCCAGGCGGTTGGCGCGCAGCGCCGGATCCTCCGCGTTGACCATCACACCGTCGAAGAAGGCATCCACTGGAGCCTTCAGCACGGCCAGCTCACGCAGCGACGCGGCGTATTCGCCATTCGCATACAGGCTGTCGGCCAGCGGTTGCACGCTGTGCAGCGCGCCGTGCAAGGCCTTCTCAGCCGATTCCTTCAGCAAGGCCGCGTCAACCTTGGCCTCGACGACGCCTTCGGCCTTCTTGAGGATGTTGCCGATGCGTTTGTTGGCAGCGGCCAGTGCGGCGGCTTCGGGCAAGGCGGCGAAGGCGCGCACGGCCGTCAGACGTTTGGGGACCTCGCCCAGGCGTTGCGGACGCAAAGCCAGCACTGCGTCGACTTCCTGTGCGCTGTAGCCTTGCTCGCGCAGGCTGCCGGCCAGGCGGTCGTAGATGAAATCGGACAAAGCAGCAGCAACGTCTGGGCGCTCATTGTTCTGCGGATTTGAGCTTTTATCCAAAGCGGGCAGACCTGCCTGCACAACTTTAAGCAGCAAGAATTGATCAATGACTTGCCTGGCTGACGAAATCAATTTGTCAAGATCGAGTGCAAGATTCTTCTCGCCCAGCATGCGAATCACGCCCAGCGCATGACGGCGCAGCGCGAACGGATCCTTGTCACCCGTGGGCAGGTTGCCGATGCCGAACATGCCGACCAGCGTCTCCAGCTTGTCGGCCAAGGCCACCACCAGACCCACGGTGTTGCGCGGCAGTTCGTCCCCCGCGAAGCGCGGCTTGTAGTGGTCTTCAATGGCGTGCGCGATCTCCTCGCCCAGGCCATCGTGGCGCGCGTAGTAGCCGCCCATGATGCCCTGCAATTCCGGGAACTCGCCCACCATGTCGGTCAGCAAATCGGTTTTGGCCAGGCGTGCGGCGGTGTCCGCAGCCGCCACCAGCTTGGCGTCACCCAGTTGCTGCGCGATGGCCTTGGCGATAGCACGCACGCGCTCCACGCGTTCACCCTGCGTGCCCAGCTTGTTGTGGTAGACCACCTTGCCCAGGCCCTCGACGCGCGATTCCAAAGTCTTCTTGCGGTCCTGGTCGAAGAAGAATTTGGCGTCGGCCAGGCGCGGGCGCACCACGCGCTCATTGCCGCCGATCACGGCGCTGGCGTCGGCCGGGCTGATGTTGCTGACCACGAGGAACTTGTTCGTCAGCCTGCCAGAGGCGTCGAGCAGCGGGAAGTACTTCTGGTTGGCCTTCATCGTGAGGATGAGGCACTCCTGCGGCACGGCCAGGAACTCTTTTTCGAACTCACAGACCAGCACATTGGGCCGCTCGACCAGGGCGGTGACTTCGTCCAGCAAGGCCTCGTCTTCAATCGGACGGGCACCACCACCGACCTTGCTCGCGGCCGCCGCGAGTTGGCGCACGATCTCGGCGCGGCGCTCAGCGAAGGAAGCGATGACGGCGCCGTCATCACGCAAGGCGGCCGCGTAACCGTCGGCGTCCTTGAGCACGACCACGTCCTTCTTGGCCTCGAAGCGGTGGCCGCGCGTGCTATTGCCCGCCTTCAAACCCAGCGCTTGAACCGGCACCACGGAGCTGCCGTGCAAGGCCACCAGGCCATGCGCCGGACGCACGAAATTCACGCTGCTCCAGCCGGGCAGTTCGCAATCGGTTTCGAGCTGGTAGCTCATGACCTTGGGGATGGGCAGCTTGGCGATCGCTTCGTCCAGCGCCTTTTGCAAACCTGCGTCCAGCGTGGCGCCGGGAACCACGCTGTCATAGAACAGGGCCTCGGCCTTGCCATCGGGCGCGCGCTTGAGCCCGGCCACAGCCTTGGCCGTATCGGACACGTCCGCACCCAGGGCCTGGAGCTTCTTGAGCAATGCGGGCGTGGCCTGCCCTGCCGCGTCCAGGCCCACGCTCACGGGCATGAGCTTTTGCTGCACGGCCTTGTCCGCAGCCTTGCCAACCACCGCCGTCACATGCGCCGCCAAGCGACGCGGGGAGGCATAGGGCGTGACCACGGAATCCGCCGAGGCCAGGCCCTGGGCCCTGAGCTGTTCCGCCAACACGGAGGCGAAGGCCTCCCCCAGCTTCTTGAGCGCCTTGGGCGGCAGCTCTTCGACAAACAGTTCGACGAGAAGGTTCTGTGCGGTCATGACTTGGGTAACTCGCAGGCTGCGTAGTGCAGGACTGTGGGAAAGGGATCGTAAAAGTGATGCAGCAGTGCGCGCCACTGCTGATATGGCTCGGACTGGCGGAACCCTACGGTGTGATCCTCCAGCGTGTCCCAGCGCACCAGGAGCACGTACTGATGGTCGTGTTCCACGCAACGTTGCAGCTCGTGCCCGAGATAGCCACGCATCGAGGCGATGATGGACTGAGCCTGTGCAAATGCCGCTTCGAAAGCCGCGGTCTGACCCGGTCGAATCTGCAGTTGCGCGATCTCGTGGATCATTACGCAGCCTTCTTCTCGATTTGTGCCACCCACTCTCGCGGCGCCATGGGGAAGCCCAGGCGCTCGCGGCTGTCGTAGTAGCTCTGCGCAACGCTGCGCGCGAGGTTGCGGATGCGGCCGATGTAGGCGGCACGTTCCGTCACGGAGATGGCGCCGCGCGCGTCCAGCAGGTTGAAGCTGTGCGCGCACTTGAGCACCTGCTCATACGCGGGCAGGGCCAGCTGCGCCTCCATCAAATGCTTGGCCTGCTTCTCGTGCGCCGTGAAGGCGGTGAACAGGAAATCGGCGTCGCTGTGCTCGAAGTTGTAGGTGGATTGCTCGACTTCGTTCTGCTTGTAGACGTCGCCGTAGGACAGGCCCTCGGTCCACACCAGGTTGTAGACGTTGTCCACACCCTGGAGGTACATGGCCAGGCGCTCCAAGCCGTAGGTGATCTCGCCGGTGATGGGCTTGCAGTCGATGCCGCCGACCTGCTGGAAGTAGGTGAACTGCGTCACCTCCATGCCGTTGAGCCAGACCTCCCAGCCCAGGCCCCAGGCGCCGAGCGTGGGGTTCTCCCAGTCGTCCTCGACGAAGCGGATGTCGTTCTTTTTCAGGTCAAAGCCCAGGGCCTCAAGCGACCCCAAGTACAGCTCCAGGATGTTGCTGGGCGCGGGCTTGAGCACGACCTGGTATTGGTAGTAGTGCTGCAGGCGGTTGGGGTTTTCGCCGTAGCGGCCGTCCTTGGGCCGGCGGCTGGGCTGCACATAAGCGGCTTTCCAGGGTTCGGGGCCGATGGCGCGCAGGAAGGTGGCGGTGTGCGAGGTGCCCGCGCCGACTTCCATGTCATAGGGCTGCAGAAGCGCGCAGCCTTGTTGGTCCCAATAGGACTGCAAGGTGAGAATGATTTGCTGGAAGGTCAACATGGGTGAACAGGCTGTGGCCTCTAAGGCCATCGGGCCCGCAAGGCATCTAAGGGTGACCAAACGGCCAAGCCCGTGATTTTACGGTTCCACGCCCGCCGTGGGCGTGCGCCTCGAACGGCCACGCCAGACCGCCCAGGTCAGGAGCAGGAGGCTCAGGAGCCAGAGCGGCCCCAGCCCAAAGGCTGCCACCCACCGGGCGTAGGGCGTGAGGCCGGCCCGGCCTTCTACCTCGACCGTGAGCACGCCGCGGGTATGAGGCTGGAGCATCGCGCGCACCTGGCCTTGGTGGTCGATCCAGGCAGTCGCGCCCGTGTTGGTGGCGCGCACCATGGGCCGCGCGAACTCCAGGGCGCGCATGCGCGAGATGTGCAGATGCTGGTCCACCGCCACGGTGTCACCGAACCAGGCGATGTTGCTCACGTTGACGAACACGGTCGGCGCGGTTTGAGCGTCTTCGAATCGCGCGCCCAGCTCTTCACCGAACAAATCCTCGTAGCAAATGTTCAGGGCGAGGCGCTGGCCTTGCCAGTTGAAGGAAGGCTGATTCAAGTCACCGCGGTTGAAATCACCGAGCGGTATTTGCATCATGGCCGTGAACCAGCGGAAGCCCAAGGGAATGAACTCACCGAAAGGCACCAGATGTTGCTTGTCGTAGCGGTAGGCCTGTTGACCTGGCGCCAAGCCGATCACGGAATTGGTGTATCCATCACGGCCATTGCCAAGGGGGAGCCCGACCAATGCAGCCGACGTCCCGCCACTCGCATAACGATTGGCCAATTGTGACCAATAACCCTCCGGCAAATCCTGAGGCAGCAGCGGCAGGGCGGTCTCCGGCGCGACGACCAGGGTGGCGTTCTGCGGGGCCTGCATCAGCTGTTCGCCGTACCAGCGCAGGGACTGGATGACACCAGTGCCCGGCTGGAATTTCTCGTCCTGGGGGATGTTGCCTTGCAGCAGGGTGATCCGCAGCATCCCGGTCGAACGGGTGTTGAGAGGCCACCACTGCTGTTGCACGAGCGGCAAGGACAACACCAAGACCATGGCTAGAGCTGCTTTTGCAGGGGCACGCCATGCGCCTGCGCCCCGCGCCCACTCACGCGCCCGCACGACCTCAGCGATGTGTTGCAGGGTGTAGGCCAGCATCATCGCGAGCCAAGCGGTCACTGCAGTGATGCCGTAGACGCCAATCCAAGGCGCATAGGCCGCCAGTGGCCCTTCGACATGGGCATAGCCCGCGCCGCCCCAACCAAACCCAGTGAGCCAGCGCCCCCGTGCCAGTTCAGCAAGCAGCCAGAGACCGGCGAACAGCAAGGCATTGGCGTAGGGGCGGGGCGGCCCCAACCTCTTGGACAGGTGACTGTAGAGGGCACAGGCGGCGGCGACATACAGCGCCAAAGCGCCCGACAACGCCAGCACCGCCAAAATCGCCAGGGGTGCTGGCAAACCGGCATACCGGTACATGGCGATGAACATCCACCAGAAACTGCCAGCCAGCCAGGCCGTGGCGAACAGCCACCCCAAGAGTGCGCCAGACGACCGCTGGCGCAGAAGCAGCCAGGCCAGCAGCGTCATGGACAGCACTTGCAGCCAGGCTTGTGGCTGACCGTCCCAAGGCGAGGCGATGGCCATCGCCTGCAGTCCCCCGGCAATCAGTGCCAGGCTGGCGCTCAACACCGTACTCACGCGCATGGCGCGGCCATCAGGCATTGGGCTTGCTATCGGCGGACGGGGGCAAAGGGTTGACCTTGAACCACCTGACCGCACCGCCCTTGGTGTGCAACACGGTGAACTTCAGTCCGGCAATGACGTGCTGCTCACCGCGGCGAGGGACGTGTCCCATTTCGTGCGCGATCAAACCACCAATCGTGTCGAAGCTTTCATCGGGATCGCTGGCGATGATGTTCGCATCAAACGCTTCGTTGACGCGTTGTATCGAGGCGCTGCCGCTGACGCGATAGGTCTGATCCGCCAGACCGAAAATATCACCTTCGTCTTCAGAGATGTCGAACTCGTCCTCGATTTCACCCACGATCTGTTCCAGCACGTCCTCGATCGTGATGAGACCAGCCACGCGGCCGAACTCATCGATCACGATGGCCAGGTGATTTCGCGTGCCACGGAATTCACGCAGTAGATCGTTCAAGCCCTTGCTCTCAGGTACAAAGACCGCAGGCCGCAACAGTGCCCGGATATTCAATTCGGGAGCGCGCTGCAGCTTGAGCAAATCCTTGGCCAGCAGGATGCCGATGATGTTTTCTCGCTCGCCCTCGTACACCGGAAAGCGCGAATGCGCGGCGTCAATCACGGCGTGAAGAAGCTCTGGATAAGGCGCATTGATGTCCACCAGATCCATGCGAGGGGCAGGCACCATCACATCGCCGGCGCTTTGATCGGCCATACGCAGCACGCCCTCGAGCATGAAGCGAGATTCAGCACCGATGAGCTGCCTATCCTCAGCGTCGGCCAAGGTTTCGATCAATTCAGCCGTGGAATCTGGTCCCGGGTGAATGAATTCGGCGATTTTTTTCCAAAGAGTGCGCTTGTCATCCTTCTCGGAAAAACGCGCAGGGTAAGGGTCAGGCACTGATGCGACGCACAAGGCGGGAGTTAGTAAGCCTATAGGATAGCGGAGAAGCGTGATGTATCGAAGAATCAGCCGGCTGCACAAGCTGTTGCCGGACACTTTCCTCCGCAACTTGCACTTCGGTGGTGCTTCAGGGCGCTCGGCGTCGACTCATGAGCCAGAGCGATGCCGGCCTTCACGCACGCCCCGCCGAACATCCTGCATGTCCGCCAGCAGATTCCAAAATTGGCGGGCTTGCATCTTGAGTCTGTAGTCAGCCTGCGCTAATTGCTCTTCCAACAACTCCGTCACCTGTGTCTCGAACGTGGCAGCGGGTAGGCGCAGGTAAGCTTCGGCCTCCGAACCGTCATATTCGACGGTGGCACCGGCTTTGCGCGCGATGCTCAACATGATTTTGTTCTCGCTCAGAGCGTGGATGAACATCAGCTGAACGCCGGAGTTGCGTGCGTGCAGCATGGCACGGGCAAACAACTTGCCGCCATAACCATGCCCACGAGCGGAAGGTAGAACGGAAACGCCAAACTCGGCGCATGCGTCGTAGCTCCGATCCACGGAGTGGGCTAGGTGCGCCATCGCAACCAGCCTCAAACGCCAGTTGTAGATGCCGAACACGACGTCACGCTGGAAATCCAGCGTATCCACATAGGCTCGTATCTGTGTATCGTTGGCCGCATATCCAAAACGCAGATAACGGTCTTGAGAATCCAACGCCAGCAGATGTTCAGCAATGCGATCACGATGGCGCGCGCTCAAACGACGGATGATGGCCCACCAAGGCCGCCTAGCCTTGGGCCTGCGTTGCGCAATGTCGCTCTCAAGCGTAGAGGCCATGATGGGTTTACTTTACGAGCATTCGCGATTTTCACCAACCCCAAAACAAAAGCGCCGTCATGAGACGGCGTCTGAGAGGTTGAAGTGGCATTGATGCTACTCGAGGGGCAAAAACAGAAACGCCCTCGTCGGAGGTTATCCGAGAGGGCGGTCTGAGGC
>NZ_AEGR01000050.1 GCF_000211835.1 Hylemonella gracilis ATCC 19624 | reverse complement strand
AACGGCAACACGCCGTTGGTGTAGGTCGGTCCGACCGCGATGCTTTCCCCCTTCACGGTGTCACGTCCACTGAACGGGTCCCTCAGGCTGCGCACGAAGACCACACTGCCGTGCATGGCGCTGGCCTGGGTGTCCAGCGCGTCCAGCACCTTGGGCAGATCGCGAGATTCTCCCGCCGTCACGACCACCACGCTGCGGCCCGAGGCCAAGGGAGATTCAAACCCCAGCAGCGCAGCCAAAGGGCCCGTGGCTTCGATGCGCTCCTGCGTCACGGAGCGGGTCTCGCGTGGCAAGCCGAAACCACCGTACAAGGCGGTGCCGGGGCGCGCGGGCTGACTGACGCTGCGCTGGGTGCCCGCCACCACGGCGGGCAGGTGCTCCTTCCAGTCCTGCAACAGGGGCTGCGCGGGCGCGGTGCCGATCAGCAGCAGGTCGCGGTCGCGCACCGTGTCCACCTGCCGCGGCCCCACCACGGCGACCTGGGTGGCCGGGGTGCCGGTGGATTCGCCCATGCGGCCCAGCAGCGTGAGCAGGGTCTCGATGTCGTCACGGCCCGGCTGCTCGGGCACGACCACCGCCGTCTGCGACAAGTCCGCGTACCGGGTGAAGGGAAAGCCCAGGGACGCGAAGTGGCTGAGCTGCGGCAGCTCGACGTAATGCGGGTAGCCGGAGAAATCGATGGTGGAGTCCGGATCGACCGCGCCGCGTGCGTTGTCCACGGCGGGGTTCTCGCAATCGGCGCCACGGTGCGTGGCGAAGGAATAGGCGTACTGCAACTGGCTGCGCGGCGCGAGCTGGAAGGGCGACAGCACCACGCGCTGGCGTTCGACGGCCAGGCCCTTGTCCATCAAAGGCAAGGACCAGGACCGCTCCTCGCCGCGGCCCGGCTCGGACGCGCGCAAGTTGAAGGCCTGCACCAGGGACTGGTTGAGGCTCATGGTCATGCGCGATTCGCCCGCGCGCACGGGCGGCGTGTAGCGGAACTTCAGGTCCACCGGCACGCCCTGGCTCTTCCAGGCGTAGAGGTCGGGCGGAATGCGCAGGTCCACGCGGATGCTGTCGGTCTGGCGGCCGGCCGCCTGCAGCTGCTCGGGCGTCTGAACCAGTTCACCGAAAGTCGTGGGGCGATCCATGCGCACCCAATTGGGCGCGTCGTAGGGCGCGCGCGCAGGGGCTGCCGGGCCGGGCTGCACCGCCACTTGCGAGCCCGAGAGCGCGATCGCGCCGCGCACCAGGGCGTCGGCGGCGACGCGCAAGTCTTCGCCGTCGCGGCCGCTGACCAGCAGCAGGCGCGACCCACCGTCGCCCGGGTTGCTCAGCATGCTCAGGCCGGGGCCGGTGAAGGGGGGCGTCTGGGCCAGCCAGGCCGGCCGCTCGCTGTTGGTCGCGAAGACCAGGGCGTGGCCTGCTGGCAAGGCGCCATCCACGCCGTCCAGGTGGGCCGTGAAACGCGCGCCGCGCCAGGCCGCCAGCTGGCCGAACCACGATGCGGTGATGCCCGCGGCGCGCAAGGTGGCGGGCGAAGGCTGCGCGGCGAACACGAAGGGCAGGTTCAAGCGCCCCAAGTCGCGCGGGTCGAAAAAAGGTTCGGGCAGGCGCGCCAGGTCGTTGCGCAACTCGATCGGGCGCACGGTCAGCTCCAGCTCGCTGGCGCCGCTGACATCAGCCCACAGACTGCTGTGCCCGGAGAGTTCGCAGTTCTGCGCGTAGTGGCCGACGAACTGCAGCGTCAGGCGGTTGAAGTCGACGATGAAACGCGGGTCGATCGTCACCTCTTGCGTCACCGGCTGGCCCGCGTTGTTGGCCGTGAGGGGCAGCGTGGTCATGACCTCGTCGTTGAGCAGCACCTTGATGTGCGACTGCCCGGGGATCAAGGCGGGCGAGTACGCGTAGCGCAACCGCAGCACGGCCTGGGTGACCAGTTCGTCGGCGCGCAGACCGAAGTTGATGTCGGCCCGGCCCTCGGTCGTGCGCAGGCGGAACGCGGTCTGGTTGCCGAGCTGCCCCAGGTTCAGACGGCGCACCCGCGTCGGCAGCGGTGACGCGGTCGTGTTGGAGACCGTGGGCATCGTGGCCGCGTTGACTGGGGCCGCGGACGCCGACGCCGGGGCCGCCCTCGACCAAGCCGGGCCCCCAAGCAGCGAAGACAGGGCGGTGACCAGGGTCAGCGCGGCGGCGCCCCCTCGGGATGGCGAAAAAACAAGGGTCTGTCGGTTCATGCGAATTCAGTGGGTCGGCGAGGACCGGCCTGCGGTACGGACTGCGGTACGGACTGAGCAGGCGACGAGCTGGGGAGCCTGCCGGAGACGGGCGTGCGCGGCAACAGGCTGGCGATCCTCGCGCCCCAGCGCCGGCTGGCTTGCGTGAAGGGGGCGGCGAAGGGCAAGGCGTGTTCGGCGATGCGCTGGTAGCCGTCCACGCCGGTGCGCAGCACCTGGCGCAGACCCGCCAGGGGCCGGTCGCGCCGCCGCCCTTGCGACCAAGTCAGCCAGGCATCGGCGCGCCCAAAGGTGCACTGCACCAGGGCCATGCGCTGCTCCACGCCCTCCAGGGCCCAGCGCAGACGCAGGCGCGTCGCCGAGCTGCCCACCACTTGAGCGGGAAAAACGAATTCCTCCGCGCCCCGCCACAGCGACACCTGCACCGACGCGTTGGCTGGCAAGCCCTGCTTGGCCGGCACGGTGAGCGACAGGCCGCCTTCAGAAAAGTCCTCGGTCTCGCAGCGCAGCAGCTGGCCATCGGGCCGGCGCAGCGCGGCGGGCAGTCGCATGTCGACGCGGTGAGTGCGGCGCACCTGCCGGGTTTCGGAGGCCACCGAAACAGCCGCGCCCAGCAACAGCACGTTGTAGCCCACCCAGAACAGGTTGAGCAGCGTGGTCGGAATCTCGTCCACCGGCCCCCAGAACACCCGCCAGATGCCAAAGCCCAGGCCCAGCAGGTTGAGTCCGATGATGACGAGGTAAGGCAGCGAGATGCGCCAGTCGAAGTAGTTGCGCTCGACCAGGCCGCCCTTGCCGGTGACATTGAATTGGCCCTGGCGCGGGTCGATCAGCGCGGCCAGGGTCGGGCGCCAGATGTACCAGGCCAGCACCGTCTCGTAGACCTCGGCCCAAAAGGAATGGCGGTGCGCGCCCTGGATGCGCGAGTTGGTGATGTTGGCGTGCACCATGTGCGGCAGCACGTAGAGCAGCACGGCGATGGCCGGCGTGTAGATCACGTAGGCGTGGAACAGCAGGAAGGCCAGCGGCGCGGTCAGGAAGATCAGGCGCGGGCCGCCGTTGAGGAAGTGCAGCATCGCGTTGCCGTAGCAGATGCGCTGCATCCAGTTCAGGCCCTTGCCCAGGAAGGGGTTGTCGATGCGGAAGATCTGCGCCATGCCGCGCGCCCAGCGGATGCGCTGGCCGATGTGGGCGGACAGGCTCTCGGTGGCCAGTCCCGCCGCCTGCGGCACGTTGATGTAGGCCGTGTTGTAGCCCAGCCGCTGCAGCTTGAGCGCAGTGTGGGCGTCTTCGGTCACCGTCTCGACCGCGATGCCGCCCACCTCCTGCAACGGCGCGCGCTTGAGCACCGCGCAGGAACCGCAGAAGAAGGCGGCGTTCCAGAGGTCGTTGCCGTCCTGGATCACGCCATAGAACAGCTCGCCCTCGTTGGGCATGGTGCGAAACAGACCCAGGTTGCGCTCGAAGGGGTCGGGCGAGAAGAAGTGGTGCGGCGTCTGCACCAGGGCCAGCTTGGGGTCACGCAGGAACCAGCCCATGGTGGCCTGCAAGAAGGAGCGCACCGGAATGTGGTCGCAGTCGAAGACGGCGATGTATTCACCCTCGGTGCGCGTCAGCGCGTGGTTGAGGTTGCCGGCCTTGGCGTGCTTGTTGTCGGGGCGGACGATGTAGCCCACGCCCGACTGTTCGGCGAACTGGCGGAAAGCCTCGCGCCGCCCATCGTCGAGCAGCCAAACCTTGATCTTGTCGCGCGGCCAGTCCAGGCCCAGGGCCGCATGGACCGTGGGCATGACCACGTTCAAGGGCTCGTTGTAGGTCGGAATGAACACGTCCACCGTCGGCCAGTCGCGCGTGTCCTCGGGCAGGGGCGCGGGCTTGCGCTTCAGGGGCCAGGCCGACTGCACGTAACCCAGCAGCAAGATGATCCAGGTGTAGACCTCGGCGGCCAGGAGCAGCAGGCCCCAGATCAGGTCCAGGCTTTCCTGCCAGTTCAGCGTCTCGGTCACGCGCCACCAGAGGTAGCGCGTGGAAGCGGTGAGGGACAGGACGATCAGCAACAAGGTCGCCACCGAGCCCGGCACGCGCCGCACCAGCATGGCAATCGCCCACAACAAGGTGATGAACACCAGTTGGGCCACGGTGTTGAAGGGGGTGGTCACGCACAGGAAAGCCAGCAAGGCGGCCAAGCCATAGGCGGCGTAGCGCAGCAAGGGCCGGTCCCACAGCCCATGTCCAGCGAGCGCTTCAGACCGCGTTTGCAAACGCTGCCAATCCGCCGAGCGCGGCCGGACCCGGTGACTCCAGGTCTCCCACCCCCTGCGCATGCGTCGTGGCACCCACCCAAGCGCGGCGCTCGCGACCCGTGACGGCAGCGCGCGCCAAGCCTGCCCCCACGCCCTTGAACGGCCGGGTGACCCGGTCCGCGGCATGGCGCGCACCAGGGCCAGCCACAGCAGCTGCAGGGGCACGCGCAGCACATCCCCCCAGCGCGGCCGGCGCAGGTTCACATGCGGAAAGGCCATCGCGCACCAAGAACACCAGCCCGACCAGGTGGTCCAAGGTGGCGCGCGAAAAACCAGGGACAGCAGGCGGTCGCGCCAGGGCAAGTCCGGCGCGACGCCTCCCGCGCGCCACAAGCGCCCCCAGAAACCCCCGGCATGGGTGCGGCCCGCGCTCACTCGGGGCGCCCCAGGTCCGGCCAATTCGCGGGGGCAGCGGGCAGCGGCCGACCGGCCGCACGGGCCTCGATCTGGCCCAGCCGGGCGAGTGTCCAGGTGGCCAGGGCGGCGCAATCGTGCGCGGCCTGGCTGGCTGGCGCGACATCGAACACCGTCTGCTTGCAGGCCAGGGCCTCGCGCAGCGATTCATCGCGGTGCACGAGGGTCGGGGCGAAGACCGACTTGTAGCCGGTCCGCAGCAACAGGGCGATGTCACGGTCCAAGAGGCGCGCGGGGTCATGGCCGTTGAGCACGATGGCGGTCTCGGGCGGGCGCCCTGTGTCGGGCGCGCCCGGCATGCCCACCGCCCCTTCCCACCCGCGCTCGATCCTGCGCGTGGCTTGGGCGTAGGACAGCGTGTCCGGCGCGCAGACCAGCAGCGCCAGGTCGGCCGCCGTCAGGGCCTGGTCGCGCAGCGCCGCGGCTGCGATGGGGCAGTCGCAGACCACGATGGTGCCCGGGTCCAACTCGGTCTCCTCCAAGCGGTCGCGCAGCCAGCGGGGGTGCGCGCGCAGCGTCTGCGCCAGGCGCTCCGTTGCGGCATCGTCACGCAGCGCGCCAAAGGGCACGAACGCGCGGCCCTGGCTGTCACGCCAGGCGGCGTCGTGCCAGGCCTGCTCCGCCAGCAATTGCCGGGCCCAGCCCTGCTCCTCGGCCCACTCCATGCCATAGAACAGGCGCAGGGCATTGGCTGGGGACAGATCGATGGCCAGGACGGGGCGCTTCTGCAAGGCCAGCGCGCAGGCCAAATGGGCCGCCACCGTGGTGGCGCCCGCACCGCCCGTGGCGCCCATGACCGCGACCAAGCGCACGTGTTGGCCTGATTCCTGGCTCAAGGCGCGCGCGACCGTCCGCACGACTGACCGACGATCTCCGCCAGCAAGGGCCAGCGGCCCGCCGCGGCCTGGGCGGCTTCGTCACGCACCAGCTCTTGGTAGTCCGCTGATCGCGATGCCGCGCCGACGTGGGCGAACAGGGCCGTGACGTCGCTGCCCGGTAGACCGGACGCAGCGCGGGTTTCGGAATTTCGAGTCGGAACCGCCATGGGAAATGGAGCAATCTACCTAGGGAATACCAGATTATGTTACAAATGAATCGATGGCTGTAACAATTAGTCCTCATTCCGTCTACGGTTTGAGTATCCAGAATCTGGCACCGGCACTCCACATGGAGACGGGCAAGGTGTATGCCATCGTGGGCGAGGACGATGCGCCATCCGCCGCGTTGCTGTGGCAAACGCTGCTCGACGCCTCTGAAAAAGGGGCAGCCGCCACCTTGATTTCGGCGCCGGGCATGGCCGAACACCTCGCGCAATCTGGCCTGCAAACAAAAGCACATGAGGCCCTACGCCGCAAGAGCCTTGCTGTATTTGAAACCGTGCCACCAGCGCGGTCGGCCACCCCGCCCACCCCTGCCGCGAACCTCGCCCACGCACACGGCCTGGTACAGGATTTGACGTATCTGGAACGCAAGACGGGCCGACGGGCCCAGCTGCTGGTGATCAACGGCATGGACACCCTGTTCCCAGCGCTCGACGAAGCCACGCTGCGCTTTTGGCGCACCTGCGCCGAGCAAGAGGACCGCGCCGTGGTTCTGCTGTTCCGTGAGCACGCTCGGGCCTTGTCGGCCCTCAGGCCCATGGTCCATGTCGTCGCGGGCCTGGCTGAACTCAAAAGCCGCTACGGCGCGACGACCCTGGGCATTTTTCACTGGTTCCACCGGGAAGGCCTGCTGGCGAGCCGCAGCGTGGCGGTGCGCCAAGGAAGCCGAGGCGCCCTGGAAGTCTGCGAGCCCCCGCGAGGCACGCAAGCTTCCAACGCCCTGACGACCCCGCCCCCGGCGGCGGACGAAGCCCAGTTCATCGCCATGGGCTCGGTCTTCGCACCGCAGGAGAAAGCCCCCTCGGGCTGGCGCATCACCGACGACGACCTCGCCCTGGTGCAGGCACTGGGCGAAGACGCGGTGGCCGCCACCTTCGTGCTGGCCTTCACGCCCGAGACCGACTTCGATCCCTTGGCGCGCTGCATCTACGGCCTGCGCAAGCGCGGCGGCCCCCGGGTGAAGATCCTGGTGCGCGAGGTCGGCACCCGACTGCGCTACAACCAGGAGACTCTGGCCGTTCGGCTGGGCGCCAACCTGGTGGTCCCGGCCGAACTCAGCACCGCGCGCTTTCTGAGCCTGAGCACCATGGTGCAGGGCCAGGTCTTCCCGCACAGTCTGCCGTCCAGCTACGAGCAGGCGCTCAAGACCAGCATGCCAGAGCAGGAACGCGGTTACCAGCCCCCCGCCGAGTTCACGCGCACGGTGCGGGCCGCGCTGGCCCAGAGTCAGGTGCTGGGCGTGCAGGTGGCGCTGGTGCGCCTGCCCCTGGCCTACGGCCTGCAGCCCTTGGACGCGCTGCGGTACTGCACGATCAAGCGCGCGGGGGACCTGTGCGGCGCGGACGCGGCGAGCGTCTACCTCTTCCTCTACGCCTGCCGCGAGAACGACGTGGACGCCACGCTCAAGCGCCTGTTCACCCTGCCCGTTGGAGAACTCTTCACGGGCGATGACCGCCTGCTCTCGCCGCGCGCCATCGAGGACGCGCTGCGTGACTACGACAGCCGCGGCGCGAGCGGGCGGTTCCCCGAGCTCACGGGCGAGCTGGCGCGGCTCGCCTCAGCCCCCGGGCTGGCGGCATCCAGTCCGTCGACGGTGAGCTCGGCGCCACAAGAATCCGCTGCCCAGCCGACCCCCGCCGCCAGCCGCGCACGCAACACCAGCGCCTCACTCTCGGCAGCGTATGTCGCACCACCGCCCGCGGTGCCGGCGCCGCTGACGCTGCGTGAGCCGCGCGCGGCCGTGGCGTTGGCAACTTCATCCAGCGACAACGCCGAAGGCCTCGCAGCTTCCGATCTCAGCCCCATGCTCTCGACCCATTCATGACTTTCACCGTTGCCCTGCTGCTCCTCGCCTTGGGGGTCCTGATCGGTTACCAGTTGCCCGGGCGGATGGCCGCCTTGAAGGCGCTGCTGCGACGCCTGCGCTACCGCCCACAGCACTTGCGCGCCTGGACCCCGGACCCGGCGCCCGCCCAGCCCCAGCCCCGGTCCCGCGCCGCCAACCCAGCCTCGCGCCGCCATGGCTGAGCCCGGTTCGTCCTCCGGGCCCCGCGCTTCGAACGCCCTGACCCCCGCGGCGCCCATCCACCTGGGCGGCTGGAGCTTTTATTTCATTGCCAAGTTCGTGCTCTACGCGCGCGAGCTGATCGGCTGGCATGCGCTGGAGAACCTGGCTTTCGCCGCCGCCCTGCTGGTGCCTGTGCAGCCCGCCTGGCGGCGCGTGCGCAACGGGCTCGCGCTGCCGGTGGCGGCCGCCCTGCTCTACCACGACTCCTGGCTGCCACCGTTCTCACGCCTGTGGTCACAAGCCACGCTGCTGAGCGACTTCAGCGCCGAGTACCTGCTGGAACTGGCCGGACGCTTCGTGAATGGGCAGGTGATCGCGCTGCTGGTGTTGGCCTGGGCCGCGCACCGTGTCGTGGCGCCCTACCTGCGCACGGGCGTGCTGGTGATGGCGGGATTGATCGGGCTGGCGCTCGCGCCCCATGTCCAGGCACTGATGCCCGGCAGCCCTCCGCCGGCCATGGCCGCGCAGAGCGCGGAGCCAGCACGGGGCCCGCTCGACCCGGACGCCCTGCTGCGCGAGTTCTACGCGGCCGAGGCGCAACGCGCGGTGCGCCTGCCCGACGCGGCGTCGACTGCGGCGCAAGCGCCGTTCGACATCGTCTTCCTGCATGTCTGCTCGCTGTCGTGGGACGACCTGCGCCTCGCCGGACTCGACCAACACCCCTTGTGGTCACGCTTCGACGCGCTGTTCACGCAATTCAATTCCGCGGCCTCGTACAGCGGTCCCTCGGCCATCCGCATTCAGCGCGCCCTGTGCGGACAAACCTCGCATCACGGTTTGTACGACCCAGCCAGCGACCAGTGTTATCTGTTCCCCAACCTCAAGCGCGCCGGCTACACGCCTGAGCTGGCGATGAACCATGACGGTCACTTTGACGACTTCCTGCCCGTGTTGCGCCGCCAGGGCCTGAACGCGCAGCCCCTGTCTCTGGCCGGCGTGCCCATCCCTCAGCGAGGCTTCGACAACTCCCCCATCCACGACGACCTGGCGGTCCTGACACGCTGGCTGGACGCGCGTCGGCAGCAGGACCCGGGCCAGACCGCCCAGGACCGCTCGGCGCTCTACTACAACACCATCAGCCTGCACGATGGCAACAAGCTGGTTTCCGGCGGCAAGCTCGATGCGGTGTCGAGCTACCGAGTGCGAGCGGGCAAGCTGTTCGACGACATCAACGCCTTCCTGAGCCTGCTCGAACAAAGCGGCCGCCGCGCCGTGGTCGTGCTGGTGCCTGAACACGGCGCGGCACTGCGCGGCGACAAGTTCCAGATCGCCGGGCTGCGTGAGATTCCCACGCCCAGCATCACCACCGTCCCGGTGGGCGTGAAAATCATTGGGGCCCAGCGTGACGGCGATGGCGCGCGCATCGACGCACCCAGCAGCTACCTCGCTCTTTCACAGTTGCTGGCGCATGTGATGACCCGCCCGCCCTTCGAGGCGGGGACGGCATCCGACACTCCGGCCCGCTTCCGCATGTCCGACTACACCGCCCAACTGCCCTCCACCCGCTACGTGGCGGACCACGAGGGCACGGTCGTCATGGCCTTGCCCGATGGCCATGGCGGGGACAGCACAGGCGCGGAAACCGCCGGCCATGCCACGCACTACCTCATCCAGCGCGCGGGTCAAGCCTGGCAAGACTATGCGCCCTGAGCAGCGGCTGAAGCGCTTGCTGACGATGCTGCTCGCCACCCTGGCGCTGACGGGCCAAGCTACTCCGGTGCCCGCTGAACGGTCAGGCCAGCCACCGGCATCGGCGCAGACCCGCGTGATCCGCTGGCCCCATGCTGTCGCTTCCGCGCATCCGGGCTCTGGGTCGTCCGCGTCGCCAGCGCTCAGGCTGCGCCCCGGCTTCGCGGCACCGCCCCTGGACTTCAGCCTGCGGGCGGACGAGACCGTGACCCAGGCCAGCGCCCGCCTGAGTTACGCCTTCGCGCCCGGCCTGTCCCCCTCGCTGACGCACCTGCGTGTGCTGCTCAACGGCGAGGTCGTGGCCACCGTGCCGATGCCGCGTGACGGGGCAGGCCCCAGCAACAAGCACAAGGGCAGTGGACAGACCGCCGCGCTGCGGACCCAGGACATTGCTCTCGATCCGACCGCGCTGCAGCGTTACAACCAGCTGAGGTTGGAGCTGGTGGCCGACGCAGATGCGACGGCGTCATGCCCCGCGCCCGGCAGTCCCAGGCCGGACCAGGGCTCGGCCCACTCCCCCGCGCCGGACGAACCCTGGGCGGACATCGCCGCGGACAGCGCGGTGCGTCTGACGGTGCGGCGGCGCAGCCTGCCCAACGATCTGGGCCTGTTGCCCGAGCCCTTCCTGGACCGCGCCGACGTTGGGCCTGTGTCCCTGCCTTTCGTCTTCGCGGCCGCGCCGTCCGACACGGTCTTGCGTGCGGCAGGCATCACGGCCTCCTGGTTCGGGATGCTGGCCCCATGGCACCGACCGCGCTTTCCCGTTCACGTGGACGAACTGCCCACCGGGCATGCCGTGGTCTTCGCCACCAACCGTGAACGCCCCGCCGCGCTCGCCCAGTTGCCGCCCTTCAGCGGCCCGGAGCTGCGGGTGCTGGACCATCCCACTGAGCCTCTGGCCAAGCTGCTGCTGATCGGCGGGCGGGACGACGCGGATCTGGCGCGGGCGGCCCAGGCGCTGGCCTTGGGATCGGGGGGGCTGTCCGGTGCGCAGGCCCGGGTGCATACCCCCCAGGATGCCCCCCCCAGGCAAGCTTACGACGCCCCGAACTGGGTCCGCCTGGACCGGCCCATGCGCTTTGGCGAGTTGGTGGACAACCCGGCACAACTGCAGGTGCAGGGCCAGTCGCCGCCCCCGGTGGCCTTGAGTCTGCGCCTTCCGCCCGACCTCTTCACCTGGCGCAGCCGCGGTGTGCCGGTGGACCTGAAGTTGCGCTACACCCCTCCAGGGCTGGAGGGCGGCAGTTCGGCCCGGGAGGGCCGGGAAGCCCAGGTGACCCTGCGCATCAACGGCGAAGCCGTGCAGACCATGCGGCTGAGCGCCAGTGGCCGGGGCGGTACCAGCGCGCGCGTGGTGCTGCCGCTGCTGGACGCGGGACTGATGGGCGACAGCCGGGAATTGCTGATTCCCGCCTTCAAGCTCGGCAGCCGCAACCAGCTGGACTACGTCTTTGACTTTGGGGGCGCCGCCGATCTCGGCTGTGGCGAGGCACGGCCAGGCAGCCTGCGCGCCCTGATCGATGCGGATTCGCGCATCGATTTCTCAGGCCACCCGCACTACGCCGAGATGCCCCACCTGGGCTACTTCGCCACGTCCGGTTTTCCCTTCACGATCCACGCGGACCTCGGTCAGACCGTGGCCCTGCTGCCCGAAACGCCCGCCCCGCGAGAAATCGAGGTGCTGCTGGCCTTGTTGGCGCGCATGGGCGAAACCACGGGCTACCCCGCCACACGGCTGCAGGTGATGCGCGGCCATCGGCAAGGCGAGCTCGGCCCGCTGCGGGACCGTGATCTGTTGATGGTCGGCACGCCCCAGCGGCTGCCGCTGCTGCAAAGCTGGCACAAGACCTGGGAACCGCTGCTGGCGGAACGGCACGAGTTCCAGGCGGCCGTGCTGGGTTTTGAATCGCCCCTGACACCGCGACGCAGCGTGGTGGCCGTGACCGCGACCACCCCCGAGTCCCTGACCCAGGTGCTCGACTTGCTGGACCAGGACGGGGCCGTCTACGCATTGCACGGTGGCGCCGTGCTGCTGCCGGGCCGTGAAGGCACGGCTGCCGACAGCATCCCGGCCCCGAAGGGTTACACGACGGGTGAACTGCCTTTCTGGACGGCGGTGTGGTACCCGCTGTCCCGACACCCCGTGTTGCTGGCCCTGATGGCGGTGCTGGCCGTGCTGGTCCTCGCCTTCGCGCTCTGGCGCAGCCTGAACGCCGCAGCACAACGGCGTCTGGGCGTACCTGAGGCCTGAGCCAGCGCCGACGGCAAGCGGCCACCGGCGGGAAATCAGCGCTTGAAGGCGACGACGCGCTGGGTCTGCGTGCCCAGGCCCTCGATGCCCAGCGTCATCACGTCGCCGGGCCGCAGGAAGCGCTGTGGCTTCATGCCCATGCCCACGCCGGGCGGTGTGCCGGTGATGACCACGTCACCGGGGGTGAGCGTCATGTATTCGCTGAGGTGGCTGATGATCTTGGCCACGCTGAAGATCATGGTGCGGGTGTTGCCGGTCTGCATGCGCTGGCCGTTGACGTCCAGCCACATGGCCAGCTTTTGCGGGTTCGGGATCTCGTCTTTCGTCACCAGCCAGGGCCCCAAGGGGCCGAAGGTGTCGCAACCCTTGCCTTTGTCCCACTGACCGCCGCGCTCCAACTGGAAGGCGCGTTCGCTCACGTCGTTGGCCAGCACGTAGCCCGCAACGTGGTCCAGCGCAGCCTTCTGCGTGACATGGCGCGCGGTCTTGCCGATGACCACGCCCAGTTCCACCTCCCAGTCACCCTTCTGGCTGCCCTTGGGCAGCATCACGTCATCGTCGGGCCCCTGGATACAGCTGATGGCCTTGGTGAAGACGATGGGTTCGGCCGGAATGGGCATGCCCGCTTCCTTGGCATGGTCGCTGTAGTTCAAACCGATGGCGATGAACTTGGGCGTCCCGGCGACCGGTGAGCCATAGCGGACCTTGCCGCGAACGAGCGGGAGTTTGTCGGCCTTCAGTTTTTGCAGCTTGTTCAGCGCTGCGTCCGACAGTTGCGCGGGCCCGATGTCAGGCAACACCCCGGCGAGCGAGCGCAGCTTGCCTTCGGCATCGATCAGGCCAGGCTTTTCCTGGCCGGGCTTGCCGTAGCGAACGAGTTTCATGGCGGTCTCCTACTTGTTGTTGGTCGTTCCGGGCCTTGTCATGCCCCACGGGTGCCAGGGCCTCAGCCCATGCCCCGACGGGGTGCAGTCTCGCCTGGAAGGGGCACAGGGCGGCGCGCAGGTGTCCGCCGCGCGTCGGCCTCAGCGCAGCATTTGCGCCAGGCTGTCGTCCAGGAATTCCGTGGGCGGACGGCGAAAGCCTGAGCGGGCAAAACGCTGCAGACGCCCCACCACGAAGGCCGTCAACACAGAAGCCTGCACCTGGGCATCGGCCGAGGGCGTGGAGGCGTCTGCCGCCCCGCCAAAGCGCAGGCCTTGCTTGAGCAGGGTTTCGATCTTGTCGAAAAACTGGTTCATGCGCTGCTGCAGGCGCTCGTTCTCGTAGACCAGGGCGTCACCCACCATCACCCGCACCATGCCGGGGTTCTTCTCGGCGAACTGCAGCAGCATGGTCACGACCGCCGCGGCCTGGCGCAGGCCCGCGCTGGGGTCGGTAGCCTGGGATTCGCGCTCGGCAATCTGGTTGGCCAAGGTGAACACGGACTGCTCGATGAATTCGATCAGCCCCTCGAACATCTGTGCCTTGCTGGCGAAATGGCGGTAAAGGGCGGCCTCGCTCACTTCCAGCCGGGCTGCCAGGGCGGCGGTGGTGATGCGCTCGGCGCCGGGTTGTTCCAGCATGGAAGCCAACGCCTGCAGGATTTGGATGCGCCGCTCGCCCGGCTTGGGGCGTTTGCGGGCCGGGGCGGCCTCCGCACCAGCCTCCAACTCGGGGGCGTCCGTGGCGGGAGGTTCGGCGGCGGAGGGAAGGTCGGCGTCGGACATTCGGTGCGGAGAATCAGTGTTGAGCGGTACGGGCCATTGTCCAACATTCGGCAGCGGTAATTCAGGATGGACAGGAATCTCCATCCCCCGGGCCCTCAATGCGAACGGATCATGGTGCCGTAGGCATCACCGGTCAGGATTTCCAACAGCATGGCATGGGGCACCCGGCCGTCGATGATGTGCACGGCATTCACGCCGCTGCGGGCCGCGTCCACCGCGCCCGCGATCTTCGGGATCATGCCGCCCGAAATGGTGCCGTCGGCGGTCAACTCGTCGATGCGTTTCATGGTCAGTTCGGTCAGCAATTGGCCCTGCTTGTCCAGCACGCCGGGAATGTTGGACAACATCAGCAATTTCTCGGCCTGCAACACCATGGCCAACCTGGCCGCCACCACGTCGGCGTTGATGTTGTAGCTCTCGTTGGCTTCGCCAAAACCGATGGGACTGATCACCGGGATGAACTGATCGTCTTGCAGGGCCTTGACGACCGAGGGATCGATGGCGGTGATGTCGCCGACCTGGCCCAGTTCGGGGTTCAAGGTTTTCGCGCGGATCATGCCGCCGTCACGCCCCGTCAGGCCCACGGCCTTGCCGCCCGCCTGGTTGATCAGGCCCACGATGTCCTGCTGCACCTCGCCGGCAAGCACCCATTCCACGACCTCCATGGTCTCGGCGTCGGTCACGCGCATGCCCTGGACGAACTCACCCTTCTTGCCCAGGCGCTTCAACGCCGTCTCGATCTGAGGCCCACCGCCATGCACCACCACGGGGTTGATGCCCACCAGCTTGAGCAACACCACGTCTTCCGCGAAGGCCCGCTGCAGCGCAGGCTCCGTCATCGCGTTGCCACCGTACTTGATGACCATGGTCTTGCCATGGAACTGGCGGATGTAGGGCAGGGCCTGGGCCAGGATGGCGGCTTTGTTCTGCGACGAAAAGACGGAGGATGAAGACATGACAGAAACAAGTGAGGCAGACGACGCGGATGGTACTGCGATCATTCTGCGGTGAGACAAGCATCTCTCAAAGTGCGCCGCGTCCAGTAAGAACCACCCGTACGGTTTTCATCAAAATGACAAAATCGAGCCACAGCGACCAGTTGCGGACGTACCAATTGTCCAGGGCGAGGCGTTGCTCGAAAGCGGCGTTGCTGCGTCCGCTGACCTGCCACAAACCGGTAATCCCTGGCTTCACGCTCTTGTAGGATGCAATGGCCTCAGGTGTGACGCGTTCCAGCTCACGATGCAGAAAGGGACGCGGCCCCACCATGCTCATCTCGCCGCGCAACACATTCCACAACTGCGGCAATTCATCAATACTCATGCGCCGCAACCATTTCCCACATCGCAACAAACGCGGATCGTCAGCCAGCTTGAAATTCTTTTGATACTTCGCATATAGCTCTGGATGGTCAGTCCGCCAAAGCTCCAGCGCTTGGTCAGCATCTCGAACCATGCTGCGAAACTTATAGAAGCCGAACTCATGGCCACCTTCACCAATCCGCATTTGGCGATAGAAGATAGGCCGACCATCTTCCAGCCAGATGCGTAGCGCCGCCCAAAGCATCAAAGGCGAGAACAGCAACAGCGCCAAGGACGCCCCGATGACATCCGCCACTCTCTTGGTCCAGATGGCTCGTCGCTTGAGCAGGTTTTGCTGTAAACGGAGGAAAACGGCATCACTACTCACGAAAGACTGAATCTGCATGCCGTGCACCGGCAAACCCCAAAGCGGCGGCGCGAGCAGCACATCGAAGCGGTGCGTTGTCGTTAGTACTTCCGCCAAGACCCGCGGACGAGGAGATTCAAAATTCTGTGGTGCGATGATGACGGTGCTGCACTCAAGTGCCTGTGCTTGCAAAGCGACATCTGATGTCATTTCACCCACAGTGGCTACGACCTCAAGACCGAGATGCCGCTCCTGCAGGATGGCCAAGCGTGCCTCATCCGCATTAATGCCCTGGCCAACTACAAGGGCACGCAAGCGCCACTGGCCGCTCAACAGCAGCATCTCACGCATAGCGAGCCGGGCCATCGGGATTAACAGGAATGCGAGCACCCATGCCAGCAGGAATTGCGTCCGTGTATAGGCCACTTGAGCGAAAAAACTCAGCGCGAAGCTACCCAAGGCCACGATGGCCAAGCTGCGCCAGACGATGCTCACCTCATCCCAAAAAGCAGCGCGCTTTGTGTACTGCCCCAAAAAGGCAAATACGCCAAGTGCAGCCAACGCACCCAGGACAAAGAGACTGCCGACTGGGCTGTTGAAGGGCCAAAGCTGGTGCCACACCCCACGCTCCAACAAGACGGCCCCCGCAACCGCCAGCCCCCATGCCAATAAAAAAGCACCCACATCGCCAACCAGCAATGCAAGCAAGCGAACCATCTGAACTCCCCGGGAGCGCGTAATCACAGGAAAAAAAGACAAAATCAAATGCTCTCTTTTTTATGTTCAACTTCATTCTGCTGCCAACGCCAGACGCTAGAACACATATCAACCAATCCACGCCGAGCTTGCCAGCCCAACATCTGCCGCGCCTTGTCTACCTTGGCGTAGGTCGATGCGACATCCCCCGGCCGACGATCCACGATCACGTAAGGAATCTTGCGCCCACTGGCCTGCTCGAAAGCGCGCACCAACTCGAGTACGCTACTTCCACGTCCAGCACCCAGATTGAATGCATGCCACCCTGAGTTAGTGCCTAAGAACTCCAAGGCAGCCAAATGCCCTTCCGCCAAGTCCATGACATGAATGAAATCACGCACTCCCGTTCCATCGTGGGTGTCATAGTCACCCCCAAACACTCTCAATTGAGAGCGGCGCCCCACAGCCACCTGTGAAATGAACGGCATCAAGTTGTTCGGCGTACCATTTGGATCCTCTCCAATCATGCTTGATTCATGAGCACCAACCGGGTTGAAATAACGCAAGCAAGCAATGCGCCAATCGGCATCCGATGCCGCCAAATCAGCCAACACTTCCTCAACGTGGAGCTTGCTACGCCCGTACGGATTGGTTGCGCCGGTAGGATGTTGCTCGTCCATAGGCAAATACCGAGGCTCACCATATACCGTTGCACTCGAACTAAAAACCAGAGTGCGCACGCCACCCTGCTGCATGGCACGCAAAAGACTTAGCGCGCCCGAGACATTGTTGTCGTAGTAGGCCAACGGCATGCCCACGGATTCACCCACCGCCTTCAGTCCCGCAAAATGCAGCACGGCATCAACACGATACTGGCATAACGTTTTCCTAAGCAGATCAGTGTCGCGGACGTCACCCCGCACAAGGGATGGGGCACGACCGAAGATCCGGCCCAGCCGCCCGGGCACATCTGCACGACTGTTGCAAAGGTTATCGAAAAGCACCACTTCGTGGCCAGCCTGACTCAATGCCACGGCCGCGTGGCTACCAATATAGCCATTGCCCCCTGTCAAAAGAATATTCACATTCCACCTCTTGCACTGCATCCCGGAACGCCGTCGCCCAATGCGCCGTCACTCCCCAGTGAGTCCTCAACGAATCCGGCAGTGTAGTCCCGGATCCGTCACATGGAGCCCTCTCCTGGGGGCGTTTTCGCTGCGGGTAGAATCCCCCGGCTATGGCATTGCAGCAATATTCCTAGAGACATCCTTCGGCCTGTCACCCGAACAGAACCCATGCAGCTCGTTTCAGTCGTACTTTCAGGCGGGGCGGGTACCCGCTTGTGGCCTGTTTCGCGCCAATCATTGCCCAAACCATTCATGCCGCTAGGTGGCAGTCCTTTGTTGACACAAGCGCTAGAACGTGGCCAGCATTGCGGCGCCAATGACACCTTGATAGTGACAAATCAGGATTATCTATTCCTGACCCGTAGCCTGATCGCCGACATGGACGCGCAGCCGGCTGCTCACTACCTGCTGGAACCACAAGGACGCAATACCGCACCCGCTATAGCCCTGGCTGCGCTGGCCTGCGCAACGATGCATGGCCCCGAAACCATCATGCTGGTGCTGCCGGCGGATCACCTGATCCCGGACACCGAGGCTTTCGTTGCCTGCGCGCTCGAAGCTGTTCACCATGCCCAAAAAGGTGAACTGGTCGTCTTTGGCATCCGCCCGACCAACCCGGAAACTGGCTTCGGCTACATCGAAGTTGCACAGCTCGGCCCACAAACTCAGGCGGCTCTGCGCTTTGTCGAAAAGCCCGACCAGCAAACCGCGCAGGAATACCTGGCAACGGGTCGTTATTACTGGAACAGCGGCATGTTTTGCTTCAGTGCTGGCGCTATATTGCAAGCCCTGAGAGAACACAGCCCAGAGGTGCTACAGGCCGCAGAACACACTTGGGGCCATGCCAGCACCCACGGCGACGCCAGTTGCTTCGATGCCCAGGCCTTCGCACAACTGCCCGACATCAGCATCGACTACGCCGTGATGGAGCGCGCACGCAATGTCACCCTGGTTCCTGCAAAATTCGGCTGGAGTGATGTCGGAAGCTGGCCTGCAGTGGCACAGGCCATTCCACCGGACCCTAGTGGCAACACCTTGAACTGCGCTCGTGGCACAGAATACATAGGCGTGGACACCAGCGGCACCCATGTGCACGTGGAAAGCCATGGCCCCAAAATCGTCGCGACAGTCGGCATTCGCGATCTGGTTATCGTAGACACACCCGATGCCCTGCTGGTCACTCACAAAGACGCAGCGCAGAAGGTCAAGTCTGTGGTGGACGCACTCAAAGCCCGCCAGCAAAGCTGTACGCAACTTCCCGCCATCGTGCATCGCCCATGGGGTACCTATGCCACGCTCAAAGAAGAAACGGGCTACAAGGTCAAACGGATCACGGTTCGCTCCGGCCAGTCGCTCAGCCTGCAATACCACCACCAACGCGCGGAACACTGGGTGGTGGTGCAAGGAACGGCCATCGTGCAAATCGGCGACTTGGAACACCTCACCGTGCCCGGCCAATACCGATACATCCCACTCAAGGAGAAACATCGCCTCACCAACATTGGTGACGACGAGTTGGTATTGATTGAAGTCCAGTGCGGCAGCTATCTGGGGGAGGACGACATCGTCCGCCTCGCGGATAAGTACGGTCGCACGGAACTGCCTGCCGGGAAATAGTTCGTTCGCCTCTTTCCGTTTTCATGACATTATTTCGAATCCTATGGGGATATCGCGGCTTCATCCTCGGCAGCGTCCAGCGTGAGTTTCAGCTCAAGTACCGGCATTCCGTATTGGGGATGAGCTGGGTCATCATCAATCCTCTGGCAATGATCACGGTTTATACCGTCATATTCGCTAATGTCATGCGCGCCAAGCTACCCGGGATAGAAAACACTTTCGGGTACAGCATCTATCTGTGTGCGGGCCTCCTCACCTGGGGTCTGTTCACCGAAATCGCAAGTCGTGGACTTATCACTTTTATTGAGCACGCGAACATGCTCAAGAAAGTGAGTTTCCCGCGCCTTGCCCTACCCGTCATTGTCGTCCTCAACGCCAGCGTCAATTTCGCAATTGTCTTTGGCCTGTTCGCCCTCTTTTTGCTACTTACAGGTAACTTCCCAGGTTGGCCCAGCCTGGCACTCTTTCCATTGCTGGCCTTGCTCGTCGTTTTCGCCATCGGTCTGGGCGTCACACTGGGCGTGCTAAATGTTTTCTTTCGCGACGTCGGCCATTTATTTGGCTTGATGCTGACCTTCTGGTTTTGGCTCACCCCCATCGTCTACCCCCTCAGCATCCTGCCCGCCTGGGCCCAGCCCTGGCTGAACCTCAACCCGCTGACACCGGTCATGGCCGCCTTCCAGTGCATTCTGGTCACCGGCCAGTGGCCTCACTGGCCCAGTCTCTGGTGGCCCGCGTTTGCGGCCTTTTTCTTTTGCGTTCTTGGCTTGCAGCTCTATCGCAAGCGCGCGGGCGAAATGACGGACGAACTGTAATGGGCTACATCACCGTGACCCGCCTTGGCAAGGCATATAAACAGTACACGCGCCGCTGGCATCGCGCGGCCGAATGGCTGGACCCGCGCGACAAACCACGCCACCAATTGCATTGGGTGCTGCAAGACGTTAGCTTCAACGTCCAACCTGGCGAAGCCGTGGGCATCATCGGCATCAACGGCGCAGGCAAAAGCACGCTGCTCAAGATGCTCGCCGGCACCACCCAGCCCACCACTGGCAGCGTGCGGATGACGGGCCGTGTAGCCGCACTACTAGAACTTGGCATGGGCTTCCACCCGGACTTCACCGGGCGGCAAAACGCCATCATGGCAGGGCAGTTGCTGGGCTATGGCGCAGAAGGACTCCAGCGCCTGATGCCGGATATCGAAGCCTTCGCCGAAGTCGGCGACTATATGGATCAGCCTGTGCGCGTTTACAGCAGCGGCATGCAGGTACGGCTGGCCTTTGCCGTAGCAACCGCCATACGGCCCGACATCCTGATCGTCGACGAAGCCCTCTCAGTTGGTGACGCCTTCTTTCAGCACAAGAGCTTCGACCGCATCCGCGAGTTTCGCAAGCAAGGCACGACCCTCCTGCTGGTGAGTCACGACAAACAGGCCATTCAGAGCGTGTGCGACCGCGCCATCCTGCTCAACAAAGGCGGTATCGCGATGGAAAGCAAGCCAGAAGAAGTGATGGATTACTACAACGCGATGCTGGCAGCTCATCAGAGCCAACGTGTGCAACAGATTCAACGGAGCGATGGCAAAGCGGAAACCACCTCCGGGACCGGTGAAGCCGTGGTCACGCAAGTCCAGATCACCAACATTGAAGGGCAGCCACTCGAATTCGTGGGCGTGGGCCAGCCAGTACGTCTGCGTATTACAGTCCAGGTCAAACAGGACATTCCCCGCCTGATTCTGGGCTACAGCATCAAAGACCGGCTGGGGCAAACGATCTACGGGACCAATACAGATCTGACAAAGCAGCCTTTGCTCAACGTGCGCGCAGGGCAAACGCATTTGTTTGACATCCAGTTTCCGGCCAACCTTGGCCCGGGAACCTATTCGATACAAACCGCGCTAGTCAGCACGGAAACTCATCTCGTCAACAATTATGAATGGCGGGACCTGGCCCTGATTTTCAATGTAGTCAACATCGACAAGTCGCATTTCGCAGGGTGTGCATGGCTGGATACGAAAATAGAAGTGACTCCGCAGATCTGAAATAGTGAATGCCCTTGCCCCTGAAATTGCATCCCCTGCACACAGCGATTTGCATGATCAACGCAATTGAGTGTTAAACAGTTCGGCTCGCAGACTCCATCTCCCGCTCTCCATGACTTTTGTTTCCTTCGCACAGAACCTCGAAGACGTCGTACTCTGGCGCGCCCTGAAGGGCGTGGCACAGGGCTTTTACATTGATGCTGGCGCCAACGACCCGCACGAAGACTCCATCACCAAGGCGTTTTACGAGCGCGGCTGGCATGGCGTCAATATCGAGCCACTGGCATCGCACTGGACCGACTTGGCCCGGGAACGCCCCCGGGACATCAATCTGCGCTGCGCCGCTGGGAATGCTCCTGGCGAGTTGGAGTTGTGGGAGGGCGATGTACGTGGCTGGGCGACCCTGGATCCGCAAGTCATCGCCAAGCACCAAGCCACGGGGCACAACGGCGTCTTGCACAAAGTTCCCGTGCGCACCTTGACCGACATTTGCACGGAACACGCGACTGGCAACATCCACTTTCTGAAAATTGACGTGGAAGGCTTTGAAAAAACCGTGCTGGAAGGGATGGACTTCCAACGATTCCGCCCTTGGATATTGGTTATTGAGGCCATCGCACCCAATTCGACAGTCGAAGACCACCAGCAATGGGAATCACTGGTATTGACTGCCAATTACGTATTTGCCTACGCGGATGGTCTCAATCGTTTCTATGTGGCTCAAGAGCATTCGCACTTGCTTGACAAGCTGCGCTACCCACCAAATGTGCTGGACGGCTTTGTGCGCGCGGCCGAAAAGCAGGCGCATGCCGAAGCCCAGCAGGCTCGAGCCGAAGCCCAGCAGGCTCGTGCTGAAGCCCAGCAGGTTCGCGCTGAAATTGAATCCATGCTCAAAAGCCGCTCTTGGCGCATCACAGCGCCAATGCGCTGGGGCGCTTTGCAAATCCGCCGCTTGCGCGAACAGGGTCTGAAATCCCGCTCGAAGGCGCTGCTGAAGAAACTCACCCGCCCCGCACAAAAAGCATTCGCCGATTGGAAGCACACGCTGAAGTTGGCGGCGATGAAGCCGATATTCTTTTTGCATCCGCTCATTGCAAGAAACCGGTTTCTCAAAGCAATGGCGCTGCGGGTTCTGAATCGATTTCCGGCCATCAAGCAAAAAATGCAGGTGGCGCTTGTCCGGCGCCGATTTGTGCATATCTCAAATCCGTCCGCGACGCGGACAAGCGCTTTATCTCCTTTGGCTGACGGCATACTGGGCAAAGACATCGTACGTGATAACCAACGAGTCGTTTTGCTTTATGTCGAGCACACAGCCTCGTTTGACAGGATCACCGGCGTCCAGCGCGTGTGCCACAAGCTCGCGCCGATGCTGGAAAGCAATGGCGAGATGGTTGTTCTGATCAAGCTCGATCCCACAACCCTCCGCTTGGCGCCGCTGGATGCCAGCGAGCGGCAGAACTTTCTCAAACAAGCGGGGTTCGGCAGCTTTGGAAATGACCGGCTTCATGATCCGGCGGTATTCGAGGGCATGCTGACGGCCTTGCAAGACCATCCACGCAAGCATTGGCTAATCATACCGGAGGTCACCTATCACACGCATCACGCCAATCCCCCGACATCAAGACTGATCAAGCTTGCCCGGGACTTCAGCATGCGGGTCGGTGTGATCTATTACGACATCATCCCTTTTCTCACCGAAGACGCAGGCGAGAACGCGCGGAACCACGCAGACTACACGTCAACGATTGCGCTCGCAGACGTCATTTGGCCCATCTCGCGCTATTCAGCTGAACATCTGATCGATTATTACAAGCGTTACGACAAGATTGATGACGCCGACATGCCTGCCATATCAGTTGCCGTGCTGGCAGAGGAGATGGACACACCGCGGCGGATTGACCGCGATTCCGACAACGACCGAAGCATTGTTTGCGTTGGAACCATTGACGAGCGCAAAAACCAAATCACGCTGATCAAGGCATTCAACAGATATTGCGCCAGTCATCAAGACACTCGGTGGAAGTTGAAGATCGTTGGCATGGTTCGCGAAAACTACAGGAAAATCATAGAGCGAGAGACCTCGCAAAACCCGAACATCGAACTTCACTATGGCGCCAGCGACGAGGACATCAAACAGTTTTATGTGAATAGTGATTTCACGGTATTTCCGTCGCTGGAAGAAGGCTTCGGCCTGCCCATCGTGGAAAGTCTCTGGAACATCAAGCCTTGCATTTGCGCCAACTTCAGTTCCATGGCCGAGCTCCATGCCAATGGCGGATGCGTGGCCGCCGATACCCAGAGTGTTGATGCACTCCTGTCCGCGATCACTGCACTGATCGAAGATGAGAGTCTCTATCGCGCAAAGATAGACGAAATCATGCGGCGCCCAGTGAAGTCATGGTTCGAGTATGCCGGTGGCCTGTGCGCTGACATGGACAAACTGCAGTTTGGCAAACCCGCCGAAGGGCCCATCTACTACTGGGTTGACGCCACCTTGGCGGCCAGCAGCAATACCGGCATCCAGCGGGTCACTCGCCAGCTCGCCAAGCATCTAATGAAACAAGGGCACAGGCTGGTGCCGATCAAATGGGACGAGCACAGTAATTCCATTGTCTTGGCCTCCAGGAAAGATTTGGACTACCTAGCGCACTGGAATGGTCCCGAGCCGGACAGTTGGGGCCAGTCGTTCGCCAGCACACAAATTGAGGCGGAAGCCGCCTATCTGATGGTGGAGTTACCACTCAATCGGCCGCTCGAAATTCAAGAACGAGTGCTCACTTTCTTCAAGGAAAGAGCTGTCCGCTGTGCCGCCGTTTTTTACGACGCTATCCCCTACAAGCTTTCAGCCCTCTATCCGCCCCACTTTGCCAGCGCCCACATGGACTACATGGAACTGCTGGACAGGATGGATTTCATCCTTCCAATATCTGGCACGAGCGCCAGAGACTTCATCGACTATCTCGGCACAAGCGCCTGTCGCGGCTTGTCGATCGAAACACGCGTCAAGACGGTCGCCCTTCCATTCGAGTTTCCAGAGGCGCGGGCAACAACGAGGGAAACAGCTTTCGATGCTGACAAGCCTTGCAATATCCTCGCCGTCGGAACAGTCGAACCACGCAAGAACCACGAGACACTGATTCGTGCTTTTTTTGAAGCGGAAAAGAAGTCGACTCGCAAGCTGCGGCTGACAATTGTGGGCGGCGACGAATCGTTCGACAAGGATTTGCCAGGAAAAATCACCGCGCTCATCGGCAACAGCAAGAGCATCACTTGGATCAAGAAGGCAACCGATGCGCTCCTGAAGGAACAATTCGAGCAGGCCGATTTCACTGTCTTTCCTTCTTTCGAAGAAGGATTCGGCATGCCTATCGTTGAAAGCCTGTGGTTCGACGTCCCGTGCATCTGCTCGGCAAGCGGTCAGATGGGCGAACTGGCCGCACATGGCGGCTGCGAAACTATTGACGTGCGAAGTGTCGAAGACATGAGCAATGCGATTGTGCGCTTGGCAAACGACCCAGATCGCGCGAAACAACTCAAGGACGAAATTCTCGACTGCCACTTCAAGACATGGGATGAATACGCGGCCGAGATTTCGGCCTGCATCCGGGCCGCGAATCTGAAACCGAATTCGAATTCACGACTGCAAACACCGCCCATTGCGAGTTATGAACTTCCCGCCCAGCCGACAATATCAATCTGTATTACCACATACAACCGCGCGGACTGGCTTGCCGTTAATCTGGAAAATTTGATGCGCGTCTCGCAGGCGGTCCGAGACAAAATTGAGATCATCGTTTGCGATAACTGTTCTGAGGACAAGACTCCAGAGATTGCGGCCCGGTTCTTTACCCACAAGAATTTCTTCTACTATCGGAACACTGCCAACATCGGGATGCTCGGCAATCTGCCGCAGACAGTTGCCCATGCGCGTGGCGCTTATGTTTGGCTTTTAGGTGACGACGATCTTCTACATCAGGGTGCGCTGGAACGTGTGCTTGGTGTCATCGAGAAAGATGCGCCGGATCTCATCAACGTCAATTACGCTTACACCCCCGAGCCGGTTCCTCCATCAATTGACAAGCTGGATCGCTATTTCGCAGCGGCCCTCAAGATCTCGCAAGGCGATGCATCAGGACCGGGCAAGGTGCAAGACATCTCCGCATTCAATGAGAACTTCTACACGGCGATCTACACCTTCGTTGTGAAGCGGAAACATGCTCAGAAGATCTTCAATCAGGACACCAGTGGAGCGCCGTTCTCGAACCTGCAGACCTGCGTGCCATCGTCGAAGTACATCTTGTCGTACATGATGGATCTGCCGGGATACTGGATCAACGAGCCCCAGATAACGATCAATATGAACGTCTCCTGGGGCAAGTACGCGCCCTTGTGGATCTTGGAACGACTTCCCGAGGTGTACGACCTGGCTGAGCTAAAAGGGGTTGCGCAAGAGCAGGCTGATCGCTGGCGGCGGCACACGCTGCAGATGGTTCCGGGTTTCTTCAAAATCCTCTTCGAGTCGGAATACGATCTTTCCTCTTTCGCATCTTTTGACGTGACACGTTTCATCCGTCGCTCGCGACATCTGAACGAGTTCCGGACACTCTATCCGCAACTGGAAACGATTTATGCCAAGGCGCAGGGGCAGAACCATCCCTTGGCCAAAACCTCCATGGATATCCTGAAAGCTGCAATGCAATGAGCGCCGCATCTGAGGACCGGCTGCTGTCCATCGCCATCCCCGTGCATAACTTCGGGGCCTTTCTGCCGCAGACGCTGGATAGCATTCTCGATCAAACACTTGCTGAAAAGATCGAAGTGCTTGTGTTTGATGGCGGATCAACGGACAACACACCACACGTCGCGCGCAGCTATGCCAGGCACTACCCGAACTTCCGGTATGTGCGCGCCTTGAAAAAAGGCGGCATTGACGCAGACATGGCACGCTGCGTCGAACTTGCAAGCACGCCCTATTGCTGGCTTTTCTCCGGCGATGACGTGATGCTGCCGGGAGCCATTGAAAAGGTCTTGAACACGCTGAGACGCTGGCAACCCGATCTCGTCCTGAGTCGGCACAACGAATGCACCGTCGATATGACGGTGCTCAAAGACTGGCCCGTTCTGTCGATCAAAACAAACAAAGTCTTCGATCTTCAGAATGGCGATGAAAGAAGCGCATATCTCGAGGCCGCACGCACGTCCGAGGCATTCCTATCGTTCATGGGTGGACTGGTAATCAAACGCCAACGTTGGTTTCAAGGTAGGCTTACGCCGTCGTTCAACGGTTCCAACTGGGCGCACATAGGGCGTTTATGGTCGCTGATGGACGAGCCATTCAGGCTTGCCTATCTCCACGAAGTTCTGCTGAACAGGCGTGGCGGCAACGACAGTTTCTCAAAAGACGGCATGCTCTCCCGTCTAGGCATTCAGATCGACGGTCTGCTTGATATCATCGAATCGATTTTCGGTGCCGAATCGATGGAGGCGCGACATCTCCGCCGCGTCATCAAAACCGAAGTCGAGCCGGATTGGGCAAATACCGTCCGGCGGGACCTGCAAAACCGGCATGCGCCTCAAAAGGACTTTGAACGGCTTGACCAAATGTTGAGTCGCATTGCGTGACGAACTCTACTCATATTGATTAAAAAGGCAAACATGCTGAACTATCATGAAATCACCCAATGTCGGGTCGGCAAGAGCAGCAATCTGGTTTCCGTGCTGAATCTTGGGCATCAGGCTCTGACCGGGGTTTTCCCCCGCAGCGCGTCCGAGCCTGTCACCAACGGTCCGCTGGAACTGGTGTGGTCGCCTGACAGCGGCTTGCTGCAACTCAAGCACAGCTACGAATCGTCGGAAATGTATGGCGAAAACTATGGTTATCGCTCGGGCCTGAACCAGTCCATGGTGGATCACCTGACGAGCAAGGTGCGCTATCTGGAGCGCTTGGTACCACTGACTACTGGCGATGCGGTGCTAGATATCGGCAGCAATGACTGCACCACGCTCAAGGCTTATGAGCGCAAGGATCTTCAGCGCATCGGCATCGATCCGACGGGCAAGAAGTTCGCCCAGTATTACCCGGCAGATATAAAACTGGTGCCGGATTTTTTCTCGGCAGCGGCTTACAAGTCCGCCATGAACAAGCCGGCCAAGATCATCACATCGATCGCGATGTTCTACGACTTGGAAGACCCGATCGCCTTTGCGCGGCAGATCGAGCAGTGCTTGGCAGATGATGGTGTCTGGCATTTCGAGCAGAGCTACATGCCGTCGATGCTGCGCCTCAACTCCTACGACACCATTTGCCACGAACACCTGGAATATTACTCACTAGGCGTCGTGCAGAAGATTTTGACCTCCGCCGGCCTGAAGGTCGTGGACGTCATCATGAACAACATCAATGGCGGCAGCTTCGCCGTGACTGCCACCAAGGTGGGCAATACGTCGCGCAAGGTCAATCACGCCGTGGTGCAATGGCTGCTGGAGCAGGAAGACCGCATGGGTATCCACACACCCAAACCCTACCGGGAATTCGAAGAGCGGGTTTTCCGCCACCGTGAGGACTTGGTGCGACTGATTCGAGCGCTGGTGGCTGACGGTAAGAAAGTGCTGGGTTATGGCGCCTCCACCAAGGGCAATGTGGTGCTGCAGTTTTGCGGTTTGACAGCCAAGGACATTCCGGCCATCGCGGAAGTAAACCCGGAGAAATATGGCCGAGTGACGCCCGGAACACACATCCCCATCGTGTCGGAAGCCGATGCCCGCGCCATGAACCCGGATTACTTCCTCGTCCTGCCCTGGCACTTCAAGGATGGCATTTTGCGCCGCGAGAAGGAATATCTGGCGAGTGGCGGCAAATTCATTTTCCCGTTCCCCGAGATCGAAATTGTCTAAATTGAACCGCGCATGAAAACTGCCATCATCACAGGCATCACAGGCCAAGACGGCGCTTATCTGGCACAACTGCTGCTCGAGAAAGGTTACACGGTTTACGGTACCTATCGCCGCACCAGCTCGGTCAATTTCTGGCGCATCGAGGAACTGGGCATTGCCAAGCATCCGAAGCTGCACTTGGTGGAATACGATTTGACGGATCTGTCGACAAGCATTCGTCTGCTGCAAACAACCGAGGCAGCCGAGGTCTATAACCTGGCGGCACAGAGTTTTGTGGGCGTGTCGTTCGAGCAACCCGTGACCACTGCGGAAATCACGGGCCTCGGCCCATTGAACCTGCTGGAAGCCATCCGTACCGTCAACCCGAGAATCCGTTTCTACCAAGCCAGCACGTCCGAGATGTTTGGCAAAGTGCAAGCCATACCCCAGGTGGAAAACACGCCCTTCTACCCTCGCAGCCCCTACGGCGTGGCCAAGCTCTACGCGCACTGGATGACGGTGAACTATCGCGAAAGCTACGGCATCTTTGGCAGCAGTGGCATCTTGTTCAACCATGAATCACCGCTGCGCGGTCGCGAGTTCGTCACGCGCAAGATCACAGACAGCGTGGCCAAGATCAGACTGGGTCAGCTGGACGCGCTGGAACTGGGCAACCTGGACGCCAAGCGCGACTGGGGCTTTGCCAAGGAATATGTGGAAGGCATGTGGCGCATGTTGCAGGCGGATGAGCCGGATACTTACGTGCTCGCCACCAACCGCACGGAGACTGTGCGCGATTTCGTGCACATGGCTTTCAAGGGTGCAGGCGTCATTGTGGAATTCAAAGGCAAGGACGAAAGCGAAACCGCCATTGACACCACCACCGGCAAAACCGTCATGCGCGTGAACCCCAAGTTCTACCGCCCGGCGGAAGTCGACTTGCTGATCGGGAATCCGGCCAAGGCCAAGGCCAAGCTAGGCTGGGAGCCCCAAACCACGCTGGAACAGCTGTGCCAGATGATGGTAGAGGCTGATTTGCGGCGCAACAAGGCCGGCTTCTCATTCTGAGATCGCCAAGAAAGCGTAAGGCAAACTCCCGTGAAAATCTTGCTCACCGGTGCCGGCGGCTTCACGGGACGGCACTTCACCCGCCATGCCCAAGCTGCGGGGCACGAGGTCGTGGCGCTGCGTGCCCAGCTGGGCGAACGCGAAGCCGTTGAACATGAAGTATTGGCCGCCGGGCCCGATGTAGTGGTGCACCTGGCCGCCATCAGCTTTATCATCCACCAGGATGAGCAGACGTTTTATGCCGTCAACACCATCGGCACCATGAATTTGCTGGCCGCCTTGGCCAAACTGCCCTCGCCTCCATGTCAGGTACTGCTGGCAAGCAGCGCCAATGTGTACGGCAACGCCGAAGCGTCGCCCCTTGTCGAAGACCAGTTCCCCGCGCCGGTCAACCACTACGCCATGAGCAAGCTGGCGATGGAGTACATGGCACGAACTTACGCGGACAAACTGCCCATTGTCATCGCGCGCCCCTTCAATTACACCGGACCCGGACAGGACAAGAGTTTCGTCATCCCCAAAATTGTGGGCCACTTTGCGAACAAATCACCATTCATCGAACTTGGCAATCTGCATGTGGAGCGGGAGTACAACGACGTGCGGATGGTATGCGATGCCTATTTGCAGCTGCTACAACATGGTGAAGTTGGACAGACCTACAACGTGTGCTCCGGTCAGACCTATACTCTGCAGCATGTCATTGAAACACTTTCACGATTGAGCGCGCACAAACTGGAAGTCAAGGTCAATCCAGCATTCGTACGCGCCAATGAAGTGCATCGGCTTTGCGGCAACCCTGCCAAGCTTCGCAAACTGCTCGCAGACCGTGGCGTCACGCAGCAGCAAGTGTCTTTGTCGGATACTTTGACCTGGATGCTCTCTTCCAATCAAGGATTTTGATGAAACTCATCATTCAAATCCCATGCTTCAATGAAGAAGCCACCTTGGGCATCACGCTGGCAGATTTACCGCGGAAAGTCCAAGGATTCGACTCCGTGGAATGGCTCGTCATTGACGATGGAAGCACCGATGGCACAGTTCAGGTGGCCAAATCGCATGGCGTGGACCATGTCGTCAGCTTCAACAAGAATCAGGGCCTGGCCAAAGGATTCATGGCCGGGCTGGATGCCTGTCTGAAAGCGGGGGCCGACGTCATTGTCAACACGGATGCGGACAACCAATATGACGCAAAGTGCATTCCCGATCTGGTGAAACCCATCATCGAGCATCGCGCCGACCTGGTGATCGGTGCTCGGCCCATCCGCGACATCGAGCATTTTTCACCGATCAAGAAACTGCTGCAACGGCTTGGCAGTCTGGTGGTACGCATGGTCAGCGGTACGACCGTCAATGATGCACCCAGCGGCTTTCGCGCCATCAGCCGTGATGCCGCGTTGCGACTGAACGTCTTCAATACCTATACCTACACACTGGAAACCATCATTCAGGCCGGGCAGAAAAACATGCGCATCGAATCCGTGCCGGTTCGCGTGAATGGCGAATTGCGCCCATCCAAGCTGCTCAAAAGCATTTCGTCCTACATCAAGAAGTCTGTCACGACCATCGTTCGGGTGTTTGTGATTTATCGCCCTTTCCGATTCTTCATGTCGATCGGGCTGATTTTAATTTTTCTAGGTGCCTTGCTAGGTCTGCGTTTCTTGGTCGCCTGGTTCACGCAGGGTTCTGACGGACACATTCAGTCGCTGATATTGGCATCCATTCTGATCGGCGCAGGCTTCTACACCGTGATTGCGGCCTTTTTGGCGGATTTACTTGGTGTCAATCGCAAGCTGCTGGAAGATGTGCAGTATCGGCTACGGCGCATGGAGCTGGCCGCACAGTGGCCCGAAAAGACCGAAACTCGTTAGTTAAATCTGCCCTGCCATGTATTGACCCAGCGGTTTCTGCAGAGGTCGGGCTGCTAAAGCATAGGCCTCAGTGGGGGTCTTCATGCCCAGCGCCTGGTGAGGGCGCCGGTGGTTGTAAAAGCCGATCCAGTCTGCGATCACACGGCAGGCATGCTGCGGGGTTTCGAACTGGTGGTGGTGCACGTACTGGTCTGCGTGCCGATGGCGGATTCAGTCTCTAACACCAGTACTTCACACCCTGCCCGGGCCAAAGCACGCGCGGCAGCCAGACCAGCGACAACAACATCAACCCGTTCGGACATGCGCGCCGTTCAGTCGAAGGTTGTTGCTAGCGCCAGCGGCACCCCTTGCTGATCCTTGGCCGAAAGCTGGACCTCCAACCCCTGCACGGGCCATCGGATACCGATGGCTGGATCGTTCCAGAGGATGCAGCGTTCGTGCTGCGGGGCATAATTTTCCGTCATCTTGTAAAGTACATCTGCGCTTTCGCTCGTGACGGCAAAGCCATGTGCAAAGCCGGGCGGTATCCAAAGCTGGCGCCGGTTTTCCTCGCTCAGTTCCACGCCCACCCATTTCCCAAAGTTAGCTGAACTCTTGCGGATGTCCACGGCCACATCGAACACGCTGCCACGCGTCACGCGGACAATCTTGCCTTGCGTCTGCTGGATCTGGTAATGCAGACCGCGCAGCACGCCCTTGCCACTCTTGCTGTGGCCGTCTTGCACGAAATTGAAGTTCGCTCCGGTAATTTCGACAAATACCTTCTGGTTGAAGCTCTCGAAGAAAAATCCGCGCGAGTCACCAAAGACTTGGGGTTCCAGGATCAATACGCCGGGCAAGGCCGTCGGATTTGCTTTCATGATTTGTGATCATGCCTTTGTTTTCGCCCAATCATTCAATACCTCGACCACCCGCTCAACCTCCTTGGTCGTGTGCGCAAAAGAGATAGGTAAGCTCAAGGTGGTCGCGTGGATTTCTTCCGTGATAGGAAGTTTTCCGTCATACGAATCCAGAATGCCTTTCATGGCCTCCTGCTTGTGCGGGGCAATCGGATAGTGAATCTCCGTGCCAATGCCGTTCTCCTGAAGGTACGCCTTCAGTGCATCTCGCTTGGGATGACGTATGTTGTAGATGTGGAAAACATCCTCGAAATCAGGGTGGCGAACAGGTTTGATGAAGCCGCCGCTCAAATGCGCGTCGTAAATGTCCGCCAAGGCGCGTTTATGCAGCGTGATTGCGGAAAGATGCGCGAGCTTGATATTCAGGAAAGCCGCCTGTACTTCATCAAGGCGCGAGTTGACGCCACGATAGATATTGACGTACTTCTTGAAGGATCCGTAGTTGCGCAGCGCCCTGACTTTGTTGGCTAAGGCTTCATCATCCACCAGCAACGCACCAGCGTCACCCAAAGCACCGAGGTTCTTGGTGGGATAAAAACTGAAGGCGCCGGCCTCGCCAAAGCTGCCCGCCGGGCGCCCCTTGTAGCGCGCATCATGTGCCTGAGCCACGTCTTCGAGCACGGCCAGCTTGGCGTCCTTGGCGATAGACAGGATCGGGTCCATGTCACAGACCTTGCCGTACAAATGTACAAGCATGATGGCCCTGGTTTTTTTGGTCAGCGCCTCCAGGATGCGCTTGGGATCGATGTTGTAGGTGCGAGGATCGGGCTCCACCAGCACCGGCTTGTGCCCGGCGTTGATGATCGCCAGAATCGTGGCGATATAGGTGTTGGCGGGAACAATGACCTCGCTGCCCTGTGGCAAATCAAGACTGAGGAGCCCAAGGTACAAGGCATCGAGCCCCGATGCGAGACCGATGCCGAATTTTCGATTGCACCTCTGCGCGAAATCGGCTTCGAACTGCGCAACCTGCTTGCCCAGGACATACCAGCCCGATTCGGCCGTGGCCTGAAAAGCCGCCATGTACTCCTTGAAGAAAGGCTCATTTGCCTTCTTCAAATTTTCGTAATCAATCGTCATAGGACTCATGGATATAGTCATCTTCGGAGTAGTTTTCGGAAGCCAGCACGAGCAAGACGCAATCGCTCGAAAAATGGAGCATCTCGTGCCAGTCTTCGGGCGGAACCAGCAGCACTTGGTCAGGCCGCGAAAGAACGACGTCTTCCCATTCCCCTTTGCGGCGATTAAGCCGGAAAGTGCAAGAGCCCTTTACGCAAATCGCCGCCTGAAAGTTATTGACATGGCGGTGACCACCACGCACGACATCTTCCGAAGGGACACCGTAAATGTAAAAAATTCGTTTGATAGCGAAGGGAAGCTGCTTTTCCAGCACGGTCAAGAAACCGCGGCTGTCTCCCCGACTGGTCGGCAATGTCAATACGGTAGCCATTGAGTGTCTTTCTCGTCAGTGAATGGGGCGCAATGTCATGTTGATGTGCTCGCCATATCGGAGCTGCGCGAGCAGCCAATCCAGGGGACGAATGGCTTCCATCAGGAGCAGGAGCACCCCTTTCCTGAATTTGGGATTCACGCCCGTCCGCGCCTCATATTCATCAAACTTGTGGCGATGCAGGGATGGGAAGAATGACGCAATCAGCGACGGCGGGTTGAAACGGGGAGACTTCGTACTGATGGAAACGATCTCGTAGCCGGCGCGTTTGCTCAGATTCCTGACCGACTGAATCGAAAACTGGTGAAGATGCCGCGGGTAGTCCAATCCTATCCATGCTTGGCGCTTGAGCCTGAAGCCCAGCGAGTCGAGATTGGGCAGGCCCTGGACAATGACCAAGCCACCGGGGTTCAGCAATCTCTTGCAAGTACGAAGATGCGCGAAGGGGTTGGGAACGTGCTCCAGCACGCCGTTGTAGGTGATAAGGTCAAATCGCTCGTCCCCGAAATCATGGGTCACCAGATCGCCTTGAGCAACATCGAGCTTGCGCTCCTTGACGCAATATTCAACTGCGCTGGGACTGAACTCGATGCCCTTCACCTTGGCCCCGGCATTTTGACAAATCATCAGAAAATCGCCCGTCGAACATCCGACATCAAGCAAGCTGATCCCGGGTCTGATGCGGCTCCGGATCAAAGAGAAATCTCGCATCATCAGGCGGTTGCGATACCAATGCTCGAACCGCTTGAGCAATGACGGCCGCTCCGCGCTCTCGCTGGTTCGCCAGAAAGACTGCGGATAGAACGAAGCAATCTCGTCTGAATCAGGAAAGGGAAACAGACAGACATGCCCGCACGCGCCACATTTCAGGTATGAGAAATTCAGCCTTGCTCCGGGGCGCAAGCGGTCCACTACGCGATCAAGAAATGGACTCAGCGAACCGCCGCAAGTGGGACAGTTAGACAGGATTTGTGCTGTCATGTGTTCTCTTTTCTTTACGTTGAAGCATTGCCGTCCCCGTGGCAATCGCAAAAGTTACGAGTTCCCCTGCGATATTCAGAATCCGAAGCCCCAAGAAAAGAGATGCCGCAGACGCACCACCAATCGAGGGAGCGAAAAGAGCGAAGGCTATAAATTCGCGAACCCCGACTCCTCCGGGGGCGCCCGGCATGACAAAACCGATGGCCCATGCCAATGCGAAGCCCCAGGTCAAGCTTGCCCAGCTCAGAAAAGCACCCTCCGAAACAAACAGAAATTGCAGAAGGTAAAGACTGATCCCAAGCATTATGTAGTCGGCCACATTCAACACAAATGCAAAAGCCAGACGCTTAGGAGACAGGTACGCGTGCTGGGCTCCCATCCAAGATCGTGTTCGGGGGTGCAATATGCCGGCCAAAATGATCGAGATCGCACATGCCAGTCCCAGTGCGAGCCACTTCGGAGAGAAATCGAGACCGAGCGCGGCAAGCAACTGCCAATCGAGAAACACACCAGGCGCTGTGACGAGCGCCGCCGCGGCAATCGCTAGCAAAACCTCCAGAATTGAGCAAACCGCCATGGCTTGTGGCGCAATCCCATAGGCTTTGCCCAAAACAATCCGACCGACATAGTGGAATATGTTGCCGGGCAGGTACTTTGCAATCGAGGAGCGTCCGTATAAGACAAAGGCATCACGCAGCTGCAAATTGACTTGCCCGCCGATGAGCAGCACTTTCAAGATGACTGCTCCAAAAAACTGCGTCAAAACGCCCAAACCTACGACGAAGCAGGCGATGAGGACCAAGCGGGCATTCCATTCAAGCGGTGGCAATGCATGAAATCCGTTCACGAACTGCCGGCCCAGAAAAACAATGCAGGCCACTGTCAACAGGTAGCCAACGATTTTCAGCGCGCGCTTCATGGTTTACCCAAGCCGAAAAATTCAAGGTATCGGGCCGCGATGCTTTTCCAGGAAAAGGTTTCCGCCATCGCCACGCTGTGAGCACCGAGCTCCCTGATGGCTTCGCGCTTTTCAAGCAGATGCCGCATCCTGGCGGCAAGCGCCAGGGGGTCACCATAACTCACCAGAAAGCCGTTGTAACCGTCTTTGACATAGGCTCTGTTGCCAGGATGATCACTGGCCAGCACGGGCAGACCGTAAGACACCGCTTCGATCATCGCCAACGATGACCCCTCGCGGTTGCCATAGAACAAATAGGCGTGGCTTGCCAGGTAATAGCGCTCAAGCTCCGCATATTCCACACGTCCTACCATCGTGACCATTCCGTTCAGGCCGCGCGCATCCAACAGGGTTTCGATCTCATCCTTCTTCTTGCCGTACCCGACGATGGTCAGATGGAAATCCGATCGCTCGGCCTTGAGGATCGCCAGTGCTTCAATGATGTCGCTGAACCCTTTGCGCAGCACCAGCCGGCCTATGGACAGAAACTGCACGACCTCGCCGGCTTGCAAAGGCGCGTGCCTAAGCTTGAGCGGCGTGCCGTTAGGAATGACCGTGACGTTCTGGTTTCGCATGTACGGCGTGGCCAGATCCTGCAGGCCATCGAGGATCACAACCCCCATGGAATACCGGGAGACGAAACGCAGCAAAAAGCCCAGGTACTTCACCAAGCCCTTCATTTCGGAATCAACACCTGGCGTATCTGCGGCATCGACAAAAACAAAGCTCGGCACCCTCAAGACCTTGCTCAGCACCACGGCCATCAAGCCCGACGGAAAGGCAAAAACGGGAAACAAGACGCAGGGTCGGCGCCACAGCAGATGGAAGAACATCTGCGGTAGCCCCAACAAGAAGAAAAACAGATGCTCATGCAGGCGAGCGTCCATCGCCGAGCGGCGCCCCGTGAAAAAGCGGCGCACTGTGAAGCCTTCGGTCATTTCCGACCGGGGAAATCTCAAGCCGATCCCGCTGGTCAAGACACTCACTTCATACCCGAGTGCAACGAACTCGGCGGCTATCTTGTGGGTGAACACGGTTCCACCACATAGCACGGGGTAATACTCGTGGGTCAGAATGACAATGCGCTTCTTTTTCACGGACGGTTCAGCCTCTCCAGACAGTTCGTCAAACCGGCTTGCAGTGCGATCTCGGGCTGCCAGTCCGTGGCCTTGCTCAATTCGGCATGGCTACCGACGAACGTGCGCTCGTCAATAGGCGAAAGCAGAATCTGCTTGTGCTCTATCGCGGACATTCGCCCCGTCATCCGCCCCGCTTCTTGTACCAGGAAGCGAACCATTTCGATGAATGGCGTGCCAATGCCAGTACAGACGTTGAATACGCGCGCGCCGGAAATTTTCAATTCTCCCGCGCGCACGAACGCGTCCACGACGTCGTTGACATGCACATAGTCACGCAGCCACGCGCCAGAGCCAAAGACCGTGATCGGCTCCGCCGCCAATGCCTTGCGGCCCAGCATCGTCACCACGCCCCTGTCCTGACCCGAAACGCCGTTGGACGGCCCATACACATTGGCGAGACGCAGGCTGACGGCACTCAATTCGCCCATCTGCGCAAAAAAACCAAGAAAGCTCTCGGCAGAGAATTTATGAATGTCATAAACGGTCAATGGCGACACACGCTGCGTCTCCTTGACCGGAAAGTCAGCGTAATCCGTCAGCCCATAGACCGTCACGGTGGAAGCAAGCACGACATGGCAAGGCGTCTTGCGAGGCTCCTTGCCATTTTTCAACGCTGCGGCCAAATGCAGAACAGGCGCGACGTTGAGCGCCCAATCGCCTGCGGGATCTCGATTCGCCTCATAGTGGCTGGTCTGCGCAGCCATGTGAAACACGAGATCGCAGTCGCGCACCCAATCGCCCCAGGCGGAAGGATCGCGGATGTCTCCTGCAATGATTTCGAGGTCGGCGCCAAAGCGTTCCAGCACCACCCGATCCAGGCCTTTGTCCTGGATGATCACGCGAGGACGAGCACCCAAGGCCAGCAGGCGCTCAACCAACAAGGACCCGATATACCCGGCCCCGCCGGTCACCAGGATGGTTCGTCCAGCATAGATGCCCACGAAAGCACCCCAACCATCAACCGGGCAGCAGCCCGGCCAGCAAATTCACTGTATCACCTACGCACTTGGTGATGTCGCCGGACGGCATGAACCCCTGGCGCTTGAACTTGTCATTCAAAACGCGATAGGAGAGTTGATTCATGATCTGGGTGTCAACAAACTTGACTTGCACGGCAGGGACAAATTTTTTGATTTCCGAGACGATCTGCCGCACCGTCGCGTTCAAAGTCAGGACGTTGTAGATTTCACCGTCAAACATGTCGTTGCGAAGAATATGGGCGATTGCTCGCACGCCGTCTTGCAAGTCAAGGTAGGGGCGCTCTTGGTCATACGCGGTCGTCCAGACGGTCAGCGGTTCGCCCACGACGGCTTGCCAGCAAAACTTGTTGACGGCGGTATGAAAACGCATCCCGGGAGATGTGCCGAAAATAGTTCCAAATCGGAAAGTGACAAAGCCGAAGCCCGGGTTCTCCCGGCGCATGTCCTGCAAGAGCTTTTCTTCCCGCAGCTTGGTTTCAGCATACGGGCTTTGCGGCTTCAGTTCCTCTTCGGTGCAGTTCTCGTCCACCCAGTCGTTCTGAGTCCCATAAACACTGGTGGATGAAAGAGCGATCAACTTGGCACCGACAGCATTGCACGCCTTGGCCACGTTGTGGGTCGCCCCGAAATTGACCTTCTCGACCTGCTGCCGCATCTCGAAGCTGCCCGCCGCATTGGTGATGGCTGCCAAATGAACGACAGCGTCATAGCCGTCAAACAACTTCGCAAGATCAGACTTCGTCACATCCGCCTCGACAAAGCGATACTTCGTCAAGCCCTTGGGTAAATTGAATACGGACGAATAGCGCTGGCACGAAAAATCGTCCAGCAGCAGGATTTCCTCGCAATGAACAATCTCCGGCAATTTCCGAATCAAGCTCGAGCCGATATGCCCTAGAGCGCCAGTCACCGCAATTTTCATGAGTTCAACCCTGCATTCGCCTGCTTATTCAATCCCGACCTGCGGGACAAAAACAATCCACTTGCCGCCCCTGGCCATAAAGTCACCTTCTTTTTCCAGAATCTCTTTCTTGTGATTCCAGCCAAACAGGAGCGCATAGTCGGGATAATTCTTCTTGAAGTTCTCGTAAGCTAACACCGGAATGTGCTGGCCTGGACTGAATTTCCCCTGCTTGTTTGGCGTCGTGTCGCTGATGAATTCAATCAGATCGGAAGAGATGCCGCAGTAGTTGAGCACCGTTGTGCTCTTGGACGTGGCCGCATAGCCCACGACGCGCTTGTTCTGGCGCTTGAGGTCAGTCAGCAATTTGACAAGATCGGCACGGGACTGCTCGCAATTTTTGCGAAACTGTTCGAAAGTCGCCAACGAGGCAAGCCCCAACGCCTTTTCCTTGAGCACTTGATTCTCGACCGCTGCCGTGATTCCGTGCTGCCCTTTGTGCCCGATGTAATACCGCATCGAGCCACCATGTGTTTCCTGCGCCTCGACGTCAAAAATCTCAAGCCCGTGAAGCCCCGCCAGATACTGCACTGACAGCACAGAAAACAGAAAGGTGTGTTCGTCGTAAACCTGATCGTAGGAAGTCTTCTCGATCACGTCGCCCAGGTACGGATCTTCAAACGCCAATACGCCACTCGGCTTGAGAATGCGACTGATACCCTTGAAAATCTGCCCGATATAAGGGATGTGGCACATCACATTGGCACTATAGAAAACGTCTGCCTGGCCATATTGCTTGAGAAGCAGTTCGGTGGTGTCTTCATCGAAAAAGCGCACGAGCGTATTAACACCCTGATCTTGCGCAACTTTTGCGACGTTGGCCGAGGGCTCGATACCTACATGGCGATAGCCCCAACCCTTGAAATTGCGCAGCATGATGCCATCGTTGCTGCCCATTTCAATGATCAAGGGATCTTTGGCCTCGCTCAAAAAACGAGTCCGAACCGTTTGCGCAAACTGCTCAAAATGACGCGCCATGTGCGTGGATGTACCTGAAAAGAACGCATAGTTCTCATTGAACATCTGCTCTCTATCTGGCTGCTCCGCAAGTTGCACCATATTGCATTTTTGGCAATGGCAAACCTGCATCTCAAAGAAATACTCCTTGCCAAAATCCTCTTTCTTCAAGAAACCGTTGGCAATGGGCTGCTTGCCAAAGGAAATGAAGGGGGTGACCGAACTGCCACACACGTGGCACGCATAGGATTTCGACATGATGCGATGAATGAAACCTGGTACTTGAGTTGAAAGCCGCGCGAATATGGAGTGTCGATCTACCGATAATGCCAAGACCATGACTCATCAAGCGAGGCCGGACCGACTTAGCGAGATTATCATAGTTGAAGTAGGTGTTTGCATAAACATTCAAGCCAGAAACAAGCTCCATGAAGCTCCAGAAATTCACCATAGCTCCATTCGACCTCGTCAGCGCAGCCATCATCAGCACCAGCATCGTCATGCTGCTCCTATTGGCATTCCGTGCCTTTGATGCGGCTGCCGCGATCGTGCTGGGCACATTGCTGACCAGCACGTTTTATTTCTCATGCGTGAAATCGATACGCTGGCCCAGCCGTACCAGTTGGGGCGTCGTTCTCGCGCTCGGCTTGGCGGCCTTAAGCCTGCGTCTTCATCCTGGCTTGTATGTCTGGGGCGGCCAAGACGAAGGTCTATATGTCAACATCTCCTCTTATGTTGAGCGCACTGGCTCATTGGCAATCAAGGACGAACTTCGTGAAGCGTTGCCAGTGGAAGCACGAGCCTACTACGACAAGTACAACTTCTGGAAATTTAAGAATGCAGTTCCTGACCAACACGAAGGAACCGCCGACCCCGGTGTGTACATCAAGGACCTGAACACATCACAGTATGTATTCCAGTTTTATCCCCTTCACTCGCTGTGGCTCGCTGCAGCCTCCACCATCGCGGGCCCGGATAACCGGGCATATGCGGCCGTGGTCTTTTCCCTGCTGAACATTCTTGTTCTTGGCCTGATTGCCTTCGAATTGTCAGGTAGGCGGCTTTGGGCCGGCGGCATTACTGCCGCGCTTCTGGCCACCAACACCATGCACGTTTTTCTGGCAGGCTTCCCCTTGTCGGAAAGTCTGGTCACCTTCCTTCTAGCGAGCACACTTTACTTCCTGCTGTGCTACTGGAAGCAGCGGAACGATGGCCAACGCAGCAACCATTACTTGCTATTTTCATTGGGCTGCTGGTTGTGCCTGACGTTCACACACATCTCGGCGTTTCTGTTCTTACCCATCTTGGGCCTAATCGCCTTGTCACTCGTCGTCGCGGCACGGGATGCGACTGAAGCTCGTACGCCGGCGCTGTACTTCATGCTCGTCTTGGTCACGTATTGCCTGTCGCTACTCTATGGCTTGACGTATTCCTTCCCCTACACCTACGATACTTTTAGAGCCATATTGGGACCGCATTTGGGATCGATATATCTCGATCACTCCCCGCTCATTTTTGCTATCGCAACGTTGACTTGTGCGCCGATCTTCCGGGCAGCCTGGAAATATCGCACCTCACTGCGGGAGTGGGCCGAAAAGCACGGCATTGTCACTGTCAGATACATCACGTCTGGATTGCTTTTGCTGGTCACCGTGTATTGCTGCGTCATCGGCTACCGGCTTGCTTTCACGGATGTCTACGCTGCCAATGAGTACTTGCAGGAATATCAATTACCTCATCAGGGACTGAACTCGCTCTCGCATGTCTCGCTGTTCGCGCTGATGCTGTACATATCACCGATGGTTTTGGTGCTCGCCGCGCTCTATGTCGTACGCGGCTCTCGCATCGCCGCATGGAGTGGCGCAGTATTCCTGCTGACCTTGGCCTGGATAACTGTGCTACGAACAGTGGCCGACGATCCAATCATTCCTTACTATTACTTTGGTCGCTATTTGTCCACTGATGCGGTGCCCATCGCCATCATTGCCGCTGCCCTTGCAATGGCGACGGGCCTGGACCATCCGAAGCGCTGGATCAAGATCGGGACATGGATCTCTCTTCTGTTTTGTTTGGCTTGGAATCTGAACTTGCTGGCAATACAGGGCGGGCAACGCGAAATGGCTCATCTGGATGCAAGCTTCAAGCCACTGATGCGTCACTTCGGCGATGAAGACCTTGTTCTGCTGGACATGCCTCACAAACAATACATGCCGTTAAGAACGGCGCTTCGGTACTATTACGGGAAGCGGGCTGTCTTCATTCACGGTTCAGACGGTGAAATTCGAAATTTCATTCAATCGATTCCGAAACGTTTTCTGGCCGGCAACATTTATATCCTCTCTACAAATATCTCCAAGCCTACTCAACTGGCTGCGGAAAATGAAGGAATTTTCACGCTCAAGCTTTCTTCCCATTACAGAGGGGAATACGACGTTCTTCCCATGGGAAATGTCGGGCAAGACTTGTCGCTCCACCTGTTCAAACTCAACTTCAGCGAGATCTCAACACTGAGTCGGCATGGGCGGATTCTTTTCGGCGGGCAAGGCCACAGCGATTGGTATGTCGGCGAGGGTTGGAGCGGGGCGGAGCCTGATGCCCGTTGGACGGAGGGTGACGGTGCCACGCTTAATCTGCCATTGGCGCCTGGGCGCTACCGACTGCGCTTCTCACTGGCCGGACTAAAAACGCAATCTGTCAACGTTTCGGTCAATGGCATTTTGCGAACGACATGGCGCGTTTCTGAACTCCCGGATGGCTATAAAGTTTATGAGTTGAATATTCAAGACGCAGATACCACCAAAGGCAGGGTTGATATTCGTCTGGAAACACCCATGGCCATTTCTCCCGCAGAAATCTCCACCAGCCAGGACACGAGAAAACTCGGCGTCATGGTCAAGTCGATAGATGTGGACTGAACGGCGAGATCAGTCATGCGGAAGATCGCATTCAACGCCAGCGCCCTGCTCTCCCCACTGACTGGCATTGGTCAGTATGTGCGACACATTGCATTGGGACTTCAGCAGCAGTCGGATTGGGAATCGGAGTTTTTCTACGACGTTTTCTGGAGCAGAGAGGTGCGTGATGCGCCCCTTGCGCTGACGACAAAGCTCTTACCTTGGGTACGCCAGCAAGTGCCCTTCTCTTATCTATTGCGCCGATTAGTGCAACATCGGCGCTTTGCCGCTCACGCCAAAGCGGAGCGCTTTGATCTGTATCACGAACCCAATCTGTTGCTGCTGCCTTTCGATGGCCCCTCCGTACTGACGGTGCATGACCTGTCCTGGATACGCCACCCTGAAGCGCATCCCGCGAAACGGGTACGCGCGATGAACCAGTATTTCGAGCCCAGCCTGCGTCGCGCAACACGGGTGTTGACGGATTCAGATTTCGTGAAGCGTGAGTTGATGGATGTATTTGGCATGCCCGCAGAGCGCATCCAGACCGTGCCACTTGGTGCCGAGGATCTGTTTCGACCGATGGCAGTGGACGAAACACGGGCCGCCCTAACCCCGCGCCAACTGACACACGGCCAATACCTGCTGGCCGTGGGCACGCTGGAACCGCGCAAAAACCTGGGCGTGGCGCTACGCGCCTACATGAATCTGCCATCCGCGCTGCGTCATCGCTTTCCGCTGGTACTGGCAGGCATGAAAGGCTGGAGCACCGGCATGCTGGAACAGCAAATGGCCCCATTGCTGCAAACGGGCGAAATACGGCTGCTTGGCTATGTGCCACGCGCAGAACTGGCCGCCATCATTGCCGGAGCGGCTGCGCTGGTTTATCCATCTATTTACGAAGGCTTTGGCCTGCCGCCACTGGAAGCCATGCGGTGCGGCGTGCCGGTCATCGCATCCAATGTTTCATCCATCCCCGAAGTTGTTGGAAGAAACGGCAGCGGTGGCGGCATCCTAATTGACCCGCAGGATGTGGACGGGTTCCAGCAAGCCATGTCAATGATGTTGACGGCCTCCGATGTGCGCGCCGACTTAGCAAACAATGCACTGGCGTACAGCAAACAGTTCAGTTGGGAACGCACCGTTACCGAGACGATGGCCGCTTACCGGCTGGCGTGCGGCAAATCCTGATACAACTGCAAGTGCCGCTGCGTCATCGCGGACAGAGAATACAGCCCCAGCGCGCGCGCCTGAGCTTGCCGCCCCATCTGTTGCCGCACGGCGTCGTTTTGCAATAGCAGATTCAGCGCGATGGCCAAAGCCCCCGCGTCTTGCGGTGGCACGGCCATCCCTGTTTCCCCATTTACGTTGACAACATTGACCCCGTTGTTCAGCAACGTACAGATCACAGGCTTGCCACAGGCCATGGCTTCAAGTTGCACTAGGCCAAAGGCTTCCACCTGCGTGACGGAAGGCAAGCAAAACACATCGCAGGCGTGGAAATAGGCTGCCAGATCAGCCTCGGGGATGCGTCCGACGAACGCCACTCGGTCAGCCACATCCAGCGCATGGGCCTGCGCCTTGAGCGCATCGCTCAACGGTCCGCTACCACCCAGCAACAACAAGGCATCCACTTGGCGCATGGCTGCGATCAGTACATCGAAGCCTTTGTAGGACACGTGGCGACCCAGCGCAAAGATCAATTTGCGTCCATCGGCACGGACACGCAATGCATCAACCAGCAAGACAGTGGAATGATTCAACGCCAGATTTCCGAAATCCAGCCCGTAGGGAATGACATGCTTGCGTTCGGCGGGGATATCCACCGGAATTTGCGCCGAGGTATCGAAGTGCGCTTGGGTGGCCGCCACCAATGCATCGGCACGGCGCAATTCGTTCTGCAACCAAGGCCTATATGCCGACAGCATTGCTTTCTGTCGCACGATGTCGTGATGCCAGGTGATGACCCGCGGCACCTTGCGCGGCAACAGCAGAGAAGCCAGATGAGACAGGGGATCCTGAAAATGCAGATGAAAAGCGTCAAACGGCTTTTCGCGGTGCAATTGCCGGGCCTTGAACACCAGCGCAGGGGACATGGCGGTGCGAAATGCCACGCCAAACGATGGTACCTGCACGAGGCGATAGCCATCGTGTGTAGTATCGCTACCCCCCAAGCCCGTAGCCGCCACTAAGTTGACAATCTCCACACCCTGCGCAGCTAGCCCTTTGCTGAGTTCGGCCACATGCCGCTCTATCCCGCCGTGCTGATCATTCCAGAAACGGCCAAATTGAAGAATGCGCATCAAGCAACGACCTCTGCCTGCACCGCCGGCAGCCTCTGCTGGTCCTTGGCCGACAACGTAACCATCATCACTTGCACAGGCCCTCGGATGTCCACCGCCACGTCAAACACACTGCTGCGCGCCAAGCACACGAGTTCGCTCTGTGGTTGCCCGATCTGGTAATGCAAATCGCACAGCACGCCCCTTGCGCTGCGGCTGTGATTGTCCGGCACGAAACGGTGGTTCCTGCCCGCGACCTCGTTGAAGGCGCACTGATTGAAACTCTCGAAAAAAAACGGCGAGCGGCGTCGAAGTCCTTGGGTCCGAGGATCGGCACCTCGAGCGAGGCGGTGGAGATGACGCTCATCACGCGCTATCCTTAAGCAAGCGCAACAGGTACTGGCCGTATCCATTCTTCGCCACGGGCTGAGCCAGTTTTTCCAGTTGCGCGTCATCGATCCAGCCCTGCCGCCAAGCAATTTCCTCGGGGCTGGCCACCTTCAGACCCTGGCGCTGTTCCAGCGTGGCGATGAACTGACTAGCCTCCAGCAAGCTCTCATGCGTGCCCGTGTCCAGCCAGGCGTACCCACGGCCCATGAGTTCCACGCTCAGCTTCCCCTGCTCGAGATACAGGCGATTGAGGTCGGTGATCTCGAGCTCGCCTCGCGCGGAGGGACGCACGCGCTTCGCCAACTCCACCACTTGAGCATCATAGAAATAAAGGCCGGTTACCGCATAGTTGCTCTTGGGCACCTTGGGTTTTTCCTCGAGCGACAGCACCCTGCCCTGCGCATCGAATTCCGCCACGCCATAGCGCTCCGGATCATTGACGTGATAGGCGAACACGGTGGCGCCACCCTGGTGCGCCATGGCCTTGCCCAGCAAGGTCTGGAAGTCATGTCCATGAAAGATGTTGTCGCCTAACACCAGAGCACTGGGGTGATTACCAACGAACCGCTCGCCAATGATGAACGCCTGAACCAACCCGTCCGGGCTGGGCTGCACGGCGTACTGGATGTTCAGGCCCCACCGGCTACCATCACCCAGCAACTGCGTGAAGCGCGGCGTATCCTGAGGCGTGCTGATGAGCAGGATGTCGCCGATGCCCGCGAGCATCAGCGTGCTCAAGGGGTAATAAACCATGGGCTTGTCATAGACCGGCAACAGTTGCTTGCTGATGGCCAGCGTGGCCGGATGCAGCCGAGTCCCGGAGCCGCCTGCGAGGATGATGCCCTTGCGTTTGGGAAATGCCATGGTGATCTTGTCTCAGAGAATTTCGTCGAGCATGCGCGTCATGCCGCTTTGCCAAGGCGGCAGTGCCAGACCAAAAGTCTGCCGCAGGCGTGTGCAATCCAACCGCGAATTGTGGGGCCTGCGCGCAGACCCAGGGTAGGCACTGGCTGGGATGGCCCGAACCTGCTGCGGAGCGACCTTGAGCACCCGGCCTTTTTGCTGCGCATGCGCCAGAACAAATCGCGCATAGTCAAACCAGCTAGCCTCCCCCGCCGAGGCGAGGTGATAGATACCTGAAGCTGCGCTGCCGTCGTTCGCAAGCACAACCCAACGAATTGCATGAGCCGTCACGTCCGCCAGCAGATCCGCCCCGGTCGGCGCGCCCAACTGGTCGTTGATCGCCCTTAGCTCGTCTTGTTCCACAGCGAGGCGGAGCATGGCCTTGGCGAAATTGTCCCCACGCGCGGCATAGACCCAACTGGTGCGAAAAATCAGATGTCGGCAGCTACTGGCTCGGATGGCTTGCTCGCCTTCCAGCTTGGTTCGGCCATACACGCTCAGGGGCGCGGGGGCATCGTCCTCACGCCAGGGCCGTTCACCGCTGCCATCAAACACATAGTCCGTGCTGTAGTGCACCAGTAGCGCGTCGTGTTGCGCGGCTGCACGAGCCAGCACCCCTGGTGCCTCTGCATTGATGCGGTACGCGGCGGCGACATCGGTCTCGGCAAGGTCCACCGCGGTGTAGGCTGCGGCGTTGACGATCACCTGGGGCTGCACGGCACGCACGGTGCGTTGCAGGCAGTCGAGGTCACTCAGGTCGCCGCACAGACCATCCACGCCCACACGATCCACCGCAATCACTTCGCCCAGCGGCGCCAGGCTGCGTTGCAGCTCCCAGCCGACCTGGCCGTTCTTGCCAAAAAGAAGGATCTTCATGCGCGCGCCGTACTTGGTGCTCAGGCGTACTGCTTTTGAACCCAGTCGCGGTAAGCGCCGGATTGCACCCTTGCCACCCAATCCGGGTTCTGCAGATACCACTCGACCGTTTTGCGGATGCCGGTTTCGAAGGTTTCGGTAGGCTTCCAACCCAGCTCACGTTCCAGCTTGCGCGCGTCGATGGCGTAGCGCCGGTCGTGGCCGGGCCGGTCCTTCACGTAGCTAATCTGTCGGGCATAAGCTTGACCGTCCCCCCGTGGATGCAACTCATCGAGCAAGGTACACAGGGTCTTAACGATCTCGATATTGGGTTTCTCGTTCCACCCACCCACGTTGTAGGTCTCGCCCACCCGGCCACTCACCAGCACCTCGCGGACGGCGCTGCAATGGTCCTTGACGTAGAGCCAGTCGCGTACCTGCATGCCGTCGCCATACACCGGCAGCGGCTTGCCGTCAATGGCGTTGACGATCATCAGCGGGATCAGCTTTTCGGGGAAATGGTAGGGTCCGTAGTTGTTCGAACAGTTGGTGGTCAGCACCGGCAGACCATAGGTATGGTGATAGGCGCGCACCAGGTGGTCACTCGCGGCCTTGCTGGCGGAATAGGGGCTGTTTGGTTCGTAGCTATGCGCCTCGGTGAAGGCTGGGTCTTGTGCCGCCAAGGAACCATAAACCTCGTCGGTGGACACATGCAGGAAGCGGAAGGCCGATCGGGTAGGCTCGTTCAGGCCACTCCAATAAGCCCGCACGGCCTCCAGCAGGCGGAAGGTGCCAACGATGTTGGTCTGGATGAAATCCTCGGGACCGTGGATGGAGCGGTCCACATGGGACTCGGCGGCGAAGTTGACGACGGCTCGCGGCCGGTGCTCGGCCAGCAGGCAGGTCAACAAGGCGCTGTCGCCAATGTCGCCCTGCACAAAAACATGCCGAGCATCACCTTGCAACGAGGCAAGATTTTCCAGATTGCCCGCGTAGGTGAGCTTGTCCAGATTCAGCACCGGCTCGTCGCGATGCGCATGGCCTGTCCCCAGCCAGTCCAGCACGAAGTTGGAGCCGATGAAACCCGCCCCACCTGTCACCAGAATCATTCCTGCCATCCCTCGGTATTTTTAATCGCAGGGATTATCGCAGCACCCTCTGGTGCTCCCCTCACCGACACCTTACAGTGCATACCTGCGGAGGAGACATCATGCAGAAACACCCTGATTTCGACGAAACCGCCCGTCAGATCTGGCAAGGCGGCCTGGACGCCTTGGCACGGGCTCAAGCGCAAGGCAGCCAGGTGCTGGACGCGCTGGTGCAGGAGGGCTTGGCCATGCAACGCCGCACCCAGGCCATGGCCGGCTCGGTGGCGGAAAAAGCTCAGGCCGCCTTTAACCAGAAGTTGGGCGACAACTTCAGTGACAAACTGAGTGACAACCTGGGTCAGCAGTGGAGCAAGCTGGAAGGTCTGTTCGAGGAGCGCGTAGCGCGCACCCTGCAGCGGCTGGGCCTGCCGACCGCCCAGGAGCTGCAGGCATTGAAGGACCGCATTGCGCGCCTGGAAGCCGAGCTTGAGGCCACCAACACCGACGGGCGCGGTACGGCGCGCGCCACAAAGACCGCGGCGAGGAAAAAAACCACGGGCGCGGCAAAGACAGCGGCACGCAAAACGCCCACCCGCAAGACTGCCGCCAAGCAGACCCGCTGAACGCGGGCCAACACCGCGATGACCCGCAAAGCTCCGCGCCGCACGGCCGAGCGTATCCAGGAAACGGCGCTGGCGCTGTTCAACCGCTATGGCGAACCGCAGGTGTCGACCGGGCAGATCGCTGCTGAGATGGGCATCAGCGCGGGCAATTTGCACTACCACCACCCCAGCAAGGATGGCCTGGTCAATACCCTGTTCGACCACCACCTGGAGGCCTTGTCCCCCCTTTTGACCGCCGCCTCGGATGCGCGCGACGTGGAAGACGCCTGGTTCTTCACCCACAGCTTGGCGGAACGCATCTGGGATTGCCGCTTCCTGTACCGCGACCTGAGCTTGCTGCTGCAGCGCAACCGCCACCTGGAACAGGGCATGCGTAGGCTGATGCTGGCCCAGACTGCCGCCCTGCGCCAGCTGCTCGACAGCCTGCAGGCGCAGGGCGCGCTCGAACCCGGTCGACTGGCCGAAGGCCCGGACGCGGCGCGGGACTTCGCGGCCCAGCTCGACCAACTGGCCACCACCCAGAGCGTGCTGCTGAGCCTTGGGCTTAGCCATGACTACGCCCTCGATCCACGCCATGCGCTCGAACCCGAACAATTGCAGAACGCGGTGCTGCGCGCAGCGGCCCAGTCCCTGGCTTTGCTGTTACCCTATCTGGTTCCAGCGCAACAAACGCTGCTGCGGCACCTGCTGCGCGCCTACCAGCCCGAGGCCATCCTGCTTCGTGAACGACAACCCCTGAACACGGAACCCCGCCATGAGCGACCTGAAAAAACAGTTTGAAGCCGCCATCGCCAAATCCAAGGAACTGGACGAACGCCCCGACAACGCCACCCTGCTCAAGATCTATTCCCTCTACAAGCAGGCGACCGAAGGCGACGCAACCGGCTCGCGCCCCAGCTTCACCGACATGGTGGCCCGCGCCAAGTGGGACTCGTGGAACGCGCACAAGGGCAAGAGCGCCGACGCGGCCATGCAGGACTACATTGATTTGATCGATTCCCTGAGCTGAACCCAGCGGCGCTACGCCCCCACCCGGGCGGCGCGCCGCTTAACCGACTGCACACCATGCTCTACAAGTTCCAGTCCCGCGCCGCCTCCGACCTGCTGATGCTGGAGCCGCAGGGGCGACGCATCCTGCAGATCATCGGCAAGTACGGTGAGGAACGGCGCGGGATCTTGCGCCCCGGCGACATGCCAGCGGCAGTCGCTGCGTTGGAGGCCGCGATCCAGCGTGAAGAGCAGGAAGCCGTCGAAGCTCACGCAGAGGATGTGGAAGATGGGGCCGAGGAGACCGTCAGCCTGCGCCAGCGGGCCGCCCCCTTCATCGACATGCTGCGACACAGCCGGGCAGCGGACGCGGACGTGGTTTGGGGAATCTGAGCATGGCTTGGAACGCCAGAAACGCAAAGCGCGAAAGGCCGTAGAACCGGCTTTGCCGCGCTGCTGGCGTTACCCCCTTGAGGGGAAGCGGCCACTGCCCCTCAGGGGTGGGCCTGCTGGACAATGCCGCCGCCCAGGCAGACTTCACCGTCGTACAACACGGCGCTTTGTCCCGGAGTCACCGCCCACTGGGCTTCGGGAAACCGCAGACTGAAACCTGAGTCCTCGACGTGGTCCAGCGTGCAGGCCGCGTCGGCCTGACGGTAGCGGGCCTTGGCGTGCAAGTCCCCGGGCAGGGGCGGCTCGCCCGCGATCCAGCTGGCATCCAGCGCGTGCAAGCCGTGGCTTTGCAGCAGCGGATGATCATGGCCCTGCACCACCCACAGCTGGTTCTTGTCCATGTCCTTGCGGGCGACGAACCAGGGCTCGTGCTCACCCCCGCCCTTTTGGGCACCCTTGTCCTTGATGCCGCCGATGCCCAAGCCCTGACGCTGCCCCAGGGTGTAGAAGCTCAGGCCCACATGCTTGCCAATGACGCGGCCATGGGCGCGTTCGTAGTCCGGGCTGCCCGGCAAGGGCGTGCCGTCCTTGATCGGGCCGGGTTCCTTCTGGATGTAGCGGTTGAGAAACTCGCGGAACGGCCGCTCCCCAATGAAGCAGATGCCGGTGGAGTCCTTCTTCTTGGCGTTCGGCAGGCCGATCTCGGCCGCGATGCGGCGCACCTCGGTCTTGTGCAACTCGCCCACGGGGAACAGCGTCTTGCTGAGCTGCGCCTGGTTCAGGCGATGCAGGAAATAACTCTGGTCCTTGGACGGGTCCAGCCCCTTGAGCAGTTCGTGCTTACCGGTCTTTTCGTTGAGTCGCACGCGGGCATAGTGCCCGGTGGCGATCTTCTCGGCCCCCAAGCGCATGGCGTGGTCCAGGAAAGCCTTGAACTTGATTTCGGCGTTGCACAGCACGTCCGGGTTGGGCGTGCGACCGGCCTGGTACTCGCGCAGGAATTCGGCGAACACGCGGTCCTTGTACTCGGCGGCGAAATTGACGTGCTCGATCTCGATGCCGATCACGTCAGCCACGGCGGCTGCGTCCACGAAATCGACGTTGGAGGAGCAGTACTCGTTGTCGTCGTCATCTTCCCAGTTCTTCATGAAGATGCCGACAACGTCGTGGCCCTGCTTTTTCAGCAGGTAGGCGGTGACGGCGGAGTCCACGCCCCCGCTCAAACCCACAACCACGCGCTGACCGCGATTCGACTTGTCCATGATGACCAGGATTATCCCCAGGCCTCCCGTAGACCGCCGGGCTGGGGATTTGTTGCAAGCTGAGCTAGTCGGTCGGGGCGGTCTCAGGCAAGGTACAAGGAAACGTCGGTGTAAACCACATCCAGCGGATAACGTTGTCCGCGCAGATGGTCTTCCATGCAGCGCAGCACCAAGGGGCTGCGATGGCGCTCTTGGCTGGCACGCACCTCGTCGGGACTGAGCCAGACCGTGCGCAAGATGCCTGCGTCGAGCACGCGGCCAGCCACCTGATCACCCAGCTCACCGGTGAAGGCGAAGCGCAGGTAGGTGATGTCCTGCAGCGGCTCACCCGGGCGCTGGCGCTGGAAGCGCGAAAGGTAAACACCCAGCAAATCGGTGGGCGTGAAGCGGTGGGTGGTTTCCTCCAGCGCCTCGCGCACACAGCCGTCCAGGGGTGATTCACCCGGCTCCAGATGGCCGGCCGGATTGTTCAGGCGCAAGCCCTCGGGCGTCTCCTCCTCGACCAGGAGATAACGGCCAGCACGCTCGATCACGGCGGCCACGGTGACACTGGGGCTCCAACGGTTGTCCATGGGGCGGGATTCTATGAAACGGCCTGGGACGCCCTGGAACGCCATAGCGCTTATTCCAAGGAGACATGAGTTTCTCGGGTAAGCTTGCCGCCCAATAGAGCGGCATCCCACCCGGCATGGAACGGCCTCCGGGCGACCCCGCGCGACTGTTTTCAAAACTACCCAGGAGATATGCATGCAGACTGGCTCAACGACCCCGGTCGCCCAGCGCATCGGCGTGCCGCGGGAAATTTTCCCCGGTGAACAACGCGTGGCCACCTCGCCCGAGGTGGTGGAAAAACTCGTGAAGCTGGGCTTCGCGGTCACGGTGGAATCCGGCGCGGGAGCGGCGGCGAATTTCAGCGACGAAGCCTTCCTTGCTGCGGGCGCGGACATCGCCGCGGATGCCACCGCCTTGTGGACAAAGGCGGACGTGGTGTTCAAGGTGCGCCCCCCGACCCCGGCCGAAGTCAGCCAGTTGCGCGAGGGCGCGACATTGATCGGCTTCGTCTGGCCCGCGCAGAACCCCGAACTGATGCAGCAGCTCGCCGCGCGCAAGGCCACGGTGCTGGCGATTGACTGCCTGCCGCGTACCCTGTCACGGGCCCAGAAGATGGACGCCCTGACCTCCCAGGCCAGCGTCGCTGGCTACCGCGCCGTGATCGAGGCCGCCAACGCTTTCGGCCGTTTCTTCAACGGCCAGATCACGGCTGCAGGCAAGGTACCGCCGGCCAAGGTCTTCATCGCTGGCGCGGGCGTGGCCGGCCTCGCCGCGATTGGCGCGGCAGCGGGTTTGGGTGCCATCGTGCGCGCCAATGACACGCGTGCCGAGGTGGCCGACCAGGTCATTTCCCTGGGCGGTGAATTCGTCAAGGTCGATTACGAGGAGGAAGGCTCGGGCGGCGGCGGCTACGCCAAGGTCATGAGCGAAGGTTTCCAAGCGGCGCAGCGCGCGATGTACGCGCAGCAAGCGCGCGAGGTGGACATCATCATCACCACCGCGCTGATCCCGGGCAAGCCCGCGCCCAAGCTGATCACGGCCGAAATGGTCCAGAGCATGAAGCCGGGCAGCGTGATCGTGGACATGGCCGCCGAGCAAGGCGGCAATTGCGAGCTGACCGAGCCAGGCCGGGCCGTTGTGAAGCACGGCGTCACCATCATTGGCTACACAGACCTGGTCAGCCGCCTGGCCAAGCAGTCGTCGTCGCTGTACGCGACGAATCTGTTCCGCCTGACCGAGGAGCTGTGCAAGGCCAAGGATGGCGTCATGCACGTCAACATGGAGGACGACGCCATTCGCGGCCTGACCGTGGTCAAGGACGGCACCATCACCTGGCCGGCCCCCCCGCTCAAGGCTGCGGCCCCCGCGCCCAAGCCGGCTGCCGCCGCACCCGAGAAAAAAGCCGCCGCTCACGGCCACGGCCCGGGCGGCCCCATGCCCGCCAAGACCCTGGCCATCGTCTTCGCGCTGGGCGCGCTGGCCTTCTGGTTCATCGGTGCCTACGCGCCGGCAGCCTTCGTCGGCCATTTCACCGTCTTCGTGCTGGCCTGCTTCATTGGTTACATGGTGGTCTGGAACGTCACGCCCGCCTTGCACACGCCGCTGATGAGCGTGACCAACGCCATCTCCAGCATCATCGCCATCGGCGCGCTGGTGCAGATCGCGCCGCCGGTCGCGGAAGGCGCGAGCCGGCCCGACGGGCTGATCCGTTGGCTGGCCGCCGCCGCGCTGGTGCTCACGGCGGTCAACATGTTCGGCGGCTTCGCCGTCACGCGCCGCATGCTGGCGATGTTCCGCAAGTAAAACGACAAGAAAGAGCAGAAGATCATGTCCTCAAGTCTCGCGACGGTGGCCTACCTGGGCGCCGCCATTCTTTTCATCCTGAGCCTGGGTGGTCTGTCCAACCCGGAAACCTCGCGCCGCGGCAATCTGTTTGGCATGGTGGGCATGGCGCTGGCCGTGCTCGCCACTGTGTTCGGTCCGCAGGTCAGCGCGGCAGGCATCGCGTGGATCGTCGGCGCGCTGCTAATAGGCGGCTGCGTGGGCCTGTACGCGGCCAAGGTCGTGAAGATGACCCAGATGCCCGAGCTCGTCGCGCTGATGCACAGCCTGGTCGGCCTGGCGGCTTGCTTGGTGGGCTATGCCAGCTATGTCGACACCTCCATCCATTTCGAAGGCGCCGAGAAGCTGATCCACGAGGTGGAGATCTATGTCGGCATCCTGATCGGCGCAGTCACCTTCAGTGGTTCTCTGGTCGCCTTTGGCAAGCTCTCGGGCAAGATCGGCGGCAAGCCCCTGTTGCTGCCCGCCCGCCACTGGCTCAACCTGGTCGGCCTGCTGGCCGTGATCTGGTTTGGGCGCGACTTCGTCCATGCCGCGACGCCGGCCGAGGGCATGGTGGCGCTCTACATCATGACCGCCATCGCCCTGCTGTTCGGCATCCACATGGTGATGGCCATCGGCGGCGCCGACATGCCCGTGGTCGTGTCCATGCTCAACAGCTACTCGGGCTGGGCTGCCGCGGCCACGGGTTTCATGCTGGGCAATGACCTGCTGATCGTCACGGGCGCGTTGGTCGGTTCTTCCGGGGCCATCCTGTCCTACATCATGTGCCGGGCCATGAACCGCAATTTCGTCAGCGTGATCGCGGGCGGGTTCGGTGCCGCACCGGCCAAGGCCGCCGCGGGCGCGGGCACACAGCCACAAGGTGAGGTCAGCCCGATCAGCGCGGCGGAGACGGCGGAACTGCTGGCCGGCAGCAAGAGCGTGGTCATCGTGCCGGGTTACGGCATGGCCGTGGCGCAAGCCCAGCACACGGTGAATGAAATCACCAAGACCCTGCGTGCACGCGGCGTCAATGTGCGCTTCGCCATCCACCCGGTGGCGGGCCGCATGCCCGGGCACATGAACGTGCTGCTGGCCGAAGCCAAGGTGCCGTACGACATCGTGATGGAGATGGACGAGATCAACGACGACTTTGGCGACACCGATGTGGCCATGGTCATCGGTGCCAACGACATCGTGAACCCCGCCGCGCAGGACGACCCGGCCAGCCCCATCGCCGGCATGCCGGTGCTGGAAGTGTGGAAGGCTCGCACCTCCATCGTCATGAAGCGCTCCATGGCCTCGGGGTATGCCGGCGTGGATAACCCCCTGTTCTACAAGGAAAACAACCGCATGCTTTTCGGGGATGCGAAGAAGATGTTGGACGAAGTGCTGGTCGCCCTGAAAATTTGACGGGCATAATTCCGCGGCGGAAAAAAGCACGACCGTGCTGGAATTTCCAGCACGGTCTTTTTTTCGCTATCGTCAGAACCGACAACACAGGAGACAAGACATGAGCGAACGCATCTGGCTCAAAAGCTACCCCGAAGGCGTGCCGCACGACCTGCCGCCCCTGCCCTACGACTCGCTGGTGGGCCTGCTGGACGAGAGCTTTCGCAAGTACACGGACCGCCCCGCCTACAGCTTCCTGGGCAAGGAACTGAGCTACGCGGACACCGACCGGCTGAGTCGCGCCTTCGCGGCCTATCTGCAAGGCCTGGGGCTGGTGCAAGGCGACCGTGTCGCCATCATGATGCCCAACGTCCCGCAATACCCGGTGACGGTGGCCGCCATCCTGCGCGCCGGCTACGTGGTGGTGAACGTCAACCCGCTGTACACGGCGCGCGAACTGGAGCATCAGCTCAAGGACAGCGGCGCCAAGGCCATCGTCATCATCGAGAACTTCGCCGCCACGCTGCAGAAGTGCATCGCCAACACCCCCGTCAAGCACGTGGTGCTGGCCGCCATGGGCGACCTGATCGGCCTCAAGGGCCACATCGTCAACCTGGTGGTGCGCAAGGTCAAGAAACTGGTGCCGCCCTTTGAGTTGCCGAACGCCGTGCGCTTCAACGACGCCCTGGCCCAGGGCGCGCGCAAGACCCTGACACCGCCCAAGTTGAAGCTCGACGACGTCGCTGTGCTGCAGTACACGGGCGGCACCACGGGTGTGAGCAAGGGCGCGGTGCTGCTGCACCGCAACGTCATTGCCAACGCCCTGCAGTCGGAGCTATGGAACGCCCCGGTCATGAGCAAGGTGCCGGCGGGCGAACAGCCCACAGGCGTCTGCGCTCTGCCGCTCTATCACATCTTCGCGTTCACCGTCGGCATGATGCTCAGCCTGCGCAATGGCAGCAAGCTGATCCTCATCCCGAACCCGCGCGACCTGCCCGCCGTGCTCAAGGAACTGAGCCAGCACACCTTCCACAGCTTCCCGGCGGTCAACACGCTCTTCAACGGCTTGGTGAACCACCCGGATTTCCACACCGTGGATTGGAGCAACCTCAAGGTGTCGCTGGGCGGCGGCATGTCCGTGCAAAGCGCGGTGGCGGACAAGTGGCTCAAGCAGACGCACTGCCCCATCGTCGAGGGCTATGGTTTGTCTGAAACCAGCCCCTCGGCCAGCTGCAACCCGGTGACCAACAAGGAGTTCACGGGCACCATCGGCGTGCCGCTGCCGTCGACGTACATGAGGATCATCGACGACGAAGGTCGCGAAGTTCCACAAGGCCAAGCTGGCGAGATCGCCATCAAGGGTCCGCAGGTGATGGCCGGCTATTGGCAGCGCCCGGACGAAACGGCCAAGGTCATGACCGCGGACGGCTGGTTCAAGAGCGGCGACATCGGCGTCATGGATGAGAAGGGCTACTTAAAGATCGTCGACCGCAAAAAGGACATGATCCTGGTCAGCGGCTTCAACGTCTACCCGAACGAAGTCGAAGACGTCGTGGCACGCATGCCCGGCGTGCTGGAAGTGGCGGCCGTGGGTGTGCCCAATGAGGAAAGCGGCGAGGCCGTCAAGCTGGTCATCGTCAAGCGAGATCCAGCCCTGACCCCGGAGCAGGTTCAGGCCTATTGCCGCGAGAACCTGACGGGCTACAAGCGGCCGAAGGTCATCGAGTTCCGCACCGAACTGCCCAAGACCCCGGTGGGCAAGATCCTGCGGCGGGAGCTGCGAGACAAAGCATGACTCCAAGGGTCATGCTTTGCGACTTAGGCAAACTTGGCGTCGCCAAGTTAAGCGCAGCGGGCCGAAGCCATAAGCGCGAGAAAGCACCATGACCATCGCCATCGTGTCCGCCATGCGCGAGGAACTCGCCGCCGTGCTCGAGGGCATCGAGCACGGTGAAACGGACCACATCGCGGGACGAGAATTTCGGCGCGGCCGCTTGCACGGGCACGAGGTCGTGGCGGTGCTGGCACGCATCGGCAAAGTCGCCGCAGCGGCCACGGCCACCGTGTTGGCGGAACGCTATCGGGTTGACGCCATCGTCTTCACCGGCGTGGCCGGTGGTTTGGCCCCCGGCGTGCAAAGAGGTGACGTGGTCGTGGCCGACGAGTTCCTGCAGCACGACATGGATGCCTCGCCGCTGTTCCCACGCTTCGAGGCACCGCTGTATGGTCGGGCCCGTTTTCCCACGGAGCCTCGTTGGAGTGAGCGGCTCGCGGAAGCCGTGAAACGGGCGCTTCCAAACGCCGTACTGCACCGCGGCCTCGTGGTCAGCGGTGACCGGTTCGTCTCCAGCGCGGCGGAAAGCCGTGCGCTGCGCAACGCCTTGCCCGATGCGCTGGCCGTTGAAATGGAAGGCGCGGCCATCGCACAGGTCTGTCTCGACTATGGTCTGGCCTATGCGGCCGTGCGGACGGTGTCGGATCGCGCCGACGACGAGGCGCACGGCGATTTCCAGAAGTTCGTCGAGGAAACGGCGAGCCGCCACTCCGCGGCCATCATCCGGGCGCTGCTGACCTGAGGCCCGCCCTCAATGGCAACTGGGCCCTGCAACGATCACCTCAGCGGATTTCCAGCGGCATGGTCACCCCGAAGAACCAGCGCCCGCCCTCGTCGGTGCCATTCAAACCTTGCTCGCGACTGACGTCGAAGTTCCCATTGCGGCCCACGCCGATGCGAAATCCGAGGCGCAAGTAATCAGCCTCGAAGCGGCGATACCGCTCGCCGACAAAAGACCACTGGCCCATGCCCGTCATCATTTCAGGTAGCCGCCCGGCCTGGGGCGTCCACTCCAACGCCACGCCCCAGCGGGAATAGTCTTCGCTGCCACCGTCGTTCCCACCTTGATCCACGATGTCCGTGCCAGCATTGAGGTGCACGGCGTACTCACGCCAGGAAGCGGGCTTCCAGGTGAACAGGCCATTGAAGGAGCTCAGCGCATACTCAGGCGGAAACGGGCGTGCATCGATCCCCAGTTCATAAGACAACCCCAACGCCACTTCTTCGTCCAGGGCATGGGCCCATTTCATTTGAAGTTCCAGTCCGGTTTGCGAGGCAAAGTCCGAATCAGGGTTGAGCGACCGTTCGTGCTCGGCAGACACGCCGAGCTCCACGGGCCCGACGCCGCAGGAAGCGCCCAGGTGCAACAACGTCGTGCGACTGTCCCCCATCCAGGCGTCAGCGACGCAGGACCGGGAATCCAGAGTCGCCGCGTCATCGACGGCATGGTGCCCACCTGCCGCGTGGGCCCCCATGGGCAAAACACAAACGCACAGCAACAGCACTGTGCGTCGAACGTCACGCGCTAGGTAATGTTTGTTCATCGTCGCAACCACCCTTTCTTGTGGAAATAGACCATGGGAACGACTGCGCTCAGCACCATCAACCCCAGGGCAAAGGGATAGCCCCAGGGCTGGCTCAGCTCAGGCATGTGCTCGAAGTTCATGCCGTAGAGACTGGCGATCATGGTGGGTGGCAGAAACGCCACGCTGGCCACGGAAAAAATCTTGATGATCTTGTTCTGGTTGATATTGATGAAGCCCACGGTGGCGTCCATCAGGAAGTTGATCTTGTCGAACAGGAAAGCCGTGTGCCCGTCCAGCGAGTCAATGTCCCGCATGATCTGCCGGGCCTCCTCGAACTGTTCGGCCCCCAGCATGCGGCTGCGCATCATGAAACTGACCGCGCGGCGGGTGTCCATCGCGTTGCGACGGATGCGCCCGTTCAAGTCTTCCTGCCGTGCAATCGCCGCGAGCACCTCGCCCGCCAACTCGTCGGTCACCTCGCCCGACAGCACCAGTTTGCTGGCTTTCTCCAATTCGTCGTACACGCCTTCAAGACGGTCCGCGCAGTACTCCACATCGGCGTCAAAAAGCTTGAGCAACACCTCGCGGGCATCGGCGATGAGCCCCGGCGCGCGACGCGCGCGCATGCGCAGCAGCCGGAAGACCGGCAAGTCTTCGTCGTGGATGGAAAACAGCACGCCCTTGCTTTTGAGCTGATCGTTGGCCAAATTCAGAATGAAGGCAGCGCGCACGGAGCGGGGCTGATCCTCGTCGGTGATCAGGAAGTCACTGCGAATGTGCAGGTCCCCGTTGTCTTCTTCGTAGAAACGCGCCGATTCCTCGATGTCCTCGTCCATCGCGTCTTCGGGAATCGAGAGGCCGTAATACTGTTTGACCCAGCGCTTTTCCTCGAGCGTGGGGGCTTCCAAGTCCACCCAGATGGGATGGAATCGCGACAATTCCTCGAGTGATTCAATCTCTTCCTGAAACAAGCGGCCATTGACGAGCGTGAAGATGTTGAGCATGGCGCTTATGGGGGAAAGCGTTGAACGAAATGCGCGCGATTATCGCACCGCACCATGCCGGGGCAGAGCACTTTTGCGGCCGATGAAGACCCTTTCGGCATTCTGCAATGAGACGAATTTCACGCGATGTCATGAATAAAAAAACAGGATAGAGCGGCAGGAAAAGGCATTGCATTTCCGTGACACCGGGCGCATAGTGAATTCGTCCGCAGCTGTGCAGCCCCGATCATCCAGCCGTGGTGCAAAGATGAATCAAGGGGTTGTCAGGTACGGCGTTTTCTCTCCCAAAGACTATGGAGGCGTCCATGAATTTGACGATCAGCGGCCATCATCTCGATGTCACCCCGGCCCTGCGCAACTATGTCACGAGCAAGCTCGACCGCATCACGCGCCACTTCGATCAGCTTGTCGACATCAAGGTGCTCCTGAGCGTGGAAAAGCAGAAGGAGAAGGAACGGCGACAACGCGCCGAATGCAACATCCACGTCAAGGGCAATGACCTGTTCGCCGAGAGCACGCATGCGGACCTTTACGCGGCCGTCGATGAGTTGATGGACAAGCTGGACCGCCAGGTGGTCCGCCACAAAGACAGACTCCAAAGCCATCACGGCGCAGCCGCCAAGCATCTCCTGCAGTGAGCTCATCGCCCGGGGCACCCTCGGGGTGCTCCGAAAATCAGGCGCCTGTATGCAGATACAGGCGCTTTTTCTTGCCCATCCGGCGCCACGCCCACTTATGCATAATCAGCGCTCCCATGAATCGCCTCGCCGCCATCCTGCCCGCCGCGCAAGTGCTCACGCACGTTGAAGCCACCAGCAAGAAGCGGGTGTTCGAGGAAGTCGGTCTGCTGTTCGAGAACCTGCATGGCTTGAACCGCGCGCTGGTCGCCGACAGTCTGTTCGCACGGGAGCGCTTGGGGTCCACGGGGCTGGGCCATGGCGTCGCCATCCCCCACGGACGCATCAAAGGCCTGAAGACGCCGCTGGCCGCTGTGCTGCAACTGTCTCGCCCCATCGTCTTCGATGCGCCCGATGCCCTGCCCGTCGGCCTCTTCATCGTGCTGCTGGTACCCGAAGCCGCCACGCAGAAGCACCTGGAAATCCTCTCCGAAATCGCCGAGATGCTGAGCGACAACGCCTTGCGCGATCGGCTCGCCGGTGACAGCGATGTTGCGTCGCTTCATGGATTGATCGCGGGCTGGCGCTCGTCGCAGGGCTCGGCTTACCCCCTGTCTGCGTAGCACCGGCTCCACCCTGCTGATCGTCCGTCAGACACTCACCCCACACAAAGAAGGAGCGCCATGAGGCCCACCGTCGTCAGCGCCGAGGTGCTGTTTGAAGAGTTCCGCGGAAGACTCAAGTGGGAATGGGTGGCTGGCCTGGGCGCGTCCGAACGCCGCTTTGACGAAGTGGCCGTGCGCGCGGCGCGTTCGGGCGCGGACTTGGTGGGTTATCTGAACTACATCCACCCTTATCGCGTGCAGGTGATGGGTGAGCGTGAAATCGCCTACCTGACACGCGGCACCCATGAAGACTGCGCACGCCGGGTGGCGCGCATCACGACACTGGAGCCGCCTGTGCTCGTCCTGGCGGATGGGCAGCCCGCCCCCAAGGCGCTGATTGACTTTTGCGAGAACGCGAACATCCCCATGTTCGCCTCGCCCGAATCCTCGGCCTATGTCATCGACATGCTGCGCAGCTACCTGTCGCGGCACTTCGCGGACCGCGCCTCCATGCATGGGGTGTTCATGGATATCCTGGGCTTGGGGGTGCTGATCACCGGTGAATCTGGCTTGGGCAAGAGTGAGCTGGGGCTGGAACTGATATCGCGGGGACACGGTCTGGTGGCAGACGACGCGGTGGATTTGTACCGAGTGAACCAGGACACGATCGAAGGCCGATGCCCCGAGTTGTTGCGCAACCTGCTGGAGGTGCGCGGCATCGGTCTGCTGGACATCAAGGCCATCTTCGGCGAGACCGCGGTGCGCCGACGGATGCGGCTCAAGCTCATCGTCCACCTCGTGCGCAAGGAAACGATGGAGCGCGACTACGAACGCATTCCTTCCGAACCGCTGCGTCAGGATGTGCTGGGCATACCGGTGCGCAAGGCCATCATCCAAGTCGTGGCGGGCCGCAACTTGGCGGTGCTGGTGGAGGCGGCGGTGCGCAACACCATCCTGCAACTGCGGGGCATCGACACCTACAAGGAATTCACCGAGCGGCATCGCAAGGCCATGGGCGGCTGAGGGGCAGGAAGCCAGCCAGTAGCCTCCCCGCGAAGCCGGTGAGCCTTCAACGCTGCGGCACGCCACCCTTGGTGCAATCGGCACACAGGCCATAGAGCGACATGGTGTGCTCCTGCAGCAGCCAGCCCTTGTCCTTCGCGATGGCCTTTTGCCGGCTCTCGATCTGCTCGTCGAAGAACTCCTCGACCTTGCCGCACTTGGTGCAGATGAAATGGTCGTGGTGGTGGCCCTCGTTCAATTCATAGATGGCCTTGCCACCCTCGAAATTGCTGCGAATGAGGATTCCGGCTTGTTCGAACTGGGTCAACACGCGGTAGACGGTGGCCAGGCCGACATCGGAATGTTCGTCGAGCAGCACGCGAAAGACATCTTCCGCGCTCATGTGCCTTTGCTTGCCCTTCTGGAAAATCTCCAGCACCTTCAGGCGGGGCAAGGTCGCTTTGAGACCGGTGCTCTTGAGTTCGTCGATGGTGCTCATGGGCAGGCTCCTGGACTGAGGGGATTCGTGGGCAGGATGAGAGAAAATACAATGAACGATGATAGCGCGTTCGCTGTTGCCGTCAGCCCGGTTCCGGGTTTACACCCGACTGCATCGCGCTTATTCCTTCTGGCCGCCCGCCTTTTTCCCCATGCTCAACACCTTGCGCCACCTTCACCGCGCGGTTTTATTCGCCGCACTGGCACTCGCCGCCGGCACCGTGACGCTGCTCACGGCTTGCGCCCCCTACCGACCCACCATCGTGCAGGGCAATGTGATCACCCGCGAACAGCTCGGCGCGCTGCGCCCAGGCATGAGCCGCATCCAGGTGCGTGACATCTTGGGCACGCCCCTGGTCAGCGACCTCTTCCACGCCAGTCGCTGGGACTATGTGTTCACCATCGACCAGCAAGGCGTGGCGCCGCAGGCACGCCGACTCACCGTGCTGTTCCAGGATGACCGGCTGGAGCGCTTCGAGACCAATGCCGAATTCCCGAGTGAAGTCGAATTCGCAGCCAGCCTGAGCAAGCCCGTCACCAAGCGCCCGCCCCTGTTGCAGGCCGACGAAAAAGACCTCGCGGATTTCCCCGCGCCCGCCCCGGCCGCCCCGCTCCCGCCCGTGCCCCCCCTGCCCAGCAGCTACCCGCCCCTGGAAAACGCCCCCCAATCATGAGCCTCGCCACCACCTCTTCCACGCCCGCCACCGCGCGCCGATACCGCGTCGCCGTGGCCGGCGCCTCGGGCCGCATGGGTCGCATGCTGATCGAAGCGGTCCAGGCGTCGACCTCCCATCAACTGGCAGGCGCTTTGGACCAGCCGCAGAGCGCCGCCTTGGGCCAGGAAGCCACGGCATTTCTGGGACAGACCAGCGGCGTGGCCATCACCTCCGATCTGCGGGCAGGCTTGCAAGACGCAGGGACGCTGATCGACTTCACGCGCCCCGAAGGCACGATGGCCCATCTCGCGGTCTGCCGCGAACTCGGCGTGGCCCTGGTCATCGGCACCACGGGCTTCAGCGATGCGCAGAAGGCTGAGATTTCCGCCGCGGCCCGCGATATCCCCATCGTGCTCGCGCCCAACATGAGCGTGGGTGTGAACGTGACGCTCAAGCTGCTGGCCATGGCGGCCCAGGCCTTGTCCACGGGCTACGACATCGAGATCATTGAGGCCCATCACCGTCACAAGGTGGATGCACCCAGCGGCACCGCGCTCAAGATGGGCGAGGTCATCGCCGAGGCGCTTGGCCGCGATCTGAAGGACTGCGCGGTCTACGAGCGTTACGGTCATACCGGGGAGCGCGATCCGTCCACCATCGGCTTCTCGACCATCCGCGGTGGTGACATCGTGGGTGACCACACCGTGCTCTTCGCGGGCACGGGCGAACGCATCGAAATCACCCACAAATCCGCGAGCCGCGCCACCTACGCCCAGGGCAGCCTGCGCGCCGTGAGCTTCCTCGCAGACAAACAAAACGGCCTGTACGACATGTTCGACGTGCTCGGCCTGAAATAAGTCTTTTCACCCGCACCATGCAAGAAAAATACTCGCCTCTCGAAGTCGAACACGATGCCCGGATCGACTGGCTCGCACGGGACGCTTACCGCGTGACCGAAAACGCGCTGGACGCGAAGGGCCAGCCCAAACCGAAGTTCTACGCCTGCTCCATGCTGCCCTACCCCAGCGGCAAGTTGCACATGGGCCACGTGCGCAACTACACCATCAACGACATGCTGGCGCGCAGCCTGCGCATGAAGGGCCACAACGTGCTCATGCCCATGGGCTGGGACGCCTTCGGCCTGCCAGCCGAGAACGCGGCCCTCAAGAACGGCGTGCCGCCGGCGAAGTGGACCTACGAGAACATCGCCTATATGAAGGGGCAGATGCAGGCCATGGGCTTGGCCATCGACTGGAGCCGCGAGGTCGCCACCTGCGACCCCACGTACTACAAATGGAACCAGTGGCTCTTCCTCAAGATGCTCGAAAAAGGCATCGCCTACCGCAAGACCCAGGTCGTCAACTGGGACCCGGTGGATCAGACCGTGCTGGCCAATGAACAGGTCATCGACGGACGCGGCTGGCGCACCGGCGCGCTGGTCGAGAAGCGCGAGATCCCGGGCTACTACCTCAAGATCACCGACTACGCCGAAGAGTTGCTGGACCATGTGCAGCTCGGCAACCCCAAGGCCACGCTGACCGGCTGGCCCGACAAGGTGCGGCTGATGCAGGAGAACTGGATCGGCAAGAGCGAGGGGGTGCGCTTCGCCTTCCCGCACGAGATCAAAGGCACGGACGGCCAGCTCATCCAGGACGGCAAGCTGTACGTCTTCACCACCCGCGCCGACACCATCATGGGCGTGACCTTCTGCGCCGTCGCGCCCGAGCACCCGCTGGCCACGCACGCCGCCCAGGGCAACGCCAAGCTCGCCGCCTTCATCGAGGACTGCAAGAAGGGCGGCACCACCGAAGCCGAACTCGCGCTCAAGGAAAAGGAAGGGCTGCCCACCGGCCTGTTCGTCACGCATCCGCTCACGGGCGAGAAGGTGGAAGTTTGGATCGGCAACTACGTGCTGATGAGCTACGGCGATGGCGCCGTCATGGGCGTGCCCGCCCACGACGAACGTGACTTTGCCTTCGCCAAGAAATACGGCATCCCGATCAAGCAGGTGGTCGCCGTCGCTGGCGAGGCCTTCTCGACCGACGCCTGGGCCGAGTGGTACGGTGACAAGCAAAAAGGCGCCTGCGTCCACAGCGGCGTGCTGGATGGCCTGGGCCACAAGGCCGCCGTCGACAAGGTGGCCGAACTGCTGGGCGCCAAGGGCCTGGGCGAGAAGAAAACCACCTGGCGCCTGCGCGACTGGGGCATCAGCCGTCAGCGCTACTGGGGAACGCCCATCCCCATCATCCATTGCGAAGAACACGGCGCCGTGCCGGTGCCCGAGCGGGATCTGCCCGTGGTGCTGCCGCAGGACTGCGTGCCCGATGGCTCCGGCAACCCGCTGCACAAGCACGAAGGCTTCCACGCCGGCGTGGTGTGCCCGGTCTGCGGCAAGCCCGCTAAGCGCGAGACGGACACCATGGACACCTTCGTGGACAGCTCCTGGTACTTCATGCGCTACTGCGACCCGGCCAACGCCGAGCAGATGGTCGCGGGTGGTGCCGACTACTGGATGCCGATGAACCAGTACATCGGCGGCATCGAGCACGCCATCCTGCACCTGCTGTACGCGCGCTTCTGGACCAAGGTGATGCGTGACCTGGGTCTGGTCAAGATCGACGAGCCCTTCACCCACCTGCTCACGCAGGGCATGGTGCTCAACCACATCTATTCCCGCCGCACCGAAAAGGGCGGCAAGGAATACTTCTGGCCGCACGACGTCGAACATCTGCTGGACGGCACCGGCAAGATCATTGGCGCCAAGCTCAAGAACGCGGTGGGCTCGCTGCCCGTCGGCACGCCCATCGATTACGAGGGCGTGGGCACCATGTCCAAGTCCAAGAACAACGGCGTGGACCCGCAGGATCTGATCGAGAAGTACGGCGCTGATACGGCGCGTCTGTACACCATGTTCGCCGCGCCGCCCGAGGCCACGCTGGAGTGGAACGACACGGCGGTCGAAGGCAGTCACCGTTTCCTCAAGCGCGTCTGGGCCTTCGGCGCCAAGCTCGCGGCCATGGACAAGAGCGCCGCCGAGGCCAGCGTGGCCGGCAAGCAATCGCTGAAGGACGTGGAATTCGGCCCGCAAGCCAAGGCCTTGCGTTTCGAACTGCACAGCGCGCTCAAGCAGGTGGACTACGACTACCAGCGCATGCAGTACAACACCGTGGTCTCGGGCGTGATGAAGATGCTCAATGCCCTGGAAAGCTTCAAGGGGCACGGCAGCCCGGGCGCGGATGTCGCGCTGATCGAAGGTTTCAGCATCCTGTTGCGCTGCCTCTACCCGGCCACGCCCCACATCACCCATGTTCTGTGGGAAGAGCTGGGCTATGCCGGTCAGTTTGGCGGCCTGCTGGACACCGCCTGGCCCAAAGTGGATGACAACGCCCTGCGCCAGGACGAGGTCGAACTGATGCTGCAGGTCAACGGCAAGCTGCGCGGCGCGCTGCGCGTGGCGGCGGATGCGAGCAAGGACGCCATCGAAGCCGCGGCGCTGGCCTCGCCCGACTTCGCCAAGTTCGCGGAAGGCAAGCCGGCGAAGAAAGTCGTCGTCGTGCCAGGGCGCTTGGTCAACGTCGTGGTCTGATGAAATCCCAACGCTCACCCCACTCGTGGCCGCTCAGGCTTGGAGTCATCGCGGGAGTGCTCGCTCTAACCTTGGTCCTGAGCGCCTGTGGCTTTGGTCTGCGCGCCCCCGTCGACTATCCTTTCCATACGCTCTACAGCAGCGCGCCGCGTTACTCGCCCTTGGGCGCGGAACTGCAACGCCAACTGCCGGCCAGTGGAAAGTTGGTCTACCTCACGCAACCCGCTCAACCCACGGATGCGCAGGTGGTGCTGGACGTGTTTGGCGAACAGCGCAAGAAAACCGTCATCGGCGTCAACGCCACGGGCCAAGCGCGTGAATTCCAACTGACCCTGACCCTCAAATTCCGCTTGCGCGTGCCCCAAAGCCATGTCGTCATTCCGGATACGACGCTCACTCAACAGCGCACGATGAGCTACGACGAAACCCTGGCACTGGCCAAAGAAGCCGAAGAAGCGGCACTCTATCGGAGCATGCAGGTTGACCTGGTGCAACAGATCGTTCGCCGACTTGCAGCCCTGGATGCCAAGGCTCTGGAAAAATCATCCGACGAGTAAGACAGTCACCTGAGCACGGAGACCGAAATTGACCAGAATGTTGCACCGCTGGCTCGCCCCCTTGTGGCTGGTTTCCTGTTTGCTGGGCCCCGCCTGGGCCGACGCCCAGGCGTACAACCCCATGTTCGGGGACAAGCAAAATCAGTTCGCACTGTACGCGGCGGGCTCTACGGGAACAGGCGCGGTCTCCCGGATGGGAAGCACCCTCAAAGTCCAGGAAGACATGGGTCTTGTTGAGCTGCAATACGCCCAGCCCTCGACTTTTTTCCGTTTGCCCGCAAGGTCCTCGGTCCATGTCGCGCAGATCATGGGCTTGGACAAAGACCAGCTGGTCTTCGGTTTGGCGCAGGAGTTCCTGTTCATCCCGAATTTCGAGCATTTTTACGCGGGCCTGGGACTGGGCATCTACATCAAGGAGCGCAGCACCGACGGGCGCGTTGATTCCGCCTTCACCTTTGGGGAAAAGCTGTTCCTGGGTTACCGTTTCGACAACGATGTCGCGCTGGAGCTTTACTGGCGGCATTTCTCCAACGGTGACATCACGCCTGTCAACGCCGCCTACAACTTCGTGGGTCTGGGTTTGATCAAGAATTTCTGACCATGCAAATCGCCGCGGGTCAACTCTCGGCCCATCTGCGCAAGGGTCTGAAAAGCCTCTACACGGTGCACGGGGACGAGGCCCTCCTACAGCAAGAGGCGGCGGACAGCATCCGGGCCGCCGCACGGGCGGAGGGCTTCAGTGAGCGCAGCGTGCACACGGTGGCGGGGGCGCACTTCGACTGGAGCGAGGTCCTGGCCGCGGGCGGCAGCCTGAGCCTGTTCGCGCAGCGGCAGATGGTGGAGATCCGGGTGCCCAGTGGCAAACCGGGCAAGGAGGGCAGCGCGGCCCTGCAGCAGATCGCCGAAGCGGCGCAAGGCAATGACAGCACCCTGACGCTGGTTCTGCTGCCACGCTTGGACATGCAGACCAAAAAAGGCGCTTGGTTTGGCGCGTTGGAAAGTTTTGGCGTCACTGTCCAGGTGGACCCGGTCGAGCGTCGGGCCCTGCCTGCCTGGATCGCCCAACGCCTGTCGGCCCAGGGGCAGCGCGTTGAGGAGGGAGAAGCGGGCCAACACAGCCTGCAGTTCTTCGCTGACCGGGTGGAAGGCAATCTGCTGGCGGCGCATCAGGAAATCAGCAAACTGGCGCTGCTCTACCCGGCAGGTACCCTGAGTTTCGAACAGATCGAATCCGCCGTGCTCAATGTCGCGCGTTACGACGTATTCAAGCTCGCCGAAGCCGTGTTGGCCGGACAGAGCGCCCGCGCACAGAAAATGTTGGATGGATTGCAGGCCGAAGGCGAAGCCGAGGTGCTGGCGCATTACGCCATCGCCGAGGACATCCGCGGCCTCAAGCGCGTCAAGGACGCACTCGGCCAGGGCCGCCCCCTGCCCATGGCACTGCGCGAGCAGCGCGTCTGGGGCGCCAAGGAAAAACTCTACGAACGCGCCCTGCCGCGGCTGTCAGAGACGCAACTCAACGATTTGCTTCACGCCGCGCACCAGGTGGATGGCATCGTGAAAGGCCTCAAAGCCCCCGGTTGGCCCGCGAACGGCTGGCAAGCCCTGCACCGGCTCGCCATGGAAGTATGCCAAGCGGTGCAATAGCCCTCCGGCGTAAAATGCAGGCATGAACGCGCCAGAAAAAGCCCCTTTGCTCGCCCAGTCGGCGTCCGGGGCCGGAGCCGAGTCCGCCTCGCCGGACCTGAACGAGTTGATGCAGACCTTGGGTGTCCAAGCCCGGGCGGCCTCGGCGCTGATGGCCAAGGCCCACTCGGCCAGCAAGAACGCCGCGCTGCGCGCGCTGGCGCGTCGGCTGCGTGAGCACACCACCGAACTGCAGGCCAGCAACGCGCTGGACCTGGAACGCGCTCAGGCATCGGGCCTGAGCGAGCCCATGGTGGACCGGCTCAAGCTCACGCCCAAGATCCTTGAGACCGTGGCGCTGGGTTGTGAGCAGCTGGCCGCGATGCCCGACATCATCGGTGAAATCTCCGGCCTGACGCAGCAGCCTTCGGGCATCCGCGTGGGCCAAATGCGCGTGCCGCTGGGCGTGTTCGGCATGATTTACGAGAGTCGGCCAAATGTGACGATCGAAGCCGCCAGCCTTTCGATCAAGAGCGGCAATGCCTGCATCCTGCGGGGCGGCTCGGAAGCCATCGAATCGAACAAGGCGCTGGCTCGCCTGGTGCACGCAGCACTGGCCGAGGCCGGACTGCCAGCGGACGCGGTGCAGCTCGTGCCCACCACCGACCGCGCGGCCGTGGGCCGGCTCATCGCCATGCCGGACTATGTGGACGTCATCATCCCGCGCGGCGGACGCAGCCTGATCGAACGCGTGAGCCGCGAGGCCAAGGTGCCCGTGATCAAACACCTGGATGGCAATTGCCACACCTACGTTGACGCCCCGTGTGACATCGACATGGCCGTCACGGTGGCCGACAACGCCAAGACCCAGAAATACAGCCCCTGCAATGCCAGCGAAGGCCTGCTGGTGGCGCGTGACGTGGCGCGGGAATTTCTGCCCAGGATCGGCGCCGTCTATGCCGCCAAAGGCGTGGAAATGCGCTGCGATGCCGAGGCTCAGTCCATCCTGGCCTCGGTGCAGAACGCCAAGGTGACAACCGCCAGCGAGCAGGACTGGTACACCGAGTACCTGGCTCCGATCATCAGCGTCAAGGTGGTCGATGGCCTGGACGAAGCCATCGCGCACATCAACCGGTACGGCAGCCATCACACGGACGCCATCCTGACCACCGACCATGTTCATGCCCAGCGCTTCTTGCGCGAGGTCGACTCGGCCAGCGTGATGGTCAACGCCAGCACACGCTTCGCCGACGGCTTCGAGTACGGGCTGGGCGCGGAGATCGGCATCAGCACGGACAAGTTCCATGCCCGCGGCCCGGTGGGCCTCGCTGGGCTGACTTCGCTCAAATGGGTGGTGCTGGGGCAAGGGGAAATCAGGACGTAAGGCCCTGGCGGGCCGAGCGTCTTCCAAGATGCGCTCGTCCCGCGCCCCTCAACACAAAAAGGGTTTGCATGGTTCCGCATCTCATCACCGCCCTCACGGGGCCGATCAACGAACTCGAACAGCGCGTGCTGGACTCGATGCCCGCCATCGAACGCTGGTTCCGTCTGGAGTGGATGGAGCACACACCACCGTTCTATTGCTCCGTCGACATCCGCAACGCGGGTTTCAAGCTCGCACCGGTGGACACCAACCTCTTCCCTGGCGGCTGGGACCACCTCACGCCCGAGATGCTGCCGCTGGCCGTGCAGGCCGCAATGGCCGCGGTGGAGAAGATTTGTCCGGAGGCGCGCAACCTGCTGCTGATCCCGGAAAACATCGATCCTGCGAACGCCGGGCGCAACACGTTTTATCTGAGCAACATCGCACAACTGCAGCGCATCTTCCACATGACGGGGCTGAACGTGCGCATCGGCTCCATCAGTCCCTCGATCAAGAAGAACACCACCATCCCCTTGCCCGGCGGCGAATCCATCACGCTGGAGCCCGTGGTTCGCAGCAAGACCCGCCTGGGCCTGAAGGACTTCGACCCTTGCACGATTCTGCTCAACAATGACTTGTCCGCTGGCATACCGGGCATTTTGGAAGACATCCACGAGCAATACTTGTTGCCACCCTTGCACGCGGGTTGGAGCCTGCGGCGCAAGAGCCGCCACTTCAAGAGCTATGAGGAAGTCGCCAAACGCCTGGGCAAGTTGTTGGGCATTGATCCCTGGCTGATCACGCCCATGCATGAGCAATGCGAAGGGGTGGCGTTCTCGGACACCAACACGGACTCTGGGCTGGAATGCCTGAGCAGCAATGTCGACACCCTGCTCACGCGCATCCGTCGCAAGTACAAGGAATACGGCATCAAGGAAAAGCCCTTCGTGGTGGTCAAGGCCGACAATGGGACGGACGGCAAGGGCATCATGACCGTGCGCGACACCAAGGACCTGCAAGTCCTGAACGAGCGCGCCCGCGCCAAGCTGCTCGCCCAGAAGGACATCCCGAGCATGATCATCCAAGAGGGCGTGCTCACGCACGAACGCATGCACGATGCGGTGGCGGAGCCCGTGGTCTACATGATGGACCGCTACGTGGTGGGGGGCTTCTACCGCATCCATGCCGAGCGTGGCGAAGACGAAAACCTGAACGCCCCCGGTGCCAGCTACGTTCCCTTGGCTTTCGACCAGAGCACGCAATTGCCCCAGCCCGGCGCGAAGCCTGGCGCGTCGGTGCCCAACCGCTTTTACATGTACGGTGTGGTCGCCCGCTTGGGACTGCTGGCCTCGAGCTATGAGCTGGAGGCCACGGACCCCGAGGCCGAGGTCTACGCCTGACCGGGCCCACGGCTCGCCCCACCACGCAACGGCCCAGCGCCATCCACCATGAGCGCCTCCAAGTCCTCCCTCGCCGCACTGACTCTCGGCGCCATCGGCATCGTCTATGGCGACATCGGCACCAGCGTGCTCTATGCCGTCAAGGAAGTGTTCGGCTCCGGCCATGTGGTGTTCACACCAGAGAATGTGTACGGCATCCTGTCCATCTTCTTCTGGACGCTGACCCTCATCGTCTCCTTGAAATACGTGGTGCTCGTCTTGCGTGCCGACAACAAGGGAGAGGGTGGCCTCGTCGCCATGCTGGCTCTGGCCTCTCAGTCCGTCAAGGACAAGCCAGCACTGCGTCGCGTGCTGCTGATGGTGGGCGTCTTTGGCGCGTGCCTGTTCTATGGTGACGGTGTCATCACGCCCGCCATCTCCGTGCTGTCGGCCATCGAGGGCCTGGAAGTGGCGTCACCCGCTTTCAAGCGTTTGGTGATTCCGCTCACCTTGATCATTCTCTTCTGCCTGTTTTTCGTGCAGAAGTACGGGACCGGTGGCATTGGCCGCTTTTTCGGCCCGATCACCTTGCTGTGGTTCGTCACCATCGCGGCGCTGGGGGTGATGCACATTGCGGACAACCCGGCCATCCTGGCCGCGCTCAGCCCCCACCACGCCCTGCGATTCATTGGCGACAACCCGGGCACTTCCTTCATCATCCTGGGGGCAGTGGTACTCTGCGTGACCGGCGCCGAAGCGCTGTACGCGGACATGGGCCACTTCGGCAAACGCCCCATCCGCCTGGCTTGGTTCGCCATCGTGATGCCCGCGCTCACCCTCAACTACTTTGGTCAAGGTGCGCTGCTGCTGCAACGCCCCGAAGCGGTCAAGAATCCTTTCTACCTGATGGCCCCCGATTGGGCGCTGCTGCCCCTCGTGGTCTTGGCCACCATGGCCACGGTGATTGCGTCACAGGCCTTGATCTCTGGCGCATTCAGTGTCACGAAGCAAGTCATCCAGCTGGGCTACCTGCCTCGCCTTCAGATCCGCCACACCAGCGTGAAAGAGACGGGGCAGATCTACATGCCCTTCATCAACTGGGGCCTGTTCATCGCCATCGCGCTGGCCGTGATGCTGTTCAAGTCGTCCAGCAATCTGGCGTCGGCCTACGGCATTGCCGTCACGCTCGACATGCTGATCACCACGGTCTTGACCTTCTTCGTCATTCGCTACGGTTGGCGCTACCCGTTGTGGCTGTGCATCTCGGCCACTGGTTGCTTCTTCGTGATTGACTTGGCTTTCTTCAGCTCCAACATGCTCAAGCTCGCGGATGGTGGCTGGTTCCCCCTGCTCATAGGGGGCGCCATCTTCACCTTGATGCTCACCTGGAAGGAAGGGCGCCACCTGCTCGCGGACAAGCAACGCGCCGACGCCATCGACCTGCGGAGTTTTCTGGATGCGGTGTTCATCAGCCCGCCCGCGCGGGTCGAGGGGACGGCGGTATTCCTGACCTCCGAGGCGGGCACGGTGCCCAATGCCCTATTGCACAACCTCAAGCACAACAAGGTGCTGCACGAGAACAACCTCTTCGTCACCGTGCGCAACCATGAAACGCCCTGGATCGGTCTGGACAAGCGCATCGAGATCACTCCCCTGGGCCACGACTGCTGGCAGGTGATCGTCAACTACGGCTTCAAGAATGACCCGGACCTGCCCGCGGCACTGGAGCCCGTGCGCAACCGCGGCTGCCTGATGGACGCGATGAACACCAGTTACTTCCTCTCGCGCGACGTCGTGGTGCCCACCTTTGGGGGCGGCATGGCCGACTGGCGCGAAAAGCTCTTTGCCCAGATGCACCACAACGCGAGCGCGGCGGCCGACTTCCTCCACCTGCCGAACAACGCCGTGGTGGAGTTGGGCAGCAAGGTCGAAATCTGAGCGCGCTGGACCGCCAACTGTGGTGGGACAGCAAGTCACAAGGCCGCTGTGCCAAGCACAGGATGTAACAGCCTCCGCACTCGGCCTCAGGCAGGCACGACCTCGTGCAACTCCCTGTTGCTCACGCGCAACTGATGCAGATCAAAGGCATGCTTCTTGCGTACCAAATCCCCCAGACGGCCGTGACTAGGCTGTCATAATTCCCAACGGTCTTTCGAAGACTTTGTTCAACCCATCAAGGACTTTTCACATGAAAAAAGCTCTGATTTCCGCCGCAGCCGCAGCCGCCCTCTTGGGCGCTGCCGGTGTGGCCCAAGCCCAAGTGACGGCTTATGGCCTGTTCGACATCAGCGTTGGTAAGAGCGTCACGGGTGACTCCACTGGCAACGACGTCGGCCTGCACTCGGGCGGCGACGGCGGTGCCAGCGAAGGCAATTCCACCACGCGCTTTGGTATCAAGGGCAGCGTGGATGTGGGCAGTGGCATCAAGGCCAACTTCAACTACCAAGCGGGTATCACTGGCGCTGGTGCGACGAACGGCAAAACTACCGGTACGGACGGCGACAGCAAAGACGACAACCTGCAACTTTTCAATCGCCAAGCCTGGGGCGGCCTGTCGGGTGGGTTCGGTGAATTCCGTTTTGGTCAGCAAGACAGCGTGCCCTTCCAGACCTTCATCGGCCTGGACTACAACGGTGCCTCCAACGGCGTGTCTGCGGCTTACTTCGCTGGCTCTGAGTGGCTGCAACTGTCTCGTCAAAGCAACTCGCTGCAGTACATCTCCCCGGCCATGGGCGGTCTGACCGTTCAAGTCGGCTACACGATGGACAGTGCTGCCAACGACTACAAGTCGGCAACGGATGACAACGAAGACAAGAAGAATGTCGTGTCCGCCGGCGCGACTTATGTCGCGGGCCCGCTGACCCTGGCCGCTGCCTTCCAAGGCCAATCGACCAAGGACGACGACAAGTCGACCAAGGACTTTGACGAAACTGCCCCTTACATGGGCTTTGGTGCTCAGTACGACTTCGGCGCATTCAAGCTGAAGGCCGACTATCACAAGGTTGACACCCGTTCCAGCATCAACGCTGGCGTTGTCACCACGGTGGCTGGCGGCTGGAGCTTGGGTGCTCAGTACTCCATCGGCAATGACAAGTCTCGTGTGTCGAATACCACTGACGACGTGAAGACCACGGCCTACGAACTGTTCGTGAACAAGGAAGTTCTGAAGAACGTCTACGGTTACGCTGAAATCGGCGGCGCCAAGACCGATGCTGACACCCTGTGGTTCGGCGACGACAGCGATTCCGCCACCGGTTTCGCCGTGGGCATGATCCTGGTGTTCTGATCCTTGCCAGCTGATCGGTGCTCGGGGCAAGGCCTGGCACCGATTTGATGCAATCTCAGACAAAACCCCGTGCAGCGTGAGCTGCACGGGGTTTTTTAATGCCTTCCTGAAAGCATTGCGCCGTGTGGGCAGCTGTCCGCTCGCTCGCCGTCTATTTCTTCGCGCCTTGCACTTCCGGCTTGTTGCTCAGGCACTGGCTCATGAAGCTCTTGCGCTCCTCACCTTTCAAGGTCTTGGCCTTGGCCTCGGCGTTGCAGCTTTTCATGCGCTCCTGCTGGGTTTGTTTTTTCCCCGGGTCCTGGCTCGGCTGAGCCTGCGTGAGGGTCGCGGGCTTGGCGGGTCTCGCCGTGTTGCCGGCAGGTGTTGTGGTCGTTGACTGCGTCGGCACAGCCGCCCACACGGCGCTCAGCCCCACCGCAAGACCCAGGGCCAGACTGAATTGCAGCGCCAAATATGCACATTTCAAAGAGGATGATTTCATGATGAGACCTTTTGCATGAAGTTGCTGGGGCATTCATTCCAGCAGGTCTCATCGACGTCATCCAGTCGCTGCACGGAGCCAAAGCCAAGACCTTGGGAATCCGGACTCGAAAATCAGAGATCCGGATCGGCCAGACGGCTGAGCCCGAAGCCTGGCATGTGGCAGTTCAACCCATCCCCACCGGCCACACCACGCCCTTGTCGTTGAGGATGGCGTCCAAGGGCACATCATGGGGCTCGGGTTCAAGATCGTCCACGAAACCCGGGGCATAACCCAGGCCCACGGTGTGGGGCTTGGGCTGCAAGGTGGCAAGCGTGCGGTCGTAGAACCCCCCGCCATAGCCCAGGCGATACCCTCCAGGGCCATAACCGACACAGGGCACGAACAGCAGCGTCGGGACGATGACTTCCGTGTCCTTGGGCTTGGGAATGCCGTAGGCGTCTTCTTCCATCGGGCAGCCGGGGTACCAAGCGTGGAACGTCAGCGTTTTGTGCACCTTGTCGATGACCGGCAAGCCGATGCGACGGCGCTGCGGCTGGTCCAGCAGTTCGCCATCTTCCTTCCAGCGGTGCAGGGCTGGCAAAGGATCGAATTCACCCTTGATCGGCCAGTAAGCCCCGATCACCCGGTCAGTGCGCCCAATCAGCCAGATGCGCATGACCTGCTGCAAGGCCGCTGCCCGACCCATGCGGTCGGGCAAGTTCAGGCGCTCGGCGATCAGGCGCTTGCGCAGTTCCTGCTTTTCTGACCCTATTCCTGTGGTTTTTTCTGACATATCGCGGGGCCCGGTCATGGTCATAATTTGGGCATGAAGTTTCGAGCTATTCTGACATTGACCGTCGGCCTGATGCTGGGCGGCTGCCTGCTGGCCTCAAGCCATGCCGCGCCAGCTCAGGGCGAGGCCGCGCCGGACGTCCCAGCCGCGTTCTTGGTGCCACCTTCCCCTGCTGCGACGACGGGCACCTCAGGATTGACTCCCACCGCAGTGTCGGGAACGCCAGCCCCCCTGCTTTCAGCACCAACGGTGCCCGCCCCAAGCAACCCAGCACCTGCCGCGGCCATCCCTGCGGTGCCGACGGCCTCACCAGCCTTGGCAAAACAAGGGGCCGAAGCAGAGTCCGTGGCCCTGGCCACCCCCGCCGGAACGCCCACGGGGGCCTGGAACAAATCGCGTCAGGACGTGCTGATGGGCGACATGTCCATGGCCTACAAGAAGCTGGATCGCCGCCGCATGGCCGAGTTGCTGCCGCAGGTGCGAGGCCATGCCCTGGAAATCTGGGCGGCCTACTGGGAGCTGAGCTCCCGGCTCGAGGACGCCAAGACGGCGGACATCGAAGCCTTCCTGACCCGTTACGCGGGCAGCTACCAAGAAGACCGGTTGCGCAACGATTGGCTATTGATCCTGGGCAAGCGACGCGACTGGCCCCGGTTCGAGGCTGAGTACGCGAAGTTCCGCATGCACGACGATCCAGAGGTGCGCTGCCATGCCCTGCACGCCACCTACGCGCGTGAGGGCGCCAACACGCCAGCCGAAGTGGCCGATCCCATCGTGCGGCAGGTGACGGAGCTTTGGCTGGGCCAGTTGTTCACTCCCGGCGAGGGCTGTGCTGCGGCGGCCCAGCGCCTGCTGCATGACGGGCGGATGGACCCCATGGTGGTCTGGCGGCGCGCTCGCCTCGGTTTTGAATTCGATCAGCCCCAGATTGCCCAGCAAGCAGTGAGCCTGCTCAATCCGGCCTGGGCCGTGGGCTTGAACCAGCTGTATGCCGGCCCCAAGCGCTACTTGGATGAGAACCTGACGGCCTTCCGCCCCAAAACCCGGGAGTGGGTCACGCTCGCCATCGTGCGCATGGCCTCCAACGACCCGCACGCCGCGGCCGAGGAACTGAACAAGCTGCGCTGGCGCGCCCAGTTGACCGACGAGGAACGCAGCTGGATTTGGGGCGTGATCGGCAAGCGCTCGGCTCGCCTGCTGTCCGACAAGGCGCTGGAGTACTACGCCCAGGGCGACCCCGCCAGCATGCACAGCGACCAGTTGCTCTGGCGCGTGCGCGCCGCGTTGCGCGCCAATGACTGGCAGCAAGTGAACGACGCCATCAATGCCCTGAGCCCCGCGCAGTTGCGCGACCCCACCTGGGTTTACTGGCGCGCACGTGCCCTGCTAGCGCTGCAAGTGCCGGACGCCGAGCAGCGCGCCCGCGTCCTGTTGCAATCCATCGCCTCGCCCAGCCATTTCTACGGCCAGCTCGCGCTGGAGGAATTGGGTCAGGCCATAGCGGCGCCGACGGAGCAAACGGTACCCAAGACCGAGGAATTGCAAGCCGCGCGCGATAACCCGGGCTTGCAGCGCGCGCTGCAGGCGATCCGCATCGGCTTGCGCGACGAAGGCGTGCGGGAATGGAACTACACCATCAGCCTGCACGTTCCTGGCGGCATGACCGACCGCGAACTGCTGGCCGCGGCGACGCTGGCCTGCGAGGCCCAAGTCTGGGACCGCTGCATCAACACCAGCGACCGCACGCGTGCGTTCATGAATTACGCGCAGCGTTTCCCGACACCTTATCGCGAGCAGGTGCAGGAGCGCGCCGTGCAGACCGGGCTGGAGCCAGCCTTCATCTACGGGCTGATCCGTCAAGAAAGCCGCTTCATCGCGGAGGCCCAGTCCAGCGTCGGCGCCGCAGGTTTGATGCAGGTGATGCCCGCCACCGCGCACTGGACGGCGCGCCGCATCGGTCTGCGCAACTACAAACCCAAGCAAATCACCGACCGCGACACCAACATAACCTTGGGCTCCAGCTACCTCAAGCTGGTGCTGGAAGCCTTTGATGGGTCCATGCCCATGGCCGCTGCCGCCTACAACGCCGGCCCCAGCCGTGCCCGGGTCTGGCGCGGCGAGGTGAACGACCCGGTGCTGGAAGCCGCCATCTGGATCGAAAACATCCCCTTTGGCGAAACCCGCGATTACGTGAAAAAGGTGTTGCCGAACACCGTGAACTACGCCGCCGTGCTCAGCGGTCAGCCGCAGTCGCTCAAGGCCCGGCTGGGGTATGTCGGCCCTCAGGGCGTAGCCAAGCCTGAACCTGTCGAGGAGCTGCCATGAAGCGCGTGCTAGTGCTGGGCGGCACGGGCTTTGTCGGCCGCCATGTCTGCGAACACCTGGTCCGGCGTGGCTGCGGGGTGACGGTGCTCACGCGCCGAGCCGAGCATGCCCGCGCGGTGCAACACCTGCCCGGCCTGAGCGTGCTGGAAGGGGATGTCCACGACGAAGCCACCTTGCGCCGTCTGCTGCCCGGCCACGACGCCGTGGTCAATCTGGTGGCCATCCTGCACGGCGGCACCGCTGCGTTCGAACGCGCGCACGTGAAGCTGCCCCGAACGCTGGCGCGAGCCAGCCTGGCCAGCGACGTTCGGCGGGTGATCCACATCAGCGCGCTGGGCGCCGCCCCCGAGACCGCCGCGTCCGCGCCTTCGCGGTATCTGCGCAGCAAGAGCCAGGGAGAAGCGGTGCTGAGGGAAGCCGCGGACAGCAACGGCCTGCAACTCACCGTGCTGCGCCCAAGCGTCATCTTCGGTTCGGACGATCGCTTCCTCAACCTCTTCGCCGAGTTGCAGCGCATCTTTCCGCTGGTGCCGCTCGCCGGCGCGCAGGCGCGTTTCCAGCCCGTCTGGGTGGAGGACGTGGCCGAGGCGGTGACCCGCTGCCTCTTCGATCCGCGCACGGTGGGTCAGACCTACGAGCTGTGCGGCCCCTCGGTGCACAGCTTGCGCGAACTGGTGCAACTGGCCGGCCGTTCGGCCGGTGTGCCGCGCCCCGTGATTGCACTGCCGCCCTTGCTGGGCCGGCTGCAGGCGATGGTGATGGAGTGCGCTCCGGGCGAACCGCTGATGAGCCGCGACAACCTGGATTCGATGAAAGTCTCCAACGTGGCCACCGGCCAGCTGCCGGGCCTGGACGCGCTGGGCATCACGCCGGCTTCGCCACTGGCCATCGTTCCCGCTTATCTGGGCGCATCCGACCACTTGCAAGCGCTGCGCGCACGCGGGCCATCGGCACGCCGCTGAGCCGCGAAGCCCGCACGCGCAGGGCTTCCTCGGCTCCTCAAGCGCGGGCTTGCGACAAACGTCGCCACCCCGTGTACTCCAACTCCGTCAGCAGGACGACCGCCAGCGCCTGCGCCCCCAGGAACACCTGGCCGAGCACGGTGAGCGGCAGCACGAACCAAAGATAGGCGCTGCCAGCCACCCAGGCCGCATTGCCCAGGATCACGAGCCAGACCAGGGCCGCCGGAGGCCGGGCGCTGCGCGCGGCCAACAGCATCAAGGCCGCGAACGGGAAGAGGGCCAGACCGCTGGCCAGCAGGAGCTGAGCGGGCATGCCCAGCCAAGAGGCCAGGGGATCGGCCAGGGCCACCAGGGGCAAGCCCATGGCCATGCCGCTGATGGCGTCACCGCGCAGGGCGAGGTGCAGGAGGCGGGGCGAGGCAAGCACTTGAGTCAAAGCAGACATGGCGAACTCCTTGGGGTGAATGACGGCGTGAGTCTCCATCTCGGCCTGCGGCGCGTCGATTACCTGTCAGGTCATGGAAGCCCCGCGCAAAATGCCGCATGCTGAACGCGGTCAGCGCCGTGAACGCCCCCAAGAATCGCCCACCCCATGAACATCCTGAACCCACCACCTGCCACCACCTCCCGCCCCACCGCGGTGGGCGGCATTGGCGATTTGATCCGGGAATGGCGCCAGCAACGGCGACTGAGCCAGATGGACTTGGCGCTGGACGTGGGCATCTCGCCCCGCCACCTGAGCTTTGTGGAGACGGGGCGCGCCAGACCGGGGGCTGAAGTGCTGCTGGCGATCGCCGAGCGGCTGGCCCTGCCGCTGCGCACGCGCAATGTCTGGCTGATGACCGCCGGCTACGCGCCGCGCTACACCGAGCAACCGCTTGCGTCCGGACAGATGCCACAGATTCACGCCGCGCTGGACAAGCTGCTGCGGGCGCACGACCCCTACCCCGGCGTGGTGCTGGACGGCGGCTGGAACGTGGTGCGCGCCAACCGCGCGGCGCAGCGCCTGATCGCCCTGCTGCCGCCCGCGCTGCGCGAACCGGGCGTCAACATGTTTCGCGCCAGCCTGCACGCCGAAGGCTACGCCGCACTGACCCGCAACTTCCACGAATGGGGGGCCTACCTGCTGCGCACCCTGCGCCGTCAGGTGCAGGAGTCGCGCGACCCGCAGTTGGCGGCGTTGGAACAAGAGGTACTGGCCTATCCCCACGTGGCTGCGCTGTTGGACGCGTCCGGCCCGGCCGACGGCACGCCCGAGCTGCTGATCCCCTGCGAGATGGAGATTGGCGGCCACCCGCTCTCGCTGTTCACGACCCTGACGGCCTTCGGCACGCCACGCGACATCACGCTGGCCGAGCTGAGCATCGAGCTTTTTTACCCGTCCGACCCCGCGACGGACGCGCTACTGCACCAGTTCGCCGCGGCAGTCTGAGCACGGCCACCCACGCCTGCCGTGCGCCAGCCCACCGCACATCGCCGCGATGAGGCTCACCACGGGACTCAGAACACAAGCGGCTAGACTGTCCCCATGCAGATCTACATGGTGGGCGGCGCGGTGCGCGACGCCTTGCTCGGCCTACCGGTGAAGGACCGGGATTGGGTGGTGGTGGGTGCCACCCCCGAGGCCATGGCCGCCCAGGGCTTCACGCCCGTGGGCAAGGACTTCCCGGTCTTCCTCCACCCCGAGACCCGCGAAGAGCACGCGCTGGCGCGCACCGAGCGCAAGACCGCGCGCGGCTACAAGGGCTTCGCCGTGCATGCCGCGCCCGACGTGACGCTGGAGCAAGACCTGGCCCGGCGCGACTTGACCCTCAACGCCCTGGCCGTGGCACGCGAGCATTGCCGGCCCGACGGTGGTTTCGACCCCGCGCAGGTCGTCGACCCCTACCAGGGCCGGCGCGACCTGGAACAGCGCATCCTGCGCCACGTCACCCCGGCCTTCCGCGAGGACCCGGTGCGCATCCTGCGCGTGGCGCGCTTCTCGGCACGTTTCACGGACTTTCAGGTCGCACCCGAGACCCTGGCGCTCATGGGCGAGATGGTCGAAGACGGCGAGGTCGACCACTTGGTGCCCGAGCGCGTCTGGCAGGAACTGAGCCGCGGCCTGATGGAAGCCCGGCCCTCGCGCATGCTCGAGGTGCTGCGCGTCTGCGGTGCGCTCAAGCGCCTGCTGCCCGAAGTCGACCGGCTCTGGGGCGTGCCCCAACCCGCCGAGCACCATCCCGAAGTGGACACGGGTGTGCACCTGATGCTGGTGCTGGACCTGGCCGCCGAATTGAACGCGCCCCTGCCGGTGCGCTACGCCTGCCTGGGTCACGACCTGGGCAAGGGCACCACGCCCGCTGACGTGCTGCCGAGACACCTTGGCCACGAGGGGCGCAGCGCGCGGCTCTTGCAAGGCATCTCCGAACGCTTGCGTGTGCCCGTGGACTGCCGCGAATTGGGCGAGGTGGTGGCGCGCGAACATGGCAACATCCACGCCAGCGGCAAGCTCAACGCCGAAGCCGTGCTGCGCCTGCTGGAGCGCTGCGATGCCCTGCGCAAGCCCGAACGCTTCAGCCAGGCGCTGCTGGCCTGCACCTGTGACGCACGCGGGCGAGGTGTCGCGGGCGATGGCCTGCGTGATCGCCCTTATCCGCAGGCGACACGTCTTCAAGGTGCACTGCACGCCGCGCTCGCCCTGCCCACCCATGACATCGCCACGCAGGCCATGGCGCAGGGCTTGAAGGGACCGGAAGTGGGTCGACGCATCCATGCGGCGCGTGTGCGCGCCATCGAACAGGCCCTGGCAACGATGCAGATGGCGTGAATCGCGTGAAGCGGACCAGCCGGGTGCGGCCCGACGAGCATCGAGTGCCATGGACTCCAGGACAAGCGCCGCGCAACGGCTTCTCAGAGGCTCAGATCAACCGGGCAATCAGCGCGGCCGCGAGGCTCAGCAGGATGGTGCTCATGAACGGCAGACTGAAGCGTCGGCCGAACAAGGTGAAGTTGAAATCCCCCGGCAGGCGACCGAAACCGATGCGCTGGAACCAAGGCGTCAACGCGTTGACGATCAGCAGGATGATGAAAACAGCCAACAACCAGCGCCACATGTTCTGTCCTTGCGTCGGGTTCCGTCAGAGCGCGTGGGTGCGATCGCCAGAGGTGAACCCCAGCGCCGGCGCGTCCGCCCAAGGTGAGGCGCCCGTCACATCCCGGGTGGCGAAGCCGATGACCTTGAACAACTCGCCCATCTCGTGCTCCATGACCAGCTTGCTGGCCTGCACGCGCCGGGCCAGCGCCTCTGGCGTGTCGGCTGCGGTTTCATCGGGCGCCATCAGGCGCGCCAGGCCGCAGTTGAACAAAAAACGCCCCTGCGAGGTGTAGCCCAGTACTTCCAGTCCAGCCTCCTGGCCGGCCAGGGCGATGCCCGTGAAGTTCACATGGGCGGTGATGTCCTTCAGACCCACGTCGCTCAAGGGATCGGTGTCGGACTGGTGCGCGCGATGGCACATCACCGTGCCCATGTGACGCTGGGGGTGGTAATACTCCACCTCCGGAAAGCCATAGTCGATGAAGAAAGCCGCGCCAAGCCGCCCCTCGCGGGCGCCGCGCAAGAGCTTGCCAGCCACCGTGCGCATGAAGGCTTCGGCCTGTGCGTGCGTTTCGGTCAGGTAGTCGTGTTCGCCCGCGACCGCCACCGGCGGGGGCCGGG
>NZ_AEGR01000051.1 GCF_000211835.1 Hylemonella gracilis ATCC 19624 | reverse complement strand
TTTTGCTTCCGGCGATTTTGGCCCCGCGCCAGAATCCGCTGACCGGCACCACGTGCATTGCGTCCGACACAAAACTCCTGCCATTCAGTCACAGACCTCGCCCGAGATGGAAGCGAACCCGGCAGTCCAGTCCGTGGGATGCACTCCAGTCGCGGGGCAGATTTCAGCGGAACTCAACCGCAGCTCAGGGTGGCCGATTGGGCGGCGCACTACATCGCAAGCAGGCAGATCCCGATGAAGTACTCCATGCCGGATCTCACCCAAACCGATGCGTCAAGTGGATGCCGTGACGCCCAGCGCTTTCAAGATGTTTCTTGCCGAGGCCACGCCCATGTTGACGTAGGCGTCGCTTGTCACGCCGCCGATGTGCGGACTGAGCACCAGGCGTGAATTGCCAAAGAAGGGATGGTCTGGGGACGGAGGCTCCTGGGCGAAAGCATCCAGTCCCGCCATGACCACCTTTCCATTTGCGATGGCCGTCAGCAGGGAACGCTCGTCGATCAGACCGCCCCGGCCGGTGTTCACGATGATGACACCCGTCTTGCACCGACCCAACGTCGTCTCGTTGACCATGCCCTGGTTGTCTTCGGTCAGAGGGCAATGCAAGGAGATGACGTCGGAGCGCGCCCAGATCGCATCCAAGGTCACGGGCTCGATGAATGCGGGCGGGTTGCTGGCGTACGGATCGAAGCCGATCACGGTCATGTCCATCGCCGCGGCGATACGCGCGAAGCGCTGACCGATAGCGCCCAGGCCCACCACCCCGACAGTCCGTCCACTCAGCTCCACGCTTTTGTGCGTGGCTTTGTCCCAGTGGCCCGCGTGCATGCGTTCGTTGAGGTGCACCACCGATTTCGCGCAGGCCAGCATGAGCGCGACGGCTTGTTCGGCCACGGCAGCGGCGTTCGCACCCGCCGCCGCAAGCACCTGGATGCCACGACCCTCGGCGGCGGCACGGTCGATCGTGTCGGTGCCACTGCCGTGTTTGGAGATGACGCGCAGCGACGCTGACGCAGCGATGATCGGTGCGGTGATGCGGCCATAGCGCACGATGATAGCGACGGGATCATGCTGGCGACACAAGGCGATCAAGTCGGCCTCTTGCGGGGCTTTGCCCGCGTAGACCACGTCAAAATCGCTGAGCAATGCCAGCGCCTGGGGTGCCAGGTCGGCGCCGGTGACCAGGATGATGGGCCGACGGCTCAAAGCGTCTCTCCGTCCTTGAGCAAACCAGCCGTGCGCAGTGCAGGCAGCAACCAAGGCGAATGGGTGTTGCCCTGCGCGATTTGCGCAAGACGCGCGGCTTCGTCGTCCACTTTTTTGCGCGCCAGAGGCAACAGGCTTTCGACGATCTCGCGCGCCGCCACGAAGACCCCGTCGGCGTCGGCCACCACGAGGTCGCCCGGGCGCACCGTGACGCCACCGATGCTGACCGGGTGACCGATGCGACCCGGCACGTTTTTGGTGGGTCCGTTGGGATTGGTCCCCGCCGCGAACACCGGGAAGCCAAGTTCCGCGAGTTCCAGACTGTCGCGCACCGCGCCGTCGATGACCACGCCGGCGATGCCGAGTTTGCGGCAGGCCGTGATCATGATCGTGCCCATCAGGGCAGCCGTCAGATCGCCCTTGCCGTCGATCACGAGCACGTCACCGGGTTTGGCCAATGCCATGGCCGCGTGAATCATCAGATTGTCGCCAGGTCGCACGTCCACCGTGAAGGCTGGGCCCGCGACTTTCATCTCTGGGCGCAAAGCGCCGATGCGGCCATGCAGCGCGCCGCGGCGACCGTTCACGTCGGCCAGGATAGCCGCTTGGTACTCGGCCGCCTGGCGGACCAGGGCCGGGGAGACGCGATCAAAGTCGCGCACGATGTCTTGCGTCATGTCACTCTTCCAGTGGGTCAATCGATCTTGGCGCCCGACTCCTTGACGATGGCACCCCAGCGGGCGATGTCGTCGCGGATCAGCTTGCTGAATTGCTCTGGCGTGCTGCCGGTGATGTCAGCGCCCTGGGCATTCAGCTTCATTTGCAATTCGGTGTCCTTCAAGGCCTTGTTGATGTCGGCATTGAGCTTGGGCACCACGTTCTTGGGCAGCTTGGCCGGACCCAGGATGCCGAACCAGGTGATCGCCTCGAAACCCTTGTAGCCAGACTCGGCAACGGTCGGCACCTGGGGGAGGTCGTCGACTCGTGTGGCGGAGGTGACGGCGATGGGCCGCATCTTCCCGCCCTTGATGAAGCCCATGAGGGTCGGAATGGTGGAGACGTACAGCTGTACCTGCCCGCTGATCACGTCCGTGGCGCTCTGCGCCGCACCCTTGTAGGGAATGTGGGTGAGCTTGATGCCAGCGACCTTTTGGAAAGACTCGGCCGCCAGATGTCCCACCGTGCCGTTACCGGCCGAGGCAAAGTTGATGCTGTCGGGCTGGGCCTTCGCCGCCTTGACCACGTCATCCAGCGTGCGAAACGGCGAATCGGCCCCGGTCACGATCACCAGCGGTGAGCTGGCCACCAGGCTGATCGGCGTCAAATCCTTCAGCGGGTCGTAAGGCAGCTTGGGGTAAAGCGTGGGGTTGATCGCAAGATTGCTGGTCTGGCCCAACACCAGGGTGTAACCATCGGCTGGCGCCTTGGCCACGGCGTCAACGCCAATATTGCCGCCCGTGCCCGGTTTGTTCTCGATGACGAAGGTATAGCCGGGCATCTTGCTGGTGACCTCCCGGGCGATGATGTCTGTACCTCCACCGGCCGGGAACGGGACCACGAGTCGGACAGGTTTACTGGGCCAGGTCTGGGCGAATGCCATGGGCACGGCGAAGGAAAGGCTTGCGAGCGCCAGTGCCAGTGCCAGTGCCAGTGCGGCGCGACGGAAAAACTTCATGCTTGTCTCCTGATCGGTGTTGTTGGTGCACCGTGACCGCACTGTAGACACGTGTTGCGCACCATACAATGGCGTTTCGTACAGCGAACCACGGTGCACCATGCGCAATACGACGACAAAAGACCAGGAAACCACCGGCGAAGGCGTTGCCGCCGTGACTCGCGCACTGGCTCTAATGGAAAGCTTCGAGGTGGGCGAGTCGTCGCTCAGCCTTGCCGAGCTGGCGCGGCGCGTCGGCCTGCACAAGACCACGGTGCTGCGCCTCGCCCGGACCCTTGCCCTGTCTCAGTACATGGTGCAGACCGACGACGGCCTGTGGCGCCTGGGCCCGGCCGCCGGCTGGCTGGGCGCGCGTTACCAGGCGGGCTTTGACGTCAACAACGTGGTCGAGCCCGCCTTGCATCAATTGGTCAAAGAAACCGGCGAGAGTGCATCTTTCTACGTGCGTGAGGGTGCCATCCGGTCCTGCATGGCCCGCGTCGAAGGCCCGCAATCCGTGCGGCACAACGTGCGCATCGGCGAGCGCTTGCCGCTGGACCGGGGGGCTCCTGGTCGCGTCATCCTGGCTTTCAGCGGATCGGTGGGCGAACCCTACGAAGCCATTCGCAAGCGTGGCTTCCATATCTCGCTGGGCGAGCGCGAAGCTGAAGTGGCCAGCGTGGCGGCACCGGTCTTCGGCCTGAACTGGCGGCTGCTGGGATCCATGTGCATTTCGGGACCTAGCTCGCGCCTCACCAAGGCCAAGCTGGAGAAGCACGCCAAGGTGGTGATCCGCGCGGCGAACCAACTCTCTTATGCCTTAGCGGGCAGCCGCTCCGCGGCGACGCCCGCCGTCGTTTCGCACTGGCATCCGTGACAACGGCGATGCGATGATCGGAGGCGCCCGCTGAACTCAAATATTTCCTCCTTGTAAAGTTGTCTACAGGCGGCGAATTCAACTGGCCAATGCGACACATCGGGGAGCATCTCATCCAGGGTTTGAAGCAAGCCATTCGGGCTCTCTTCGCCACCCCGCTGACCGCGGCCATCTCGTTGCAGATTGAACCTCGTCGCAATTCACGCAAAAGGAACTTCTGCCCCATGCCCCTTTAGGGTATATCGTAAAAAACTCTCATTCCCCGTAGACTTCCGCTTCCTTTGAACAAGGTTTGCAGCGATTGTTCGCATCCAAGTTCACAGGGGATATGAACTGAGACCACTACTTTCCCGCTGGTGCAGCAACAGAATTCGTCTGTCCGTTACCCACGAAACGCGTGATGCTGGTCGGTGCAGTTGCATGCAACGAGTTGATGGAGGGCGACAGAGATGTCGGTGCTGTTCCAATATCAGTTATTGGGTTCATCGCCAGCGTTCAGAAAGGTCCGGCTGCAAATTGAGAAAGTTGCCGGCATTGACGCGACGGTTCTCATTGAAGGCGAGACAGGAACGGGCAAGGAAATGGCCGCTCGGGCCATCCACTACATGGGCCAGCGCAAGGACGGGCCCTTCGTGCCGATCAACTGTGGCGCGCTGACCGAACACCTGATCGAGAGTGAGCTGTTCGGGCATGAACGCGGCGCCTTCACGGATGCCAAACACAGTTCCGGAGGTCTGATACAAGAGGCCAACGGCGGCACCCTCTTCCTGGATGAAATCGATTCCTTGGGCCACAAGGCGCAAGCGGCCTTGCTGCGCTTTCTGCAAGATGGCATGTACCGTCGGGTGGGCAGCGGCAAGATTCAGCAAGCCAACGTGCGGATTTTGGTCGCCAGCAACGCGAATTTGCTGCAAATGGCCGAAGAGAAAAAATTCCGCAAAGACCTCTACTTCCGCATCAGTGTCTTGAGCTTGCGCCTGCCCAATCTTCGGGACCGTACTGGCGATGCCGTGGAACTCGCCGAGATCTTCGTTTCGCGTTTCGCGCGGCATTACGGCCGAGCAAAAGCCAAGCTCACACCGGAATCCGTGGTTTACATCAACAACCACGAATGGCCAGGCAATGTTCGGGAACTGGAGAACGCCGTGCACCGCGCATTTCTTCTGAGCGACGGTCCGCACATCGTTCTGCCCGACGTGCCTGAGGCGGATGAAGCGGGCTTGCCTCGCACGACCCAAGGCTTCCGCGCGGCCAAGGTGGAGGCTGTTAAAAAATTTGAGCGCGGCTACGTGCTCCAGTTGATGAACGAAACCGGGGGCAACATCACGAAGGCCGCGCGGTTGGCCCATCAAGACCCCAGCGCTTTCGGCAAGCTGGTGCGCAAGTACCGGTCAGACCTGAACGCCTGAAGGCGTTGTCACCGCAGACAAAGCGCATCCATCGGGCACAGTGATCGGGGATCGCTCATTCCGATGGTGGCTTGGCACGCCACACCATGGACCCGTCTTGCTGCCGCAGGACCTCCATCTCTCCCAAGCTTTGCAGCCTCTCCAACGCTCTCACCGTTACGGAGATCAAGGGGCGTGGCTCCTCCCACGCAATCCAAAATTCATGCACCCCCTTGGCCGTGTCCTTGACGTGGGGCGAGTGCATCAAAGTTTTCCGTATCGCAGCCATCGCAAAGAGTATGTCTGCTTCGCGCATTTTGGGCTCTGGCGTTCTTTAGGCCGTCTTCTTGGCCGTGGGACTCTTCACAGGCGTGCTCTTGGCGGCCTGCTTGCGCGCACGCAAGGCCAGCTTGGCTGTCACCTTGTCCCCCAAAACACCCCCAATATGGGGCGTGACACTGAGTTTGAATTTCGCGGGTTTCCCTTTGGCAGTGCCGGATTTCTCACCGGCGGCAGAGTGGGAAGTCGCCTTGCCCGCTTGCTTCATCGCGCGTTGAGCCAGCTTGGCCGTGACGATTTCGCCAAAGACACCCCCAATCTTGGCGGGGCCGAAACCCAACTTGAACTTGCCGCGCGTCGGTCCATGCTCCTGTGCATGACTCGCCTTCGCAGGTGTTGCAGTGTGGTCAGCATGGGATCGGCCTTCGACCCCAAGATGCTCAATGCCGTAGTGCCTCGCAATCTCGGGTGAAATGTTGCCGACCACTGAGAATTGGAACGACCCCATGCGCACCGGCGTCTTGAACTCGTCATCGCGGCCCGTGAACCCCAAGAAATCCTTGTGCTCAACGACACTGCGGGTGGTCAAAGAGTGGTCGTGACCCCCATCCCCCGCACGGACATCTCCGGTCTTTGCCTCCCCCGGCGCTGACGTCTCGCCTCCTTGAGCCGTTGCTTTCTTGGCCAGTTTCGCCATGACGATCTCGCCAAAGACGCCCCCCACTCTGGGGGTGCCAAAGCCCATCTTCAACTTGCCTTGGCGGGCCGGCAACGTCGCAGACTCATGCTCGGTGGACTCATGCGCCATGCGTCCGGTCGCGTGATCTTGGGCTTCGAGTTGGTCCAGCCCATAGTGCCGTGCCACGTCAGGGGAAATGCTGCCAACCACAGAAAACTTGAAGCGCCCGACGCTGACCGGCGTCTTGAACTCGTGATCACGCCCTGTGTAACCCCAGAACTCAGGGTTCTTCATGCGGTCATGGTACGCAACCGTCTCCGCATGAGACCGCCCTTGATGCGTCTGCGCCCCCGCCGTCGCGAGGCCATAGTGGCGCGCGATATCGGGAGAAATTTGCCCCACGACGGAAAATTTGAAAGGACCGGCCCTGACTGGCGTCTTGAACTGGTATTCATTGCCGGTGTAGCCCACGTAATCCGGATGATCCGCCGGCAAGTCATGGGAAGGTTTTTCAGGCTGTCTAGGAACAGCGCTTCTGGATGCATCCAAGGTCACAGAAGGTCGCACCACTGGCGACAGCGTTTGCGACCGAGCGCGAAGCCCCACCTCCGAAATGACCGGCGTGAAATCACTGACAGGTCCTACCGTCGCAGCTCTTCTGCGGGTGGCGACGCCCTGATGGGGCGGTAGGCCGTCCGTAGTTTTGGTCGCAGCCGCTTGGTTTGGTGGCAAGTCAGCAGGGTCGCTCATTGCAATACTCCATGGAATATTTCTCCCGTTCGTCCTCCGTCAACCGAAGGACACGCAAGGGGACTCATCTCACGATGACGCCGCCCCATGGGGTGCAGACTCAACCCCCAACACCTCAAAGATGTTGAGGTTGCCGCCAAAGCGCACGAACATTTCGTGGTACAGCTCCGCCGTGTTCATGTTGCCCCACTCGCCAGCGCGCTGCAGCAGGTAAGGCACCGGGCTGTGGGGTTCCAGGGCGGCGAGGTAGTCGGCGATCAAGGCCAAGCGGCGGTACGCGTCCGCGCGATTGCGTATGGGACCGTCTCCGCCTCGTCCATCGCCCGCATCATCGGAATCGGTGCTTGCTGGCGCAGCGTCATCCCCTCCCGCTCCCCCCGCCGCGGCCTGGGTGGCCGCAGCGTTCAACCGCACGCCGCGTTTGTAGAGTTCCCCGGCCAGCAAGGCCTGGATCTGTTCCAACAAACCCGCCAAGGAATTCAGGCTGGGTGCGGCGTCACCCCACAGGGCTTCCAGCGTCTTCGCGGCCGCATCCACGCCAGCCAATGCATCCGCGAGCACGCGGTAGCGCTGCAGATGATGCTCCGTCGGCGTGGAAGACAGCGCGGTTTGAAGCTCCTGCAAAGTCACGCTGTCTGCGTCAGCGGCCTGGTTCATGGGTCTTGCCTGCTTGGCACGTGCCTGCTCGGTGCGGCGGGCCTGCTCGTAGTCGGCCCAGCAGTACCCGCGCCCGGAACGAACGTCGGTGATGGCGAGCAAACGCAGGGGCGGCAGCAACTTGTCGTTGATCCAACGCACGATGTTGACGCGGTACTCCTCGTCCCCCTCATCGATGCGCGGGTACAACTCATTCCAGTACCGCTCGCACAAGGCGGAGATGAACACCATGCAGGGCGCGATCGCCTCGAAACCATGTTGCGCGATCTGCGCCTCCATCAGCCACGCCGCCAGCTGCAAGTCCTTGGTCTTGCTCAGCAGGGCATGCGCGGCGATGTCCGTGACCTTGTCCCACTCCGCTTGCTTCAGTTCGTAGGCCCAGGCGCCTTGCGGCAAGCTGGCATCGTCCTCGCGTCGCGCTTCACGGATGGCGTTGTAGACACCGTTGCCACGGACCGACTTACCCGTCGGACTTTCTGGGGTGATGGGCTGGAGCAACTCGTCCAGGTCCACGCCGACGCTCTGTTGAAAGTAGCGCTGAGCCCGCAGCAGAAGTTCAGCGTAGTCCGCGGTTTGAGCCATCTGTTGTTGCATGATGTTTTATCCTCTCCCTGTCACTGCCGAGGCGCCAAGACGGGCCAATTGACCGGCAAGGCAATACTTTGAGCGGTCTGCCCCTTGGGATCGGTTGCATTGAAGCCCAACTCCAGATACAGACGCGCTTCGCCCATGCGCCCCTTGTCGTCGCGCAAGGGCACCGCAAACTCCAGCACCGAGGCACGCTTGCCTGATCGTGGCTCGCCAGCCACGCTGGGCTGGTGACGCTCCATCCAGCGCAGCAACGCCCAATCGCCGACCTCGTTGAACTTTGCGGTCGAGCCGCTGACGCTCATGGTCGCCACGTCACCAGGTCTGCGCACCGGCTTCCAGACCGATTGCGTGGCCCACGCCAGGGACAATTCGACAGGTTCACCCCAACCGAAGTCCAACACCGGGTTCACCTCCCGATCATTGATTTTCTTGTCTCCAGCGCGCAAACCCCATTCGATGATCTCCTCGGCGCCCACCTCCTGCTTGCGCCGCGCACGGAAGTTGACTTTCATGCGCAAGGGCCGCGCCTCGTCCGACGCCAACCCCGTGCTCTCCATCAGCGCAGCGACCGCATCCAACTGCTCCAGGAATAAGCTGACGGGTCGCCAGCGGTTGTCTCTCAGGCCGCTGATCTGCTGTTTGAGCGCCTCGCGTTTCTTCGCGTAGTCCTGAAAAAACGCCTGGACCACGGACAAGGGCGCATCCGGGGCACGGAGGTCCGCGAAGGGATAACGTCCTGACAGTTCATTGTTGAATCGACGGGCGATATCCATGTAAGCCAGCAAGGCATCGGCTTCACTCTGGTTCTTGCAACGCAGAATCGATGTGTCCTGAATCTCCCGCCGCCACTGACTGAAGAAATCTGAACTGGCAGCGTTAGAACTCAATTTGCTCAAGACGCGCGGGCAATCGACATAGTTCAGATCGGCCAGCGTGTTCTGAAAAAACGTTTCGAGGCCCCCCAGGCTGCCCGTCAAATCCTTGCCGCTCTGGTATCGGTACAGCTCAGCAGCGGTGCTGCGCCAGCGACGAACACTGGCATTCGATGATCCACTGCCCACGCTGGCGCCGCCGGACAGCGCAAGCGGTGGATGGTCCTCTATGAACTGGACGAAAGGTGTCGCATAGCCCACCAGCACGCCCACACGGTCACGCTGGTGCATCAGGTAATTCGTCAGTTGATTCAGATCACCGAGCTGGAACATCGGATCCCTAGGATTGAAGTCACTGGCATCGCTGGGTTTCGGCTCATAGAGTTTCCCTGACTCCGCGAGCTGGTCAATGCGTCTGAGCATGTCGTTTGCGTAGTTGTGCACACATTCGGTGATCGCGCTCGAGAAAGCGGCCCCGCCCAGCTCGGGCACAAGCGCCAGCAAACGCCCGAGTTGCTCGCGCTGCTTGTCAAAGCTCTGACTTTGATCGGAAAAGCGCGCGTCCAAACCAGCGTCCAGCTGCGGTGCCAGCGTCGTGCGTTGCGCCTCGTTCAGTCGCTCCGCCAGCACCGCACGCAACTGGGCCCGCACAAGCAGATCGGTCAGCGGTGTTGTGGCGGCGTCGATCTGGATGGCTGCTCTGAACTTCTTGTAGTCCCCGAGGTACATATCAACCTCCTTGAGCTGAGAATCCAGCCACCCGCTCAGCGCGGGCTGACAAGAAAAAGCCCCCCTCGGCCTGACCTTCATGTATGGCAGGTTCTCAATGCCCCTCAAGGAGCGCTCGTCGTGCGCCAAGATGGGATTGATCTGGTAGCCTCCTTCGCCCTTAGCGACCAAGGGCCCATAAGGAGAGACAGCGGTCGCGGTCAGTTGGTTGAGCGCCATCGTCCGACAGTTCTGCGGATCGAAGCTGTGCCTGATTTCGGCGAAATCCCCCGCGTAGCCGTGCTCCGCTTGCAATCCCTCAAGACGGTCCAACACTGTGTCGCGCACGCGGGCGCAGGGATTTTTGTCGTCGCTGCTGGAAACCCAGGTGCCTTCCACCCAACCCACCCAATCCTTCAACAGCGTCAGGCTGCCAGGGATGTCCAATTCCGGTTCTTCCGAAAGAAGCTGTCCAATCAGCCTTTGCCCCAACCCGACTCGGGAGACCATTTCTTGGTACAGGAACTCACCGCCTTCTTGCAGTTTTTGACCGATCTTTCCTCGATAGTCTTTTCTGATCGAAGGCTCTCCTGAATAGTGGAGCGCGGACATCGACTTGAGGTAGGAGGCCGTGATTGCGGGCGCATGCCTCTCTGGCTTGATCTGGTACAGCCCCAACAAAAGCTGATCGAACAGCCTGGCCTTCTCGGGCAGGGGCGTGCTGGATCCCCCCTTGGCCACCTTTGCGAAGGCGGCCACGTTCGATTCAAGACGTGCCACCCGCTGCGCATAGTGGTCATATTGCTGAACCATGCCGTCCACGGTTTCGGACGTGTTCAGCGTGTCGTCCGGATCAAAAATGTGAGCGTTGATCAGAGCCTCGGCCTCTTGTTCAAGACGGCACTGCAAGCTCGGCATCACATACTGCTCAAACATTTTCTGGGCCAGCCATTCACCGACGTCCTCGCTCAAGCGGTGATCGAACCAGGAAATCGGAATGGAGACGTAGCGGGTGTCGGAGTTCAGTTCCCCCATCTGCTCCAGCAGTTTGGAGACGGATGCATAGCTCAGGCAGTGATCCACTCGCGTCAAATTTCCTGACTTGGCATGGATCTGCGCTACGGAACTCTTGAATTCGTTGACCTCACGCACCAGTGAATTCACGTCGTAGAACAAGGCGACACACAACGCCATCGCCGACGCGATCAAACCGTACTGGAACTTGCGCAAGATGCGGTTGCGCGACCAAATGCTCTTCTGCAACGGCCTTGCCAGACCAGGTTCAGCGAAGACCTTGTCACGCAGCAGCGGCTGCGCGAAATCGACTTCCTTGCAAACGCCCTTGAGTGTTTCCCCGTCGCACGCTTCGCTGCCGCAGAAGTAGACCCCCCGAAAGTAGAAATTCGCGTGGTGAACGCTGGGCTTGAGCAAGGATTCCAGGAAGGACTTCAGGCCAGGCTCGATCTCCGAGAAGCATTGAGGAAAGAGAAAGAAGCGGTCCGGGGAGTCAATCTCGGCACCGCTCGCCGCCAAGGCGATCTGCAACTGGCGCAAACCGCCCACCACTTCGCCGCAGACCGCCCGCGCGATGTCCGCCGCGGGCTCGTGATCGATCAGCGAGGGATTGGACCAACCCCACAATCCGTCGCGCAAGCGCGTTGGCAGATTGCGCCAGAACTCGGCGTACCCCTCCACCGCGTCCATCTGGGTGATCACCAGATAGACAGGGACCACGAATTCGAAAGATTTTTGCACCTGCCAAAGCTGACGATGGCACTGCTCCGCCAGATCGCGCAATGAGTCGCCATGGCCTTTCATCAAGGTGCGCGCGGAGACGGTCAGGATGGTTCCATCCAAGCCACGCTCGGGTCGGCGCTCGTCGATCGCACGCAGCAGCTGCTGCCAACGCCACTCCTCTTTGGAGCCCTGCTCTGACCACGACAATGCGCCATCAGGGTCAATCAGCACGCCGCCCGAGCAGAAGTGCCAGTCCGCGCCGTCCACGGTCAGCTGGCGCTCCCGCAAGATCAGTGCCTCGCGGCGGCCATCGGTGAGGGAAGCGGCGATGCTCGACTTGCCCGACCTGCGTTCGCCAAGCAGCATGATCCACGGGCTGGCGTATCGCCACTCACGCCGCGTGCTGAGGTAACGCAGGGCTTGCACCAGAATGTCCATGCCACCGCGCAGCTTGCCCGCCCAGGGCTTGGGGATATCAGCCTGCGCCGCGGTCGCGTCCTTGCCCACCTTGGGTCTGCGCCAGCGCAGCACCAGCCACACGGCCAACACGGCGAGTACCAGCGCAGCGACGATCCACAGCGTTGCAGAATGGGTGGTGACGTAGCTTTGCAGCATCATCTCTCTACCGGAACGCTGACTTCAAACCCGTCGCGAAGGGCACCAAGTAGCCCAGCCAAAGCACGCTGGTCAACAGGAGATAGACGGCCAGACCCCAGGCAGTGAATCGGTACCAGGGCCGCAGCGGCGCCAGACGTTCGTCGTTGCGCTGCGTCAGTGTGTAACTGCGCGCCTGGGTAAACGGTTGCAGGCTGGACACGTCGGCGAAACCACGGTGGTTTTCGCTCAGCATTTGGATGAGCTGATCGCGGTACTTGTCCAGCGCATCGGACTCACTCTTGCCCCGGCACTCCCCCTTGAAGCCCAGCTGCAATGCCAACAGATGCACGGCCGCCAGATCGCGCAAGGCAGACTGTCCGCCCCCCAGCCTGGGCAAACTCTCGACCTGACGAAAGAAAAGACGGCCCGCCAAGCGACTTCCGAACAGCGCGTCTTCAAGGGTCAGCGTCAGCCAATGCTCGGCGCCGGGCCAATCCAGTTCGAGCAGGAAAATTTCGTCACTCAATGCCGCCATGACATATTGCGCGCGGCGATAAATTCGCGTGTCCAACTTGGCATCGGCTCGCGCCACCGCCTGCTGCTGGCGATGCAGATAGTTCAGCAAGCGCCGTCGAACCGCGTTCGTGAGTTCTTCGACCGTTGGATTGTCGGACGACAGATCACTCTGCAACACCTGCTGCAGCTTCCCCTCGCGTATCGCCCGTTTGTACTCCGACAACTCGCTGTAGTAGTCAGCGAAGTTCGACACCAGCCGGCTGTTGGACCAAGCCGCTTCAAGCATGGTCACCCGCCCCTTGCGCCGTCTGATTCACAGCCTGATGCCACACGATGTCAATGGGGCCTTGCGCCTGCGCGGCGTGTTCGATCACCAGCCGCCCTCCCGCCGAGACGGAAGGCATGCTCTTGCCCTCCATGTCCAGCGAGTTGATCGTGATTCTGAACAGGGGCGCATCGTCCGGCACGTTCAGGCCCGGCAGATCCCGTGCCAAGACGGGCACGCACGTCGCACCCGGCAAACGGCGGCGCTTGAGTTCCAACACCAGTTCCTCGCTGCCTATGGTGGCCTGCCCCAGCCAGCGCGCGAGCGCCTGCCCATCCTGCCCGGCTCGCGGCCGGAGTTCGACGATGAACTGCTCGGGCGCTGCACCATCGGGAAGCAGGCGGGAGAAGCGGAAGTCCGATTCGCGCTCGAAAAACATCGCCTCGAACATCGGACTGATCAGCGCCAGCCTGCTTTCCAGAAAGTCCAGCATCTGCTCCATGCCCGGCCGCAGATCCTCATGCTGATAAGGCTTGAGCACCGGAGGGGTTGGATTGGTGGCGAGGACCGCCACCTGCCCCACCACCCGGCTCAACTCAAGGTAGAGCGCATGCGGGTGCGTGACGGAACTCGCCACCAGCAATTCCATGCTGGGCAGCATCACCGCCAGCCCCCGGGCCACCATCAAAGTGCGCTGCGCATCTTCCGACAAGCGACTGGCGTTGTCTTGCGGCCGGCGGCTCCCCGCGAGGTCTCGCAGCTTGACGCGCATGGACTCGATCACCTTGCGCACGCGGCGCATGGGGTCCTTGTCCTCGAGGAACCCGCTCGCGTCCAGGCGCAAGATCGGCGGGCAATACGTGCCAACTCGAAGACTGCCCACGGCATCGCGGAACACGTCCAGAAGAGGCACGGCGGCATAGCGCGGCGGCACCGGGCCAGCCAGCAACTCCAGCCTCGGCCTCAGGCGACTCACCTCCACCTTGCTGTCGGGCAGGGTCTCATCGGACTCCAGGCTTCCAGGGACAGGATCAAAGCGCTGGATCGCGCTGCCCGGCGTGGCCGCGCCCCGCTCACGGCGCGGAACGGCCAAAGAAACGCGCTGCACGCTTTCCTGCGTCCAGTCCAGCCGCGCCAAATTCAGCTCCAGCGACGACGCGTGGTGCCCAGGAAACTGCACCACCAAGCCGTCGGGTGTCACCGCATGCAGGCGGATGATCCTCAGCACATGCTGCGCCAAGGCGGCGGCATCAAACTCCAGCGCCACCAAACCCCAGGCATGGGGCTGTTGCAAGGCCAAGAGATGTTGAACCTGGGATTGCCAGTAGATGTCCTGCTGCTGGAAATGCTGCGGCGACAACAGCATGCCCTCGGTCCATTGGACCGCCTCCGGCAGCGATTCGATCAGTTGCATGGTCAAGGCTCCACGATCTTGGTAACAAGATCTCTTTGAACGTGCAGCGTGACACTGCATGGGTTGGTGATGTCAATCGCGCCCTGCTCCGACTGACCGCGCAGGTCCACGTAGGCGCGAACGCTCCAGGCTCTGCTGACGTCGTGGGGGAGGTGGACGTGTTTGAGCAGCCTGCCCGCAGGCACCTCGAAAGACTGGACGGCGATGGCGTCAGCCAAACTGCCCTTGAGGGCTTGCCTTTGCTCAAACCAAGCGCTGGAGGACTTCGGCAGCGCCAGCGCTGCGGCCTTGTCGTGCACGGCCACGATGTCGATGCGCACGGCGCTGCTGTCATTCGCATCGTGGTCCGTCACCAGGGTCAAATGCCTCAAGGCCGCCCTGGGAGGTTCCAGACCGATCCAAGTCTCGACGGTATCGACGGCAGATCGAAGCACGGAACAGCCCGCCAGTCCAGCCGAACAAAGCAGCAGGATGGACAGAACGGCGCGGTTGGCAGAATCGCGCATGCTCAGCCCAACAAGAGGACGCGGATTTGCGCGGGAGTCAGCGAAATCCCGGGCGCGTTGTCCAGGTTTTGGATGTTCAAGGTGGTCATCCGCGTGGCGGGGCAAACGCCGAAGATGGTCTTGAAACTCCCGAGCAATGGGTGGTCCGGTCCGGCCATCATGCCGCTGGCCACGCCCGCGCCCACGTCACCCAAGCTCAGGGTGCCTTGTGTCAGCAAGTTCTCGGCTAAACCGCAATCAAGCAGCACGTTGAAGACGGATGGAATGTGCGTCAACGACATCGCGATGTTCGGGAAAGGAACAGGTATTGCCAGCGGAGGCGTCAGGCAGACATCCGGGAACCCCATGTTCAGCACGCCAAGATTGGTGTTCGCAAACATGTCCATTACCCCATGCTGATACGTTGAGCGTCGGCGCGCAGGTCTTGCTGCGCGCTCAGCAACATCTGTTGGGCGTGCAGCCGCGCCAGGCCTTTGGCTTCCAGCAACAGGTTTTCGTACTGGCCCAGGCACTGAGCGGCCGACTGAATCAGGTGGTCCAGCGCGGTCAAGTTGATGGTCGACGCAACGGCCGACAGCTGCCCCGCGCTGGCGCAGAGTTCCAGGTTCTGCATGGAAATCAGCCGGATCAGACTCTCGGCCTGCAGGCACACACGCGGCGCGTCCAAGGTCAGTTCGTCGGCACCCGGCACACTCAGGCGCGCCGTCGATCCCGTCGGGCGCACCAGGATCGACAAGATGTAGCACGCACCCTCGTCACCTTCCCAGACCAGGACTTGGTCCTGCTTCTGCGCCTGCAGCAAGCAGGACGAGCTGCGGCGAGCCAGACGGCCGTCGTCGAGGCGGTAGCTGTCCGGTCCACACACCTCGGCAACGGTGGCCCTGACGAGGTCCGACGTGGATTGCGAAACAGACGAGAGGGGTTCAACGGAAATCGTCATGCAGATTGCTCCAAAACAAGGCTGCGTTGCTCGGCCGCGAGCAAGTCTCGATCGGTCCCCTTGGCATGTTTGATCTTCGCCCCCCGGTAGGTGCTGTGCTCGAACAAGGCACCGTGCAACTTGGCGTTGCGAAATTCGCAGCCGGAAAAATCAAGGTGATCGCCGCGGGCGTGCTGCCACTGGGAGGTGTTCAGATCAGCGTTCTCGTAAGTGCTGCGCTGGATCACGGCGTGGTCCCACACGGAATACGCCAAGCAGGCGTTTGCGAAGTTGCACCCCATGGCCTTGGCATGCACGAACAAGGCGCAGTCCATGTGCGCTCTCTCAAAGTTGCACCCTTCGAGTTCTGCTTTCATCCACAGGGTGTGAATTGCCTTGACGCGCTGCAGCGACGCGCCATGCATCTTGCTTTGATGGAAGTTGCTGCCACTGAGGTCAGCTTCATCGAACAAGACCTGGGTGAAATCCACCCCATCGAAGTTGCAGCGCCGCAAGCTCATGCCGGAGAGGTTTTTCCCAAGGAAGACGGAACCCTGAAACACACAGGTATCGGCCACGAACCCTTTCAACTCCGAGCTGCTGAAGTTCAGCCCCGTCAGCGCGCTGTGCCCGACATTCGCGCCCTGTAGATTGATGCCATCGGCTTGGCTGGACAGCATGGCACCCCGCTGAAGCGCCACGCCGCGCCAGTCCGCGCCTGACAAATCGACCTTCGTCCAGGTGACTCGCTGCATCTGCGAGGAGTGCCAAGCGCTGCTCACCAGCGAGCTTTGCACCCAGTGCGCGTCACTGCAGCTGACCCCCGAAAAAATCGCACCGTCCAGTTTGCAGCGACTGAACAGCGCGCCATCAAGGCGACAGCCGGTGAAATCGGCTTGCCGCAGATCGCAGTTCACCCAGCGGGTGTGGCTCAGGTCAGCGCCCACCAGCACCGATTGCGGCAAGGAGGACTCCATGAACGTGAGACCACTGAGGTCTCTGCCTGGCGCGTTCCAGCGCGGGCGGTTTTCCCCGGTCAAGGGATGGCCCAAGCGGCGCGCACGCAGCAATGCTTGTTCCATGGACTGCTCTGGTGCTTCCTGCGTCACAGCGCCACCTTCTTGTTCTCGCGCCGGATCTTGCGGCGCGCTGACTTTTCCAGCAGCGCACTGCGCAGGTCCGCGCCGTCAAAGCGCGCCAAGCCCAGCGCGGCCTGGCGAAAGTTGCTGCCCTGCAAATCGCTGCCGCCAAAGTCCGCGCGTCGGCACAGGGCGCGCATGAAATCTGCGTCGCGGGCCTGCACCTCATGCAACTTGGCACCCTGCAACACGCATTTGGCGAAGACGGCACCCTGCAAGGTCGCTCCGCTGAAATCCACATTGCCGAAATCGCTGCTCAGGCATTGCGCGGTGCTCATGTCGGCGTCTTTCCACACACTGCCGCGCCAGCCGCTGCCCAGGCTGCGCAGACCGCGCGCGCGCGCATGCTCGAAGGACGCTCCGATGGCCAGGCATTTCTCCAGCGTGGCCTGCGACAAATCGGCGCGCACCCACCTCGCATCCAAGAGCACGCAGCGCGTCAGCCGCGCCCCTCTCCACGCCGAGCCGTTCAACTGCGCTTTCAAAAGATTGCCGGTGGAAAGCTGGGCGCCATCCCAACAACTGCCCTCCGCCTGCAACTCCAGCAGCAGGGCACGTTCCGCGCGCACCCGCAGCAAGCTCGCACCGCGCAGGACAAGCTTTTGCGCCAAGAGTTCATCCAGCACGGCATCGTCCAGCACGCATTCGCTGAGGTCAGCCGCCATGGCCCAGGCCTGGCGCAGATCGGCGCCGACGAAGCGTGCGCCCTTGGCGCTGCAGGCGCTCAAGTTCGCGCCTTCCATGCGGGCTTGAGAAAAATCAGCCTGCGCGATCTGGGCAGCCACAAAACTCGCGCCCCGTAAATCTGCGGCTCTGAACTTGGCGCCCCGCAGATCACAAGCCTCAAAAATGGTTTCCCGCAAATCAGCGCCCGAAAAATCCACGCCCCTCAGATCGGCGCCGGCCAGATCACGACCCGGCAAGGCCAGGCCGCTGCCGCGCCAGTGACGGACCAAGCCTCCGAACCAGGCACTGAGCTCTGGCGGCAAGGGGGGCGATGAGGGCTTGAGCACGGCCCGGCGGGCCTGGCGCTGCAGCACCTGCACCCGACTGAATTCGGCGCGCGCCTTGCTCAGGTCCTGCGGATGCACGCCCTGGATGTACTGCTGGTCGTCCGTGGCGGTGACCGCGGCGGCATCCAGCAAATCCCACGCCGGCTTGCTGGCGATCTCGTACAGGCGTTGCTTCTCCTTGGCCATGTCCACGGGCTGAGCGTGCGCAGCCGCCGCGGACAGCGCCTCACGGGCCGACTGCTGAGCTTGCTCCTGCATGTCCCCGGTCTTGGCCTTGAGATGAGCCAGCCAGGCGGCCATATCGATGTCACCGCTGCGCACGGCCTCAAGGTCCAGAGGTTCACCCAGCGCCGCAGTCATGGGCGCCGGTGGCGCCGCCTGCGCCTTCTGCGACGTCTGAGCAGCGCCACCCAACTCAAGTGCCTGCGCCTCGCGCCGCAGGCGTTGCGCCTCTTCGGCGGCGGCGCGCTTCGCTTGTCGGGTCTTCTGACGCAGGGCGCGGGCCTGAGCCGACTCCACGGGGATCAGCGGCGCATCGGTCATTGCGTGCAACACGGCCGTCTCCGGGTCCGTGCGGTCGGCCAAGGCTTGCAAGTAGTGGGACAGCGGTCGTGTCGCCAAAGGATGCTCGTACGCCGCCAGCACCGCATCCACATCCAAGGCATCGGGATCACTGACTGCGATCTTGCCGTGGTAGACCGCCACGCCGAGCAGGTGGTCGGGAAAGAACCAGACCGTGTCCATCGCCATGTCCACTTCCCGCACGGCTGCGGTCTCCTTGGTACGCGCCAGAACACGCGCCCGCGCGTCGGGAAGTAAACCTTCGATCACGGACCTTTGGGGATGCAGATTCTCCAAACGGTAGCGCTCGCCGCCCTGCCAGTGACCGCTCGCCCACTGATCCGCGGGTGCGGTCTGGAAGAACCGCGGGTCCATGTTCAGCCCCAGCCCCGCCAGTTTCCGTTCTTGCCAGCGCCGACCAAAGTTGCCCGCATGGCGGCGGCGCGGTGGTTTGCTCGGGTCCAGCGGCCCCAAACCCACGGGCTCGCCCTTGAGCACATGGCCACGCACGGGACGTTCGGGCCGCTCGATATTGGGCAGCGCACCCTCGTTGCGGCCGATCCACCCCGCCAACGGGTTGCCGGTGTAACCACAGCCTTCGGGGTTGGCGGGATGGCGCGGCCCACCATAAGCGCGCTCCATGGTCAGGGGCATGCTGAGGAACTGCAGCGCCTTGGTCTGCCGATACCAAGGCCCGTAGTACCAGCGGCGGTCACCCCGCACACGCAGGGTCTTGCTCACGTCACCGACGCGGATGCTCACGTCCATGCTCTGCACCGGCTTGCCCTCGGGCGCGTAGGCGCTGCCCGAAAGCAGCCACTCGCCTCGGGTCTTGGGGAAAACTTCGTCCAGCGGCTTGTGCTTGGGCAGCGCTTTCAAGGCCGCCGGCCATTGCTCCGCTTCGTCCAGGAACAAGAACGACGGTCGCCCCAAGGGAAAGAAGCCGATCACGGCGACCGCCAGCCAACTCCGTTCGTCCTGGTTGAAAGGCCGCGTCAAGAGACTCAGCTGAGAAGGTTTGATGACTTTCATGGCGATCTCACATCACCAACTTCAGCGTGACGGGCATTTCTATGCTCAACAACGCGGCTTCGGTTTTAAGCACTGCCCCTGAAAGCGAAAGCGTGATGCCTGCGCCCAATAGAGAAATGTCGTTTGTCTCGAGCGTCAAACGCAGCGAATTGCTGTTGCCCAGCAGTTGCATCGAGGAGTCCGAACCTGACATGTTGAGGGAATTGCTGCTTCCCGTCATGTTCATCGAATTGACAACCCCCGCGCTCATGTGGTTGGTCTGGGTACCGCTTGTGGTGTTGTGTGAGGTGCTGTCACCATTGACGGTGGTTGTATTGGACGTGTTGCCGTTGTAGGTGACCGTCGTCGAGTCAGAACCGTTCACCGTGGTGGTATTGCTGTTGTTGCCATTGGTGACGGAGACGTTGGTCACATTGCCGTTGTGCGTGCTGTTGTTGGTCTCGTCGCCATTGACGGTCGACGTGCTGGAATTCGTTCCGTTGATGGTGGACGTGTTGCTCACGTTCCCCATGTGCGTGCTGACCGACGTTTCATTGCCATCCACCTCAGTGGTGGAGCTGTTATTGGCCTTCATGGTCGTGGTGTTGCTGACATCCCCCTCGTAAAGCGACACCGACACACTGGTGCCCGTCACCGTGTTATCGGCATAACTCGAACCCACCGTGGAGATATTCGACTGAACCTGTCCACTGCTGCGACTGAACGTCGATCCAAACGACTCGCTCACGCTCAAAAGGTCGGTGGCCTGCGCGTACAAGCCACTCTTGTTCAGCGTGGTCTTCAGATCCTGCTGAGAGGCGGTGGCCGTGGATTCGGAGGTTGAATAGTTGTAGCTCGCGCCCTGGGCATAGCTCGCGTCCTTGAAGTACGGAACCGGTTTCACGGCGGTGCAGGCGTAGGCAGTGTTGACGATGTTGATCGCCGCCGTGAGATTGGGGACCGACTTGAAACCAAAACCCAAACTCTTGCCGTCGCCGTAGTGGGTGCTGTAGGCATGGCCGATGGACGTGTTCGACGTCCAGCCATCGGGCGTCACCGTCTCGTTGCCGACCGCATGAACGACTTGCTGCAGTTCTGGCAATTCGGTTTCATCGTTGGCGCGCCCGACTAGCACGAGAGACCCAATCGATGGCACAGACTGCATATAAGCCGCCAGCTTGACAAAGATCTGCGGCCCTTCGGGCCAGGCATTGGCGAGAACCACGTAGACACCTCTCAGTTTTTTACTGGCGGCGGCCATATCTTCGGCTGCGGCGGCTTTGGCTGCGGCGGTCGTTGCGTTAGCCTTGATGGCGGCCTTGACAGAGGCCTTGGCAGTGTCAGCGTCGGCGAAGACCTGGGAGGTGTCAGACAGGTGACCGATGTCGGCGACGAATTTTGCAACTGCGGCTACGGCAGCAACGTCGGCTTTGATCGCGGCGACTTCGTCTGCGACTGCGAAAACATCGGCGACAGCTGTGGCAACTGCAGCCTCTAAGGATGTGCAGCTTTCTTCAGCCTCTGCAAAGTCCGATTTTTTTTGATATTTGTATCCGCTAGCTTGACTCTTAATTTTTTCTTGGTTTCCAACTTCCTCATTTTTCCCTTTACCCTCTGCCACCTTAACCACAACAGCAAGCACCGAGCCCTGCTGCGTTTCCTCCAGGCTGAACCCGCAGACCAATCCGTCGACGATGCCGGCTTCGAAGGTGTTGCTGTACTCGCCATCCTGATTGGCCTGGTGTTCGACCTTGGTCAGGACAAACCGCCGGCCATCCAAATCCGGGCGGACCACGGTCTGACCCCCCCCAGCCCAGGTGTGCGCGCCGATCTGGAAGGTGTACCCGGCGCGGAACATCGAGCAATACGCCGTGCCCGACAGGCGCCGACTGGCCGCGTTGCTCGCACTCAGCGTCTTCTGCGTGAACTCGTCCGCCGTGTCCTGGACGCAGCCATATTGGTACACCTTGTACAGATCCACCGCCGCGATGCCGCCCGTGCCATCGACCGCCGTTCCCGCGTAGGTGTTGATCGGCTGCTTGTACATGGCCGCGTCGCCTTGCCAGGCCTCGCTCTGCGCGACGAAACTGCCCTTGACGGTCGCCGCCGCCAAGTTTTGCTCGTAGTTCAGATTGCTGATGGTGTCCCAGGCTTGCTGGCCCAGCGGGGTCTCATCCACGTGCACGTACTGCATCGGACCCACGTACTGCACGGCATCTGGGTAGCTCGACGTGTTCAGAAACACCAGTTGATGACTGATGGGCGTGTGGCGGAAGTAGTACAGCAGGTGCGCCTTGCCCATCAGGCGTTTGACGAACTGGTAGTCCGACTCGCCCGCCTGCAACCAGTCCTGCGTCTGGCCCACGGCCGTCACGTCCAGTCCGGAATAGTCGCCCTCGATGCTGTAGTTCAACAACGCCGAGGCAATCGCACCCTGAATGGAGCACTGGGGATGCAAGACATAGCGATTGGAGAGCGTCAACAGCCACAGCGATGGGCGGACCGTCACGTGGTAGATGCCAGGCCCGCCCATGGCGATGCCCGCCACGATGCCGTTGAAGAAGGACATGGTGTAGCCACTGGCCGGTGAGGGCTGCGAACCCGAGGCAATGGCCTGCGCGAACACTTGGCTGGAGGTTTGAACATCCGTGGAAGGCTCCCCCGCCGTGGAGCCGGGGCTTGCCGTACTGGAAGAAGCCGTCGTACTGGAAGAAGCCGTCGTACTGGAAGAAGCAGTCGTACTGGAAGTGGCCTGCGGCGTGCTGATGGCGAAGGTGATGGAACGCCCCAGCACGGCGTCGAAGGTCCATCCGCCCTGGGTCGTGAAACCATTGGCGGCGTAGATGGCGTCGCTCTGCCACTGGTCGTTGGCATGCAGCTCCAGCTTGAATTCGAAAGGCTCCGAGACGGACTCTTGCCCTTGCACCGACACCAGTCTGAAGATGCTGTCGCCGAGCACCGTGTTGTTCGCATCCGCCAGAAAGATGCCCAGGTGCAGGAAGAGCGCGGGGCCTTCGCCGTTGGCATCCTCTATGGGAACAATCGGCGCGGTGCCGATGGGCAGGGGTGCATTCATGCTCGGTGCTCCCGCAGGGCTCGCACCCAGAAGCTCGTTTGTCGCGGGCAACGCGCTTGCCCGCTCAGCCAAGCCGTCTGTCCGAGCCGCAGGCCGGTCCGGTTGCGCCGACCACTTTCTGGGGACGCCGGGGTCGACAGCGTTTCCTGCACGTGCTCAGACTCGGCCAGCAGCAACACCACCTTGGCGTCCTGACGCCAATTCAACAAGGTTCGGACCATCCAGCACAGGGTTTCATGCCTCGGGTCGATCTTTTGCGACTGCTCCTGCTCCTGCTCCTGCCCTTGTTCCTGCACCTTGCCGGGAAGAAAACCGCAGTACGCCTCGTAAGGCAGCGGGCCGATGGTCAGTTGCACCGCCGCCGTGGGCAGCCACGCCGATGTGCCGATCCGGGCCGTCGCCCCCAGCACCTGAGAACTGCCCTGAGCGCCCAGGCGAGTCCAGGCCGCCGGTGCAATGCCGCGCCAGTTTCCCGTCAGCGGTTGGACCTGCACGGGAGCCGCGGTCCACAGGCCCAGGATGCGACCAATGACCGGCGCACTGCGGCGCGGGTTCACCAGCAAGCCAGCCAAGCCCACCCAGGCGCGCGGCGACACGGGCAACTGTGCCACGGCGGCGGGCTCGGAGAGCCCCATGAGGGACAGGTACATCCGGGCGCTGTCCGTCTGATCAGGGGGCAGCAGGTCCAGCGCGTTGCGCGCCTGCGCCTTGAGCGCGTAGCGCAAGGCATTGATCCGGTGGTTGAAGATGTCGAGGAAGTCGATCCACACCTCGTCGCCCTCGCGCGACCGCGCCATCAATTGGTCAACCAGCGCCTCGGGCAGCGGGCCCAGCAAGCCAGCCAGCGTGTAATTGCGCATGGCCACCGCGGTGGGAACTTGCGCGTTCTTCGTTATGCCCGGTTCGTCCAGGACTTTGGCTTCGTGCGCTGGGAAAGACTGGCCCAGGTTGGCCCGGAAACGCACGCCCTGGTCGATCTGCCGCGCGTTCAAGCCACGCTCCGCCAGCAACAGGCGAACCATCTGGTAGAAGTTGAAACGACCGGTCTCCGCCCTCAGGCTGAGACTCAGAGAACGATCTGAGCGCCAGCCATGGGAGGCCATGTCTTCACCTTTCCTTTGACGTCGGACGTTTCCAGCGCCAGCTCAACCAAGGTGTTGATGCTCGCGTAGTGAGCGAAGAAATAGCGCAGAACCTCGCCCAGCATCAGCGGGCTCCCGCCCGTGAAGACGCTGGCATCGATGCGCAGCACGATGCTCAGGCACTCCACCAGGCTATGGCGACCCGACAAGACCCACGGGGTCAGCGTGGTGCTGACATCGAGGGACCGCAGGGCGTCGATCTGTTTTCCCCCCACACGATGCCCCGGCCCCAGATGGGCACGCAGCAGCTGCTTGAGTGCCGCCAAGGCCTGCGGCCCCGAGGACAGGGACAAGTGGTTGAGCGACAACTGAGACACCAGGGCCCACGGCTGACCGGCCAGCAACACCGGCGTCTGGTGCGCCGTGGGCTTGGACACCACGGTCAAGTGCCTCACCGGCCCGGGGCCATCCAGTCGAAGGCGATTGCCCACATGCAATTGCTCCACCAATCGCCGGTTGGTGCACCAGGCGCGGCCGCCGATGACGTCATTGGCCGGGTTCTGGGGTTGCAGATGCATGTCCACGAAAGAGACATGCACGTCGGTGCCTGGCACGCCGCGAAACTGGCTGTGCACCCGCCGCGTGGTGTAGAAGTAGCTGGGGCTGTCCTGCGCAAAATCCTCGAAACCAAAGTAAGGCGCCAGGGGCCGCGTCGGCTGCCCCGGCGCGGCGGCTTCCAGATGGTCGATGGCGTAAATCTCGGTGTAGTCGTGCTGGCTGTAGTCCCCGCTGAGCCGGTACTCATGCCGCGTCTGGTCCAGCGCCACCGGGTCCAGCCGCTGCGGGAACAGGTTGATCAGCGGCGCGCAATTCAATCGCAGCGTCGTGGGCGCCAGCACCATGGACTTGTCCACCCCGCTGCGCAGCAGCAGCAGCAAGTCCATCTCCGACTCACAGTCGCTCCAATCCAGACCGGAGATCTCGAAGAACAGGAACTTCTCGGGGAACGCAAAGTACTCTTGTATCAGCCTCAACCCCGGGTGCGTGGCCAGAGAGGTCTTGAGGGCGGCTTCCTGTTCCGAGAAGCCCAGCCAGCGGATCTCCCCCCCGCGTCGCAGCGTGCCCTTGCCCGCATCCACGGCGAGCCCGGCCACCTGGGTGGTGAGCAAGTCATAGAGCTTCCAGACCTGCAGGTGCTCAATGTCCAAATAGCACAGCAGCTTGTCCACCGGCTTGTTGTAGAGCGGCTCCGTGCCCAGGTTGTGCAGGCGCAGCTTGAGCACCGAATGAACGCCGGTGCCAGTGTCAGCGCTCAGTTCGTCATAGGCGGTCACCGCCACGTGCTCCAGGTTCTGCACCGTCAGCGGCGCCAGCGGCACGTCGAAGCAGGTCGCCATGCGGCAGCGGACCTTGTGCCCATGCGGGTTCTGCGCGATGGCATAAAACTCCCGCCCCTGGGCCAGCACGCCTGTGCTGTCCGCATTCACGGCCAGTTGCCCCACCAGCAGGCTGGGGATGGGCGCCGTGAGGTGCGGACACAGGTGGTCCAACATGGCATTGGGCAGCAAGGCCCGGTCCTGCTCCACCTGGTGGCTTAAGCGGCCGGTGAGGTAAGCAAAGGATTGCAGCAGCAACTCCACATGCGGATCACCTGAACGGCCATGCCCCATGCCCAAGGCATGCGCCGCCGCAGGCTGCTCACGCGCGAACCACGCGGCGTCTTCGCGCAGCTTGGCCAGCTCGGTCTGGTACAGATCGAAAAACGTGGTGGCGTTTTGCATGGGCGGGGTACCGGTCTCAAGCAAAGCCCATCAGGAACGTGCGGCGCGCACATCCCGCGGACCGGGCTCGTACTCGAACCGCACGTCCTGGCCGGAATCGTCCTGGGCCAATTGGCCCGAGACCACCACCGTGAAGGGCGTGAGCGATTGACCTGTGGCTTGCAGTTCCACCTGCACCTGGGTCAGCCGGGGTTCATGCCGCTGGATGAGCTGCTTGAGCCTTTCCACGTAGCGTTTCAACTGCGAGCCGCCCTTGCCCAGGGTGGGCAGGGCGGGCAGCGCGATGTCCAGCAGCCCACGCATCTCTTGTTCGGCACGCCAATCACGCGACCCGACGAGCCATTGGATCTGGCTGCGCACCGCTTCGCGCAATTGCTCTCGGGAATCTGGCAGGTGCGCGCGCGTGTGCACGCGCGCGTTCAAGCGCTCGAACAAGTACTGCATGACGCCCCCGGGGATCAGGTGAACTGGCCAATGGGCGCGTTGCGCGCCAGACTCCAACCCGAGGACATGACGCCACCCGACGTGGTGTCGGCGTTCTGCACGGTGTAAGTCCAAAGGATCTCCGTGAAGTTGATCTTGAACTGCTCGGTCGGCATGTCGTTGGGATTGGTCTGAAACTGGATCTCACTGATCATGGCGTCACGCAGGGCCATGGTAATGATGTTGGCCGTGGTGGTGCCGGAGTTCCGCAACACATACAGCATGGTGGGCGCTGTGGCACCCGCGCCCAAGGGGAGCGCGCGCAGACACCGGTCAAACAGCAAGACCGAACTCTTGTCCACATACTTCACGCAGGTGAACTCCGTGACAACCGGCCGCCCCGAAGTCCGTGCCGAATTGGATACATCGGTGGTCATTTGCTGCTTCATGCCTTGATGCACGGACACCAGCTCAATGTACCCACCGGGACGCAACGCAACGTTTCCGGGACCTGGTGTGGAAGCGGAAAAAACCGAATCGGCAGGTCCTGGCCACACATTGCCCTTGACGGTGTTGCTGGGATCCAGCAGGCTGCCGCCCGTGGTCCAGCTGTTGGTCGACAACATCTTGTCGTCGCCCGGCTGCAAGATGATCAAATCCATGATGAATAACCTTTAAGAAATTAGCTTCGTTGGATGGTTCGCGCAGACGCCGATCAACCCGGCAGTTCCGCCACCAGACGGATGGACGTGGTCAACTCTTCCAGCTGAAAGTGAGGGCGCAGGAACATCGTGGCCTTGTAGGAGCCAGGTTTGCCAGGCACATCGGTGACGTTGACCTTGGCCGCGCTGAGCGGATAGGCGGCCTTCACGTCCTGGGTGGCCCCCTCATCCAGTAGCACGTACTGCGACACCCAAGCATTGAGGTAGCTTTCCACGCTGGCCCGCGTCATGAACGAGCCCACCTTTTCGCGCATGATCACCTTCACGTAATGAGCGAAGCGGGATGCCGCCAGCACATACGGCAGCATGGCGGAGATCTGCGCGTTGGCGTTGGCCGGGTCCGACATGAACTTCTTGGGCAAGTTCGTGGTCTGCCCGCCAAAGAAGGCGGCCTTGTTGGTGCCCTTGCAGTGACAGATGGCCATGAAGCCCAGGTCATTGAGTTCCTTTTCACGGCGGTCCGTGATGGCGACCTGGGTCGGGCAAATCATCGCCACGTCACCGTCGTCACTCTTGTAGGTGTACACCGGCAACCCGGTCACCAAGCCGCCGCCTTCAACGCCTCGAATCGCGGCCGTCCAGCCATACACGGAAAACGCATAGGTGATGCGCTCCGCCAAGATGAACGCGGCATTGCCCCAGAGGAACTTGCTCGCGTCGTTCAGCCCCACGTCTTCTTGATAGTTCACACCTTCACAGGGCACTTTCTCCGGGTCATAAGGCAGGCGCAGCAGCACGCGCGGCAGGGCGAGTGTGACGTAGCGCGAATCCTCGCTCTCGCGGAACCCCTTCCACGAGGCCAGCTCCACGCTCTCGAAAATCTTCTGCAAGTCGCGCGGGCGGGTCAGTTCCTCGAAGGTGCCCAAGTCAAACAGCTTGGCGTAGGCGGCGGAGACGAAGGGTGCGTGGCCCGCAGCGGCCACCTCCGCGATCTTGTTCAGCAGGGTGATGTCGTCATTGCTGCGGCCGAATTCGTAGTCCCCCACCAGCATGCTGAAGGGCATGCCGCCGTAGGTGCCGTACTCCGCCTCGTAGATCATCTTGAAGAGGCCGCTTTGGTCGAACTCGACCGCCTTGGTCAGGTCGTCCAGCAAGTCCTTCTTGCTGGCGTTGAGCACGCGCAGCTTGAGCATCACCCCGGTTTCGGTGCGCATGACCAGGTAGTTGAAGCCGCGCCAGGTGGCTTCCAGACGCTGGAAGCCCGGCGAATGCATGACCACGTCCAGTTGCAAGCCAAGCGCGTGGTCGATCACCGCCACGCGGTTGTCGATCAAGGCGCCAAAGCCGTTCTGATGCGCTTCTTTCAGCTCCGCGGCCACGTCCACGGCGAACTGCCCGAGCAGCCCCATGAAGGTCTTCAGGGCATCGCCTTCCAGTGCCATGCCTTTCTCGCCCGTCAGATCGGCGACCTTGCCCGCAGGGGCCACGGCTTCCCAGGTCTTGGGCTCCGCCTTGGCGTCGAACAGGCCCACCAGTTCCGTGCGGGCGGCCGTGCCGTCTTCCGACATGGCGCACACCAAGTCGAGGTAGCGCGCCAAAGGCTCCGAAATTTCCGCCTTGGACTGCAAGAAGCGCAGTCGTGCGCGGCCATCGTACATCGCGCTCATGACGCCGACTTGGCGGATCACGCGCACCGGCGTGAAGTCGTCCATGTGCTTGAAGGTCAAGGTGCCGGTGAGGTTGCCCTCCCCACCCGGCATCACGTTGGCGCACCCCGCCAGCTTGAGCTGCGGGCTGATGCTTTCCAGCACCTTGTTGAAATTGTCCCGGTCAATCTCGACCAGCTTGCGGTCCTTGAGCGGTGGCAAGGGCTCGGGCAGAAAGTCGCCCGACAGCTCGGCCAGGATGCCCACGATGAAAGGCAGTTCCTTCTTTTCGAGGGCGCCGCCCGTCTCCACGTCGTACGTGATTTTCACTCGCGGGGGTCGCACCCGCGTCAGTTTGTCTTGAATGCTACCCAGCATGAATGCGCTCCTGAGCAAGTAACTCATGCGCCGATGCCAGGCAGTGCCGAGACAAAGGCGCGTCGTCGCTCAAGGGTGGATTGGCAACAAGCCACCTTTGAGGTTGGCTTGATTACTCAAGACGCGTGCCAGGTCTTAATTTCGACTTATGTCTTTGATTTTTCTCAAAAAATTATTCCCCATGTCCTGTCGCGCAAGGAACATTTTTTCCTACCGTTCATGTGTCCTGTTGCCCGAAAAGTCAACTGACAAGAATGAGGTTTTTGTTTCGGAGGCCAGGAAAAAATTTTCCTGACAGGTAATATTTTTCTGGGGGTTGCCGATGATGCACAAAGATTTCTTGCGTCTTAGCATTCATTCGAACAAGCGAAATCCACTCCTCAATTGACATTCCATTACTTGGAATAAATCATGCCCACAGATCCTAAAAAACTACATGACATACCGCGTTTGCGTCAGACAGGGGATAGAACTAGAGAATTGGTGAGCCAGCAGAACAATGCGGCAGAAGCGCTACTCAGCAATCCTGGTCCGAGGGCGCGCGCTAGCGCTTCCATGACTGCACAAGCCATCACGCAAATTTACCGCGAAGTCCCGGCCAGTCATCGTGGTGGTCTATTGGCTCGAGTAGCAGGACCTCAGGGGGTAGCCAAAGGAACATCCAATGGCGCCGTTATAGCTGCCGTGCACAGAGTGAGTCGTAATGACGGTTCAGCAGGTGCACGGGATCATGCAGTGGTGCAATCGATCGCGGGAGATCTGGGTGCGGCTCTCACTGACACGGGCGCCACCACAGGCATGGAAGGCCGGCCGCCATACCAACTGCCTGGAATACAGGCCGCTATAGCGCGTGTCTTGCCATCGCTTCATCACACACAGATGGAGCGAGTCAAAGCCCTTAGCGACTCGGGCGTTGTAGGACCCGCCAAGAAAGAGGAGAGAAGCAGAACTCAAGAGCTTGTAGGAAGAATGGGAATTCATGACATGAGCGAAACCACCCTACTCGCAAAAGCTAGTCCACAGGAAGCGAAAATCTCCAGAGATAAACTTGATCGCGTGATAGAGCCGCTGCAAGGACATATGTCTGGCTCACCAGGAGAAATAACAGCGATCGCCGATGCTGCTGCGGGCGATAGACGCCCATTCACAAGAGGAATGGAGGGCCGTCATGTTGGGCCGCTTACTGGCGGTTCCCGAGCGCAAACGGAAGCCGCGTCCGCGCTTGCGTCGGCGTTTCTGATCGGACAAGGGTTTCACAGTGCGGTGGAAGTATACGAGTCTGTGAAGAAGCACCAAGGCGAAGACATTTTCCAGGGCAGGGGTGATCGCGGCAAACGCGATGCATCAGATGTGGCAGGTAACGGCGAGGCAACAGCGTTTATTTCCGATCTGATGAAACGTCACACTGCACCAGAAACACGAGAGATAGCAGCTTCTCTTAAGCCATCAGTCAGTGTTTCGTCTACTCGTTCTAACTCTGCTGGCACGTTGGCGAAAGAGGGCATATTCCCCATCACACCGGAACGACCGGGCCCTCACCGCGGAACGGATTCTAAGCACTACGGTTCGATTGAGTCGCGACCACGCTGGCATTGAGTACGCAGTCACCGAAGTTTGGCTAAGGTGATATTCAAGGGCTTGACCAAGAACACGGCCCAAGTGATCAAGCTGTTTGCACTGTCCAGGCTGGGGATGGCGCGCAAGAAGCTGATGGCGACGATGGGAGTCGTGCGTGTGCAGGGGGCGTGAGCCCTCGCAGGGGGTGCACGGCGGCACCACGGCGACTTTCGAATTGCGGGATGTGCTGAATCGTTTGGCTCGGTAGATCGCCAAGCAACGTTTTATGACTTGTTCAGACGTTCCTTAGGGAAACTCTGAACAAGTGCACGATTCTTGCGTGGTGATCTGAACCGGTCAATGGAGCAAGAGCGATGAACCAGATTAGTTTTGCGGATGCCGAGCAGTCAGGCAAGAGGAAGAAGACACGGCGCGAGGTGTTTCTGGCCGAGATGGAACTGGTGGTGCCGTGGAAGGCCTTGCTCAAAGTGATCGAACCGCACTATCCGGTGACAGGCCGAGGGCGGCGGCCCTACGCGCTGGAGGCGATGCTGCGGGTGCACCTGATGCAGAACTGGTTCACCCTGAGCGATCCAGCGATGGAAGAGGCCCTTAAGTGATCGCCTCCATGCGCGCGTTCGCCGGGCTGAACCTCCAGGCGATTCCAGATGAGACGACGATCCTGCACTTTCGCCACATGCTGGAAGCGAATGACTTGGCCGAGCACATCTTCAAGCAGCCTTGGGAGACTCCTCATCATGTCCGCCATCTTCACGCCGGCTTTGGGCGAAGAATCGAACCGGCAGAGGCACCTCGCTGAGCCCCCCTGCATCTGGGAGCCCAAGAAGCGCCCACAACCCGAAGAACGCATCAATTGGCTGCTGGCCTTGCGCCAGCATCTAGAAACCGATTCGGTTCTCGCACGACAGCCCGAACACGCCGAGGCACGAGCACGATTGTTCGCGGTCGCCGTTGCCTGCGACGACTTGCCGCTGATTCGGTCCCTCGGCGGGATCCGCCATGCGTTAGGCGAGGCTAGCCTCGCCGACGAACTCGACCTGATCATCGCGTTTTGGCGCAGTGGCGAACCTGAACCGGCGCTTGATATCAGTCGTCGCCTGCTGTTCAAACACCCGTACGATGCCCGCTTTGCGACGTTGCACGCAGCGATTCTGAACAGCCTGCGTCAGCCATGTTGCTTTCCGATGCCGGGACCGTCCTGGGGCGATACCAACTTGCGCTTGGTGCCGCTCGATCACATGCACTGCGAACATTTCGCTTGGGCTTATCGAGATCCCGACATCGCCGCACGGTGCTGCCTGCCACAGTTTGCCAACGCAGAGGAATGGCACGCTTGGCTGGATGACTGCCGTGCTTTCGGCGACCAGATGATTTTTGCGGTCATGCACGCACAGTGGGGCTTCATCGGCTCGGTGAGCCTGATCCTGGCCGAGGGCATCGGTTTTTTCTACTACTGGATCGCAACCGAATTCCAAGGTCTGGGGTTTGGCCCCAAAGCTGCCAGCCTGCTATTCGAGCTGGCAGAAACTCACTGGGGTCTGCGTGTGTGTTACGCGAAGTGCTTCGCAGACAACCAGCCTTCGCTCAGTGGCTTGGCGAAGTTGGGTTTCGAGTTGCTAGATGTTCACGTGCGCACAGAGTACGAAAACGAACTGCACTTTCGGCGTGTGACGCCAGGTTATACGCTCACGCTTGATGCTGCGACGGAGCTTCGTTTTTTATTTGAACGCATCTCAAGTACTTCTGTGGTTGCGGAAATTTTCATCAACAAATCAAGCTAGGAGATAGCACCATGATGACAATGCGGTATCTATCGCCACAACGTACTCAAGTTGTGACAAATTCGTTCTCTCCGATTTTTCGGAGCGCGGTCCGGAAGCACCACTTCCGGGTGACCATGGGTGCCGATGGCAAACCGAGCATGGAGTACATGAGGCCGCACAACGACTACGAAGCAGGCGACTTGGGTCTTACGAAGTGGTTTGCAAATCGACACATCGCAGAGGTTCATGACTTTACGGGAGATGCACTGTCGAAAAACCTGATGGACTATATCGCCAGCGAGATGAAAAAACTGCGGTCGTTGGGTACTGGTATTGGAGCACCAGAGACTCCAAAGATAAACACCATCATTGCGATTAGGCAAGGTTTGAGTAAGTTCCCGGAGACGAAGGGGACGGTAAAGCACACCGATAACGGCGTGCTGGGGATCGCCTCGACGAAAGCTACCGGTGTCACAGTGAAACACAACACCGAGGCAAAGGTGAAATTCAAAGGCGGTGTGATCAATCATCTCCATTCATCAAATTGACCAAGGAGACCTTCATGTCAAGCGATGAACGCGGCACGAAACCACAATCCTATACTTTGCGCGGTAGAGCACTGGTCACGAATCTGCCGGCCAATCCATCGAAAAGGGACAACCCGCTTGGCGTGGCCAGTATGGGGAGGCAACGCTCCAATAGCATTCGCCGGTTACCGGAATCGACTCTGAGGGAACTTTCCCGCTCCCCTGATACCCCCGCCCTTGTTGTGGAGGCAGCACGTCGAGAAATCGGGGTTCGCCAAGACATGATCCGCGCCAGTCATCTCCAGTTTCCCGAAGGGCAGCGTTCTCAAATGAACGCTATGAGCCCGATCAGCATTCATGAGGCGAGTGCCGTCCGCTTCGCGGCCAGCATGGCTGAAGAAGCTCAGGATGAAATCGTTCGTGAGGACATGGCGAAAAAAATCCCACCCAAGCAAGTCGGGCAAATTGCTGTGGCTTCTGTGAATGGTCACATGGGCGTTGGTTTTTCCGGGACAGAGAAAGACTTGCTACATATTCAGCGGGTTCAGGATCGAATGCTAGACCTGCAACAGCATTACGATCAAGAAGGACGTTCCGGTCACTGGAGCGGGCGGCTGCAAGGTGTGACTGTCTCCGACGTGTTTGCCGCTGATGACGCCAATGTCTGCGCGGCAAAACGTGCCGCGCATGTTGCGCATTCCATGGCTATGGGTAACCAGGCCCCAATCGAATCAGTGCACCGTGGCGCAATTCCTCCACCAGATAGCTTGGTCGAGATGATGAACCCCTCAATGAGTGGACGTGGCAACCGACTCAGCAATTTCAGTGTGCCGCCAAGCTCTCAAATTCCCGACCCGGATCCTCAGGGCACACGTACGATTGGCAACCGGACGCGAAGTGACAGTGTGTCTAACATGGCCAATTCGTGCGCGACCTGCATGGCCGAGCACATGGAGCACGTGAGTAAGCGAGGCAAGTAAGCAATCAGTCCGCCTAAGGAGCACAAAGCGCTTCAGCTCCCACGCCCGCGCGCATGCCCACCATGATGCATCGGCGGTTGCCCACTCACCACCGCCTCCCGATCCGGCCCCAGGTGCAGGCGCGCTTTGACCCCCTGAGCAACGTCGCGCCGCCCCATCGGCGTGGCTTCCAACCCGCCGCGCAATAGGTCGTTGATGAAGGGCGCGAGCAGCGGTTGCAGCGCCGCTTGATGCCGTGGTGGCAAGGGGGCGAACACGGTGCCGCTCATCTCGCGCCGGGGTGAGCATTGGTTCATGGCCCACTGTTCCAAGATGCGTTCACGCGGATTGCCGTGGCCTGAATACGGCACACCGATGGCGGTGCGCACGCGGCCGCGGGCATCGCCTTGGCGGATCAGGCTAACCATGTGGCGCTCGTCGCGCATGGCCATGTGGAACGGCAGTGAACTAAACTCAGGCCTCATGTCCCATCTCCAGGGATAAGCGCAACCGCAACACCACAATATCCCGATCACACACGCGGTGCCGAGCACCGAAAGGCGCCCAGCGAGTGCCGGGCATCGAGGTGGTGCCACATCGTAACGGCATTTTGCAGGTGCTTTTCAAGCCCGCTCCAAGGCCCATGGACCGCGCGAGGCCCGTTCCAGAAAATCAATCACGGCCTTGACCCGTGCGGCATTGCGTCGGCCAGGTGAGGCGACGGCATACAGGGTATGCACGGTACCCGAGGCAAAGGGCTCCAACACTTCCACCAAGCGGCCGCGCGCCACGTCGGCCGAGGCCAGGGGTCTTGAGAGCATGCCGATGCCCGCGCCGTTGACCAGGGCGTGGTGCACCAGCGCCGAGCTGCTGGCGGCCAGCCTGGCCTGGACGTTCAACTCCAGCCGCTTGCCCTGCTTGCGGAAGACCCAGGTGGCCACCGGCCCTTGGGCGGTGTGGGTCACGGTCTCGTGTTGCTGCAATTCGGTGGGGTCGGCGGGGGTGCCGTGCTCGCGCAAGTAGGCGGGTGAGGCATAGAGACGCCGCTGGAATTTGCCCAATTCCCTGGCCACGACCAACTCGCTGTTGCCCACGGTGGTGCGCAAGGCCACGTCAATGCCTTCCGTCACCAGGTCGGCCACCCGGTCATCGGCCAGCAGTTCGATGCGCAAAGCTGGATATCGCGCTTGCAGGTCCGACAGATGCGGCAGCACCAGCTCTTCGCAAATCTCCTGGCTGGAGGCCAGCCGCAAGGTGCCCGCCACGCGGCTGCGCTGATCGGTCAAGGATGCGGAGACGTCTTCCAGCCGGGCCAGCACGGCGCGCGCCTCTTGCGCGAGTTCAGCGCCTTCCGGGGTGGCGGACAAGCCGTGCGTGGAGCGGCGCAGCAGCTTGACGCCGTACCCCGCTTCCAGGCGGTCCACGCCCCGCGTCACCACGGAGACGACGACGTTCTGTTCGCGCGCGGCCGCCGAGAAGGAACGCAAGTCCAGCGAGCGCACGAGCCAACGCAAATCGGACGGGTCGGGCAGGAAGAGTTTCGTCATCGAGAAGATCAAGGGATCAGAGTATCAACAGGACTCGGGGGCCTTTGCGCCGTGAGCAAAAGCGATTATCACCAGCGGTGATTTCCGGTTGGCGATGCTGTTCCTACAGTGGAGACCTCTTCAACGCACCGGAGTTATTCATGCCCATCCTCAACGTCCAAGTGTCGGCCCAGCGCAGCGACGCTCTTTCGGAACGCATCACCGAAACCTTGCTGGAGCTGACCACTCGGATACTCGGCAAGCGGCGCGAGCTCACGGCGGTGGTGATCAACTTTGTCGACCCGCGCGACTGGTACGTTGCGGGCCAATCGCTGGCAAAACTCAAAAAATCCAGCTTCTATTTCGACGTCAAGGTGACGGACGAAACCAACACCAAAGACGAGAAAGCGCGGTACATCGCCGAGGCATTCGCCGCGTTCAAGGGGCTGCTGGGGGACCTCCACCCCGAGAGCTATGTTTACGTGCAAGATGTTCGGGCCACCGCCTATGGTTTCGGCGGCCTGACGCAGGAATATCGCTACCAACACCCCAGCCCTTGAGCGACAACCCTTGGGCGACTATCAGTGAACGGCGCTCAACGAACCGGGCTCAACGAATGGCAGTCCTTCAGCGGCGGTCCTTCAGCGGCGATCGTTCAGCGGCAGTCAGCCAGCGGCTGCGCCCCCACCCCATGCTGCACGTCGCCGCTCTATGATCGGGCCACGCCCCCTGCTCCAGCGGCGGCCCCTTCCACCCCACCCCGTCTGACGCCGATGAACACACCCATGCCCCTCACGGAGGACTCGGAAGCCACCGAGTACACCAGCGCGGAACGTGCTGCGGCGGCGTCGCGCAGCACCTGGGTCAGCGTGATCGTCAACCTGGTGCTGACGTCGACCCAGATCGTCGCGGGCGTGCTCACCAAGTCCCAGGCCCTGGTGGCCGACGGCATCCATTCGCTGTCGGACCTGATCGCCGACTTCGTGGTGCTGCTGGCCAACCGGCACAGCCAGAAAGATGCCGACGCGGACCACCCCTACGGCCACCATCGTTACGAAACGGCGGCTTCGCTGGTGCTGGGCTTGCTGCTGCTGGCCGTGGGCGTGGGCATGCTGTGGTCGGCCATCGTGAAGCTGGAGCAGCCGCACGCCATCCCGCAAGTGCATGGGGTCGCGCTGTGGGTGGCGCTGGGCGCACTCGTGGCCAAGGAACTGCTGTTTCGCTACATGCTGGCCGTGGCCAAGCGGGTCAAGTCCAGCATGCTGGTGGCCAACGCCTGGCACGCGCGCTCGGACGCCGCGTCCTCCCTGGTGGTGGGCCTGGGCATCCTGGGCAACTTGGCGGGCTACCCCATCCTGGACCCGATTGCCGCCGCCATCGTCGGCTTCATGGTGGCCAAGATGGGATGGACGTTTGGCTGGGACGCGCTGCACGACCTGATGGACCGCGCGGTGAACGACGAGGAGCTGGCGGCCATCCGCCAGACCCTGAGCGAGACGCCCGGCATCCAGGGCGTGCACGACATCCGTACCCGCAAGATGGGCGACCTGATCGTGGCGGATGCCCACATCGAAGTGGACGCCACGCTGACGGTCGAGGCCGGGCACGACATCGCGGTCGAGGCCCGGCGCCGCGTGATGCAACGGCACCGCGTGCTGAACCTCATGACCCATGTGGACCCCTGGCATCGCCCGGACCGGGACCACGACCAGGTCAGCGGCCCACCATACGTTCCGGCACCACCCACTGGTCAAACTGCTCGGCCGTGACGTGGCCGCTGGCCAGGGCCGCGTCGCGCAAGGTCAACCCTTCCTGGTGTGCCTTCTTGGCGATCTGGGCCGCCTTGTCGTAACCGATGTGCGGATTGAGCGCGGTCACCAGCATCAGCGAACGCGCCACCAGTTCGGCGATGCGTTCGCGGTTGGGCGTGATGCCGACCGCGCAGTGGTCGTTGAAGCTCCCCATGCCGTCCGCCAGCAAGCGCACGCTTTGCAGGAAGTTGTGGGCCACCAGAGGGCGGAACACGTTCAGTTCAAAATTGCCCGACGCGCCGCCCAGATTGATGGCCACGTCGTTGCCGAAGACCTGGCAGCACAGCATGGTCAGCGCCTCGCTCTGCGTGGGGTTGACCTTGCCAGGCATGATGGACGAGCCGGGCTCGTTCTCGGGAATGCTGATCTCGCCGATGCCGCTGCGCGGCCCGCTGGCGAGCCAGCGCACATCGTTGGCGATCTTCATGAGGCTGGCGGCCAGCGTCTTGAGCGCGCCGTGCGCGTGCACCAGCGCATCGCAGGAGGCCAGGGCCTCGAACTTGTTGGGCGCGGTCACGAAGGGCAGCCCTGTCAGGCGCGCCAGCTCCGCCGCCGCGGCCTCGGCGTAACCCGCGGGCGCATTCAGCCCAGTGCCCACTGCGGTGCCACCGAGCGCGAGTTCACACAGATGCGGCAAGGCGGCGCGCACATGCCGCTCACCGTGCGCCAGCTGCGCCACCCAACCCGAGAATTCCTGCCCCAAGGTGAGCGGCGTCGCGTCTTGCAAATGGGTGCGGCCGATCTTGACGATGTCGTCGAATTCGCGCGCCTTGGCGTCCAGCGTGGCGCGCAGCGTTTGCAGCGCGGGCAGCAAGTGCTGCGTGATGGCCTCGACCGCGGCCACATGCATGGCCGTGGGGAACACGTCATTGCTGGACTGGCTGCGGTTGACCTCGTCGTTCGGGTGCACCCGCCGCGCTTCACCGCGCTCACCGCCCAACAACTCGCTGGCCCGGTTGGCCAGCACCTCGTTGACGTTCATGTTCGTCTGCGTGCCGGAGCCGGTCTGCCAGACCACCAGCGGGAATTCGTCCGCATGCCGCCCGGCCAGCACCTCGTCGGCCGCCGCCACGATGGCGTGGGCCTTGGCTGCGTCCAGCAGACCCAGTCCTTGGTTCACCGTGGCCGAAGCCCGCTTGACCTGGACCAGCGCATGGATCAGCTCGCGCGGCTGGCGCTCGCCCGAGATGTCGAAGTTGAGCAGGGAACGCTGGGTCTGCGCGCCCCAAAGCCGCTCGGCCGGGACGTCGATGGGGCCGAAGGTGTCGCGTTCGGTGCGGGTGTTTTCTTTGCGGGTGTTCATGGAGTAGTCCAACAAAAGCCGGACCTTAGCACCCTGCCCGCCTCACCGTTCAGTGCACGGCGATGCTGACGGCCACGCCGTTCATCCCAGCTCACTCTTGCGCTCGATGATGCGCGACACCAGGCCGTAGTCCACCGCCTCCTCGGCAGACAACCAGCGGTCGTGCTCGATGTCGGTCAATACGGCCTCCAGGGACTTTCCCGTCTCGCGCGCGATGGTGGCGGCGATGCGCTCGCGGGCCTTGACCATCTCACGGGCCTGGATGGCGATGTTGGTGGCCGGGCCGCCCGCGCCGCCGCTGGGCTGGTGAATGAGAAAGCGCGTGTTGGGCAGGCAGTAGCGCCGCGCGCGCGGCACGGCCAGGTAGAGATGGGTGGCGGCGCTGCCGACCCAGCCGGTGCCGATCATGTTCACGGGCGCGGCGATGAAACGCACGATGTCATGGATGGCGTCGCCCGATTCCAGATGGCCGCCGGGCGAGCTCACCAGCAGGTGGATGGGCTGGTCGCCGTCCGCATCCAAGGCGATGAGCCGGCGCGTCACGTCCGCGGCCATGGCGTCGGTCACGGTGCCGAAGACCAGCAGGGTGCGGGTCTTGAAGGCTTTTTCTTCCAGGTAGGACGCGGTGCGGGGTTCGGGCACGCTGGCCGGAGCAGGGCTGTCGGGTGTGTTCATGGTGGTGGTCATGGAGGTTTCCATCGTGTTTTCCTTGAGGTTGAGCTGCCATGACGAACGAAGCCCATGCGGCGTGACAGCCCGGCCCGTCAAGGCGCTATGGCAAGATGGCCCGATGCGCGATGAACGTCTGCCCGACTTGCCTGCCCCGCCCGCCTTGACCGATTTGCTCGACGCCAACCGTCACCAATTGGTGCGCGCCGCTGCCCGCCTGCTGGGGCCGACGGAGGCCGAGGACGCGGTGCAAGACGCCTATGTGCGCGCGCTGGAAGCCCGGGCCCTGGAACTCAATGTCGCTCAAGCCTGGTTGCTCACCGTGATGCGCCACATCGCCATCGACCGCCTGCGGCGTCGGCAGTGGATGCAGCAATGGCTGGCGGAATCGGCCAAGGTTCCTCCGTCCGACGCGCAAACCTCTGCCGAATCGGAAGCGGCGCTGCGGCAAGACAGCACGCGTGCGCTGCGTCTGCTGGCGACCCACCTGTCCCCCGTGGAGGGCGCGGTGCTCCTGCTGCACGAGGTGTTCGAAGTGGAACATGCCGAGATCGCCCAAGCTCAGGGCAAGACGGCAGCAGGCAGCCGCCAGCAGTTGCGGCGCGCCTTGGCGCGGCTGCACCAGGCGGCAGGCGCGTCGCTGGGGCGGTCCAACCCCGCGTCGGACTTGGACGAGTTGGAGTATTTGAAAGACGCATCGAGGACAGCGGACACCGAGACCGAAGTCCTCTTCCAAACCTATTGCCAATGCCTGCAACTGCGTGACGCGGCCCCCCTGTGGGCCTTGCTGCGCCAACCGCTGGTCAGTGCCCGTCACGCCGCCCCCAGCGCATCGCTGGCCGCGGGCGAGATCAGCTGCTGGGCCGATGCACGGCCGACGACCCGCATCAGTGGTCTCGTGCGGGTTGGCGGGCAGTTGGGCTTGGCACTCAGCCTGGATGGCGTCACGCTGTGTGTGCTGCCCCTGGGTAGCCGCGCCGAACGCGAACCGTTGACCGCCGTCCATGCGGTGGCCGGATGAACATCGTCGCGGTGTCCGGCAGCCTGCGGGCTGCCTCCATCAACTCGGCCGTCTGCCGCGTGGCGGCTCGGTTGGCGCCACCGGCTCTGCGCATCTCGGTGTTCGAAGGCCTGAGGGATCTGCCGCTGTTCAACCCGGATCTGGAAGCACAACCGCCCGAATCGGTGCGGCACTGGCGCGCCACGGTCGCCGCAGCCGACGCGCTGCTGATCGCCAGCCCCGAGTACGCGCACGGCATCTCGGGCGTGATGAAAAATGCGCTGGACTGGCTGGTCAGCTTTGAAGGCACCGTGGGCAAGCCAGTGGCGCTGGTCAACGCCGCGCCCCGCGCGCACCACGCCGACGACGCCTTGCGTGAGGTGCTGCGCACCATGTCGGCCGACATCGTGGTCCAGGCCTCCGGGGGCTTGCCCCTGCCGGGCCACTGCACCAGCGAAGAGGCCATGCTGAGAAGCCCAGAAGTACGCCGCGCTCTCGAGGACCTGCTGGCCGCCCTGCTCAGGCACCTGCAAGGTGATGGCGGCAATGGCGGCGTGGGACCGAGTTTTCCGCTCGCTTAAGCCGGGCGGCGCATGGTGACGTGGGGAATGCCGTCCTCGTCGTAGACCGGCGAAGCCACGACAAAACCATGCACGGCATAGAAATTCGCCAGGTGCGCCTGCGCGCCCAGCTGGACCTCGCTGCCCGGCCAATGCTGGAACACCTGGCTCAGGGCCTCGCGCATCAGCACATGGCCCAGGCCGGTGCCGCGGTGCGAGGCGGCCACCACCACGCGCCCGATGCTCGGGCAGGGATAGCCCAGCCCCGGCGGCAGGATGCGCACGCTGGCGGCGAGCACCTCACCGTCGTAGCCGAGCAGGTGCAAGGCCTGAGGATGCAGGTCTTTGCCGTCGGGGTCGAGGTAGGCACAGCGCTGCTCGACCACGAAGATCTCCGAGCGCAGGCGCAGCAAGTCGTACAGCTGGTGCACGGTCAGGGCCTCGAAGCCCAGGCCAATCCAACGCAGACCGGAAGAAAGAGGTAATTGCATGTCCCGATGATAAGGACGCATCATGGGCCATGACCATCACCGCGATGCGACGCGCGGGCCGAGGGATCAGCCCTGGCTCACCCTGTCAACACCTGCGGGTGGCGGGAAAACAGTTCCGCCGCCCATTCCACGAAAGCCCGCACCTTGGCGCTGAGGTGGCGGTTGGGCGGATAGACCACGTAGAGCGGAATGACGGGGCAAGTCCAATCCTCCAGCACCCGCACCAGTTGACCACTCGCGATCAAAGGTTCCGCGGTAAAGGTCGGAATGTGGGACACGCCCAGGCCGGCCAGCACCGCCGACGTCAAGGCATTGCTTTCGTTCACCGACAGCTGGTAGTGCCCCGCCACCTCCAGCGTCTTGCCGTCTTGCATGTATTCGTGCATGTAGGGTCGGCCCGTGCGCGCGGAAAAGAAGTTCACCGTGGTGTGCTCGCGTTCCAGCTCCGACGGATGCCGAGGCAGGCCCCGCGCCTTGATGTAGGCCGGCGAGGCCACGGCCACCAGGGGCACATTGCCCAGTCGGCGCGCCACCAGGGACTGTTCCTGCAGATCACCGCCGCGGATCACGCAGTCCACGTTGTCGGTGATCAGGTCGACCGGGCGGTCGGTCACGCCCAGGTCCAGCTGGATGTCGGGGAAGCGGCGGTAGAAGTCAGCCAGCGCGGGGATCAGGATCTGGCCCGCCACCGAGGTGCCAACGTCCACGCGCAGGCGCCCGCTGGGCTTGGCCTGTGCATTGGTCATGCTGGCTTCGATGTCGTCCAGATCCTTGAGCACGCGGGTGGTGCGCTCGTAATACGCCGCGCCATCGGGGGTGACGGTCACGCGCCGCGTCGTGCGATTGAGCAGCTTGACCTTCAGCCGTGCCTCCAGTTGCTGCACCAGCTTGGTCACCGTGCCCTTGGGCAGGTCCAGCGATTCGGCCGCCTTGGTGAAGGTGCCGGCCTCCACCACCCGGGCGAAGACGCGTATCGATTGAATCTGGTCCATGCCTTTTGTGTCCTGTTTGCGCGTCGCGCAGGCGGGATTGTTCATGAATGGGAAACAGACAACTGGTCGCAGCCTGCTTTATCCCCGGAACTCGCATGTCTATAGTCGCGTCCATGGTCAGCTCAACCCCATCCCCGTTCCAACCCTCGCCGACTCACACCCTGTTCGTGCCGGGCGACCGTCCGCTGGAACTGCGCGTGCGTGGCGACAAGGTGCGCGGCGCGGCGCGGCCGCTGGTGCTGCATTTCCATGGCGGCGCCTTTGTCTCGGGTGATCTGGACAGCGGCGCCTGCCTGGCCGAACTGCTGGCCGCTTCCGGCGCCGTGGTGGCTTCGCTGGCCTACCCACTGGCGCCCACCCACAAATTCCCCGAAGCCGTGGAAGCAGGTTACACCGCCATCGAATGGCTGTACAAGCAGCGCACGCGCCTGGCGGGCACGGGCGCGCCCCTCTTCGTCGCGGGCGAGGAAGCCGGCGGCAATATCGCGGCGGCGGTGGCGCTGATGGTGCGCGACCGCGCCCACCCCGCCTTGGCTGGGCAGATCCTGGTGTCGCCCATGCTGGACCCCTGCAACGGCACGGCCTCGCTGCGCGAAACCCTGGGCGCGACCACCCGCTGCAAATGGATGGACGGCTGGCGCGAGTACCTGCGCGGCCCCATGGACGCCGAGCACCCGTATGCCGTGCCGGCGCTCGCACAGCGGCTCGCGGGCGTGCCGCCCACGCTGATCCTCGCGGGGGGTGACGACCCCATGCGCGATGAAGCGCTGGCCTATGCGGACCGCTTGCGCGACGCTGGCATCCCGGTCACCCGCGTCCTGCTGCAGGCCCAGACCGGCTGGCCCGATTCCCTGGCCGAGCCATTGGCCGATGACGTTCCCCCCTGCGCAGCCCTGGCGCGTGAGCACCTGCGCAGCTTCTTCCAGGCCGCGGCGCCGCCTGCGGCCTGATGGCCGCTCTCTGCTGACCTGATTTCCCCTGCTCCGTTCAACCCGGCCGACGGTCGGGTTGGGCTGTGCTCGCCCATTTTTTCCTTCGCCTGTTTCGCTGTCCTCATTTTTCTCTCCTCTCTCCTCTCTCGATTTTTGTCTTTTCGCCTTTTCGCCTTTTCGTCTTCTTGCCTCTTTGCTGTTCTTCAAAGGAAACCTCATGTCCCGCTTCCCTCTGAGCCCCCGCCGCCGCCTCTGGTGGCCCACTGCCGCCGCCCTGACCGCCGTCACCGTGGCCGTCGTCGTGCTGCTGCACAAACCGACCGCCGCGCAAGCGGGTGCCGCCAATGGCGCGCCGCCGCCCATGCCCGTCTCGGTCGCCCTGGTCACGGAAAGTGACGTGTCGGCCTGGGACGAGTTCTCGGGCCGGCTCGAAGCCATCGACCGCGTGGACATCCGCCCCCGCGTCGCGGGCGTCATCCAGGCCATGCACTTCCGCGAAGGCGCCTTGGTGAACCAAGGGGATCTGTTGATCTCCATCGACCCCGCGCCCTACGAGGCCGAGGTGGCTCGCGCCGCCGCTCAGGTGGCCGCGGCCCAAGCCCGCGTGACGAACGCCACCAGCGAACATGCCCGCGCGCGTTTGCTCTGGGACGAACGTGCCATCGCCCAGCGCGAGTACGACGACCGTCTGAACACGCTGCGCGAGGCCGAAGCCAACCTCAAGGCCGCCCAGGCCCAGCTGCAGGTGGCGCAACTCAACCTGGACTACACCCAGGTGCGCGCACCGGTGGCCGGGCGCATCGGCAAGCTGGAAGTGACCGTGGGCAACCTCGTCGCCGCCGGCGCGGGCGCCCCCGTGCTCACGACCCTGGTGTCGGTGCACCCCATCTACGCCAGCTTCGACGCCGATGAACAGGTGGTCGCGCGCGCGCTCAAGAGCGTGAACGGCGGCGTGAACGGTGAACGCCAAGCACTGGAACGCGTTCCGGTTCGCATGGGCACCTCCAGCAGCGGCGACACGCCCTACACCGGCCGGCTGCAGTTGATCGACAACCAGGTGAACACCAGCAGCGGCACGGTGCGCGTGCGGGCCGTCTTCGACAACAAGGACGGCCAACTCATGCATGGCCAATTCGCCCGCATCCACATGGGACAAGCCCAGGCGAGCCGCGCCCTGCTGGTGAGCGAACGCGCCATCGGCACCGACCAGAACAAGAAGTACGTGCTGGTGTTGGGCGAAGGCAACCGCACCGCGTACCGCGAAATCACCCTCGGCGCTTCCGTGGACGGCCTGCGCCTGGTGCTCAGTGGCCTGCGCGCGGGTGAACGCATCGTCGTCAACGGCCTGCAGCGCGTGCGCCCCGGCGACGTGGTGCAGCCGCAGGACGTGCCCATGAACGCCGCCCTGCGCGGCAAGAACGGTGACGCCGCCGCGCAAGCCGTGGCCTCGGCCCAGCCTTGAACCTCGAGAACCTCCAGAACACATCATGAATCTCTCGAAATTCTTCATTGATCGGCCGATCTTCGCGGGCGTGCTCTCGCTGCTGATGCTGATCGCCGGCCTGGTCGCCTTGCGCGGCCTGCCGATCTCCGAGTACCCCGAGGTCGCGCCGCCCTCCATCGTGGTGCGCGCGCAGTACCCCGGGGCCAACCCCAAGGTCATCGCCGAGACCGTGGCCACGCCGCTGGAGGAATCCATCAACGGCGTGGAAGGCATGCTCTACATGGGCAGCCAAGCCACGACCGACGGCGTGATGACGCTCACCGTGACCTTCAAGCTCGGCACCGATGTCGACAAGGCGCAGCAGATGGTGCAGAACCGCGTCTCGCAAGCCGAGCCGCGCCTGCCCGAGGAAGTGCGCAGACTGGGTGTCACCACGGTCAAGAGTTCGCCAGACATCACGATGGTGGTGCACCTGGTTTCGCCGAACGACCGCTACGACATCAACTACCTGCGCAACTACGCGGTGCTCAACGTCAAGGACCGGCTCGCGCGCATCGAGGGCGTGGGCCAGGTGCAGATCTTCGGCGGCGGTGACTATTCCATGCGCGTCTGGCTGGACCCGCAGAAGATCGCCCAACGCGGCATGTCGGCCAGCGACGTGGTGAACGCCATCCGCGGTCAGAACGTGCAGGCCGCGGCCGGCGTGGTCGGCGCCTCGCCCGGGCTGCCCGGCGTGGACATGCAGCTGTCCATCAACGCCCAGGGTCGCCTGCAAAGCGAAGAAGAGTTCGGTGACATCATCGTCAAGACCGGCGCCAACGGCGCGGTGACCCGACTGCGCGACATCGCCCGGCTCGAAATGGGCGCGGCCGATTACTCGCTGCGTTCCCTGTTGAACAATAAGCCCGCCGTGGGCATGGGCGTGTTCCAGGCCCCGGGCTCCAACGCGCTGGAGATCTCGGCCGCCGTGCGCGAGACCATGGACGAGCTGCAAAAGCTCATGCCTGAAGGCGTGGAGTACCGCATCGCCTACGACCCCACGCAGTTCGTGCGCGCCTCCATCAAGTCGGTCATCCAGACCCTGCTCGAAGCCATCGCCCTGGTGGTGCTGGTGGTGATCCTGTTCCTGCAAACCTGGCGCGCTTCCATCATCCCGCTGCTGGCCGTGCCGGTGTCGGTGGTGGGCACCTTCGCCGTGTTGCACCTGCTGGGCTTCTCGATCAACGCGCTGTCGCTGTTTGGCCTGGTGCTGGCCATCGGCATCGTGGTGGACGACGCCATCGTGGTGGTGGAGAACG
>NZ_AEGR01000052.1 GCF_000211835.1 Hylemonella gracilis ATCC 19624 | reverse complement strand
GACATGCAGGCGGTGGTCTACGACCGCCAAGGCTCCAGCTTCTGCGTGCGCCTGTGGTGGATGCTCAAGTGGATGGGACACGAGGCCGTGGCGGTGCTGGATGGCGGACTGTCCGCTTGGCAGGCCATCCAGGGGCCCGTGGCCAGCGGGCCCGCTGCCGCGCCAACCTCGGCCGGACAGGCCCCTTTTCAGCCCGGCAAGCTGCTGGTGCGCTTGGTGACCGTGGATGAGGTGCGCGCCAATCTCAATCAATCCAGTCTGCAGACCCTCATTGATGCACGCGCTCCTGCCCGATTTCGTGGGGAGGTCGAGCCCCTCGACCCGGTTGCGGGCCATATCCCGGGCGCGCTCAACCGCCCCTTCAGCGACAACTTCGGTCCGGATGGCAGATTCAAGTCACCAGCGCAATTGCGCTCGGAATTCGATGCCCTGCTGGGGGGTCGACATCCGGCCTCGGTGGTGCACCACTGCGGCAGCGGCGTGACCGCCACGCCCAACCTGTTGGCAATGGAATTGGCCGGCCTGGGCCGCGCCGCCCTGTACGCGGGAAGCTGGAGCGAGTGGTGCAGCGACCCGGCACGCCCCGTCGCCAAGGGCTGAGACTGGGCTGTAGGCGGGACCACCTCAGCCCTGCCCTCAGACAGCATCACGGTTCCGAACCGTATCGGCACCCTGGCTCAGCGCCCCAGCCGATCCGGCGGGGGACCGTCCACCTCGCGTGAGTTCACGTCGATGACCTCGGCGCCCCCTGGCGCACCCGACCGGGCCGCTTGAGCAGTTGCGCGCCGGAAGAACTGCGCCTGAGTCTGGCGCAGGATGGTGAAAGCCAAGGGCTGCACAGGACGGCCCAACAAACGGGCGATCAGCGCGTACAAGCCCCAAGCCACCAGCATCAACAAGCTCAGCGCCAAGACGAAAACCATCACCGTCAAACCGACCAGCAGCAAGCCCAGACGAAGGAAAAAACCGAACACAGAAAAAATCAGGCGTTCAACAAAATTCATGGTGAAAAGGTGTTTCCTCAGTGAGCGTGGGCCAAGGTACTGGTCAGCATGACCAGGACGATGCCCACCAGCAGCCAGGCAATCTGAGCCAGGGTCGCGGCCAGACTCAGCCGTTTCTGCAATTGCGGGATCAGATCGGCCAGAGCGACATAAATGAAGCTACTGGAGGCAATCACAAGGAAGTACGGCAGATAGTCGTGCAACCAATCCACCAGCCACCAGCCTAACACCCCGCCCAAGGCGGTGATGGCGCCAGCCAATGACACCTTGAGCAAGGCGGCGCGGCGGGTGCCGCTGGCGGCGCGCAGCACCACCAGATCCCCCATGTGATGAGGCACCTCGTGCGCGAGCACGGCCACCGCGGCGATGACACCCAGGCGCAAATCGGCCATGAACGCGGAGGCGATCAAGATGCCGTCACCGAAGCAGTGCACGCTGTCACCCGCCAGCACGGTCCAGCCGCCGGACAGGCCCAGCGGCCGCCCATGGGAATGGTCATGTGCGTCGTGGTGATGGTCATGGGAGTGACCGTGGTGAGCCTGCGCGTGATGGTGCTCAGGACCGGCCTGCGTGCCCACGTGATGTTCGTGCCCGTGGTGCCAGAGTTCGGCCTTGTCCAACAGGAAGAAGAACAACACGCCACCCAGCAAGATGATGAACAGCGTGTGCGGCCGGATGCCATGGTCCGGGTCATTCAGAGTCGGCACCAGCAGGCTCACGTGCGCGGCGCTCTCGAAGGCCTCGGGCAGCAAGTGCAGAAAGGCGGCGCCCAGCAAAGCACCCGCGGCCAAGCTGAGCATGTGCTGGGTGTAACGCGCCAAGCTGGAACTGAGCGCGGCGGCCAACCAGACGCTGCCTATGCCAGCTGCCAGCGTGCCTAGAAGAATCGCGAAAAAGGTCGTCATGCCTGGGATTGTCCCAGACCTGTCAAGCCCTGATGGCGAGGCCCGGCTTGCCCTTTGCCAGTCTGAAACTCAGACCACGCCGTTGAGCTTGAACCAGGCCAAGGCGCGCTTCCAACCATCCTCGGCGGCCTCCTTGCGGAAACTCGGCCGGTAGTCGGCATGGAAGGCGTGGGGCGCGTCCTTGTAGACCACGAACTGCGAGGCCTTGGCGTTGGTATTGCCGGCCGCCAGTGCCTGCTTCATCTGGGCAATGCTGTCCTGAGGGATGCCGGTGTCGGCCTCGCCATAGAGGCCGAGCACGGGGCCGTTCAACTGTCCGGCCACGTCGACGGGCTGTTTTGGTGTCAGGTCGCTGGCCGCACCCACGAGGCGGCCGTACCAGGCCACGCCGGCTTTCACGGCCGGGTTGTGCGCGGTGTAAAGCCAGACCTGCCGGCCGCCCCAGCAGAAGCCGGTGACGCCGACACGCTTGAGGTCGCCTCCGTTCGCGCCAGCCCAAGCCAGCGTGGCATCAAGGTCCGACATCACCTGCGCGTCGGGCACCTTGCTGATGACCTCGCTCATGAGTTTGCCGATCTCGGTGTAGCCCTTCGCGTCGCCCTGGCGAATGAAGAGCTCGGGCGCAATCGCCAGATATCCCGCGTGCGCGAAGCGCCGAGCCACGTCCGCGATGTGCTCATGCACACCGAAGATCTCCGACAGCACCAGCACCACGGGCAAGCCCGTCTTGCCCGCGGGTTGCGCCCGGTAGGCCGGAAGCTTGAAGCCTCCCTGCGCCGTGATGGTGATCTCTCCCGCCGTCAGTCCGTTGGCGCTCGTCGTGATCGCGGTCTGCGCCATGATGGGCAGCACCGAGGCGGCATATCCCACCCCCAGTGCGGTCTTGATGACCGTGCGACGGTTGGCGCCAGCGTGGGAAGATGGATCGGTGGGAACCGACAAAAGGGATTTGAATTCGCTGTCGAGATCGGTATTGAGCATGGAAATCTCCTGCGAGTGAGTGGCGTGGGGCAGTCAGTGTAGGTCCATGTAAACCCATGGACACCAGAGGGCCAGTGGCACGGCGCACGCATTGCGTCACGTGAGTGCGGTCTACCGACCAAGAAAAAGCCCGCCACCGTTGCCGGATGGCGGGCTTTCCCTGAGAAGGGTGATCAGGATATTTTCATATCCTGCGGCACTTCACTTGGCCGGAGCAGCGTCAGTCTTCTTCTCGGTCTTCTTTTCCTTCTTCTCAGCCTTCTTCTCGGCGGGCTTGGCAGCCGGCTTTGCAGCCGGCTTGGCTTCAGCCTTGGCCGGAGCAGCCGCAGGAGCGGCAGCCGGGGCGGCGGTCTGGGCGAACACGGATGCAGCGAAGAGGCCAGCGATCAGCGTGGCAAGCAGTTTGGACATTTTGACCATTTCAAGGTTCTCCTGGCAGTTGGACTCATTAAGTAAAGAGACTCACATCTCCGATCTCTCTTGATTTCGGGATGCGGAACGAAAATTAACGAGCTTTTGTGAAGCAACGGTAAAGGCAGCGCAGCGGCCTGGTAAAACCTTACAACATATCGGAGTTTTTTTACCCGCCATGTGAAAGCTGCCTGGAGAGGTTGTATACGGCCCGGTGCTAGGGCATGTACGGAGGAAACCCTAGTCGCGGTAGAAAGGCTCGACCGCGCCCTTGAGCTTAAGAAGCAAAGGTTGGCCCTTGCGGTCCAAGGTCTTGCCGGCGGGGACTTTGATCCAGCCCTCACTAATGCAATATTCCTCCACATCGTGCCGCTCCTTGCCATTGAAGCGTATGCCCACATCGCGCTCAAAGACGGCTGCCACATGGTGAGGGCTACGGGGATCGATGGAGAGCCGATCGGGCAATTCCGGATGAGTGGCCTGAGACCTGGCCTGGGTTTCGTTCTGAGCGTTCATGTCCGTCATTGTGCTTCACTGGAGAGAACGATCTCTTCACTCGGCAAGGCCCGCATCGCGGCCGCGGCCAGTTCCAACGACCGCAGGCGCAATTCGGGCTCGTACACATCCGATACCAGGATGAATTCATTGGCTTGCGTGAGTCGGGCCAATTGGGCGAAGCCTTCGCTGAGGGTTTGAGGCCCGCCAATGACCGCCACACCCAAGAAATCCGCGATGGCCGCCCGCTCCTGTGGGGTCAGACTTTCCATGTAATTCGGGACTGGACGAGGCAGGAGGCCACGTTTACCCGTCACGATGCCCAGCACACGCTGGAAGGTGCTGCTTGCCAAGTATTCAGCCTCGTCATCGCTGGGCGCGGCCACCACCGGCACGCCAATGGCGGCATAAGGACGACTGAGAACGGCGGAAGGACGGAACAAGCTGCGGTACAGCTCCAAGGCCTGCAAGAGATACCGAGGCGCGAAGTGGGAAGCAAAGGCATAGGGCAGACCGAGCTCGGCAGCCAAGCGCGCGGAAAACAGGCTGGAACCCAACAACCAAATCGGCACGCTGGTGCCCGCACCAGGGGTCGCGGTCAAGCGCTGCCCAGGCTGCGCAGGCGCGAACAGACGTTGCAACTCGGCCACGTCTTGCGGGAAGTCTTCTTCGCGCTCCACGCGGTCGCGCCGCAGCGCGCGCATGGTCATGGGGTCGGTGCCAGGCGCTCGGCCTAGCCCAAGATCAATACGGCCTGGGTAGAGCTCCGCCAAAGTGCCGAAGGCCTCAGCCACCGTCAACGGCGCATGGTTGGGCAGCATGATGCCGCCCGAACCCACTCGAATGCGCCGCGTGGCACCCGCGACATGGCCAATCAGCACGGCGGTGGCAGAGCTCGCGATGCCAGGCATGTTGTGATGCTCGGCCAACCAGTAACGGGTGAAGCCCAGGGACTCGACGTGCTGTGCCGTGCGCACGGCCAGATCAAGCGCCTGGCGCACGGTACCGCCGTCGCGCACGGCGACCAGGTCCAACAGGGAATAGGCGGGAAGCCTCGACGCGCTATCCATTGAGCCGCCCTGAGGGGATTGATGTAGCAAGTTTTCCATGGCCGAAGATTGTCGACCAAGCACTTCTTTTGCGCAGCGGCCGGGTCAACAACCCTGCCCCCGGCAGTTCATCCCTGCCAGTCGAGTTGCGCCGCCCTGCGATAGCGGTACAAGAGCACCCGAACGCGCTGGACGTACGCACGCGTCTCGTCATAGGGAGGCACCCCGGCATAGGCTTGGACCGCCTGGGGGCCGGCGTTGTAGGCGGCCGCGGCCAAGCTGACATCATTGCGAAAACGCGCGAGCATTTCAGCCAGATAGCGCGCGCCTCCATCGATGTTTTCCCGAGGGTCATGGGGTCGGCGCACGCCTAGTGCCCGCGCCGTCGCGGGCATCAACTGCATCAAACCGCGCGCGCCCTTGGGGGAACGCGCGCCCGCGTTGAAACTAGACTCCGCGTGGATCACCGCCCGTACCAGCGCGGGGTCGAGCTGGTAACGGCGAGCCGCAGCGTTGATCTCCTTGGCGTACTCGCGTTGAAACAGAGGTGTCGTGCGCCAATCGGCGCGTTCCAAGCGAGGTGCCCAGTCACAGGCATCACAGGCGTAGCGCTGCATCACATGGGGATTGCGAGTGATATCGCGCACCGGAAAAACCGCGACGCCTCCTTCGGTGTAGGCATGGACCTTGATGAGCGCCTGCGGCGACACTGGCCGAGCCGCTGCTTTTGTCAGCGGAATTTGGGCAAGCGAACCCAAGGGCGCCATCACCACCAGCCCGGTGCTCAGCACCCTCACTGGCCACGGTCGAATCCAGGCCAATAAACCTCGGAACAATGCGAAGAACAGGTGCATGGTGATCTGAGCAGATATCAGGCAGGCCTGGGGCAAAAGAAAAGGGCTTGCCACTGGTGAGCGGCAAGCCCTTGTATCTTGGCGGAGTGGACGGGACTCGAACCCGCGACCCCCGGCGTGACAGGCCGGTATTCTAACCAACTGAACTACCACTCCGCGTTGGTGTGACTTTCGCCGCCCGCTGACGCAAACGGCCAAGTGCCACAAAACTTGGCGACCCTACGGGGATTCGAACCCCGGTACTCACCGTGAAAGGGTGATGTCCTAGGCCTCTAGACGATAGGGTCAAAACCTTGGACTTCCAAATCCTCACCAGTATCTCGCGACACTTGCAAAAATTTCTTAACCATCTCGCGACGCCTCAGATGGTGGAGGTAAGCGGGATCGAACCGCTGACCTCTTGCATGCCATGCAAGCGCTCTCCCAGCTGAGCTATACCCCCGCTTGTTGCTTTCGACGTCTGCCGGATTAACGCTGCGCATTCATCCTGACTTTCATCGTTTTCAGCAACCGCCGAAGCGTCGTGAGCCTCAAATTATAGGGGATAAATCACGACCTACGCAAGCGGACCAAAACTTTTTCACGAGGCAGCAGCGACAGCACAGCATCGAGCGACGGCGTCTGCGGCGTGCCCAGCACCAGCACGCGCACCGGCATGGCCAGTTGCGGCATCTTCAGGCCCTGGTCCTTGTTTTGAGCCAGTACATCTTTGATGGCCGCCGCGATGGTCGCCTTGTCCCAGGCTGCCAGCGCCTGAAGCTTGTCCGCCAGTTGCGACAGGACGGGACGGATCATTTCGGTCAGGTGCTGCGCGCGGTCTTCCGGCCTGACATCCACCGTGTCGCCGTAAAACTTCTCGGCCCAGTCCGCCAACACCACGGTGGTTTCGCAACGGTCCTTGAACAACCCGCAGATGCCGACCAGGCGCTCATCCACCGCGACGCCACGCTTCTGAAGTTGCTCTGCCACCAGGACGGCCAGCGCATCGTCCGCCATCGCCTTCAAATGCTGGGCATTGACCCAGCGCAGCTTGGCTTCGTCGAACTGCGCGGCGCTGCGGCCCAGGTGGTCCAAATTGAACCACTCCAGGAACTGCGCACGGCTGAAAATCTCGTCGTCGCCGTGGCTCCAGCCCAGGCGCGCGAGGTAGTTCACCATCGCATCGGACAGATAGCCTTCGTCGCGGTACTGTGTGACGGGCTTGGCGCCGTTGCGCTTGCTCATCTTCTCACCCTGCTCGTTCAGCACGGTGGGCAGGTGGGCGTAGACCGGTGGCTCCTTGCCGAGCGCGCGGAAGATGTTGATCTGGCGCGGCGTGTTGTTGACGTGGTCATCGCCACGAATGACATGGGTGATGACCATGTCGATGTCGTCGACCACCACGCAGAAGTTGTAGGTGGGCGTACCGTCGGGACGTGCGATCACCAGGTCATCGAGCTCATCGTTGCTGATCTCGATGCGGCCCTTGACCTTGTCGTCCCAGACCACCAAACCGCCCAGAGGATTCTTGAACCGCAGCACCGGCTGCACGCCCGTGGGCACCTGGGGCAGAGTCTTGCCGGGCTCGGGGCGCCAGGTACCGTCGTAACGGGGCTTTTGCTTGGCCGCCATCTGGCGTTCGCGCAGCGCGTCGAGCTCTTCCACGCTCATGTAGCAGGGATAGACATGGCCCGCAGCTTGCAACTCGGCCAGCACCTGCTTGTAGCGGTCCATGCGCTGCATCTGGTAGAACGGACCCTCGTCATGGTCTAGGCCCAACCATTTCATGCCTTCGATGATCACGTCCACGGCGGCCTGCGTGGAACGCTCCAGGTCGGTGTCCTCAATGCGCAAGATGAACGTACCCTGGTTCGCGCGCGCGAAGGCCCACGGGTAGAGCGCCGAACGGATGTTGCCGAGGTGGATGAAGCCAGTCGGGGATGGGGCGAAACGGGTTCTAACTTTTGTCGTCATATCAGGCCAAGGTATTGAGGCCGCGGGCAATGTCGTCCTGCACGTCCTGCGGATGCTCCAGTCCCACGGCCACGCGGATCAAGCCCTGGCCGATGCCCGCGGCCTGGCGTTGCGCCTCGGACAGCTTGCCATGCGAGGTGCTCGCCGGATGGGTCAGCAAGGTCTTGGTGTCACCCAAGTTGGTACACAGCGACAGCAACTGCATGGAATCCAGCACGTGGAAAGCGCGGGCGCGTGCTTGTTCTGGTCCATTGGCTTTGACTTCGAAGGACAGCACCGCGCCGCCCAGACTCATCTGCCGCATCGCGAGTGCGTGCTGGGGGTGGCTGGTCAGCCCCGGGTAATAGACCCGCGCCACGGCGGGATGCTGCTCCAGCCACTGCGCGAGTTCCAGCGTCAGCGCGCTTTGCGCCTTCATGCGGATGTCCAGCGTTTCCATGCCCTTGAGGACGACCCAGGCATTGAAGGGCGAGAGCACCATGCCGCTGTTCTTCTGCACCGGCAGGAACTTCTCGATCACCATTTTTTCTGGCGCGCAAAGCGCGCCGGCCATGACACGGCCCTGACCATCCAGGTACTTGGTGCCGGAATGCATGACGATGTCCGCCCCCAGGTCGATGGGGCGCTGCAAGGCGGGCGTGGCGAAACAATTGTCGACCGCGAGCCAGGCGCCCGCGTTGTGCGCCAAATCGGCCAGTGCCGCGATGTCACACACTTCGGTCAGCGGGTTGGTGGGCGTCTCGGCGAACAAGAGCCTGGTGTTCGGACGGATGGCGGCCTTCCAGGCGGCGAGATCGGTCTGCGGCACCGTGGTCGATTCGACACCAAAGCGCGCGAACTCGGAACCGATCAGCTTGAGGGTCGAGCCGAACATGGACTGCGAGAGCACGACGTGGTCACCCGCCTTCAGCAAGGCAAAGCACATCAGCATGATGGCCGACATGCCCGAGGACGTGGCCATCGTCGCCTCACTGCCCTCCAGCGCGGAGAGCCGCTGCTCGAAACTCGTCACCGTGGGATTGCCGGAGCGCCCGTAGGTGTAGCCCTCCTCCGCGCCCGCGAAACGCCGCGCGGAGGCCTCGGCGCTGGGCTGCACGTAACCGCTGGTGAGGTAAAGAGCCTCGGAATTCTCGCCGTACTGACTGCGTTCAACGGCGGCACGCACCGCCAGCGTCTGCAGCCGAAGGCCATCATGTCGATTGCCGCTCATCTAATCGCCCCGATGGTTGGGCAAGGCCAGCCGAGAGGTGTCCACATCGTCCTCCTCGGCCTTGACCCGGTTGGAATTCATGCGCTCGATGTCCTCGGCCTGGATGTCGCCTGTCACGTAGACACCATCGAAGCAGGACGCCTCGAAACTCGCGAGATTGGTACCGAGTTTGCCGATGGCCTGCTTCATGCCATCCACATCCTGGTAAATCAGCGCGTCAGCGCCGATGATCTGACGCACGTCTTCGACCGTGCGGCCATGGGCCACCAGCTCTTCCACCGTGGGCATGTCGATGCCGTAGACGTTGGGGTAGCGAACGGGCGGCGCGGCGCTGGCCATGTAAACCTTGTTCGCCCCAGCTTCGCGCGCCATCTGCACGATCTCGCGGCTGGTAGTGCCGCGCACGATGCTGTCGTCCACCAGCAGCACGTTGCGGCCCTTGAACTCGCTGGTGATAACGTTGAGCTTCTGACGCACGCTCTTTTTGCGCACACCCTGCCCCGGCATGATGAAGGTACGGCCGACGTAACGGTTCTTCACGAAACCCTCGCGGTACGGCAAGCCCAGCAGCTGCGCAAGCTGCATGGCGCTGGGACGGCTGGATTCCGGGATCGGGATCACCACGTCAATCTCGCTGGGCGGCACGGTCGAAATCACGCGCTTGGCCAGCGATTCACCCAGGTTCAGACGGGCCTGGTAGACCGAGATGCCATCCATCACCGAATCGGGACGTGCCAAATAAACGAACTCAAAGATGCAGGGGTTGAGGCGTGGCAGGTCCACGCATTGCTGCGCGCTGATCTGGCCGTCCAGGTTGACGAAGATCGCCTCGCCGGGCGCGATGTCGCGCTCGAGGGTGTGGCCCGTGCCGTCCAAGGCCACGGATTCGCTGGCGATCATCACGCCACCTTCCGCGTTGCGTCCAAAGCACAAAGGACGAATGCCATAGGGGTCACGGAACGCCAGGACACCATGCCCTGCGATCAGCGCGATGACGGCATAGGAGCCGCGGATGCGCTTGTGCACCTGGCGCACGGCGGAGAACACATCGCCTACGCGCAGAGTTTTGCCACGTGTGGCCTTTTCCAGTTCATCGGCCAACACGTTGAGCAGCACTTCGGTGTCGCTCTCGGTATTGATATGGCGGTGGTCGGTGCTGAACAACTCGGCCTTGAGGGCCTGCGCGTTCGTCAGATTGCCGTTGTGCACCAGGACGATGCCGAAGGGCGCGTTAACGTAGAAGGGTTGAGCCTCTTCCTCGCTGTAGGCATTGCCGGCGGTGGGATAACGGACCTGTCCCAAGCCACAGTTGCCTGGCAGCGCACGCATGTTGCGCGTGCGGAACACGTCACGCACCATGCCCTTGGCTTTGTGCATGAAGAACTTGCGGTCCTGCTGGGTCACGATGCCCGCCGCGTCCTGGCCGCGGTGCTGCAGCAGGAGCAAGGAGTCGTAGATGAGTTGATTGACAGGCGCGTTGCTGACAACGCTGACGATTCCACACATAGCACATCCCCCTTCAGGGCAACTTTCCCAGCGAAAACATAGAGCCGCGAACGATCACGGCAGATATTGGGCCACACCCACGGGCAACAAGGGCTTGAGTTGTTGTAGTACCCAGACCGACGCATGCGCCGCGTAGGACTCCTGCCACCAGGCGCTCTGGCGAAAGGACGTCATCAACACCCCGACCGTCAAGGCGAGGATCAAAATCGCGGCGCGCAGCGCCCCGAAAGCCGCGCCCAGCATGCGGTCCACCGGACGCAAACCGGCCTGCTCAACCAACTTCGGTATGGCCCAGACCACCAGCCCCCCCACGAACACCGACACCACGAACACGAGCGAATAGCCCACGACGCGCACCAATGCTTCCGGCTGACCGTCCAAGGGAAGCCAACGTCCGACTTCTTCGCCCAGCCACTGTGCCAAGAGCAAGGCCAGCAGCCAATTCAGGACGGCGAGCACCTCGTAGACGAAACCGCGCCACAAACCCAAGCAGATGGAGACCAGCAGACCGATCAGGAACAATGTATCAATCAAGGCCATGGTGACAAACACTTCCGCGTCGCGGAGTTCACTGGCTCAGAACGTCCGCGGCCATGTCCAGTTGCCGGATCTTGGCGGCGGCACGATCAGCCTCGGCCTTGGTGTCGAACGGACCGGCACGCACCCGGATGCGCTGCCCTTCCTTGGTTTCAACAACTTGGGTGTAATGCCTCAGCCCTGCGCGCTCCAGCTTGCCGCGTGCCGCGCGCGCGCGCGCCACATCGCCAAAAGATCCCACCTGCACCACGTAACGCACGGGAGTCTCTGCCGCAGCCGGCGGAGTGGCGGAGCCAGACGGGGGCGTCTTCGCCCCTGGGGTGGTCACGGACGCTGGCGCTGGCGCGGAGACGGCATCTTCAGACGCTCGCGGAGCGGCTCGCCCGTCGGAGGCACGTGTGGCTTCAGAATCGGTGGTTTTAGCGCCCTGAGAGCCTGAGCCGGCGGGGACGGCCAGCGGAGGCAAAGCGTCACGGGCGGGAATCAGGATGGGCAGATCCTGCGCGACCGGACGCGGCTCCTTGTCGACCAGCAAGGGGAAACCGACAATCCCCGCGACGACCAAAATGACCGCGCCAATGAGGCGATTTTTTGCGCGGCGGCGCAAAGCCTCCACACTTTCGGGCTGCGCAGCCGGGGCGGGCTGCTCATCGCCGCCCTTGCGGAACTTGAAAAAGGCCATGCGTTCGGGCTAAAGGGCTGGACAGGCTCGCGTGCGGACGGGAGGGAGGCCGGGGCTCAGGAGGCCGCATTCAGGTGCTTGGCCTGCAAGCGCGGCACGCCCTCCTTCAGAACGCCGCCCACGGTGTAGAACGATCCGAAAACCACGATTCTATCAGCGGGGTCCGCGGCGGCCATGGCCGCAATCAACGCCTCCAGGGGGGCGGCATGCAAGGTCGCATCGGCTTGAGCCGCCGCGCCCGAGCTGATCGGACGCCCGGCCTTGACGGCCTGCCAGCTGGCCTGCAGCTGGGCGGCGGTGGCGGCACGGGGCGTGGGCAAATCGGTGAAGTACCAGTGATCGACCAGCGGCATGATGCGGGCCAACATGGGCGGCAGATCCTTGTCCGCCATGGCTCCGAACACAGCGCGGGTGCGCGGGTAGAAGCCCATGGCGTCCAGATTGGCGGTCAGCGCCGCGACCGCGTGCGGATTGTGCGCCACGTCCAGCACCAAGGTGGGCTGTCCAGGAACGATCTGGAACCGCCCAGGCAGCGCAGCCATGGCCAGGCCGTTGCGCACAGCCTGAGCCGTGACCGGCAAGCGGTCGCGCAGTGCCGTCAGGGCGGCCAGCACGCCGGCAGCATTGATCAATTGATTGGCGCCACGCAGCGCGGGATAGGCCAGGCCACTGTAGCGGCGGTCACGCCCGGCCCAGCTCCATTGCTGCTTGTCCCCGGAGTAGTTGAAGTCGCGCCCGAAGCGCCAGAGCTCGGCGCCCATGGTGCGTGCGTGCTCGATCACGCTGTCGGGGGGCATTGGATCGCTCACCACCACCGGACGTCCCGTGCGCATGATGCCGGCCTTCTCGCGGCCAATGCTCTCGCGATCCGGCCCCAGCAGTTCCATGTGGTCGAGGTCTATGCTGGTGATGATGGCGCAATCCGCGTCGACGATATTCACGGCGTCCAGACGGCCGCCCAGCCCCACCTCCAGAATCGCCACGTCAAGTCGGCCTTCGGCCTGGGCGCGCGCCATGCAGTCGAGGATGGCCAGCGTGGTGAATTCGAAGTAACTCAGGGCGACTTCCGCGCCGCCGTCGACCGTGCGGGCGGACTCAACGCGAGCGAAAGAAGGCAGCAGGAACTCCGCCGACACGATCTCGCCACCGAGACGCAGGCGTTCCTCGAAATGCACGAGGTGGGGCGAGGTGTAGACCCCGGTGCGGTAGCCCGCCTGGCCGAGGATGGCCTCCAGCATGGCACAGGTCGAACCCTTGCCATTCGTGCCCGCCACCGTGATCACGGGGCAATCCAACTTGAGTCCCATGCGCTGCGCCACGGTGCGCGGTCGCTCCAGGCCCAAGGTGATGCCATCCACGCCCTTGGGATGCAGGCGCTCGCAATGCGCCAGCCAATCTTGCAATGTGTTCAATTCCAACATAAGCCAGAATTGTCACCCATGAAGAAAAGCGTCACTCTTTACGGCATTACGAACTGCGACACAGTCAAGAAAGCCCGCGCTTGGCTGGGGGAGCGGGCCGTGGAAGTCACCTTCCACGACTTCAAGAAACAAGGAGTCCCCGAACAGCGGCTGGACGCCTGGATGGCCGCCGTTGGATGGGAAAAGCTCGTGAATCGTCAGGGCACAACGTGGCGCAAGCTGGGCGAGGCCGATCAAGCGGCTGTGACCAGTGCGCAAAGCGCACGGGCCCTGATGCTCGCCCAGCCCAGTGTGATCAAGCGCCCCGTGGTGGAGTGGGGCGGCAAAGAGGTGACCGTGGGCTTTGTCTCGGCTGATTGGGAACTGCGTCTCTGACGCACCCCTCGAGGCCAGCGATCCGATTCAGCTCAGAACGTCATGGACGTGCTGACGTTGAGCATGACGCTGCGTGGATACGTGTCGCCATCGTACTTGATGGTCTGCAATCCATAGGCCAGATCCAGGTTCACGCCAAACCAGGTCAACCCCGCGGTCGCGTAGCTCAGTTGAGTGCCGACCAAGTTCTCACGGTAACCGACGCGGAAGCCAGGAATCCAGAAGGTGTTCGTGACGTGAGCTGCATTCACCGCAAGCCACTGGAACTCACGATCCAGCGGGTCACGAACCGAATTGGCATCGAAGTTCAAATCCAGAACCCATTTCTGGTTTTCGGTATGAATGGCGGTCTCCACCTGTACCTGCGGCTTCATGGTGTACGTTTCACCGGCCTGCAGGTCTTTCTTGATCGTGGGGTCGGTGTAACTCGACAGATCCAGCTTGTTGAACTTGAATTGAGGACTGTTGAGATTGTTGCCCCAAACCCCCGCACGGTAATAGCGGCTTGACCACTGCGCCCCCAGGTCCACGCCCAAGCCCGTGCTGTCTTTTGACTCTGCATCCTTGAGGGTGTCTTCGGCATCATCGTTGTCCTTGAGCCTGACGGCAGCTCGCACCAATTTCACCTGGTAGTACTTAAGCCGACCACCCACCGACAACCAGCCCGAACCCCAAGACTCAACGGGCACGGGGGACTTCCAGACATTGTGGCTGTAGCCCAGGCCATATTGCTGAACAAGCGCGGCCTTGACCAGCACCGAGCTTTCGTTGGCGGTTGCATCGTCGTAGTTGAAATCCGCCGTTGCCTCGTACACGTCATCCGATGTACCGATGACAGTGTCCGGACCAGGACCGACATAGGTCGCGTGGACGGTGATCGCGCTGGGGTCCAAGGCAGACAACGACTTGGTCACCACGCTGGTATTGGCCAATGCCTGGAAACTGGCGTCAAGCAGCAGGCTGCCTCCCCAAGCATCTACAGCCACCACCAACGGCGTCAATGGAACCTGCGCCTCACCCATCACAGTCACATGCCCTTCACGGCGCAAGGAACTCAGCACCGGGTTGACGACATCGATGACTTCGGTGTTGACCTTATTCGCCACATAGTTTTTGAGCGCTGCCTCAGCGGCTGCTTGGGTTGAGCTGCCGCTCAGTTGCGCCGTCAACTCGGTCTCGGTGATCGTGAAACGCTCTAGACGATCACTCGCATCGTCAATCTGATCATCAATGTTGTCCAGGGCGCCAATTTCATACCCAACCCCGAACGACACCAACCCCAAGCGGAACTGGCCTCCTCGGCCTTGCTTCAGCACTGCGGCGGGTGCGGCAGGATTGCGAGACGAAGCTTGTCCGAAAGGACTGACCAGCGGCCCCGACACCGGAGAGGGTAGATCACCGCCATCAACTTTTTTAACCGCAGCCTCCGGCAAAGGCGACGGTTTGGCAGCCACGCCCGGGACTGCGGATTCCTGTGCCCTCGGTGCTGCAAGCTGAGCCACGAGAATGCCATGTCGCCCGCTTTCCTCTACGAGCTGAGGAGAGCGGCCTTGACCGGCCGGGAGATCCGAGAGAGCAGAGACCTCGGAATCGGACGGACCACACGCCAACCAGCCCTTGCAAGCGGACGATTGAACGACAGTACCGACGGGTTTCGGCTCTGGCGTCGCACTCGCGGTCTCAGCAGGCCCGCAGGCCAGCCAGCCCTTGCAGGCCGTGCTCGACGCGTCCACAGCGCCGACTTGGGCGGCGGCGGGTTCAGCGGCGAGAGCGTAGCCACCAGCCAGCAATATGGCGACGGCCAATGAGTGTTTTGGTTTGATCGTGGGGTTCATACATCCTTATCGGCATCGAGCCAAGTTTGCTTGACCCCTGCTTTGTTCCATCACCAACCCCGTTTTTACCAGCCAATCGAGGTCTTTAGAATCGGGTTTTCTTCTTTGTTCTCCTCCCCCTGCATCCGCTCTTCTCATTCACCCATGACCACTGCAACCCTCGCCAGCGTTTCCGTCACCACCCAAGCCAATGTCTATTTCGACGGCAAATGCGTCAGCCACAGCCTCACCCTGGCCGACGGCACGAAAAAGTCGGTGGGCGTGATCCTGCCCGCCACCCTGACCTTCAGCACCGGAGCGCCCGAAATCATGGAAGGTGTCGCGGGCTCCTGTGAATACAAACTCAAGGGCAGCGAGAACTGGGTTAAATCCGGTGCCGGGGAGAAGTTCAGCGTTCCTGGCAACACTTCCTTCGAGATCCGCGTGAGCGGCCAGCCTTACCACTACATCTGCCATTTCGGCTGAGCAGAGCCCACCACAACCCTGCGCCGCCTGCCGCTGACGCCTCACGAAAAACAACTCCCATGGCCACCATCCTGCAATCCCTCCCCACCGGCCAGAAGGTCGGCATCGCCTTTTCCGGCGGACTGGATACCAGCGCTGCCCTGCTCTGGATGAAGAAAAAGGGCGCCGAGCCCTACGCCTACACGGCCAACCTGGGCCAACCCGACGAAAGCGACTACGACGCCATTCCGAAAAAGGCTTTGGGCTATGGCGCCAAGCTGGCCCGCCTGATCGACTGCCGCCGCCAACTGGCGCACGAGGGCATTGCCGCGCTGCAATCCAACGCCTTCCACATCAGCACCGGCGGCGTGACCTACTTCAACACCACACCGCTGGGCCGCGCCGTCACCGGCACGATGCTGGTGGCCGCGATGAAGGAGGACAACGTCAACATCTGGGGCGACGGCTCGACCTTCAAGGGCAACGACATCGAGCGCTTCTACCGCTATGGACTACTGACCAACCCATCACTCAAGATCTACAAGCCCTGGCTGGACCAGACCTTCATCGACGAGCTCGGCGGCCGCAAGGAGATGAGCGAGTTCCTCATCGCCAACGGCTTTGACTACAAGATGAGCGTGGAAAAGGCTTACAGCACCGACAGCAATATGCTGGGCGCCACGCACGAAGCCAAGGACCTGGAACATCTCAACAGCGGAATACGCATCGTCAACCCCATCATGGGCGTGGCGTTCTGGAAGGACGACGTGGTCGTCAAAGCCGAGGAAGTGACCGTGCGCTTTGAGGAAGGTCAGCCCGTGGCGCTCAACGGCCAGAGCTTCAGCGACCCCGTGGCCCTGATCCTCAAGGCCAACGAAATCGGCGGACGCCACGGCTTGGGCATGAGCGACCAGATCGAGAACCGCATCATCGAGGCCAAGAGCCGCGGCATCTACGAGGCACCGGGCTTGGCCCTGCTGCACATTGCCTACGAACGCCTGGTGACCGGCATCCACAACGAGGACACCATCGAGCAGTACCGCATCAATGGCATGAAGCTGGGTCGCCTGCTCTACCAGGGCCGCTGGTTCGACCCGCAGGCCATCATGCTGCGCGAAGCCGCGCAGCGCTGGGTGGCACGCGCGGTCACCGGCGAAGTCACGCTGGAACTGCGCCGCGGGAATGACTACAGCATCCTCAACACCGAGAGCCCCAACCTGACGTACGCGCCCGAGCGGCTGAGCATGGAAAAGGTGGAAGACGCGCCCTTCAGCCCCGCCGATCGCATCGGCCAGCTGACCATGCGCAACCTGGACATCACCGACACGCGTGCCAAGCTCGGCATCTACACGCAAACAGGTCTGCTGTCGGCGGGCGAAGGCGCGGAATTGCTGTCCTTCAAGGGCCTGAAGGCATGACAGACGCTAAGCCGCGGGTCAGCATCGAGCGCCTGGGCGTCGGCCCGCGCCTGAGCGAGGCTGCCATCCACAACGGCGTGGTCTACCTCGCGGGCCAAGTACCGGACGACGCGACGAAAGACATCCGCGGCCAGACGGCCGAGGTGCTGGCCATGGTGGACAAGCTGCTGGCCGAAGCTGGCAGCGACAAGACGCGCCTGCTGCGGGTGCAGATCTACCTGGCCGACATGGCGGATTTCGCCGGCATGAACGCCGTCTGGGACACCTGGGTCAGCCCAGGCCACACGCCGCCGCGTGCCACCGTGCAGGCCCGGCTGGGCAATCCGGACTGGCGTATCGAGGTGGTCGTGACTGCGGCAGTCTGAGGCACCTCGGGCGAGGGCTATGCGCCCAAGCGCCGCCCCCACAAGCAATGCGTTCGGCGGGGCACTCAACGCCCTCCCTCAGCCTCACTGAGCGTCTTTGGGTTCAATCCCACAACCACGCTGGCCCCTGAGACCTGTCCCAGTCAGAAAAAAAGAAAGCCCGCCTCCTTGCGGGGCGGGCTTGTCGGCTCCTGGGCTTTGCTGACCGCACCGGGAAGGCAGTCACTCGCCCCCAGGCGCGGCGCGTGATCAGGTGCGGACCATGCGCAGCTTGCGCGAGAACTCCTGCAGCGCGGCGATGCCGCTTTCCTCGGCGCGATGGCACCAGGCCTGCAAATTGGCCAGCAGCTGCTCGCGGCTCAGTGAGGTGTTCAGCCAAAGCTGACGCAGTTCCTCGCGCATCGTGACCATTTTGTCCAGCACGGGCGACGCAGCGCGGGCTTGGGCCAGTTGCGGCGCGACCTTGGCCGGAGCCTTTTCCGCGTCGCGGTGCAGCCAGCGGGCGGCAGCCTTGACGGCGGCGCTGTCGGTCATGCGGGTCTTGAGAGCGGACACTTCATCGCGGAAGGCGTGCCGCATGCCGCGCGCGTAATCGGCCATGATTTCATAGCGGTGGGCAATCAGCGCCTCCAGCGTCTTGTCATCGGCCACGGGTTTGATGTCACCCAATTCCAGCTTGGGCGGCGTCTTCTTGACCTTGGCCAGGCCCACGGCGCTCAGCAGGCGGATGTAGAGCCAGCCAATGTCGAACTCGTACGGCTTGACCGACAGCTTGGCCGAGGTCGGGTAGGTGTGGTGGTTGTTGTGCAACTCCTCGCCACCGATGATGATGCCCCAGGGAGACAGGTTGGTGCTGGCATCGGCCGCTTCGAAGTTGCGGTAACCCCAGTAGTGGCCCAGGCCGTTGATGATGCCGGCGGCCGTGATCGGGATCCAGGCCATCTGCAAAGCCCAGACCGCAGCACCCGCCGCGCCGAACAGGGCGAGGTTGATGATCAGCATCAGGCCCACGCCTTGCCAGGAGTAACGGGTGTAGAGATTGCGCTCGATCCAATCATCGGGGGTTCCGTGGCCGTAGCGGGCCATGGTTTCCTTGTTCTTGGATTCAGCACGGTACAGCTCGGCGCCCTCGGTCAGCACCTTGCGGATGCCGTAAATCTGCGGGCTGTGCGGGTCTTCCGCCTGTTCGCACTTGGCGTGGTGCTTGCGGTGGATGGCAGCCCATTCCTTGGTCACCATGCCCGTGGACAGCCACAGCCAGAAGCGGAAGAAGTGGGAAATGATCGGGTGCAGGTCCAGCGCGCGATGCGCCTGGTGTCGGTGCAGGAAGATCGTCACGCTGGCGATCGTGATGTGCGTCGTCGCCAGGGCGTACAGAATGATCTGCCACCAGCTCAGATTCAGCAGGCCGTTCGCCAGCCAGTCGACGATGGCGTTGAACACAACCGAGTCAGTTACGAACATAGAACTCTTTCAATATATGGAAATTGGATACGGGGGCAACTTCCCAACACCCCGTTGGAGTCTCCGACCCCTGTTTTGGTTTCATTCTGGGTCTGTGTTTGGTGAGCCATTTTAGAAGACCCCATGTGCTCTTCCCGAATTCTCCCGTTTTTAGGGCGGAAAACCTTAACTCAGATCAAATACTTACCTTTTGTGCCAAACAGCGGCGAAAAAGCCGTCTGTATTGTGTTGGTGGGGCCACAAACGGAGGTAATTCCGACCACTTTCACCCCCCGAACACAGCTCGGAGGCGGTTTTGGCAACCGGTGGCGCCAAGAGACGCTCCAAGAGATCGGCCACCGGCACGGGCTCGAAATCCGGGTGCGCCGCCGAAAACGCCTCGGCCACGGCTTCATTTTCCTCCGGCAACACGCTGCAGGTGGCGTAGACCAAGCGCCCGCCCGACTTGAGCAGCCGGGCCGCGCTGTCCAGAATGGCCGTCTGCTTGGCGGCCATCTCCTGGACAGCTTGGGCGGATTGCCGCCACTTCAAGTCCGGATTGCGGCGCAAGGTACCCAGGCCGGAACAGGGCGCGTCCACCAGCACCCGGTCGATCTTGCCGGAAAGACGCTTCACACGTTCGTCGCGCTCGTGCGCGATGGCCGCAGGATGCACATTGGACAGGCCGCTGCGCGCCAGCCGAGGCTTGAGGGCGTCCAGTCGGTGGGCCGAGGTGTCGAAGGCGTACAGACGCCCCGTGTTGCGCATGGCCGCGCCCAGCGCCAGGGTCTTGCCCCCGGCGCCCGCGCAGAAATCGACCACCATCTCGCCGCGCTTGGCCTCCACCAGCAAGGCCAGCAGTTGCGAGCCCTCGTCCTGCACCTCGATCGCGCCGCGCGTGAAGACGTCCAGCTTGTTCAGCGCGGGCTTGTCGGCGATGCGCAAGCCCCATGGGCAATAGGGCGTGGGCTGCGCGGTGATGCCCGCTGCCTTCAACTCGCGCTGCACATCCTCGCGCTTGCTGTTCAAGGTGTTCACACGAACATCCAGCCCCGCGCTCTGATTCAGGCTCTCGGCCAGGGCCCAGAAATCCTTGTCGCTCAGTTGCGTCTTCAGCGGCTGGGCCAGCCAGTCGGGCAGGTTGTGGCGGTGCTGGTCCAGCAACTCATCGGGCTTTACGCCATCGCAGGCGTCCAGCCATTGCTTTTCCTGCTCGGACAGCACGCTCTTGATGAAGTCGCGCGAGCCAGAGAAGCCCAGAATGGCGAGGCGCCGCTCCTTCGGCCCGCTGCCCGACAGGGCCAGGCGCTCGAACAGCAGCTTCTTGCGCAGTACGGCATAGGCGGTTTCCGCCAGGGTCGCGCGCTCGCGCGGGCCCAGGCCTCGGTGGTCGCGGAAGAAATGCGACACCACGGCGTCGGCCGGGTGTTCGAACTTGAGGGTCAACCGGACCAGTTCAGCGCAGAGGTCCAGCAAGGTTTGAGGGTGCATGGGGCGGGATTGTCCCATGCACTCCCTCATGCATGCATGCATGAACCCATCTACGGAAACTCATCGCGGCGCTGGCGCGCGCCAGACGATCTCGCTGACCTGGATCTTTCGGGGGATGATGCCCAGCGCGTGGAAGGTGTCCGCCAGTTGCTGTTGCTGCGCGATGTGCGCGGCCCCGATCGGCACAACGTCGAACTCGGCACGGGCAAACGCAGTCTTCCATATCTCGGCGTCAATACCGGTGGACTCCGCCGCAAGGGCAGCCAGTTCCTCGCGGTTCTTTCCGGCCTGAATCGTCAGCTTGCGCAGTTCGTCGATCACCGCCGACAGAACGACCGGGTGGGCAGCCGCAAAATCACGACCGGCTATGTAATAGGAGGCACTGGCCAGGCGCTTGTCCGAGGTATCGGCTACCGCGCGCGCGTTGTAACGCCGTTCCGCGATCGCGAAATAAGGGTCCCACACCACCCAGGCGTCGATGTTGCCGCCGTTGAAGGCCGCCGTGGCGTCGGCGGGCGACAGATAGACGGGCTCGATGTCCTTGACCGTCAGGCCGGCCAGGGCCAGCGCCTTGATCGCGACGTTCTGCGCGCTGGAGCCCTTGCCGAAAGCCACCTTCTTGCCTTTGAGATCGGCCAGCGTCTTGATGGGCGAGTTTTGCGGCACCAGCACCGCATGCTGGGCCGAGGGCATGGCCGCCGCGTAAACCAGATTGGCGCCGCCCGCCTGCGCAAAGATCGGTGGTGTGTCGCCCACCGAACCCAGGTCGATGGCGCCTGCGCCCAGAGCCTCCAGCATGGGCGGGCCGAACTGGAACTCCACCCACTTGACCGATTCCACGCCCAGCGCCTTCAACCGGGTTTCGACGACCTGCTGCCTGCGCCCCAGCACCAGGATGGCCGAACCCTTCTGCCAGCCGATGCGGACTTCCTTGGGCACGGCCTGCGCCAGTGCGGGCGCATTGAAGAAGATCGCGCCAGCCACCCAGGCCAGCAGCGCCGTAAAGATACGCCTGCGATTCGAAATGGATCTCACGGTGTCGTCCTTTGAGAAGAGACGGCCAGCTTAGGCAGGCCTCTTCACCGTGTCGACGACGCAATTTTCAATTGCTTATCAAGAAAACATCTATGGATGATCGCTCCCGAACGGCTTGCGCACAAGCCATTTGGAGGGTTGGGTGCACGGGGCAAGGTGCTGTGGCATCAATGGCGATGACTTGCTTGTCTTTCGTCTCATTGAAACCTGGGCGGGTGTCCCCCAGTCAAAATAACGAATCCTGAGTTGGCGACAGATGCGCCAATCACTCTTCCCAGTGCTCTCCAAAAATTGCCCACGCCGAAAATACTCGCGACATACGGAACGACGGTCACGACAACTGCGCCATCCAACACCAATGCCACCGGCGTCATAGCCATCAAAAACACCCGCTTTGTCGTTGTCCTCTCTTCCGTGACGCCGATGCGCGACGACGGATTTCTGGGCTGTCCTGACCAAGCTAAGATCCTCGTTGGAGGCAAGACAATCTCATCCTCACGCCGACCGGACAATGATCCAGAAATGTAGACCTTCCCATTTTTGTCAGCCATGAACCCGTTCATCACGGCGGCGTCCTTGTCTTCCTGAGAAGCAAGCCGTCCGTCCAGAGACCCATAGTATTTCAGCGTCACCGTCTGGTCCTTGAGCACCTCCATAGATTCAAATCTCCATTGAATCAACGGCTGATAGGAAGCGTGAAAGATTGGCCGCAGGGATTCGGGAACGTCAAGGAGATAGTGGTAATCCTCGCCGACCAATACCAAGCGTAAATCGTCGTCCGAGATTCGCAACTCCCTCGCTTGTTCCTCATAGGTAGTTTCTGGATTGAACAATTGCGTCGTTGCGCAGCCTGTCAAGGTCACCCACAAACCCAGCACAACGCAAGCAAACACAACACGCATCCTTGCACTCCCTTTTTTCAGAATCTGTCAGGCTACACCACCGTCAATTTCGCCACCGACAGCGCCAGCCACTTGACCCCATGTCGCGGAAAGTTGATCTGCGCACGGGCATCGTCGCCCGAGCCTTCGAGCGTGAGCACCTTGCCTTCGCCGAACTTGTTGTGGAAGACACTCATGCCGATGCGCAGACCCGTCGCTGCTTCCTGGGCTTGCTCGACAACCTTGCTGCTGGACAGGGATGAGCCCGTGTCTCGCCCGTAAGCACTGTCCGAGCGGCTCGCGTTCGCCCAGCCGCTGTTCCAGGCACCACCGCCAGCCCCATTGCCACGTCCCGGCCCGTAGCTGTTCTGCGGCGTGAAGCCGCTGCCAAAGCCCTGGTTCCGAGGCGTCACCCATTTCAGCGTTTCCTCGGGCAGTTCGTCGAGAAAACGACTGCGGATGTGATATCTCGTCTGGCCGTGCAGCATGCGGGTCTGGGCCAGGCTGAGGTAGAGGCGTTTTCTTGCGCGCGTGATGGCCACGTACATCAGGCGGCGCTCTTCCTCGAGACCATCGAAGTCGCTCAAGGAGTTTTCGTGCGGGAACAGGCCTTCTTCCAGGCCGGTGATGAACACCACGTCGAACTCCAGGCCCTTGCTGGCGTGCACGGTCATGAGTTGCACGGCATCTTGGCCGTCCTGGGCCTGGTTGTCGCCGGCCTCCAAGGCAGCGTGCGTGAGGAAGGCCGCCAGCGGCGACAGCACTTCGCCATCCGCGTCGGGGGCCGCATTCTCCGCCGCGGCCGTCGCCTCCGCGTCGCGGCCAAAACCCTCGATGCTGACGAAGCTCTCGGCGGCCGTCACCAGTTCCTCCAGGTTCTCGATGCGGTCCGCGCCTTCGCGCTCGGCACGGTAATGCTCAACCAGGCCGCTGTGCTCGAGCACGAGTTCGATGATCTCGCGCAGGGTCAAACCCTGGGTCTGCTCGCGCAGCACGTCGATCTTGGCGACGAAGGCCGAGAGATTGGCACCCGCCTTGCCGCTCATGGCGTTGACCGCGGCGTGCAGTGACGACCCAGCGCCCTGGTTCGCGGCCCGCGCCGCGTCTTGGAGCTGCTCGATGCTGCGCGCGCCGATGCCGCGCGGCGGGAAGTTCACCACGCGCAGGAAACTGGTGTCGTCGTTCGGGTTCTCCAGCAGGCGCAGGTAGGCCAGCGCGTGCTTGATCTCGGCGCGCTCGAAGAAGCGCAAGCCGCCATAGACCTTGTAGGGGATGCCGCTGTTGAACAGCGCGGTTTCGATCACGCGGCTCTGGGCGTTGCTGCGGTACAGCACCGCCATCTCCTTGCGCGCAATGTTGGCCCCCACGCTCGGCACAGGCGTGTCCTCGCTGCCCCCCAAGGGGGCGCTCGCTTGCTTGAGACGGCCCGGCGCGGCGCTCGAGTCATCACGTATCAGCTGCTTGATCTCGTCGATCAGCCACTGCGCCTCGGCGAAATCGCTGCTGGACTCGACCACGCGCACGGGTTCGCCCGCACCCTGCTCGGTGCGCAGGTTCTTGCCCAGGCGGTGCTTGTTGTGGCTGATCAGCGCGTTAGCGCTGTCCAGGATGTTGCTGTAGCTACGGTAGTTTTGCTCCAGCTTGATTTGGTGCTGAACGTGGAACTCGCGCACGAAGTCGGCCATGTTGCCCACGCGCGCACCGCGAAAGGCGTAAATGCTCTGGTCGTCGTCGCCCACGGCGAAGACCGCGTTCTCATGGCTCGCCCCCTGCCCCGCAAGCAGCTTGATCCAGGCGTACTGCAGCTTGTTGGTGTCCTGGAACTCGTCGATCAGGATGTGGCGAAAGCGCCGCTGGTAGTGCTCACGCACCGGCGCATGGTCGCGCAACAGCTCGTAGCTGCGCAGCAGCAGTTCGCCAAAATCCACCACGCCCTCGCGCTGGCATTGCTCTTCATAGAGCTGGTAAAGCTCCACTTTCTTGCGGGTGTCGGGGTCGTGCGCCTGCACGTCACCAGGCCGCAGGCCGTCCTCCTTGCAGCCGCCGATGAACCATTGCAATTGCTTCGGAGGGAATCGCTCCTCGTCCACATTGAACTGCTTGCACAAGCGTTTGATGGCGCTTTGCTGGTCCTGGGTGTCCAGGATTTGGAAGGTCTGCGGCAAACCCGCCGTTTTGTGGTGGGCGCGCAGCAGACGGTTGCACAAGCCGTGGAAAGTACCGATCCACATGCCGCGCACATTCACCGGCAGCATGGACTGCAAACGGGTCATCATCTCGCGCGCGGCTTTGTTGGTGAAGGTCACGGCCAGCAGTCCACCGGGGGAAATCTGCCCCGTCTGCAGCAACCAGGCGATGCGCGTGGTGAGCACCCGCGTCTTGCCCGAGCCCGCGCCCGCGAGGATCAGCGCGGGTTCCGCGGGCAACGTGACGGCGGCGCGTTGCTCGGTGTTGAGGCCCGCCAACAGGGGCATATCGGAAGAAGAGGGAAAGGTCGGACGCGGGCCGGTGCCAGGCAAATCAAGGGACATGCTGGGATTGTAGAAAGCCAGCCAGCACCCGACCGTGGCGCCGGTGACACGGACCCAGCCCAAAGATGCGCGTGCATCCCCTGCGCGCCCCGTCTGCGGCGTAACAGTTGTAGAAATTCAATGCAAATCCATCACAATCGTCGGCATGGCAGCGCATGCATGCCGACAACCGCCGCCCGCGCCCACCACGACGTGAAGGTGCCCACGCGGCCTAGATTCGAGGGGAAACTGATGAACATCGCCCTGCTGGGCACTGGCCTGATGGGCTACCCGATGGCGGAGCGCCTTTGCGGCCTCTGCAAGGCCGGACATTCGGTCAGCGTTTGGAACCGTACACGCGCCAAGGCAGACAGCCTGGCGGCGCTGGGCGCGCAAGTGCACGACAGCGCTGCTGAGGCGGCGCGGGACGCCGAGTTCGTGATCACCATGCTGACGGATGGCGCGGCGGTCGAGGATCTGCTGTTCTCCCAGGGAGTGGCCCGGGCCATGCGTCCGGGTTCAGTGCTGCTGGACATGTCCTCCATCCAGCCCGCGCAAGCGCGGGCCCACGCGGAGCGTCTGGGCACCATGGGCATCGTGCACATGGACGCACCCGTCTCAGGCGGCACGCTGGGCGCGGCGGCCGGCACGCTGGCCATCATGGTCGGGGGCAAAGCGACCACCTTTGAGCGCGCGCGGCCCGTCTTCGCGCCACTGGGCCGCGCCACCCTGGTCGGTGGCAGTGGCGCGGGACAACTCACGAAGCTGGCCAACCAGATGATCGTGGGCATCACCATCGGCGCCGTGGCCGAAGCACTGCTGCTGTGTGAAAAGGGCGGCGCCAACCCGGCCAAGGTGCGAGAAGCCATCACCGGCGGCTTCGCCGACAGCCGCGTGCTGCAGGTGCATGGGCAACGCATGGTGGAGCACAGCTACCAGCCAGGCGCGCGCATGAGCGTGCAGCTCAAGGACTTGCGCAACGCGCTGTCGACCGCCCAAGACCTGGAACTGGAAACCCCCATCACCAGCCTGCTGGAACAGCTCTACGCCAGCGGGGTCAGGGCGGGCCTCAGTGATCACGACCACTCGGCCTTGCACCTCGCGCTCGCACAGCGCAACCGCATGGCGTGAAACTTCGCGTGAGATTGGGGCGCACGCGGCCCGCGCGCGCCTCGCTCAAACGTCCGCCGAATGCGGCCGGCGGGAGGGCCAAGGCACCCACGCCAACAAGGCCACGAGCAACAGCGCGGCCAAGACGCCCCACTGCCAGCGCGCGGGTGTCGGACCTTCGGAGCGAGCCGCATCGTAGGCGGACCTGAAATCTTCGTAGGAGTGGTGCACCGGTCCGCAGTGCAGTTCCCAGATGCGGAAGCGCGGCGCTGAACCCAGCCCTCGCAGAAACTCGCCCCGCACATACCCCATGCAGCCGGGCAACTTGCGCAGAGCGGCGTCATCCAGCACGGTGGCGCGACGCCCCGGCCAGGTCAATGGAACCGGAAACTCCATGCTTTGCTGAGTGTCGTCGGCCAATCGAACGTTCAGGGCCGGCTGGGCACTCGCCAACCCCGCGACCGGAGCGTCCAGGCCCTCAAGCACATGCAGCACCTCGATCGGCACGATGGGCCAGCGCGCGACGTCCGCGGCGGATTCGGGCGCCGGGTTGAGCCCTTGCGCACGCAGCGTGTACCCGATGTGCAGGCCGCACAGCACGAGCAGCACCAGGCTTGTGATGCGCAGCAGCCACCGGCTGGACGAGGTGGCAGCGAGGCGGCGACGCCAAGAGCGGAACAAGTCGGACAACATCGGCCGGCATCATAACGATGCGTGCGAGACGGGGGCGATGGACGGGGGCTGCGTCAGCCACGCACCGCGGACAAGCGCCTGATCGCAAGGCACGCACCACTTCGGGGCGTGCACATGCCATGGGACTCGGTCGTTCGCCCCCGCGAAAACCCGACCCGCCGGACACACCGTTCCGGCCTCACTTTGTATACATTGGTGTTTTCAGTGAGGTTTTCGATTTGCCCCCGAACTGGCATCGTTTTTGCTGAATGACCTTGCTGAATCCTGCCGTCGTTCGACGCGCCGCCTTCATTCCCGCGCGGCCAGCCGCGCAGCCCGTCACTCAGGAGCTCCCTCATCATGCGCAAGCGTTCCTTCCTGCAAGCGTCCGCCGCCCTGGCCGCCACGCTGACTTTTAGCCTGGCCCAAGCCCAGACCCCGGTCAAGTTCCAACTCGACTGGCGTTTTGAAGGCCCCTCGGCCCTCTTCCTGCAGCCCGTGGCCAAGGGCCACTTCAAGGCCGCCGGACTGGACGTCGCCGTGGACGCGGGCAACGGCTCGGGGGGCACGGTCACGCGCGTGGCCTCGGGCGCCTACGACATGGGCTTCGCCGACATGGCCTCGCTGATGGAGTTCCACGCCAACAACCCCGATGCGCCCAACAAGCCCGTGGCCGTGATGATGGTCTACAACAGCACGCCCGCTGCCGTGCTGGCACTGAAGAAGTCTGGCATCAGCAAGCCGGCCGACCTGTCGGGCAAGAAGCTGGGCGCGCCCGTCTTCGACGCCGGCCGCAAAGCCTTCCCGATCTTCGAAGCCGCCAACAAGATCACCGGTGTGACTTGGACGGCGATGGATCCGCCGCTGCGCGAAACCATGCTGGCACGCGGTGACGTCGACGCCATCACGGGCTTTTCCTTCACCTCGCTGCTCAACCTCGAAGCCCGCGGCGTCAAGACCGAGGACGTGGTCATCCTGCCCTACCCCGAATACGGCGTGAAGCTCTACGCCAACGCCATCATCGTCTCGCCCAAGTTCCTACAGGAGAAGCCCGAGGCCGTGAAGGCCTTCCTGAAGGCTTTCGCCAAGGGCGCCAAAGAGGTCATCGCCGACCCGGCTGCTTCCGTGGCCTACATCAAGGAGCGTGACGGCATCATCGACGTGGCGCTGGAGACCCGCCGTCTCAAGATGGCGATCGACTCCACCATCGCCACGCCCGACACCTACAAGGAAGGCTTCGGCCAGGTCGACGCCAAGCGTCTGGCGATGATGGCCACCCAGGTGTCCGAGGCCTTCAAGACCAAGACGCCGGTCGATGCCAAGGTGATCTGGAACGGCGCTTTCCTGCCCTCCAAGGCCGATCTGGACATCCTGCCCAAGAAGTAAAGAGCCCTGGTTTTCTCTCCTGATCTTGCGGCCAGCCAGTTCCCCGGACTGCTGGCCGCTTTTTCAAGCAGCTCACCTGTCATGCCCCACGAAGCTTCCCCCAACGCCGCGCCCTTCGTCGAATTCAGCGATGTCTGGCTCGCCTACAACGACGAGTTGCTGGCGCAGAATCAGTTCGCCGTTGAAGCGATCAACCTGAAGGTTCGCCAAGGCGAGTTCATCGCCATCGTCGGCCCCTCGGGTTGCGGCAAGTCCACCTTCATGAAGCTGACCACGGGCCTGAAGATGCCCAGCATGGGCCGCATCCGCGTTGATGGACAGCCTGTGACGGGTCCGCTCAAGATTTCGGGCATGGCCTTCCAGGCCCCTTCGCTGCTGCCCTGGCGCACCACGCTGGACAACGTGCTGCTGCCGCTGGAGATCGTGGAACCCCATCGCTCCCTGCTCAAGAAGAACCGCAAGCAGTACGAGGAGCGTGCCCGAGGACTGCTGGCGACGGTGGGCCTGGCCGGCTATGAAAAGAAGTTCCCGTGGGAGTTGTCCGGCGGCATGCAGCAGCGCGCCAGCATCTGCCGCGCGCTGATCCACGAACCCAAGATGCTGCTGCTGGACGAGCCCTTCGGCGCGCTCGACGCCTTCACCCGCGAGGAACTTTGGTGCACGCTGCGCGACCTGCACGCGGCCCAGAAGTTCAACGTCATCCTCGTCACGCACGACCTGCGCGAAAGCGTGTTCCTGGCCGACACGGTGTACGTGATGAGCAAAAGCCCGGGCCGCTTCATCGTGCAAAGGGAGATTGATCTGCCGCGTCCGCGTGAACTCGACGTCACCTACACGCCGGAGTTCACCCACATCGTGCAGGAACTGCGAGGCCACATCGGCGCCATCCGTGGCAACACGGGCAAGACCGGTACGGCCATTCACCCGTCAGCAGGAACCGCCCCATGAACCATCGCAAAGCCGTCGAACGCTGGGCCCCGCTGCTGCTGCTGGCCTTCATCGTCATCTTCTGGCAGATCATCTGCTCAGCCCTCAACGTCTCGGAATTCATCTTCCCCAGCCCGCTGCGTATCTGGGAACAAACGCTGGAACACAAGGCCACCATCGCGGCCCACGCCTGGCGCACCTTCTGGGTCACCATGGCAGGCTTCGGCATCGCCATCGTCGTGGGTGTGCTGTTGGGCTTCCTGATCGGCAGCTCGCGCCTGGCCTACGCCGCCGTCTACCCGCTGATGACCGCCTTCAACGCCCTGCCCAAGGCAGCCTTCGTGCCGGTGCTGGTGGTCTGGTTTGGCATTGGTATCGGCCCGGCCATTCTCACGGCCTTCCTGATCAGTTTCTTTCCCATCATGGTCAACATCGCCACCGGCCTGGCCACGCTGGAGCCCGAGTTGGAAGACGTGCTGCGCGTGCTGGGCGCGCGCCGCTGGGACGTGCTGATCAAGGTGGGCTTGCCACGCAGCCTGCCCTACTTCTTCGGCTCGCTCAAGGTGGCCATCACCCTGGCTTTCGTCGGCACCACAGTGTCGGAGATGACTGCAGCCAACGAAGGCATCGGCTACCTGCTGATCTCCGCCGGATCAGCCATGAAGATGGGCCTGGCCTTCAGCGGCCTGCTGGTCGTGGGCGCGATGGCCATGTTGATGTACGAGCTGTTCAGCTTCATCGAGAAGCACACGACGGCCTGGGCGCATCGCGGTTCGCAGAACCAGTGAAAGAAAACGCGTGACCCCAGGACAATTGCTCCGCCACCTGAAGCGCGCCAACGACGTGGCTCGGCGCGCGCGCGACGAGCTTGGCCGCCATCCCTTTGGCGCCATCCTCGTGGCGCCCGACGGCGAGACCGTGCTGGCCGAGCAGGGCAATGTCGACACGGTGAACCATGCGGAGTCCGTCTTGGCTCGCACGGCGGCACTGAACTACCCCGGCGAATACCTGGGCCGCTGCACCTTGGTCACAACGGTCGAGCCCTGCGCCATGTGCGCCGGCACGCAGTACTGGGCCAACATCGGCCGCCTGGTCTACGGCCTGAGCGAACGGCGATTGCTCGCGCTCACCGGCAGCCACGAGGAGAACCCCACCATGGACCTGCCCTGCCGCACCGTGTTCGCGGCCGGGCAGAAGCCCATCGAGGTTCTCGGTCCCGTGACCGAGATGGAAGACGAGATCGCCGCCCTCCACCGCGACTTCTGGCACGCCCCACCCAAAGAGAACTGAGCACCTGCACCCAGGCCCTTGCGCCGTTGACGCAGGGCATGGATTTCACGACCCTAGATTGCAACCCCCCTTCTGACACAGGAGCCCCACGATGAACCGACGTCCCTTCCTCCACGCCATGCTTGGCGCCGCCGCGACAACCCTCGCCCTGCTGTGCACGCCCGCGCAAGCGCAGGACGCGCTCAGCCAGGTCATGCAGACCAAGAAGATCAAGATCGCCGTGCCCACCGACTACCCGCCTTATGGGTTCGTGGGCCTGGACCTGCAACCCCAGGGCCTGGACATCGAAGTCGCCAAGCTCATCGCCAACAAGCTGGGCGTGAGCGTGGAACTGGTGCCCGTCACCAGCGCCAACCGCATCCCCTACCTGCAGACCGGGCAGGTGCAGCTCGTCATCTCCACCCTGGGCAAGAACCCTGATCGCATGAAAGTGATCGACTTCACGCATGCCTACTCGCCCTTCTTCCAGGCCGTCTACGCGCCCAAGAGCCTCGCGATCAAGAGCTTCGCCGACCTGGGCGGCAAGACCATCGCCGTTGCCAAGGGCGCGATGGAAGAGCAGGAACTGGTCAAGTCCGGCCCGGCCAGCATGGTGTTCAAACGTTACGAAGACCAAGCCGCCAGCACCGCCGCGTTCGTCGCTGGCCAGACCCAGGTCATCGCCACCAGCGTGTCCAACGCCGGGCTGATGATGCAGAAGAACCCTCAGCTCGGCGCCGAGTTCAAGCTGCTGATCAAGGACAGCCCCAACTTCATCGGCGTCGCCAAGGGGCAAGACGCATTGCGTGCCAAGGTCAATGACATCCTGCTGGCCGCGCGCAAGGACGGCACTCTCGACAAGCTGGCTCAGCAGTGGCTGGGCCGCCCGGCGGGCGATCTGCCGCTGTCCGAGTAAGGCCCCCAAGGTCAATCCCCCACGTTCACCGCACAGCACCGCACCATGGCCACCACCCTCGATTTCAGCCTGCTGCTGGCGCAGTGGCCCTTCCTGCTGCGAGGCGTGGCCTGGACACTGGGTCTGACCGCGATCGCCATGGCCCTGGGCCTGGTGGTCGGTGTCGCCTGTGCCTGGGCCCGGACGACAAGCGCCCGCGGCCTGCTGTGGCTGCGGGCCGTCACGGGCGCCTACGTGGAACTGATCCGCAACACGCCCTTCATCGTCCAGCTCTTCTTCATCTTCTTCGGTCTGCCTTCGGTGGGGCTGCGGCTCTCGCCCGAGGCGGCGTCCATCCTCGCGATGGTGCTCAACCTTGGCGCCTATTCCGCCGAGATCATCCGCGCCGGTGTGCAAGCCACGCCGCGCGGGCAGATCGAAGCCGCGCTGAGCCTGGCGCTGAACCGCTGGCAGGTCTACACCCGCGTGGTGCTGCCCCCCGCGCTCAAGCGCGTCTGGCCCGCCCTGGTCAGCCAAATCATCATCGTGATGCTGGGTTCCGCCGTGTGCGGTCAGATCTCCACCGAGGAGTTGAGCTACGCGGCCAACGTCATCTCGGCGGCGAGCTTTCGCACCTTCGAGTCCTACATCGTGGTCACGGCGGTCTACCTGCTGCTGGCCATCGCCTTGCGTCGTCTGCTCCACTGGGTCGGACCGCGCTTCATCTTTGGACGTTGATATGAAGCACCCCCCGAAGCGCCTGCGGCGCCTCCCCCCTGCAGGGGGGCGCACCCAGCGGCCCGGCGAAGCCGGTTCCGCGTGTGCCCTGGTCTCGGTCGTCGCGCGGCAAGGACAACGTCATGCCTGAATTCAGTCTCTGGGACATCCTGCGCAATCTGCTGCTGGCCGCGCGCTGGACGGTGGTGCTGTCGCTGATCGCCTTCATCGGCGGGGGTCTGGTGGGCGGGCTGTTGCTGGTGCTGCGCCTGACGCGTCTGCGAGGCGTGGACCGGGCCGTCGCCGTCTACGTGCAAGTCTTTCAAGGCACGCCCTTGCTGATGCAGCTGTTCCTCACCTATTTCGGCTTCGCGCTGCTGGGCCTGCAGACTTCGCCCTGGACGGCGGCGGGCCTGGCGCTCACGCTCTACACCAGCGCCTTCCTGACCGAGATCTGGCGCGGCTGCGTGGCCGCGATTCCCAAAGGGCAGTGGGAAGCCGCGCAGAGCCTGGCCATGAGCTTCACGGAACAGTTGCGCCATGTCATCTTGCCGCAGGCCCTGCGCATCGCGATCCCGCCCACGGTGGGCTTCCTGGTGCAGGTGGTCAAGGGCACGGCACTGGCTTCGGTGATCGGCTTCGTCGAGCTCACACGCGCGGGCAACATGATCTCGAACGTGACCTACCAGCCCTTCACCGTGTTCGCCTGCGTGGCCCTGCTGTACTTCGCCCTCTGCTGGCCGATCAGCCTCTACGCCCAAACCCTCGAAAGAAAGCTCCATGCAAGCCGCCGCTGAAACCCTGCACGCCGATCCCATCGTGAGGATTACCGCTCTGAGGAAGAGCTACGGCGACAACGAAGTGCTCAAAGGCATCGACCTCGATGTGCGCCGTGGCGAGGTCATCGCCATCATCGGCAAGAGCGGTTCGGGCAAGAGCACGCTGTTGCGCTGCATCAACGGGCTGGAGGAATTCCAGGAAGGCTCGCTCAGCGTCGACGGCAAGCAGCTGCTGCACGACAGTGCCATGGCCATGCGCGCACTGCGCCAGCGGGTGGGCATGATCTTCCAGAGCTTCAACCTCTTCCCGCACCTCACGGTGGGCCGCAACATCATGCTCGCGCCCACGCTCGTGAAAGAGAAGAACAAGACCGAAGCCGCGGAGCAGGCGCGCGCCCTGCTCGCGCGCGTGGGCCTGGCCGAGAAGTTCGACGCCATGCCCGACCAGCTCTCCGGCGGCCAGCAGCAGCGCGTGGCCATCGCCCGCGCGCTGGCCATGGAACCGGCCGTGCTGCTCTGCGACGAAATCACCTCCGCGCTGGACCCGGAACTGGTCGGCGAAGTGCTGCGCGTGGTCGAGTCACTGGCGCAGGAGGGCATGACGCTGCTCATGGTCACGCACGAGATGAACTTCGCGCGCAAGGTCAGTGACCGCGTGATCTTCATGCACCAGGGCCGCGTGCACGAATCCGGCCCGCCCGCGCAGATCTTTGGCCAGCCGCAAACGCCTGAACTCCAGCAGTTCCTGTCCTCACTGCACGGTTAGCCGTAGCGCAGTGCCGGGGCTGCGGCATTCGCATTCCCCGGGGACTCATTGCCGAAGGCGGTGCGAGTTCATTTCTGGCGTTTAAAACTCCCTCATTCTGAATCGCGAGCAAATTCTTCCAAGGTTGCACGAACACTGATCACAGGCAAAGTACCTTCTGAACGTACCAGCTCTTGCTTCAAACAGTCAGACCATTCTTGTACTGAAGAGAACTTGCAATCGATTCGTTTTGCCTTGCCTTGTGCCGCATCCAGCGTCCCCGAACTGGCGCTTGAATTGACCAAGGCATAGACAGCATTGACTTCAATGTTCAACAAGTTCTTCAACGCCTCTTCATCCTTACCGCCTTGCGTGATCGCCTTGATCTGTTCAAGCGTCTGACTGATATTGGTTTGAAGCGAAGCACTGAACTCGGAAGCACGGTTCTCCGCGTACAAGACGTACCGTGCGCGCAATTGATAGTAAGTCAGGTATCTGCGGTTTGATTTTCCGAAGATGTGCAGATCCAGATCCTTGGGGCGCTTGAAAAAATCCTCGCCCAACTGCAAGGATGTGATGCGAGGCGAACCCAGAATAAGGTACCCATTCACTCCCTGGCTAGCAGCGACAGCTGCCGATGCCATGCCAGCACCTTGGGCATTGGCCGCGCCTTGCGACCGCCCCGTCCAACGCGTGACGATGACGCCAGCTTTTTGCGTCACCTCTCTGATGGCAGTGAGACTGTCGCCCAAGCCATTGTCTTTCAGTTCTTTCTTGACGCTGTCGATCACCGGCTCCAGGTCCTTGGATATCTCGTCCGCAGGATACAAAAGGCGCAAAGGATTCAGAACTCGATTGAGTTTCTCCTCTTTTTCCGGGTCGCCGTCTTTCAAGGCGTTGACCGGCTTCAAGCTGGCCTGCGCCAGTTGCAGTACGGCAAGCTTGATTTTCAGACGGGCCACTTCGTCGGCCTGAGCTTGGGAGGCTAATAGCGCGTCCCGCAGTTTGGTCAAGTCGCCCAAGGATGCGTTCGACGAGTCACTGCAATGAGTGTTTGAGTCTTTTTGCTTTGAGTCTTTTTGCTTTGAGTCTTTTTGCTCTGAGTCTTTTTTCTCGGTTTTGCAGAACTCACGCTCCACGATGCTTGACGAACCAGGAATCAGCCGAGGAGACGTGATGTCCGGAAAGTCTTGCCTGATGGGCCAAAGCCGCCGCAATTGTTCTGACAGTGACCACTTGTCGAGGTCATAGCTGACCATGCCGACAACGTCTTCAGCACCCGTGCCGCTGATATTGATCGACCGCATCAAACGAGTGCCATACGCCCCGTATTCGGAATTGCTGACCGTTCCCAACTCAGTCAGTCCCACTTGCAAGGGCATGGGCGCACAACCGACCAAGAAAATCGCCATCGCAGCGAACAGAAACCGTGATGCTGATCTCGAAAAAGGGATGAATGCCATGATGAACCGCCCTGTGCTCTTGAGGAAGATTGCCCAATCTAGTGGCGAACCATTGCTCCCTCCATCACATGAACAGGGGATGGACATCAGAGGCTTCTGACAGCGTCTCAGTCTCACCAGGACGTCAAGCGCGGTTTCAAAGGCTTTCCGCCCACCTCAGGAAACATGCGACAATACGGCCCGTTGCGCTCTTCAGTTGGCCGCGACACCAGCAATCCGCTGGGGGCTGTCACCACACAGGCTGACCCGCCCGCTCTTGTGAACCCATGTCTGCCTTTGACTGACCGGCGACCGGAATGTTTTTCCGGCCACCGTACAGGCCGATATCCCTGCGCCCCGGACCGGGCGCGATCATCCCAATGAACTTTGAAGAACTGAAACTGGCCCCGGCCATCCTGAAGGCTGTCCGTGAGCAAGGCTATGAAACGCCCACCGCGATCCAGGAACAGGCCATCCCCCTGATCCTGCAGGGCAACGACCTGCTGGGCGGCGCGCAAACCGGCACCGGCAAGACCGCGGCCTTCACCCTGCCCCTGCTGCACAACCTGACCATGCGTCGCAGCGCGCAGAACAAGTGGGGCGGCAACGGCATCCGCGCCCTGGTGCTCACGCCCACGCGCGAACTGGCCGCTCAGGTCGAGGAGTCCGTGCGCAACTACGGCAAGTACCTGCAGCTCGAATCCACCGTGATCTTCGGCGGCGTGGGCATGAACCCGCAGATCGCCCGCGTCAAGAAAGGCGTGGACATCCTGGTCGCCACGCCGGGCCGCTTGCTGGACCTGCAGCAGCAAGGCTTCATGGACCTGTCCCAGGTGCAGATGCTGGTGCTGGACGAGGCCGACCGCATGCTGGACATGGGCTTCATCCATGACGTGAAGAAAGTGCTGGCCCTACTGCCCAAAGATAAGCAGAGCCTGTTGTTCAGCGCAACCTTCAGCGATGAAATCCGCGCCCTGGCCGAAGGCCTGCTCAAGAACCCGCAGAGCGTGCAGGTCACGCCGCGCAACACCACGGTGCAGCGCATCACGCAGAGCGTGCACACCGTGGGCCGCAGCAAGAAGAAGGCCCTGCTCGCGCACATCATCAATGCGCAGGATTGGAGCCAGGTGCTGGTGTTCACGCGCACCAAGTTCGGCGCCAACCACGTGGCCGAATACCTGAACAAGAACGGCGTCACCGCCATGGCCCTGCACGGCAACAAGAGCCAGGGCGCGCGCACCCAGGCGCTGGCCGGCTTCAAGAGCGGTGAGATCCGCGCCCTGGTGGCCACCGACATCGCGGCACGCGGCATCGACATCGACGAGCTGCCGCACGTCGTGAACTACGAAATCCCCAACATCCCCGAAGACTACGTGCACCGCATCGGCCGCACGGGCCGTGCGGGTCGCGAAGGCCAGGCCGTCAACCTCGTCTGCCTGGACGAGCAAGGCTTCATGGCCGAGATCGAGCGCTTCACCAAGCAGCAGATCGCCGTGGTGGAAACGCCCGCCGAATTCGCCCCCGACGCCGACGAACGCGCCGAACCCATCGCCATGGGCCGCCAGACCCTGTGGGGCGGTCTGGGCAAGCCGCCGAGCCGTGAGGTGATGGCGGCTGCCGCCAAGGCCGCGCGCCAGGAGATGGTCCAACGCATCCGCGAGAACAAGGCCGGCCAAGGTGAGCGCGGCGCGAGCGGCAACGGCGGTGGGGGTGGCAACCGTGGCAATGGCCCGGGCCGTACTCAGAATCGCCAGGACCGTCCTGAAGGCCAAGGCCAACGCCAGGGCAAACCGCAAGGCGGTGGCCAGGGCGGCAACCGCAACAACGAACAACGCCGCGCCAACGGCGGCGGCGGTGGCCGCGGCCAAGGTGGCGGCAATGGCGGCGGTTACGGTGGTGGTGGTGGCGGCGGTGGCCAGCCCGACCCGCTGCGCACCCGCACCGACGCGCTGAGCCAGGGCAATCGCCGTCGTGGTGGCGGCGGTGGTGGTAACCGAGGTGGCCAAGGTGGCGGCAAGGGCCAGGGCGGCGGCGGCGTGGACCCGCTGCGCACGAACTTCGGTCGCATCAGCCACTGACATCGACACACAAAAAACGGCCCGGAATTCCCCGGGCCGTTTTTTTTATCCCTCCAACGCATGGCGGTCCGCACCGTGGCGCGTTCCAACTGGCCCTGGCCGGTCTGCGACGCCCGCGTGCGGATGGCGGGCCTCGTGATCGGCGCTGTCAGAACGACAAACGACCGCCCCAGGCGCAGTCAAGGACTCACAGGTCGGTGCGCAGTTTCCAGATCTCGGGGAACAGCACCACATCCAGCATCTTGCGCAGGTAGCTCACGCCGCCGGTGCCCCCCGTGCCCCGCTTGAACCCAATCACGCGTTCCACCGTGGTCACGTGGCGGAAACGCCAAAGTCGGAAGGCGTCTTCCAAGTCGGTGAGCTCCTCGCCCAACTGGTAAAGATCCCAATGCGTTTCCGGGGCGCGGTACACGGTGAGCCAGGCCTGCGTCACGTCGTCACTCTCCACGTAGGGCTGAGTCCAATCCCGCTCGACATGGCTGGCCGGCACGGGCAGGCCCCGGCGCGCCAGCAGGCGCAGCGCCTCGTCATACAGTGAGGGCGCCTCGAACGCCGCTTGCACCTGCGCCAGCAGATCGGCGCGGTGCTCGTGGGGTCGCAACATGGCGCGGTTCTTGTTGCCCAGCGCGAACTCGATGCAGCGGTACTGGTAGCTCTGAAAACCGCTGGAATTGCCCAAGGAGGCCCGCATCGCGCTGTACTCGGGCGGCGTCATGGTGGCGAGCACGTCCCAGGCATGCACCAGCTGTTCCATGATCTTGGAGACGCGCGCCAGCATCTTGAAAGCCATCGGCAGTTCATCCCGCGCGACGTGGCCGATGGCGGCGTGCAGCTCGTGCAGCATGAGCTTCATCCACAACTCGCTGGTCTGGTGCTGCACGATGAAGAGCATCTCGTCGTGCGCCACCGACAGCGGCTGCTGCGCGGTGAGGATGGCGTCGAGCCGCAGGTAGTCGCCATAGCTCATGCTGCGGCTGAAGTCGAGTTGCGCGTGCTCCTCGTGCACGATGGACTCGGGCGTGCCCGCGGCGCGCGCAGCCTCGGAGGCGGGTCCGACGCTGTTGGCCGAGGGGGTCTGCTTATGGGGGCACATGCTCAGGTCACCGCGTGGATTTGATTGAACTCAGGGCGTTGCCACTCCCCCGTGTCGAGCACCTGGCGCAGGTGCTCCACCGCGTTCCAGACATCCTCGTAGCCGATGTAGAGCGGCGTGAAGCCGAAGCGCAGGATGTCCTTGTGCAGCCTTGGCCCGCCATCCCCTTTGCCCGCATGAGAAGCCGCACCGGACCCGGCGCGGTAGTCCCCGATCACGCCGCGCGCGATCAACGCCTGCACGATGGCGTAGGCGCCGCTGCCCTGCCCCCGCACGCCCAGGCCTTCCTCGCGCGTCAGGCACACCTGCGAACCGCGCCGGGCGTGGTCGCGCGGCGTGGCCAGGCCCAGACCGTGGCCCGCGCAGCGTTCCTCCACCAGGCGGATGAAGAGGTCCGTCAGCGCCAGCGACTTGTCGCGCAGCGCGGCCATGCCGCCCAGCGCCTCGGCGGCGGTGAACACGTCGAGGCCGCACTGCAAGGCCGACAAGCTGATGATGGGCTGCGTGCCGCAGAGGTACCGTTGGATGCCCGGCGCGGGCTGGTAATCGGGCGTGAACTGGAAGGGCGCGGCATGGCCCCACCAGCCGGACAGCGGTTGCCAGAAGCGGTCGGCGTGGCGCGGGTGCACCCAGACGAAAGCCGGCGCGCCAGGGCCGCCATTGAGGTACTTGTAGCCACAGCCGATGGAGAAATCGGCCCCCGCGCCGTTCAGATCCACCGGCACGGCGCCCGCGCTGTGCGCCAGGTCCCACACGGTGAGCGCGCCCGCCGCGTGAGCCGCGGCCGTGAGCGCGGCCATGTCGTGCATGGCCCCGGTGCGGTAGTTCACATGCGTGAGCATCAGCACCGCCACGTCCTGCGTCAGGGCCACGTTGATCTCCTCGGGCTCCACCAACACCAACTCCAAGCCGCGTTCCTTGCACAGACCCTCGGCGATGTAGAGGTCGGTCGGGAAGTTACTGCGCTCACTCACCACACGACGGCGTACCGGGCTGTCCTCGCGCGCGATGTTGAGCGCGGCGCTCAGCACCTTGTAGAGGTTGACCGAGGTGCTGTCGGTGCACACCACCTCGTCCCGGCCCGCGCCAATGAGCGGAGCAAGCTGGTTGCCCAGGCGCTGCGGCAGGTCAAACCAGCTCGCGGTGTTCCACGAGCGGATGAGGTCTTGCCCCCATTCGCGCACGACCACGTCGGCCACGCGGGCGGCGGTGGCCTTGGGCAGCACGCCCAGGGAGTTGCCGTCCAGATAGATCACGCCAGGCGGCAGGTTGAAATGCCCGCGCAGCGGGGCCAAGGGGTCTTGCGCGTCGAGCGCGCGGCAATCTTGTTGGGTGGTCATGAGGGAAGTCGCAGGAAAAGTTAACGCTTGCAGATCATGGAGCAGGTGCAAGGGCGTGGGGCCACTCAAGCCAGCGCGCGCAGCACGGCGCGCACGGGCGAGGCATCGGCCGTGGTGAGCTTCAGCGGCAGGGCAATCAGCTCGTAATCGCCTTCGGGCACGTCATCAAGCACCAGGTTTTCGAGCACGCGCAAACCGCGCTGGCGGATGACTTGGTGGCTGTCCAGCGTCTTGCTGTCGGCGGGGTCGATGCTGGCGGTGTCGATGCCGATCAGCAGCACGCCCAGATCGGCCAGGCGCGTGATGGTGGACGGTGCGTAGGCGGCCAGCGCCCCGTCCCAGCGGTCCACCGGCATGCGCTCGTAGGTGCGTACCAACACACGAGGCGGCAAGCGGGCATCGATCGCGTGGGCCACGTGGTCCCACTCGATCAAGGGTCCGCGCCCGATCGCGTGGATGACACGGCAAGGACCGAGGAAGGGCTCCAGCGACAAATCACCAATGGGGGCACCGGCCGCGTCATAGTGCAGCGGCGCGTCGGCGTGCGCGCCCACGTGCGGTGACAGGGTGATGGCGCTCACGTTCACCGGGCATCCGGGACCGAGGGTGGCGCTCCATTGCTGGCGGTACGCGGTGTCACCCGGAAAGACAGGGCTGCCCGCGTGCACGGGCGGAGAAATGTCCCAGAGCCGGGATATGGCAGGTGAGGGTTGGGCACGTGTGGGTTGGGCAGGCATGGGAGAAAGTTTGCATGTCCCGGAAAACTCATGGTGTCGGTTATTTCCAACAGGCAGCAGATTTTTTTGACTCGAGCCCCAGGGGCCGCGCGCCTCTCCCTCGCCCCGCGAACCCGGCCTTCACGGACTTGTCATCGTCCCTGCGTAGCCTGCCTGACTTTCTGCTTCACGGAGTCCTTCCATGCCATCGCGCCGCGTTCGTCCGCACTCGCTGCTCACCCCACTGTCGCTCAGCCCCCTGCTGCTCGCCTTGGCCTTGCTGAGCGGCACCTCTGCCGCTCAAGCCCAACAGGCCGCCCCCGCTGTGACCGCGACACTCGCCGGCCATGCCGCGCTGCCGGCCGACACCACCACCCCAGCCCCGCGTGACGCGGGGGCCTTCTTCGCGACCTCGGGCAAGTTCGCCAACGGCGCACGCGTGCGCAACGAGAAGCTGGGCAGCGAGCCCTCCTACACCACGGCGGGCGGCTCCAAGCCGCGCGCCACCGGCGGCGCCTTGCCCGTCAAAGGCCAGGCCGTGCAAGGCTTCTCCGGCATCGTCGCCCTGGACCGCGACCACTACCTGGTGCTGACCGACAACGGTTTCGGCAGCAAGATCAACTCGCAGGACGCGCTGCTGATGGTGCACACCGCGCAGGTGGACTGGAAGAGCGGCAAGGTCACGCTGCGCAAGACCACCTTCCTGCACGACCCGGACCGCAAGGTGCCCTTCGCCATCCAGAACGAGGCGACTGAAAAGCGTTACCTCACGGGCGCGGATTTCGACGTCGAGTCCATCCAGAAGATTGGCAACACCTTGTGGATCGGCGATGAGTTCGGCCCCTACCTCCTGCAAACCGACCTGAACGGCAAGGTACTGGGCGTGACCGAGACCGTGGTGGACGGCAAGAATTTCCGCTCGCCCGACCATTACCTGAACAGCCGCTTGCCCAACCTGCCCGCCGACGCCATGCCGCAATGGGAAGTGCGGCGCTCGGGCGGCTTCGAGCCCATGGCCCAGTCGCCCGATGGCAAGACGCTGTACCCCGCCTTCGAGTGGCCGCTGTACGACGCGCAGACCAAGACGTTCGAGAAGAGCAACGACCGCATCTACACCCACATCCTCGAATTCGACGTGGCCGCCCGACGCTACACCGGCAAGCAATGGAAATACGCCTTCGAGGAAAGCGGCAACGTGATGGCCGACTTCCAGCTGCTGAACGCCACCACCGGCCTGGTGATCGAGCGTGACGATGCGTCCGAGGGCATGGCGCCCGCCTGCGCCGGCGAAGAGCGGCCGGACTGCTTCGCGCGCCCCGCGAAGTTCAAGCGTGTCTACAAGATCGACCTGTCCAGCACCGATGCCAACGGCTTCGTGCGCAAGGTGGCCTACATCGACCTGCTCAAGATCGCCAACCCCCAGCGTCTCGCCAAGCGCGGCCCCAACGAAGAGGTGTTCAGCCTGCCGCACCTGGGCCCCGAAGGGCTGGCCATCGTCGACGCGCATCACATCATCGTGGTCAACGACAACAACTACCCGGGCTCCTCGGGCCGCCAGCTCGGCAAGCCGGACGACGACGAACTGACCCTGCTCGACATCCAGGCCTTGGTCGACGCGAAGTGATCCAGTGCGAGCGGGCCCTAGTTCCCGCCCTTGACGTGGGCATCGTCGAAGAAGTAATCGGTGATGGTCTTGGGCTCGTTCTTGATCGCGCCCACGCGGTACAGGAACTGGCCGAGGCCCAGGGTGTTCTGCGGCGTGGTCTTGAACTGCACCTCGGGGTTGCGGACGATCTTGAGCAGCAGGGCCCGGTCGACCTTGTTGGTCTTGAGGTAGATGTCCGCCGCCTGCTCGGGGTTGCGGGCGATGAACTGAGCGGCTTCATCCAAGGCGTTCACGAAGGCGCGGTAGGTCTTGGGGCTCTCCGCGCGGAACTTCTCGGTGGCGTACAGCAGAGTGGCCGAGGCCGGACCGCCGAGCACGTCATAGCTGTTGAGCACGATGCGGGCCTTCGGGTTGCCCGCCAGCTCCTGTTCCTGGAACGGCGGATTGCCGAAATGCGCGGTGATCTCGGTGCCGCCCGAGATGATGGCCGCCGCGGCCTCCGGATGGGGCAGCGCCACCTGCAGCTTGTCCAGGCGGTTGAACTCCTTGTCGCCCCAGAGCTTGGCCGACGCGAATTGCAGCACGCGCGATTGCACCGAGACACCCACCGACGGCAGCGCGATGCGGTCCTTGTCCGTGAAGTCAGCGATGGTCTTGACTGCCGGGTTGTTGCTCACGAGGTAGTAGGGAAAGTTGCCGAGCGAGGCCACGCCCTTGACGTTCTGCTTGCCGCGCGTGCGGTCCCAGATGGTGAAGAGCGGGCCGACGCCTGCCCCCGCGATGTCGATGCTGCCCGCGAGCAAGGCGTCATTCACGGCGCTGCCGCCCGACAGTTGGACGAATTCGACTTTGATGTCCACGCCCTGCTGCTTGCCGTGCTTTTCGATCAGTTGCTGGTCCTGCGCAACGTTGAGCAGCAGATAAACGACACCGAACTGCTGCGCGATGCGCAGGCGCCCCTCCTCGGCCCGGGCCGTGCCCGTCAGCAGCGCGAGGGCCGTCACCGCCAGTGTCAAGAAACGAAACGTCATGGAGTCCTCCAATTCATGGCTTCAACGCGAGAAGCGGAGGATTTTGGAATGCAACTTCTCATGAACCAACGAATAAATCGTCCTGAGCTCATGACGAAACTGGCGCTGCCCGCCACCTGCGCGGCCGACGTGGTGTGCGGGTCACGCACCGCGAGCAGGTGATGCACGGGCATGCGCGGCTCGAACACGGAGCCGGAACGCGTGCGGGCCCTACTCAACCGGCACGAAAAGGCCTTGCTTCAGGGTATCGATGACGACGTGCGTGGTCATGCGGACCACCTGGGGAATGTCCGCCATCAGACGGGCCGACAAGGCGTCGTAGGCCTTCACGTCACGCGCCACGACCACCATCATGATGTCGAAACTGCCCGTGACGTAATAGACCTGCTGAACCGCCGGCTCACCCAAGGCCCACTGTCGAATGCGTGGAAGGGCCTCGTAGTTGTCCTTGATCTCCAAACCCGAGAGAAAGCACATGGCCTTGCCCACCGCTTGCGGATTGATCACCGCGACCTCGGCGCTGATGGTCTTGTCCTGGCGCATGCGCCGCAAGCGGCGTTGGACGGCAGACGCCGACAGCCCCACGGCGTCGGCAATCAGCTCGGCATTGAGTTGGCAATCCTTCTGGACCAGGTCCAGGATCTTGCGGTCAAAAACATCCAGTTCGCTGTCCATGCGAGGATTCTAGGCAGCGCCTCAACACGCCGCACCAGCGCGCCGCCTCAACGCACCATCGCCGCCGTCGCGCTCGGATCACATCTGAAACGCCGTCAGGCCGCATGCAGGAGCGCCTTTTTGCCGCCACGCAGCGATCCCGGCACGGATACTTGTCCAGCTTTGGGCGCTCACAACCCGCACTTTGTCCGTCGCTGCGGACCCCCGCACCGCGGGGAGGGCCATGACGAGCGACGATGAATGCGGTGCCGTCCAAGGCCATCAAAACCTGAACGTCCAGCCTCGCGGGCCGGGTGTTGTCGTCGAGTTTTTGACATCTCTTTTTGACGTCTTTTTTTGGAGATCACACAGTGAGTCGTACTTTATTGGGTTGCTTGGTGGCCAGCGTGATGTCGGTCAGTGGTTTCGCACACGCACAGGACGTGGTCCGCATCGGCACCCTGTCGGACTACGCGCCGTTCGAATACCGCGATGCCAAGGGTGAGCTCAAGGGCATGGAAATCGAGCTGGCCAAGATCATGTGCAAGCACATCCAGGCCAAGTGCGAATTCGTGACGATCGACTTCGACGCCCTGATCCCCGCCCTGAAGGCGAAAAAGATCGACGCGGTGGTGGCCCAGATGTCGATCACCGACGAACGCAAGAAGGAGGTGGATTTCACCGACCTGTTCACGCTGGCACCGGTTCAGTACGTGGCCAAGACGGGCTCGGGCATCTCCGACGATCCCGCCACGCTCAAGGGCAAGACGGTGGGCGTGTACAGCGGTTCGACCCACGAGACCTACCTCAAGAAGCGCCTGCCCAAGAGCACGTCGGGCATCGCCACCAAGTCCTACCCCTCGCAAGACCCGATCTGGCTTGACCTCGAGGCCGGGCGGATTCAGGCGGCGCTCAGCGACACCACGGTGGCCCATGAATGGCTGGAAAAAACGGGCAAGGCCAAGGGCTTCGCGCTGGCGGGCAAGCCGCTGAACGACCTGGCCATCTTCGGTGAAGGCACCGGCATCGCGGTGCGCAAGGGTGACCCGCTGCGCACGCGCCTGAACGGCGCGATCAAGCAGGTGCTGAGCGATGGCAGCTTCGCCGCCGAGAACAAGAAGGTGTTCCCCTTCAGCATCGCGCCGACCGCCAAGTAAGCGGGCCGGTGACGAGACCAGGCCATCCGTTTCGATGGCCTGGTTTTTCTTTTGTTCGAGTGGGAACGCATGGATCATTTGGGGCTGTATGCCAATCAGCTGCTGCAGGGGGCATGGATCACCGTGCAGCTGGCGGTCTGTTCGCTGGCGCTGGGCATGGTGCTGGGCCTGCTGCTGGCGGCCGGCAGTCTGAGCCAGCGGCCGCTGCTGCGCCGGGGTGTGATGCTGTGGACCGCGGTGCTGCGCGGTATCCCAGAATTTCTGATCGTGCTGGTTTGCTACTTCGGGCTGTCCAACGTGATCAACACCCACTTCGATGGCGCCATCGACCTCAGTCCGTTCGCGGCCGGCGTGTTCGCGCTGGCCCTCGTGTTCTCCGCCTATGCCGCCGAGGTGTTCCGCGGCAGTTTCGCGGCCATCCCCAAGGGGCAGATCGAAGCAGCGCAATCTCTGGGCCTGCGGCCCGCGCAGACCTTCTTCGCGGTGCGCCTGCCGCAGGCCTGGCGCATCGCCCTGCCCAGCCTGGGCAACCTGTGGCAGTCGCTGCTGAAAGACACCTCGCTGGTGTCCGTGGTCGGGCTGGAAGACCTGCTCAAGAAAGCCAACATGGCCGGGCAGGCCACCCACCAGCCCTTTGTCTTCCTCCTGGCCGCCGCCGCGGTGTACTTCGTCTTTCTTCACGCGTCCCAACCCGTTCAGCGCTGGCTGGAGCAGCGGGCGGGCGCGGGCTTCGGACCCGCAGCCGCATGAACCTCGAACCGCTGGAATCCTGGCTGGGCTTGCCTGCCGACAGCGCCCTGGAGGTCTGGGAAGGTCTGGTCATCACCGTGCAACTGCTCGCGGGGTCGGTGGTGCTGGCCTTGTCGCTGGCGGTTCCCCTGGCGCTGGCGGCCACCTCCCGCAGCCCGTGGCTGGCCCGACTGTCGCGCGGCTACGGCGCCGCATTCCGTGGCACCCCGCTGCTGGTGCAGCTCTTCCTTCTGTATTACGGTGTCAGTCAGTTTGAAGCGGTGCGCAGCTCAGCCCTGTGGTGGTTGCTGGAAGACGCGTTCTATTGCGGCCTGCTGGCGCTGAGCCTGAACCTGGCCGCCTACATGGCCGAAGACCTGCGCGCTGGCATCCTGGCGGTGCCCATCGGCCAGAAAGAGGCCGCCCTGGCCCTGGGCATGAGCGTGCACCAGGTCAACCGCTGGATCGTGCTGCCGACTGCATGGCGCATCGCCACGCCCGCCCTGGGCAACGAGGTGATCGCCCAGCTCAAGGCCACCGCCCTGGTCAGCACCATCACCGTGCTGGACCTCACCGGCGTGGCCCGTCGCCTGTCCACGGCCGCCTACACCACCGATGCACTGGTCATGGCCGGTGTGGTGTACGGCGCCCTCACCCTGCTGATCGTGCTGGCGGTGCGGCTCATCGAAAGAAGATTCGGGCCTGCCGGCCGAAGCTAGACCGCCCGCTCACGGGTCACCCCTGAACGCCAACAACGACATGAACACACCCACCCACCCCTTGCAGCAAGCCCTGGACGAACAAGGTCTCTTCGTTCTCGACGGCGCCCTGGCCACCGAACTGGAGCGGCGCGGCGCCGACCTCAAAGACCCGCTGTGGTCGGCCAAGCTGTTGATCGAGCAGCCCGACCTGATCCGGCAAGTGCACCTGGACTATTTTGTCGCGGGCGCCGACGTGTCCACCACGGCCAGCTACCAGGCCACCTTTGAAGCGTTCGCGCGGCGCGGCCTCGGCCATGACGAAGCGGCGGACTTGATGCGCCGTTCGGTCCAGCTGGCCTGCGAAGCCCGCGACGCCTTCTGGTCGGACCCGAAGCACCGCGCAGGCCGGCGCAAACCCCTGGTGGCCGCTTCGGTGGGGCCTTACGGAGCGATGCTGGCCGACGGCTCGGAGTACCGCGGCTACCCCGGTGTGTCCCGCGCAGCCCTGGCCGCCTTCCACCGCCCCCGGTTGCAGGTGCTGGCCCACTCGGGCGCCGACCTGCTGGCCTGCGAAACCCTGCCCTGCCTCGCCGAAGCGCTGGCCATCACGGATCTGCTGCCCGAGTTCCCGGGGGTGCAGGCCTGGATCAGCTTCTCGTGCCGCGATGGCGAGCACAACAGCCAAGGCGAACCGCTGGCGGATTGCGTGGCCGCGCTGGACCCCGTGCCCCAGGTGGCGGCGGTGGGGGTGAACTGCACGGCGCCCGAGTTCGTGCCCTCGCTGGTCGAACGCGCGCGGGCGCGCACAAGCAAGCCCATCGTGGTCTACCCCAACTCCGGCGAACACTACGACGCGGTGGGCAAGGTGTGGCAAGGCGAAGGCCAGGCCCATGACTTTGCCGCCCAGGCCATGCGCTGGCACAACCGCGGAGCCCGACTCATCGGCGGCTGCTGCCGCACCGGGCCGGACGACATCCGCGCCTTGCGGCAAGCGGCGCTGGCCTGCGGCGCGATCGGCCCTCGCTGACCGCGCAACGTGCTGGCGCGGTTCAGGCCGCGTTCCAGCGCCCGTGGGTCCACGCTTTGCAAGAAAGCGCCCAGGTGCATCTGTCGTTGTGCCATGTCGGAACCCCGGGGTGACCCATCAGAGCCAGGACGGCGCAGCCTGCTGGATGTCCAGCTTCTTCGGAATCAGCTTGAGATTCAGAAAGGTGTCGGCAATGACCTGTTGCTCGGCCAGGATGGCCTGGGTGATCGGGCCGGTCCCATAAACCGAGCGCGCGACGGCGCGGTCGACGACGGGCTTGGGCAGTCCCCACAGCTGCGAGAACTCCGCGGCCAGCGCGTCGCGGTGGGCCGTGCCCCACTGATCCACGCGGTTGATTTCCTCGATCAGCACCTTGATGACATCCGGGTTCTTGGTGGTGAAGTCGTGCGAGGAGAAATAGTAGGCGCGGTTGTTCACCACCCCCTGGGCATCGGCCAGGATACGACCGTTCGACGCCACCTCGGCGGCGGCGAGGAAGGGGTCCCAGATCACCCAGGCGTCGACGGCGCCTTTGTCGAAGGCGGCGCGCGCGTCCGAGGGCGGCAGGAACACCGACTGCACGTCCTCGTATTTCAGGCCGTGCTTCTCGAGCAACTTCACCAGGAAGTAATGCACGTTCGAGCCCTTGTTGTAGGCCACTTTCTTGCCCTTGAGGTCGGCGACGGTCTGGATGGCCGAAGCCCTTGGCACCAGCACCGCCTCGGAGGCGAGGCGCGGCAAGGTAGCGGCGACATAGGTCAGGGGCGCGCCCGCGGACTGCGCGAAGATGGGCGGCGCCTCGCCCACGTCGCCAAAGTCGATGGAGCCCACGTTCAGCGCCTCCAGCTGCACCGGCCCGGCCGTGAACTCCGTCCAGGTGACTTCGACGCCTAGCGGCGCCAGGCGCTGCTCCAGCGTGCGTCGCCCCTTGAGCAAGGACAGCAGACCCTTCTGGTTGCCAATGCGCAGCACGCGTTTCGGCTGGGCGCTCAGGCTGACTGGGGCGCCGGCCAGGGCCAAGCCCAGGCCGGCACCCACGCCCGACAAAACGGTACGACGCGAAAGATGTTGGTTCGAGACCATGTGCGAGCACTCCTGTGATGATGGTCAGGAATTCTGCGGAGCAACACGGCGCAAGTGAACGACCGAATTCTCACTTGCTCATGCGCAAAACATCTCAGGTCTTCATCGGCCTCGCGCCTGCGTGGGCCGGGCCGCCGCCAGGCGGCGGATCACGGCGATGAAGCGGTCCACTTCCTCGCAGGTGTTGTAGAAGGCCAGCGAGGGTCGCACCGTGGTCTCCAGCCCGAAGCGCCGCAGGATGGGCTGCGCGCAATGGTGACCCGTGCGCACGGCGATGCCTTCGGCGTTGAGCGCCTTGCCCACTTCCTCGGTGCTGTAGCCCTCGAGCACGAAGGACAGCACACTGGCCTTGTCCCTGGCCGTGCCCACCAGCCGAACCCCGGGGATGGGGCGCAGATGTTGGGTGGCGTATTCCAGCAGGGCATGTTCGTAACGGCCGATGTTCTCGATGCCGATGCGCTCCACGTACTCAAGCGCGGCGCCCAGGCCCACGGCGTCGGCGATGTTGCCGGTGCCCGCCTCGAACTTCGCCGGCGGCGGCTGGAAGACCGTGCGCTCGAAGGTCACGTCGGCGATCATGTTGCCGCCGCCTTGCCAAGGCGGCGTGTCCTCCAGGATCGCGCGCTTGCCGTAGACCACGCCGATGCCCGTGGGGCCGAAGATCTTGTGCCCGGAGAAGACGAGGAAGTCCGCGTCGAGCGCCTGCACGTCCACCTTCATGTGGCTGACGGACTGCGCGCCGTCGACCAGGGCTTTCGCGCCCGCGCGGTGGGCAAGCTCCACGATCTCCTTGATCGGCGTCACCGTCCCCAGCGCATTGCTGACCTGCGTGACGGCGACGATCTTCGTCTTGTCGCTGAGCAGCTTCTGGTACTCGCCCAGCAGCACCTGCCCGTCTTCGTCCACTGGAATGACGCGCAGCCTCGCGCCCTTCTCGCTGGCCAATTGCTGCCAAGGCACGATGTTGGCGTGGTGCTCTAGGTGGCTGACGATGATTTCGTCACCCGGACCGATGTGCTTCGCCCCCCAGCTCTTCGCCACGAGGTTGATGGCCTCGGTCGTGCCGCGCACAAAGATGATTTCCTCGGTCGAACTGGCGTTCAGGAAACGGCGAACAGTTTCGCGCGCGTCTTCGTAGGCATCCGTCGCGCGGGCCGCCAGCGCATGCGCGGCCCGGTGGATGTTGGAGTTCTCGTGCGCGTAGAAGTACGCCAGCCGATCAATCACGGCCTGGGGCTTCTGCGTCGTGGCCGCGTTGTCGAACCAGACGATCTGCTTGCCGTTCACCCGCTCTTGCAGGATGGGAAAGTCGCGCCGCACGGCGTGCACGTCAAAGGGCGGATGCGCCACCGCGTTGCGCTGCGCAAGGGAAGCCTCGCTGTCGGTTTGCGGTCCGGCGGCGGAATGCGGTGCATTGCGCGCCGAGGCTGCGTCCGGGAAAGCATGGTCGAGAAAATAGAAACCCGGTGCAGGGGCGTTGGCGCCGCCTGGAACGCCATCGCGGCGCCCCGGGTCGGCCAGCAGCGCGCGCAGGGCCTCGTCCCCCGGCAAGCCCCAGCTGCGGGCACTCACACGGTCGTCCGCGGTCCCCGAGGGCACCGCAGGCGCCGGTGCGCGGTCTTGCGACTCACCCAGGAAGTAATAACCAGAGGCAATGCCATGCACGGGCGAACCACCACCCGCTTGACTGGGCGCGACGTGAGGAATGTCAGCGCTGTAGGCAGCGGGGGCCTGGGGAACGCTCAGCACGCCCGAGCCGAGGCGCCCGTCATAGCCGGGCGCCGCCTGCACGGCGTGGTCGGGCACGCCATGACCCGCCTGTGCATGCGGGACCAGCGCGGGCGCCGAGGCCAAACCGCTGGCGAGGGCCTGGGGCGACTGCGGCGCCACGTTCAGGCCTGGCGGCGGACCCGGCTCGGCGGTGGCCGTGGGCGTCGAAGGGCCGGAGGTGAGCACCGAAGGCAGCGACAGCCCCGCGGGCTGCGGCGTACCGGCCACGGGCACCCCCCCCGTGGGGGGCGTGGGCGCTGCGCTGCCCGCGGCCGTGGGCAAGGCCGCGAACAACTCACCCGCCCACTGCGTCAAGGTGTGCGTGAAGGCAGCGGGGTCGGGCAAGCCTGGCGGCAAACTCGCGCCGGACAGGCTGGGAGCAGGCGTGCGGGTCGCGTTCATCTGCGCGCCGCCTTATCGCTTGTAGGTGTCGGGGTACTCGTGGTACTTGCCGACTTCCACGTCCTCCAGCACCGCCAGGGCGTCGTCGGTCTGCACGACCAGCGAGCAGTACAGCGAGATCAGGTACGAGGCGATCGCGTTGCGGTTGATGCCCATGAAGCGCACCGACAGGCCCGGGCTTTGCTCGCCCGCCAAGCCGGGCTGGTACAGCCCCACCACGCCCTGGCGCTTCTCGCCCACCCGCAGCAGCAGGATCTTGGTCTTGCCATCGGCGACGGGCACCTTGTCGCTCGGGATCAGCGGAATGCCGCGCCAGGTCAGGAACTGCGAACCGAACAGGCTCACGGTCGGCGGCGGCACGCCACGGCGCGTGCATTCGCGGCCAAAGGCGGCGATCGCGAGCGGATGCGTCAGGAAGAAGGCGGGCTCCTTCCAGACCTTGGTCAGCAGCTCGTCCAGATCGTCCGGCGTCGGCGCGCCCGTCAGCGGGTAGACGATCTGCTGCGGCGCAACGCTGGCCAGCAGCCCGTAGTCGGGGTTGTTGATGAGTTCGCTTTCCTGCTTTTCCTTGATGATCTCGATCGTCAGGCGCAGCTGTTCCTTGATCTGGTCATGCGGGCTGCTGTAGAGGTCGGACACGCGGGTGTGCACATCCAGCACCGTGGTCACCGCGTTGAGGAAATACTCGCGCGCCGGCGCGTCGTAGTCGACGAAGGTGCTGGGCAGCTCGGACTCATCGCGCTTGGCGCAGGAGACGCGCACCTCGTCGGCGTTCTTCACCTTGTTCAGGCGGTAGATGCCCGCTTCCACCGGCGTCCATTGCAGCAGGTGGGTCAGCCAACGTGGGCTGACGGTTTCCAGCGTGGGCGCGGTCTTGGTCGCGTTGGCCAGCTGGCGTGCGCCTTGGTCGCCCAGCGCCAGTTGGGATGTCGTGTTACTTGCCATCAGGAAAACTCCGTTGAGTGGGTGAAAAAGTCCGTGTGTGATTCGTTCAATGGGGCAGCGGCGTCGGCTGCCTGGAGCCCGCGCTCACCTCCTCGCGCTGCGCGTCGCGCACGCGGGCCTGGGTCACGCTGGCGCCTGGCGGCACGTCGTGCGTGATCCACACATTGCCGCCGATGACGGCCCCCCGGCCAAGGGTCACGCGGCCCAACACGGTCGCGCCCGCGTAGATGGCCACGTCGTCCTCGACGATGGGATGGCGTGGCTGCCCCTTGATGGGAGCACCCTGGGCGTCGGTGGGAAAACTCTTGGCGCCCAGGGTCACCGCCTGGTAGACCTTGACGTTGCGTCCGATGACCGCGGTCTCGCCGATCACGACGCCGGTGCCGTGATCGATGAAGAAGCTCTCGCCGATGCGGGCGCCGGGGTGGATGTCGATGCCTGTTTCGCTGTGCGCCTGCTCGGCCACGATGCGTGCCAGCAGCGGCACGCCCAAGCGGTAGAACTGGTGCGCCAGGCGGTGGTGGATCATGGCCAGGATGCCGGGGTAGCACAGCAGCACCTCGTCCACGCTGCGTGCCGCGGGGTCGCCCGCATGCGCGGCCAGCACGTCGGTGTCCAACAGGCGGCGGATTTCTGGCAGCGCGCGCGCGAACTGGCGCACGATGTCCAGCGCCTGTTCGTCCAGCTGCTCGGTCTTCACCTCGGCCTGCAAGCGCGCGGCGAAGCGCAGCTCGAGACGCACCTGCGCCAGCAAGGCATGCAAGAGGCTGTCGAGCGTGTGGCCGACGTAGTAATCCTCGCTCTCCTGCCGCAGGTCGGCGGGGCCCAGACGCATCGGGAACAGCACGCCGCGCAGACCGGAAACAATGCGGTTGAGCTCCTCGCGCGACGGCAGCTCCCGCCCACCGGGTTCGGTGGAACGGCGCTGCGCCTCGCGCCAGCGCTGGCGCGCGGAGGCCAACTCCTGGACGATGTGCCGTGTATCGAAAAGCGCGCTCATGGTGGTTCGCCTCGATGCTGGCTCAGTCCTGAACCCAGGGCAGGCCGTGAAAGCGCCAGCCATCCGCCGCGCCGCGATGCCCCAGCGGGTCGAGCTCGCCTTCGAAGCCCTCCAGGATATTGAAAGCGTGCGGGAAACCGGCCTGCGTCGCGGCCTCGGCGGCCAGCACGGAACGCTTGCCACTGCGGCACAGCAACAGCACCTTGGCCTCCTTGCCCACCTTCGCTTCCAGCTCGCGCACGAAGCGCGGGTTGCGCGTCATGCTGGTGCCGGTGGCCCAGGCCACATGGTCGGTGCCCGGGGGGTGACCGACGAACTTGCGCTCTTCCGCCGTTCGCACGTCCACGATGCGCGCCAGGCCCGCTTGGTGCAAGGCCCAAGCCTCCTGGGGGCTGACGCCCCCGGCATAGCCCAAGCCCGCGGCCCGGGCCTCGGACTGCGCGGCGTCCAGCAGTTCATCCAGCTTGCTCGCTTCAGCTACCGTCATGTTGTTTCCTGGTGGTGAGGGATGGCCGTCACTCTATGAGTTCAAGGCTGCGGCACCAACGACTGTTTAGTTGGTTTCTTATTCGGCGCCGCTATTTGCAAGGGTCAGCGCTGCATGCCCCAGCGGCGCACCGTCAAACGCTCGAGCGTCTGAAAGCCCAAACCTTCCACCAGCAGGCCGATCAGGATCACCATGGCCAAGCCCGCGAACACCTTGTCGGTGTAGAGCTCGTTGCGGTTCTGGAAGATGTACCAGCCCAGGCCGCCCTTGCCCGAGGACGCGCCGAACACCAGCTCCGCGGCGATGAGCGTGCGCCAGGCGAAGGCCCAGCCGATCTTCAAGCCCGACAAGATGGCGGGCAGGGCCGCGGGCAGCAGGATGTGCAGCACGTAGCGCAGACCGAACCATTGCTGGTGCAGCCCGTAGTTGCGCCCCGCCATGCGCAAGGTGTCAGGCACGCCTTGAAACCCGGCGTAGGTGTTGAGCGCCAACGGCCAGAGCACGGAGTGCACCAACACAAAGACCAGACTGCCCTGCCCCAGGCCGAACCACAACAAGGCCAGCGGCAAGAGCGCGATGGCGGGCAGCGGGTTGAACATCGAGGTCAGCGTGCTCAGCAGGTCGCGCCCGATGCGCGTGGACACGGCCAAGGTGGTCAGGGCCAGCGCGGCCAGCACACCGATGGCGTAACCCTGCAACAACACCGCCAGCGAAATGCGCAGCTTCACCAGCAGCTCGCCACTGGCCAGTCCCTCGACCAGCGCGCGCGCGGTCTGCAAGAAGGTGGGCAGCAGCAGCTCGTTGTCTTGCCAGCGCGCGATGGTCTCCCACAGCGCCGCCAGCAGGGCAAGAATCAGCCCCTTGCGCAACCAATCCTCTTCCCACAGGCGGCGCGGCCAGGACAGCACGCGCTCAACCGTGACCGAGGTCAAGGGCTCCAGCGCGCGCTCGTATTCGGGACGCACGGGAGGCGAGGACGGAGCGGGGAGCGTGCTCATGCGTACCTCCGCGCCGGGGCACCGGCGGACGCGGGCTCCGCCGCGGATTGCTGCGGAGCCTCGAACAGCAGGCCATGAATGCGCTGCGCCGCGGCCTGGAATTCCGGGCTGCCCGCGCTGTGCAGGTCGAACTGATGGCTGTTGATCTCGGCGCGCACCCGGCCCGGGTGCGGCGACAGCAGGCCGATGCGGCTGCCCACGACCAGCGCCTCCTCGATCGAGTGCGTCACGAACAGCAAGGTGAAGCGCCCCCCGTCGGCTTCATCTCCCTCCCACAGCGCCAGCAGTTCCTCCTGCATCTTGCGGCGCGTCAGTGCATCCAGCGCCGCGAACGGTTCGTCCATCAGCAGCACGCGAGGCTGCATGGCCAGCGCGCGGGCGATCGCCACGCGCTGCTTCATGCCGCCGGAGAGCTGGTGCGGGTAGGCGTCGGCGAAGGCCGACAGGCCCACCTTGTCCAGAAAATGGTCGGCCCGCTCGGCAGCTTCCTTGCGGCCCAGCTTGCGCGTCGCGCGCAAAGGGAACATCACGTTCTGCCGCACGGTCTTCCAGGGCGGCAGCTGGTCAAACTCCTGAAAGACGACGATGCGGTCGGGACCCGGCCCTTGCACGACCTCGCCATCCAGGCGTATCTCGCCCTCCACCGGCGCGATGAAACCCGCCACGGCCTTGAGCAGCGTGGACTTGCCGCAGCCCGAGGCGCCCAGCAGCACGAAACGGTCCGCCGCATGCACGTCGAAACTCACGCGGTGGGTGGCGCGCACCACGCGGCCAGGCGTGCGGTACTCGAGGCTCACGCCATCGACCGCGAGCAGGGGAGAAGGGTGCAAAGGTGTCACGCCAGTCATGTCCACAACCTTGGTTCGAGCGCGGGCTCAGCTGCCCGGGTGGGCCCAGGCTTCCTCGAAGAAATAGTCCTTCCAGGAAGCCGCCTTGTTCTTCAGCACGTCGATGGCGTGCAGCTTGTCGGCATAGATGTAAGTGTTTTGCGGGTTGACGGTGAAGTCGTTCTCCGGGTCCTCGATGATTTTCTTCACCAGGGCCGGGTCCAGCTTGGACTTCTGCACGCGGATGAAAACATCCGCTGCTTTACCCGTCCCAGCGGCCTTGTCCTTGCGGACGAACTCAGCCGCCTCGCGCAGCGCGGCGTAGAAGGCTTTGTAGGTCTTGGGGTTCTCGTCGTGGAACTTCTGCGTGCTGTAGAGCACGTTGAAGGTGGCCGGCCCGCCCAAGATGTCGTAGCTGGACAGCACCTTGCGCACCTTGGGGTTGCCCGCCAGCGCTTGGTAATAGAAAGGCGCGCTGGAGAAGTGCGAATTGATTTCCGTGCCGCCCGCGATCAGCGCGGCCGTCGCGTCCGGGTGGGGCAAGCTGACCGAGATGGCGTCGTACTTCTTGGCGTTCTCCTTGCCGAAGAGCTTGGCCGTTTCAATCTGCAAGGTGCGCGACTGAAAGCCGGTGCCCGCCGCGGGCACGGCGATGCGGTCCTTGTCGCTGAAGTCCTTCAGGGACTTGATGTTCGGGTTGGTCGTGATCAGGTAATTGGGCAAGGCACCCAGCGCGGCCACGGCCTTGACGTTCTGTTTGCCCTTGGTGCGGTCCCACAGCGTGAGCATGGGCGGCACGCCAGCCGACACCACGTCCAGCGAACCCGCCAGCAGGGCCTCGTTCATGGCGGTGGCGCCCGAAATCTGCGCCCACTCGACCTCGATGTCCAAGCCCTGGGCCTTGCCGTGCTTCTCGATCAGCTTCTGGTCCTGCACCACGTCCAGAATCAGGTAGGCGATGCCGAACTGCTGGGCGACGCGGATCTTGCCCTCGGCCTGCGCGGCCGTCGCGCCGAGCAGCAGGCCCAGGCCAGCCAGGAGGGAAATGGGGGTGCGAAAAAACTGCTTCATGGTCTTGTTTGCGGAATCAGAAATCGTGAGGGTCAGAAAACGATGTCACCTTCGATGGTGGTGCGGTAGAGCTTGCGGCGCAGGTGCTCGGGCGTGCCTGCCGCCAGGTGCATGACGGAACGGTTGTCCCAGAACACCATGTCGTGCGCTTGCCAGCGGTGGCGGTAGACGAACTCGTCGCGGGTGCTGTGCGTGAACAGCTCGTCCAGCAGCGCGCGGCTTTCATCCTCGGGCAGGCCGACGATGCGGGTCGTGAAATGCTCGCTGACGAACAGCGCCTGGCGGCCGGTCTCGGGGTGCGTGCGCACCACGGGGTGAACATGCGGCGGCACCTTGGCGATCTGCTCGGGGGTGAGCTTGGGCCGCCAAGGGCTGCGCGCGCGCAGTTCCTCGTACTTGCAGAGGTAGGAATGCTCGGCCCGCAGATGCGCGATGCGCTGCTTGGTCTTTTCCGGCAGCGCTTCATAGGCCGCGTGCTGGTCGGCGAACAGCGTATCGCCCCCCTCGGCTGGCAGTTCCTGCGCGTGCAGCATGGAACCCAGGCTTGGCTTTTCGACGTAAGAGAGGTCCGAGTGCCAGTAGTGCCCGGCGTCACCCAGGCCGATGGGCTGGCCGTTTTCCTTGATGTTGGAGACGATCAGGATTTCCGGATGTCCAGCCAAGGCGAACTGGCTCAGCACATGGATTTGCAAAGGCCCGAAGCGGCGGCTGAACTCCACCTGCTGCGCTGGCGTGATGCGCAGATCGCGAAAGACCAGCACATGGTGGTCCAGATGCGCCTGGTGGATGCGGCGGAAATCCGCATCGGCCAGCGGCTTCGACAAGTCCAGGCCCAGCACCTCGGCGCCCAGGCGGCTGCGCCCGGCCTGCGCGTGAAGCGGGCGAATGTCGATGTTCTGGCGGACAGGCGTGGGGGCCGGTGCGGGCCGGTCCACGGCGGCGGAGAGACTCATGGCGTGACTGCAATGCGATGAAGGCTCGCACTGTAGGCATGCTCAATCCCATTGGGAACGAATTAAAAATTGCTTGTTTATGACGAAATCATCCTTAGAAGCCCAAGCTCCCCGGCCCAGGCCCGCCCGCTGGGCTCAGGTTCTGGCTCAGGTTCTGGCTCAGCTGGCGCTCGGGTCAGGCCCCTGCTCCGGCGGGTTGGCCGCGAAGGTGACCACCAGCACGTCGCGCCAGGCTGGCTGGCTGGGGTCCAGGGGTGTCACGGGGGTCACGCCGTGGAGCACTCGCGCGTCGTCGACGAGGGCCGCGTCGAAAGGATCGGCCAGCGTGAAGCGCGCCAGGGTCTCGCCCGCCTGATCACGGATGCGGGTCTCACCGCCCTGGATGTTGCGCCGCTGGACCAACATCATCCAAACGAAATCCACGCCGTCGCGGTGCACCCCTTCGGGCGTGGGCGTGGCGCCGCTGCGGGCCGCGTCAATGCGGAACTGGTGCACTTCGATGTGCCAGGCCCGCGCGGGCGCGAGCCCGCCAAACAAGTCACGGCAGCAGGACAGCACCGCGCCGAGCACCGGGCCTTGCGCGATGCTGGGCTCCACCGGCGCGAAGTGGCGGGCAATGCCGCCGTTGAGCGGGTTGTAGGCGCGGCTTTGGTAATGCGGGCGGTGCGGCTCTTGGCGCACGGGCCCCGAGGCCGAGGCGCTGAAGGTCGCGTGCCGTCGCTCGCGGTAGCGGCCGCCATCGGCCATGTAGCGGTCGCGCTCCAGGCGATTCCAACTGTCCTGGAACGCCGTCCATTCGCGGTCGGTGAAACCCGTGAGGCCCGCCAACAGCGGGGCGGTGTGCGCTGCGGGCCAGAAGACACAACCGTCGCGCGTGAGGGCCGCACGCGCCTCGGCGAGGAGTCGCGTGTCAGCAGCACCAGCGGCGGCACCCGGTGGCGTCATTGGACGCGCCAATGAGGGCGCAAGTGGAGGCACGATTGGAGGCACCAGCGAGAGTGCCGACGCGGCGGGTTCCGAGTCCATCATCCCCGCACGAACAGCGTGTACAGCGGCTGGTCGCCCACCTGGCGGCTCCAATGACCATGCACTTTGGCGTCGAAGGTCGCGCCCTCGGGCAGCAGGTCCGCAGAATAGAAATGCTCGCCCGGCTTGAAGATGCGCGAGCTACCGTCTTGCAGGCCGATCTCCATCTGCCCGCCGAGGATGAAGCACCACTGCGGCGCGCCCGTGCAGTGGAAGCTGCTGCGAAAGCCCACGGGGCTCATGCGCAGCTGGTAGCCGCCGCTGGCGTAGACCTCCGACAGCATGGACTGCGGCGTGCCCTGGGTGAGCGGCACGCTTTCCTCGCGGAAACGCGCGCGGCCGTCGGTGTCGGTAAAGAGGATGGTCTTGGTGAAGGTGGACATGCGGTTGTGGGGCCAGGGGCCGGTGTACAGGGACAACAGTCCACGATTATCGCCAGCACAGGCGGGGCGCTTTTGTTGAGCATCCGCGCCTAGGCGCCGCCGTGTCGAAAGCACCGCACGACTCAGGCCCAGGAATCCAAATCGCCGGCGAACTGCCCGACCGGCACCCGCGCCGCCGCGTGGACTTCCTCGAGCCGTTCATCGTCATGCAAGGCGGGCTCAGGCAAGTCGACCACTTGCAGCGAACGCCCGGGGCCGTCGGTTACAAGCACATGGGCTGTCATGACTGCTTTCACGCGGGATTCACTCCTGGTCCTGGTCCCGTGTCTTGTCCCGGTCTTCAGGCGCTGGCGGCCTGAACCTTCACCGGCACGCTGCGGCGCACGGCCAAGGCCAGCAATGCCGCCACGAGGCAGGCGCCGCCCGCGACGTAAAGAGCGGGCGTGTAGCTGGCCATCACCGTGCGCGACAGTCCACCGCCCCAGGCCGCCGTGGCGGCGCCGAGCTGGTGGGCCGCGAACACCCAGCCGAACACCATGCCCGCCTTCTGCGGCCCGAAGGCCGCGCCCGTGAGCTTGACCGTGGGCGGCACGGTGGCAATCCAGTCCAGGCCGTAGAACATCGCGAACAGGCCCAGGCCCACGAGCGTGAAACCCGAATGCGGCAGCCAGATCAGCGACAGCCCCCGCAGGCCGTAGTACCAGAACAGCAGCTTGCGGCTGTCGTAACGGTCCGAGAGCCAGCCCGAGGCCACGGTGCCCACGAAATCGAATGCCCCCATCATGGCCAGCACCGAGGCAGCCGGCACCGGACCCAAGCCGAAGTCGCTGCACAGCGAGATGAAGTGCGTCTGGATCAGCCCGTTGGTGGACAGGCCGCAGATGAAGAAGGTGGCGGCCAGCACCCAGAAGGTGCCGCTGCGCGAGGCCTCGGCCAGCACCTTGAAGGGCGTGGCGAAGTTCATGGTCATGGCGGGGGCAGTTGCCTTGGCGGCTTGGTTCTTTGCGCCCTCCTCCGGCGATTCACCGTATGGGCGCAAGCCCAGATCCGACGGACGGTCGCGCACCAGCAGGAAGGCGATCAGGCCGAACAGCACGCTGGCCGCAACCACGGGCCAGACCGCGCTGCGCCAACCCCAGTGCTCGATCATCCAAGCCGCCAGCGGCAGAAAAGCCAGTTGCCCCGTCGCGGCGCTGGCCGTGAGCAGGCCCACCACCAGGCCACGACGTGCCGCGAACCAGCGCGTGGCCACCACCGCGCCCAGCACCAGCGCCGTGAGACCGGTACCCAGACCCAGCATCAAGCTCCAGAGCAGGAAGAGCTGCCACAGCTGCGAGGTGAAGGTCACCAGCGCCATCGCGCCGCCCACCAAGGCCAGGCCCAGGCACATCACCGTGCGCAGGCCCCAGCGTTCCATCAGCACGGCGGCGAAGGGGCCGAGCAGGCCGTAGAGCGCGAAGCGGATGGCCAGCGCGGACGAGACCTGCTGCGTGGTCCAGCCGAACTCGTGCGCCAACGGCAGCAGCATGGCGCCGGGTAGGCCCAGCGCCGCCGACATGGTCAGCATGGTGAGGAAAGTCACGCCGGCCACCAGCCAGCCGTAGTGGATGCCCCGCGAACGCATAGCGGCCGCGACACGGTTGGAAATCATGCAAACACCCCTGTTGTGAAAAGAATGGATGGGAAAGCCATGAAGAAAAACGTCGGTGACTACGGGGCCGTACCGCGCTGATTAATCAGTAGCCCAGCAGCTCAAGCCCTCAACCGGGCGGGCCAGGCTCGGACTCGGGCGCCGCCTCATCGGACCCATCCTCGTCCAGCATGGCCAAGGATTCGTCGATCAGCGCATGCAAGGCCGCAACCCGATCTGGCCCCAGGCGCTCGTTCAGCGCCTCCTGCGCGGCCCGCCAATGACGGCGCGCCTCCTGCCGCTTGGCCAGGCCCTCGGGCGTCAGGCTCACGCTGCGGCTGCGCGCGTCCTCGCCCTCGCTGACCACGACCCAGCCCTGCTCCTGCAGCGGGCGCAGATTGCGCGTGAGCGTGGATGCGTCCATGTGCATCACGCGCGCCAGCTCGCCCGGGCGCACCGGCCCCAGGGACTGGATGTGCGAGAGCAGCGAGTACTGCGTGGTCTTGAGCCCGCTCTTGCCCACCTCGGCGTCGTAGCGCTGCGCGACCACGCGCTGCAGCTCACGCAGCTTCAGGCTGGTGCAGCCCTGAGGTTTGACAAGGTCATTCATGCGGATTATTGTAGATGCAACCATTGCATATGCAACCATCAACCGGAATACCCATGACTTCGACCGAGCCATCCCCCGCCCAGACGCTGGAAAAGTGGCTGGCGCAAGAACGCGCCACCCAGGCCCTGCTGGAACGCAGCGGCCCCGGCGTCGCGCGGCCAGACCAGATCGCGGGCAAGAGCGGCCTGGAGCTGCTACACGCCATGCTGCGCGGCGAACTGCCTTACCCGCCCATCGCGCAAACGCTGAGTTTTCTGTTGCTGGAAGCAGAGGCCGACCGCGCGCTGTTCCAGGGCGCGCCGGGCGCGGCCCACCTCAACCCCATGGGCACCATCCACGGCGGCTGGTACGCCACCCTGCTGGACTCGGCCCTGGGCTGCGCCGTGCAGACCCGGCTGCCGACCGGCCAGGCCTACACCACGGCCGAGCTGGGCCTGAACATCGTCAAGGCCATCAACCCGGCCAAAACCCCGCGCGTGCGCGCCGAAGCCACCGTGCTGCATTGCGGCCGCCAACTCGCCACGGCGCAAGCCCGACTCTACGGCCCCGACGGCACGCTGTACGCGCACGCCACCACGACCTGCCTGGTGTTCGAACACCGCGCGGGTTGAAACCGACACACAAGGAAGAACCATGCATCCGCACTCGTCACGTCGCCGCGTCGTCATCACCGGCCTCGGCATCGTCAGCCCCGTGGGCAACACGGTGGACCAAGCCTGGGCCAACGTGATCGCCGGCCGCTCGGGCATCGCGCCCATCACCCGCTTCGACGCCTCGGGCTTCAGCACGCGCTTCGCCGGCGAGGTGAAGGACTTCGACGTCGCGCCCTACATCCCGGCCAAGGAAGCGCGCCACATGGACCGCTTCATCCACTACGGCCTGGCGGCGGCCGTCCAGGCCGTGCAGGACGCGGGCCTGCCCACCGGCGATGCCCTGAGCGAGGAAGCCGCCGAACGCATCGGCACCCTGATCGGCTCCGGCATCGGCGGCCTGCCCACCATCGAGGACGCGCACCTCGAATACATGGAGCGCGGGCCACGCCGCATCTCGCCCTTCTTCGTGCCCACCTCCATCATCAACATGATCTCGGGCCACGTCTCCATCCGCTACGGCTTCACCGGCCCCAACCTGGCCATCGTGACCGCCTGCACCACCGGCCTGCACTGCATCGGCGAGGCAGGCCGCCTGATCGAGTACGGCGACGTGGACGTGATGGTCGCGGGCGGTTCCGAAAGCCAGATCACGCCCCTGGGCCTGGGCGGCTTCGCCTCGGCCAAGGCCCTGTCCACCCGCAACGACGACCCCGCCGCCGCCTCCCGCCCCTGGGACCGGGACCGCGACGGCTTCGTGCTCGGTGAAGGCGCGGGCGTGGTGGTGCTGGAGGAATACGAACACGCCAAGAAGCGCGGCGCAAAAATCTACGCTGAACTGGCCGGCTTCGGCATGTCCAGCGACGCGTACCACATCACCCTGCCCAACGTCTCCGGCCCGGCCCGCTCCATGAAGGCCGCACTGCGCAACGCGGGCCTCAACCCCGACGAGGTGCAGTACCTCAACGCCCACGGCACCTCCACCCCGCCGGGCGACCTCAACGAAACGCGGGCCATCAAGCAGGCCTTTGGCGAACACGCGCACCGGCTCGTCGTCAGCTCCACCAAGTCCATGACCGGCCACCTGCTCGGCAGCGCGGGCGGCGTGGAAACCGTCTTCACCGTGCTGGCGCTGCACCACCAGATCGCGCCGCCCACCATCAACCTGGACCACCCCGACCCGGAATGCGACCTGGACTACAACGCCCACCAGGCGCGCGCGATGAAGATCGACGTGGCCGTGAAGAACAACTTCGGATTTGGGGGCACCAACGGCACGCTGGTGCTGCGGCGGGTGTGACGAAGCAGGCCGTGCGGACGCTCCCTACCTGAACGCCCGGGCGACGCACCAGCCCCCGAAGGCCAGCATGGGCAGAAAGGTCAAGATCATGCCCACGGCCCGGGGCAAGCCCCAGCCTTTCAAGACCAGAATGGCGGCGTGCATCAGTCGCCCCACCAGCAGGCCGATGCCACCTGCCAAAAGCAGCCACTGCGGCGCCTGTGCCAGCTCCGCCCCGGCCATCGCGAGAAGCACGATGGGCACGTTTTCCGTGTAGTTGGCATGGGCGCGCATCCTGCGCAACAGCGTTTGATCGCCCCCATCCAGGAACTGAATGTTGGTCTGCACCCTGCGATAACCAACCCTGACCGTGAGCGGCACCTGGATGAGTGCGAAGAGGCCGATGAAAAAGACCGTCGCGGGAATCGTCATGTCAGCTCCAAGTTGAAGTTTCTTGGGTTTCCCCACCGAGCCGAGCGAGCGACCGGTAGCAAAGGTCAATCAAGCTTCTTCTCCGAAAGAAATTTGGATACAAGGTCGGCAATCTGGACATTGTTCAGGTCGGACATCAGGAAGTGCGTGTTGCCACGGATGCCGATTTGCGGAAGGTGCACCAGGCGCGCGTCACCGCCGTGCCTGTTGATGGCATCCACCCAGAGGCGCGCCATGGCGAGACGCACACGCCAGTTGTCCTGGCCACGCTCCGTGGTTGGCTCGACCGGAAAGTTGTCGCCGTAGTAGATGACGATGGGAATCCGGGTGAGTTTCTGGAAGTCCGACAATGGCACCGCCTCGGGCGACAGCGTGCCGGCGGCACTCGGCATCGCCGATGGCATTTCGCCTTGAGGGAAGATGAAGCCGCTGCCCGGCTCAAAGGCGACGATGGCCTTGACGTTGGGACTCTTGATCGCCGTCAGCCAGCCCGGACCACCGCCCTGGGAGTGAGTGAACAGAATCGCCGGGCCGGTCTTGGCGAACAGTGCCGACATGGCATCAGAGATCACGTCTGCGTTGTAGGGACCGGTGTTGGGCGTAACCGAGCGGAAGAATTGCTCCAGCGTCTCTGGCGTGCGGTCAAACTGCACGTTGTCGAAGTAGCTGGGCCACTTGCCGAGCCGGAATTGGTCAAAGAAGAGCTGGTCGTAAGGCGTTGGCTCGGTCGTTGTGGCGATGGTGCTATTGCCGGCACGTCCGCGGCGCGGCTGATCAACCAGATAGACCGGGAAGCCGCGACGCAGGAACAAGGTCTGGAAGCCCTCTCGACCGTCCGACGTTGTCTCCCAACTGCGTGCCGATTGGAAGGCGCCATGCAGCATCACGATGGGCAGGGGTTTCGGGTTCTGCGGGACCTGATAGAAGGCGTAGAGATGATCGCCGTGGAAACTCTGCCCCGCAGTCGTGGGCTTGTTGTTGTCATAGTTGCCAGGGGTTACCTGAACCGTGCCACCCGCAGCGAAGCTGCCTTGGGCCTTGATCATCAAAGGACCTGAGTTGCTGGAACTCATCGCACAGCCGCTCAGCAGGCTCGCCATGGCCATGGCAGCGCTGAACAGGATGGGGGTGGTGTTCATGTTCAACCTTTCGATGCGGCAGCAAGAGCTAGTGTGAGTGCTTCTCTCGCGCGGTCGGCGGCTTCTGGACCAACGCCGTCGGCCAGCGCCTGTGCCAGCTGTCGCAGTTGGGAGGCACTCAAGCCGACGCGCAGGCTGGCGCGCATGTGCGAGCGCAACTGCGCCTCCGCGCCCGGGGTGGCGGCGAGCGCGCCGACCGTGGCCAGCTCGCGGCTTTGCCAGTCGAGGTTGTCGCGCTCGAAGATGTCACCGAACAGATGAGTCTGCAGGAACTGGTTGATGACGGGCACGAAGTCGAACACCGGGCCTTGAACCGGACCGCCGGAAATCTCTGTCTGGTTCGCCCTGCCGGCCACGACCAGTTCGTGGCCAGTGGCAATGGCTCGACTGGGTTCACGGCCTGGTGCGTCCTGGATGCCTCGCTGCTTGCGAGCCTCCACGACCTTCAGCAATTCACCAATTGCGTTGAGGCTGCGTGGGAATCCGGCATATGCGTAGAGTTGCACCAGGATTTCCTTGGCCTCACCGACGGTCAATCCCGCATCCAGTCCCCGGTTCAGCGCGGTGTTCAGCCTGGGCATATCACTGATCGCCACGAAGGCAGCAATCAGCGGAATGGCTTGTTGCCTGGCGCTCAGAACCTCGGACGAAGCTTGCGAGCGTAGCGCTGCTTTCAACCTCTCGCCGGCCTGGGTTGCAAGCCCGGTACTGTCCAAGGCGGTTTGGTAGTCCTGATCGCTGACCTTGACCTCCCAGGTGACAGAGACACCGTTTTCCTTCTCGGCGATGGCGACATGCGTCATCGAACTGTCGGCTCCCGCGCCATGCCAATGACGCACATTGGCGGGAATGGTGACGACGTCGCCTGGACGGATGACTTGAGCCGGATGTCCTTGCTGCTGGACCAGGCCCAGTCCGGCGGTGACGATCAAGGTTTGGCCCAGGGGATGGGTGTGCCATGCTGTCCGTGCTCCGGGCGCGAAGGTCACGGTAGCACCACCCGCTTTGCCTGGCGGCAAGGCCTGAAATGGCGAGCTGATGCTGACGCTACCGGTAAAGGTCTCTGCGGAGCCCGTGGCGACAGGCTGTGAAGATGCGGAGCGCACCTCGACGATGGGCGCAACGGTGGTTGCTGTAGGGGACTGCGCAACGGCGGCTGTTGCAGCGCCACTCAGGGCCATGCAGAGAGCTGTTTTCACGAAAGCGCTTCCTGTTGTTGGGTTTGACTGCGCCGTTGCGGCAGGACGATGAAGCACCAGGACACCATCAGTGCCAGGCCGAGCAGAACGGCGGCGACATCCATGACCGCCGCGATTTGGTGAGCGAGGGTCGCGCTGTCATGAGCGCCGACAGGTGCGGCACTGGCGAAGACAAGCACGAGCACACCGAGCCCCAAGGCGCCGCCCAGTTGGTGCGCGACATTGACGAGACCCGAGGCGGCACCGGCGTCTTCGCGCGCGACCCCCATCACGCCTGCCGCAGTCAGCGGACCCAAGAGCAGACCCTGGCCCAGACCGATGAGAACCATGGGCGGTGCGATGCCCGTCCAGTAGCTTGAGTGGGCGTCGGCCTGGCCCAGCCAGAACAGGCCCACAACGCCGAGCAGCAGACCGACGAGGAGCAAGCGCTCGTTGCCAAAGCGACGGGCCAGCTTGGGCACGACCATCGCGGAGGCGAAGTTGGGCAAGGTGACGGGCAAGAAGGCCAGACCTGCTTGCAGGGGCCTCAGATGGAGCACGCCCTGCAAGAACTGCGTGGAGAAAAACCAAAACCCCACGGAGCCGCCGAGGAAGAGCATGCGAGCCAGGTAAGCACCCGCGCGCTCGCGGCTGGCCAGAAGACGCAGCGGCAAGATGGGCTGGCTGACGCGGCGCTCGATCCAGACGAAGGCGGCAGTCATCAACACACCGCCAGCCAGGGCGGCCTGCGCGGGGGCATCGTTCCAGCCCGAGTCGGCCGCGCGCACCAGGCCGTAGACCAGCGCCGTCATGCCGAGTGTCGAGGTGACGGCGCCGGTTACGTCGAACCGCCCCGAATGCCTCGGAGTCTCATCGATGTGCCGCCTGGCGGTCACGATCAGCAGCAGACCGATGGGCAAATTGATGAAGAAGCCCGCGCGCCAGGACAACAAATCAGCGAACAGACCGCCCAGCACCAATCCCAACGTGGCCCCCACTCCCGCCGCAGCGGCATACAGGGAGAGTGCGCGGGTACGCGCCGGACCTTCGGCAAAATGGGTGGAGAGCAGCGCCAGCGTTGACGGCGCCAGCACAGCGGCGCCGACGCCCTGGATGGCGCGTGCTATGAGCAGCCAACTCACCGAGGGTGCGAAGCCAATCGCCACCGAAGCCGCAGTGAACAGCGACAGGCCCACGATGAACATCCGCCGCCTGCCCAGGATGTCTCCTGCGCGGGCGCCCAACAGCAGCAACCCACCAAAGGCCAATGTGTAGGCATTGGTCACCCAGGACAGCTGGGCCGAAGTGAACCCCAGGGCTGCCTGGATGCGTGGCAAACCCGTGATGACGATGGAAATGTCCACCACGATCATCAGGTAACTGGCGACGATGATGGCCAGGACAGTGTTGGCGCTGCGTGACGGCAGCTGTGTTCCGGAGACAGTCATGATCACTCTCAGATATCCAGCTTACGTTCGGACATCCACTTGACGATGGCCGGATCACGGTGCGAGAAGAAGCTGCTCGTGTTGGTGTCGAGCGTCGCGATGCGGGCCATGTCGGCATCGTCGAGCGCGAAGTCGAAGATCGCGATGTTCTCGGCCATGCGCTCCTTGCGCACCGACTTCGCCAGGGCGACGATCCCTCTTTGCACCAGCCAGCGCAGCACGACCTGTCCGACTGACTTGCCATGGCGTTTAGCGATGGCCAGCAGCGCTTCGTTCTGGAAGAGCCCGTTGCGCCCCTCCGCAAAAGGCGCCCAGGCTTCGGCCTGCACGCCGATTTCATTCATGAAGGGGACGCTCTCCAACTGCTGCTGAAAGGGGTTGACTTCGACCTGATTGACCATCGGCGCAATCTCGTTGAATGCCTTGATGTCCATCAAGCGATCCGGATGGAAGTTGCTCACGCCGATGGCACGCAGCTTGCCGGCACGGTGTGCGTCTTCCATCGCGCGCCAGGAGCCATGGACATCACCGAAGGGTTGGTGGATCAAGTAAAGATCCAGATAGTCGAGCTGCAATCGGCGCAGGGACTTCTCGATGGCCTGTTGCGTGCTCTCGTAGCCGGTCTCCTGCACCCAGAGCTTGCTGGTGACGAAGAGCTGCTCACGCGCCATGCCACTGGACCGCAGGCCTTTGCCAACCGCCTCTTCGTTCATGTACGAGGCGGCAGTGTCGATCAGCCGATAGCCAACCTCGATAGCGTCGACGACGCTGCGCTGGCATTCGTTGGAGTCCGCAATCTGGAAGACGCCGTAGCCAACGATAGGCATCTGGAGGCCGTTGTTCAGGATGACGTGTTGCATAGCTCGCTGCCTTTGGTGGTTCGTTGGATCGAACTTTAGGCGCGCCACTGACATCTGAATAGTGACATAAAGGTTGATTTATTCGCATTAAATTGATGACAATAGAGTCAGAGCAGGAGGCGCTCCATGGCAATCAACGAACTTCGGTCCGTCACGACCTTCATCAAGGCAGCAGAGTTGGGCAGCCTGCGCAAAGCAGCCCTGGAGCTGGGCATCAGTCCCCAGGCGGCAAGCAAGGCGCTGGCCCAGTTGGAGACGCATCTGGACGCCCGCTTGTTCCATCGCACGACCCGCGTGATGTCGCTGACCGATGCGGGGCATCGCCTGCTCGAAGACGTGCAGCCGTCCGTGCTGGGGATGCAGCGAGCGCTGCAGGCGGCCAGGTCGGCCAAGGACGAGTTTGCTGGCCCCCTGCGCATCACGGGGCCGCGCACGACGTTCCAGCCCATTGTCTGGCGGTTGGTGGAGGAGTTTTGCGACCTGCATCCAGGCATACAGCCGGATGTGCTGCTGGATGATCGGATCGGCAACTGGGTGGAGGATCGGGTGGATGTCGGTTTTCGCCTCGGGCCCTCACCCCATGAAGGCGTCATCGCCCGGCGGCTGTTTCCGGTGCAGATGCCGATTTGCGGCGCGCCCTCGTATTTCCAGCGGCATGGAGTACCCGATTCCCTGGCCGACCTTGCCTCGCATCGCTGCAGCGCTTATCGGCACCCGAGCACGGGCAAGGTTCTTCCGTGGCGCGTGAAGCTCGGCGACCAGGCGGCGGATCAACCTGTCGTGCCGGCGATTTGCAGCAACGACGAGCTGTTTGAATTGCAGGCCGTCCTGGCCGGCAAGGTTCTCGGGCAACTCGCCGGCGTGACGGCGGCACCCTATATCCGTTCAGGCCAGTTGGTTCCCATCCTCGTCGACCACATGCCCAACTACGCGAACTACTTCGTCTATTTCGGCAACAGGTCGTCGCAGCCGGCTCGTACCCGTGCGTTCATCGATTTGGCGGTTCAACGACTCCACGACAAATCGGAATACGTGCTTAGCGAGAAGGAGCTACGCACGGCCCAACCACGCCGTCGCTCCGGTAAGTGACACAACTTGCCTGCTGGGCGCCTTGATGCTCCGTGGCGTAGATGGGCACGCACTTCGCGAGGTCCTTTTGCAGTTGGTGCCACTTCGCGCTTCGTCGGCGCCGAAATATTTCCCGGTAACCCCACCCGCTTTCCCCCTACGCGCTATGCTGCGCGCCTGTTTTTAGGCTTCCAATCCAGGGAATTCCTCTCATGCGCCTCCTCCACACCATGCTGCGCGTCGGCGACCTGCAGCGCTCCATCGATTTCTACACGAAGGTCCTCGGCATGAACTTGCTGCGCCGGTCCGAGAACCCGGAGTACAAGTACTCGCTGGCGTTCATCGGCTACGGCAACGGCAATCCGGACCAGGCCGAGATCGAGCTGACCTACAACTGGGGTGTTGAAAAGTATGAAATGGGCGGAGCCTACGGGCACATCGCCATCGGCGTGCCAGACGCCTACGCGGCCTGCGAGAAGATCAAGGCGGCGGGAGGCAATGTCACGCGTGAGCCGGGCCCGGTCAAGGGCGGCACGACGGTGATCGCCTTCGTGACGGACCCGGACGGCTACAAGGTGGAACTGATCCAGCGCGCCGAATACGCCGCGGGCGCCGGGCTGCGCTGAGTGGCACCCGCCGGGTCAGCCGCGTTGGCCCGCTTCGGAGTGCACGCGCACGCTACCCGCCCTGCCCGACTCACGCTAGGATGAGGGCTGGCCAGCGGCTTGCGCCGGCCAGCCCCCTGCGAGGTTCCGCCCCTTGAAAGCAACCACCCTGCTTCAGCACGCCCTGGCCTCGACCGCGTCCGAGCCCGAGGTGCTGCACGACTGGCGCGCACGCATTCTCTCCACCATCCTGGCCTTCGTCGCAGTACTGGGCGTGCTGACGGCGGCGCCTGGCATTTGGCTGGCCGCGCAGCAAGGCCTGTGGGGCATCGCGTGGGTGGACTTGATCGCCCTCGTCTGGGTGCTGGTGCTGTGGCGGTCCCAGCGCCTGAGTTACCTGGCACGCACCTGGAACCTGCTGGCCCTGATCTACCTGATCGGCGTCTGGTTCCTGTTCTACGTCGGCCCCGTCAGTCAGATCTACCTGATCGCCTTTCCGGTCATGGCGGCGCTGCTGCTGGGCCTACGCCCGGCCTTGTTCGCGCTGGCGGTGAACGCCGTCACGTTGATGACCATCGGCTACTTGGGCAACACCGACTTGCACGTCGCTGGCTTTGACGAACGTCCCTTCGTCGAGTGGGTGGTCATCACCGTCAACTTCCTGTTCATCAACGCCGTCATCACCCTGTCCTGCGCGGTGCTGCTGCAGCAACTGGAACGCTCGCTGGAGCGCCAGCGGGATTTCGCCTTGTCGCTGAAAGAGGGACAGGACGATCTGCGGCGCGTGAACACCGAGCTGCAGCACACGGCCCAGGCCCTGAACCGGCTGGCCTACTACGACGAGCTCACGGGCCTGCCCAACCGCCGCCTCTTGATCGACCGTCTCAACCAGGCCCAGGCCAGCGCGCGGCGCGGCACCCAGGGGGGCACCCTGCTCTACCTGGACTTGGACCGATTCAAGAACATCAATGACGCGCGCGGCCACGCCGCCGGCGACGCCCTGCTGGTCGCGGTGGCGAAGCGCCTGAGCGGGCTGCTGCGCGAGGAAGACACGGTGGCGCGCCTGGGCGGCGATGAATTCGTGATCCTCTCGCCGCACAGCCCGATGGACGCGCAAGGCGAGGCCCGCGCCGCGCGCGTGGTGGCGGACAAGGTGCGGGAGTCCTTCGGACAGCCCTTCATGCTCGATGGGCAGCCCTACAGCACCCACGCCAGCATCGGCGTGGTGGTGTTGGGCGGCATGGCCCAGGGTGCCGAGGAACTGCTGCGCGACGCGGACACGGCCATGTACCGCGCCAAGTCCGCGGGCCGCAACCGCGTCGCGTATTTCGAGGCGGGCATGCAACAAGAGGTGGAAGACAAGCTCAAGCTCGAGCACGACCTGATGCATGCGATCACGCAGGACCAACTGGCGCTGCACCTGCAATCCCAGGTCGACGCGGTGGGCGCGATCGTGGGCGTCGAACTCCTGCTGCGCTGGACCCACCCCACGCTGGGCGCCATCCCGCCCTCGCGCTTCATCCCCATCGCCGAGGAAAGCAATCTGATCCTCAACCTGGGGGACTGGGTGCTGGAACAAGGCTGCCGCATCCAGCGTCAGTTGCGTGAGGCGGGCCATCCGGTGCCGGTGTCCATCAACGTCAGCCCGCAGCAATTCCACCAACCTGATTTCGTGGAACATGCCTTGGCCTTGCTGGACCGGCAGCACGCCGACCCCACGCAACTGATCTTTGAAGTCACCGAAGGGCTGCTGCTGGACGATCTGGAGCAGACCATCGAGCGCATGGAAGCGCTGGCCGAACGCGGCATCCGCTTTTCGATCGACGACTTCGGCACCGGTTACTCCAGCCTGGCCTACCTCAAGCGCTTGCCCTTGCACGAGCTGAAGATCGACCGCAGCTTCATCACCGACACGCCGCACGATCCGGGCGACACGGCCATCGTCGAGATGATCCTGTCCATGGCACGCCACCTTGAACTCAAGGTGGTCGCCGAGGGCGTGGAAACACGCGCCCAGTCGGACTTCCTTTCCTCTCACGGCTGCACGGCGCAGCAAGGCTACCTGCACGCCAAGCCACAACCGCTGGACCGCTGGCTGGCCCATGGGGGCCGACTCGGTCCGACCTGAACCAGAATTTCCCGCGCATGACCGCCACCTGGCCCCGCCCCTTGCGTGACCCGGCTCCCTTGCTCGCGCGCGCGCTGCGCGAATGGTCGGAGCACCACCCCGAGCACGGTCCCCACCAAGGCGATTTCTGGCTGTTCGGCTATGGCTCACTGATCTGGCGGCCGGACTTCGACTACACCGAGCGCCGCATGGCCCGGGTGCGCGGCTGGCACCGCGCGCTCAAGATGTGGAGCCGCATCAACCGCGGCACGGTCGAGTTGCCGGGCCTGGTCTTCGCCCTGCTGTCCGGCGGCAGCTGCCAGGGCGTGGTCTACCGAATCGCGCGCAAGCAAGCCCCCGCCACCTTGACTCAACTCTGGCAACGCGAGATGCCCACAGGCGTCTACGACCCACGCTGGATGCACTGCGAGACGCCGCATGGCCCCGTACAGGCCCTGGCCTTCACCTTGTCACGGCGCAGCCCCAACTACACCGGCAACCTGAGCGCGCAACAGTACGAACACATCTTCAAGAACGCGCGCGGCATCTACGGCAGCACCCAGGACTACGCCTTGCAGACACTGGAGAGCCTGCGCGCCCACGGCATACGAGACCGGGCGTTGGAGGCGTTGCTGAAACACGCGCCGAGAAACACACCCTGAAACTTGGCGCAGGGCGGCCTGACGGTTCAGACGCGCGCGCGCCACAAGGCCTGGGCGCGGACCCAATCCTCCACCGTGTCGATGTCGGTGACGCAGCCGACATCGTCCACCTCGATCGCTTGCGGCGGGCCATGACGGCGCGCCACCGCCGCAGCCCCCACATCCCCGCGCAGCTCCAGAAGGTCGGGCGTGCAGTCCTGGGTGAAGCGCACCGGGTGCCCTGCCTCGCCCTGGTACACGGGCCGCACGACCCGCCACGCAGGGGGCGCGTTGGCCACGCGGCGCAAGGTGTCGGGCAGGATCAGCGGCAGGTCCGCGGGCAGGATGAGCCAGCCCCGCGCATTTGGATAAGTGAGCGATGCCGCGCGCACGGCCGCGGCGATGCTGTCGCCCATGCCAGGATGACCGGCCTGCTCCAAATGCCAGGGCAGGCCACTGGCGCGCACGGCGTCCAGCGTGCGCTGCAACACGGTCTGCCCCTCGAGGGGGGCTTGCAGTTTGTGCGGCGCCAACGCCGCGCCGCCCGAGGCCAGGAAACGCTCACCCCGTCCCGAGGCGAGCAGCAGGACGACAAAGCTCATCGCGCGGCCGGGTTCAGCGCGCGACCGCGCAGGTGGAAGCAGCGATGCCTGCCATGGCAGTCGTCACGTCGTCCAACGCGGCATCCGATGCCGCGGCGGCTTCGCGCCGCGCGCGCAGATAGGTCGCGTTGCGCACTTGCACGATCTCGGCAAGGATGGACACGGCGATCTCGGCCGGCGTGCGCGCGCCCAGGTCCAGGCCGACCGGGCCATGCAGGCGCGCCAGTTCCTCGGCACTGAGGTCAAAGTGCTCGGCCAGGCGCTGCTTGCGCGCGCCTTGGTTGCGCCGAGAACCCAACGCGCCCACGTAGAAGGCGGCGGACTTGAGGGCTTCGAGCAGCGCCATGTCGTCGAGCTTGGGGTCGTGCGTGAGCGCGACGATGGCGGTGTGGGCATCGGGCATCAGCTCACGCACCACATCGTCTGGCATGCCGGCGATCCTCTGAACACTGTCCGGCATGGCGTGCGGGCCTGCCCCCGAAGCGCCATCGAAGCTGCCGGCGTATTCCTCGCGCGGGTCGCAAACCAGCACCTCGAAATCCAGCAGCTTCGCCATCTGCGCCACGGCCTGCGAGAGCTGCCCCGCGCCGATCAGCAGCAGGCGCCAGCGCGGGCCAAAGAGCGTGGTCAGTTGCTGGCCATCGAACACCAGCTCCTGCCCACGCACGGCCGGGGCCAGCGTGACCGCGCCCGTGGCCAGGTCCAGCGTGCGAGCCACCAACTGGTGCGCCGCCGTGCGGGTCAACACGTCCTCGATCCAGGACACCGACTGCAGCGGCTCATGCACCAAGCGCAGCGTGCCACCGCAGGGCAGGCCAAAGCGCGCCGCCTCGTCCTTGTCCACACCGTAGACGATGAGTTCGGGACGGGACCTTGCTTCTGTCGCGGCGTCGGCCGTTGAGGCTGCGGCCGCCAAGGCGGCCTTGGCGCGGGCGATCAAGTCATCCTCGACGCAGCCGCCCGAGACCGAGCCGCTCACCAGCCCGTCCCCGCGCACGGCCAGCAGCGCGCCCGGCGGGCGCGGCGCGCTACCCCAGGTCTGCACCACCGTGACCAGGGACACGGCGTGGCCGGCCCGCTTCCACGCCAGCGCATCGGCCAGCACGCGCAAGTCCAGACTGTCCATGGGGCGCTCCTCGTCGTTGCGTCAGCGCGTGCCCGCGTCTCAGGCCGCGTCCAGCTTGAAGGGGAGCTGGCGCGGTGTCTTGCCCGTCAACCGCGCGATGGCGTTGGCGAAGGCCGGCGCCAGGGGCGGCAAGCCCGGTTCGCCCATGCCCGTGGGCGCATCGGCGCTGGGCACGATGTGCACGGCAATCTTAGGCATGTCGGTGATGCGGGCCACCGTGTAGTCGTGGAAGTTGCTTTGCTCCACCACGCCGTCCTTGAGCGTGATGGCCGCGCCCGGCAGGCACATGCCCAGGCCCATCAGGGCCGCGCCCTGCACCTGGGCTTCCACGCTCTTGGGATTGACGGCCAGGTTGCAGTGCACGCCCACGGTCACGGTGTGTAACTTGGGCATGCCGTCCTTCACCGAGGCCTCGACCACGTAGGCGACCACGGTGTTGAAGGACTCGTGCACGGCCACGCCCCAGGCGCGCCCGGCGGCGAGCTTCTTCTTGCCGTAGCCAGATTTCTCGACCGCGAGCTTCAGCGCGGCTTCGTGGCGCGGGTGCTTGCCTTCGATCAGCTTCAGGCGGTAGGCCACCGGGTCTTGCTTCGTGGCGCGAGCAATCTCGTCCACCAGGGTCTCCATCACGTAGGCCGTGTGGGTGGAGCCCACGCTGCGCCACCAGAGCACGGGCACATTCTGCTGCGGGTGGTGCACCGTGAGCTTCATCGGCACGTCGTAGGGCTCCTTCATGCCCTCGACCATCGTGGCGTCCACGCCGTTCTGGACCATGAAGGCCTCGAAGGGCGAGCCCTTGAGGATGGACTGGCCCACGATCACGTGGTTCCAGCCCAGGATCTCGCCCTTGGCATCGAAGCCGATCTCGGCGCGGTGCAGGTGCATGGGACGGTAATAGCCGCCCTTGATGTCGTCCTCGCGGCTCCAGAGCGTGCGCACCGGGGCGTCCAGTCCCGCCGTGCGCGCGGCCTTGGCCACCGCGCAGGCATGAACCACGTACTCGCTGCTGGGCACGGCGCGGCGGCCGAAGCCACCACCGGCCATCTGCACGTTCATCTTGAGGTTCTGCGGCGTCACGCCCAGCGTGTTCGCGGCAGCCAGAGCGTCGAGACCGGGCATCTGCGTGCCGGTCCACAGTTCGGCCTTCGCATTCGCACCCTGACCCGTGAGTTGCACGGTGCAATTGAGCGGCTCCATGGGCGCATGGGCCAGGTAGGGGAACACGAACTCCGCGCTGATCTTGCGGGGCGCGCCAGCCAGCTTGGACAGGTCGGCGTCGTACTTCAAGGCGCCCGGCTTGGTCGCCAGTTCACGGTAGGCGGCGAGCTGGCGCGCGCTGTCCACCTTCTCGACGCCACTGGTGTTCCATTCGACCTTGAGCGCGTCGCGCCCCTGCTTGGCGGCCCAATAGCCCTCGGCGATCACGGCCACACCCTCGGCGCCGCGTTCCAGGGGCACGCGCAGCACGGCACGCACGCCTTGTACGGCCTTGGCCGCCGCGTCGTCCACCGACTGCAGCTTGGCACCAAAGACAGGCGGGTAGGCGACCACGGCCGTCAGCAGGCCGGGCAAGCGCACGTCGATGCCGAAAGCCTGGCCGCCGCTGGACTTGGCGCGCGCGTCCAGCCGCCCCGTGGGCTGGCCGATCAGGCGGAATTGTTTCGGGTCCTTGAGCGTCACTTGTTCCGGCACGGGCAGCTGCATCGCGGCCTCGGCCAGTTCGCCGTAGCTCAGCTTGGCGCCGCCGGGGCCAATCACCACGCCAGCCTGGGTGCGCAGCGCGGACGGTGCGACCTTCCATTGCTGGGCGGCCGCGGCCAACAGCATGGCGCGGGTGCGCGCGCCCAGCTCGCGGTACTGGGTGTAGGAATTCTTGAGCGCGTTGGAGCCCCCCGTGATGTGGATGCCGAAGGCCGGGTCCACATAGGCCGCGTCGGCGTTGCCGTGCACGGCACGCACCTGGGCCCAATCGGCGTCCAGTTCCTCGGCCAGCACCATGGCCAAGCCCGTGTGAGAGCCCTGGCCGAACTCCAGTCGGTTGACCGTGACGGTGACGACGCCGTCGCGGGTGATGCGCACGAAGGCCGCGGGTTGTTGCGTGGGTTTGAGGCCGCCGGCCGCCGCGCCGCCCGCGCCTTGCGCCGAGGCGACGAGCGGGAAGGCGCCGAGCGCGAAGCCCGAGCCCGCGGCGAGCTTGAGGAAGGAGCGTCGCGGCAGGCCGTCACCGGCGTCGAGTGCCGTGCCGCTCTGGCGCTGGGCCAAGGCCTGCAGGCCTTTGGGCAAGGCGCCGATCAGTTGGGCGTCGATCAGTCGGGAATGGAAGGGTGTGGTGGTGGTCATGAGGTTCTCCCTTCGTTCTCAGGCCAAGGCGCGGGCCGCGTCATGGATGGCGGCGCGGATGCGCGCGTAGGTGCCGCAGCGGCAGACATTGCCGGCCATGGCGGCGTCGATGTCGGCATCGCTCGGCTTCTTGTTGCTGGCCAGCAGCGCGGTGGCGCTCATGATCTGGCCGCTTTGGCAGTAGCCGCACTGGGCCACGTCGTGCTTGACCCAGGCGTCCTCGACCGCGCGCCCAACTTTGTCGGTCGCCAGCGATTCGATGGTGGTGATGCGCTGGCCTTCGGCCGAGGCCACCGGGGTGACGCAGGAACGGATGGCCGCGCCATTGAGGTGCACGGTGCAAGCACCGCACATGGCCATGCCGCAGCCGAACTTGGTGCCAGTCATGCCCAGCGTGTCGCGCAGCGTCCAGAGGATGGGCGTGCCCGGGTCAACATTGACCGAAGCAGGTTTGCCGTTGAGGGTGAATGAAACTGCCATGGAGTCTCCTTGGGCTGAAGGGGTCTGCGGGAAAGCGGATCAGGCGCCACGTCCGAGCGGGGAACGGGTCATGGACGCAACAAACCGCGGCAGTGTGCCGCAGTGCGACATAAAGAGAAATACCAAGTGTCTATCTAGGTTATCAACTTCCACTTAACAATCGCCCCCATGCAATCCGACGTTCTGGCCGCACTGGCGGCTTTTGAGCAGGTAGCGGCCCACCGCAGCCTCACGCAGGCGGCCCACGCCCTGGGCGTGACACCCGCCGCGCTGTCCCAGACCATCAAAAAGCTGGAAACCCGGTTGGGTGTCCGCTTGTTCGAACGCACCACCCGCAGTGTGAACCTCAGTGAAGCCGGCCACGCCTACCTGGCCCGCGTCGCGCCCGCGCTGGCCAGTCTCAAGGCCGCCACCGAGGACCTGCAATCGAGCGCGGGCGTCGAGGGCGGCACCCTGCGGCTGACGCTGAGCTACATGGCGGGCCAGTTCCTGATCGAGCCGCTGCTGCCCGAGTTCTTCGCGCGACACCCCCACATCGGCCTGGAACTGATGTACGACGATGGGTTCGTGGACATCGTGCGCGATGGCCTGGACCTGGGCATGCGCATCGGTGAATCGCTGGAACGCGACATGGTGGCCGTGCCGCTGACACGCGAGTTCCGCATGCGCTGCGTGGCCTCGCCCGCTTACCTGCGCGAGTTCGGCACGCCGCGGCACCCTGACGAGCTGGCGGCGCACCGCTGCATCAACTACCGCATGCGCAGCAGCGGCGCGATCTACAAATGGGAGTTTCTGGTGGATGGCGTCATCGTCGAATACGCGGTGCGCGGCCCCCTGGTCATCACCCATTGGCAGACCAGCCTGAACGCGGCGGTGGCGGGCCTGGGCATCGCCATGGGCTGGGACCTGACCTTGGCCGAGCCCCTGCGCACGGGCGCGCTGGTCGAGGTGCTGCCGGAGTACAGCGCCGGATTTCCGGGCTTGTACGCCTACCACCCGCAGCAGGCCCACCTGCCGGTCAAGACGCGGGTGTTCCTGGACTTCCTGCGAGAGCGGCTACCTACAATCGCGCCATGAGCCCTACCCCACCCGCGACGCCCTTGAACGCCACCGAACTGGCGGCGCTGCGCAAGACCTACGGACGCGCCGAACTCAGCGAAGATGCCTCGCACGCGGACCCGCTGCGGCAGTTCGCACAATGGCTGAACGAGGCCTTGCAGGCCGAGCTGCCCGAACCCAACGCGATGACGCTGGCCACCGTGGGCAGCGACCTGCGGCCCTCGTCCCGGGTCGTGCTGATCAAAGGCTACGACGAACGCGGCGTCGTTTGGTACAGCAACTACGACAGCCGTAAGGGCCGCGAACTCGCGGGCAACCCCTATGCGGCGCTGCAATTCCACTGGGTCGAGCTGGAACGCGTGGTGCGCATCGAAGGCCGCGTGGAGAAGGTCAGCGCGCAAGAAAGCGACGCCTACTACCAGAGCCGCCCGCTGGACTCACGCATCGGCGCCTGGGCCAGCCCGCAAAGCCAGGTCATCGCAGGGCGCGGCGTGCTCGTTGCCAACGCGGCCCGTTACGGCGCGCAATACTTGCTGAACCCGCCCCGCCCGCCACATTGGGGCGGGTTCCGTTTGGTGCCGGACCGTTGGGAGTTTTGGCAGGGCCGGCCGAGCCGGCTGCACGATAGGCTGCGCTACCGGCTGGAAGGCACAAACTGGGTGCGCGAGCGACTGGCCCCCTGAGGTTGAATCCAGCCAGGGACATGCTGAAAAAGGCCCCCCGTTCGGACTGCTGAGCCTCTGCCCACCGTGGATGGGCCAGGGCGCGTTTCGACAGGCACAACGCGAACGAACCGGTTCGGCGCAGCCCTGAACGGCTGTTGAAATTCGCGCTCGCTGCCCTTGCGCGATCAGCTTCTTCAAACGTCAGCACCGAGCTGCCGCACCACATCCCACATCCGCCCGCGATCGCCAGGGCGTCACTTGCCGCGCGGGCCCGCAGCGACCAGCCGCCCCCCCTTTTCGCCAGTGGCCATTCAAGCAACACGCTTGACACGGCGCCATTACCCATTAAAAATCCAATCAGTTATAAAACCAATTGGTTATTTAAATGCACATGGACCCCTTGAGTGCCACCTTCGCCGCCCTGGCGGACCCGACGCGCCGCGCGATCCTGGCCCGCCTGGCCACCGGAGAAGCCAACGTCACGGAACTGGCCGAGCCCTTTGCCATGAGCCAGCCCGCCATCTCCAAGCACCTGAAGGTGCTGGAGCGCGCCGGGCTCATCACCCGCTCGCGCGCCAAGCAGGCACGGCCCTGCCGCCTGGAAGCGGTGCCGCTGAAGGCTGCGGCCGACTGGGTGACCCACTACCGCAGCTACTGGGAACGGAGCTTCGACCAGCTCGCCGCCCACCTTGATGAACTTCAACAGCAGGAGCAATCCCATGAACGCAAGGACTGAGGCCCTCACCTCTGCCGACAGCGAACTCATCCTCACGCGCATCTTCGACGCCCCGCGTGCCCTGGTGTTCCGCGCCTGGACCGACCCCGAGCAGATGGCCCGCTGGGCTGCTCCGCGCGGCTTCACCCGCGGTGAAGCCAGCTCCGACGTGCGGGTGGGCGGCGCCTACCGCGCCTGCATCCGCTCGCCCGAAGGGCAAGACCACTGGGTGCATGGCGTGTACCGGGAAATCGTGGAACCCGAACGCCTGGTCATGACGCACGGCTGGCTCGACGATCAGGGCCAGCCCGGCCCCATGACACTGGTCACCGTGACCTTCGAGGCACTCGGACCACGCAGGACGCGGATGAATTTCCTGCAGACCGGCTTCACTTCCGTGGCCTCGCGCGATGGCCACAACGAGGGCTGGACCAGCAGCTTCGAGCAACTGGTTGAACTGCTGGCCACTGAGCAAGACGCATGAAGCTCTTTTACGCCGAAACGCTGAACCCGCGCAAAGCCTGCGCGGCGGCCAGACACATGCAGGCGCCGGTGGAATTCGTGCACGTCGACCTCGCCCGGGGCGAGCACAAACAGCCCGACTTCCTGGCGCTGAATCCGAATGGCAAGGTGCCGGTGTTGCAGCACGCCAGCGGCACGCTGTGGGAATCCAACGCCATCATGTGCCACCTATCCGACCTGACCGGTGCCGGCCTCTGGCCGCACGATGCGCGGCAGATCGAGGTGCTGCGCTGGCTCAGTTGGGACATGGCGCACTTCACGCGCCATGGTGGCACGCTGTACTTCGAGTACCTGATCAAGCCGGCGCTGGGCCTGGGCGCGCCAGACGCGGCAGCAGTGCACAGCGCCACCGCGTTCTTCGAGACCAGCGCGCAGGTGCTTGACGCGCATCTGCGCACGCGCAGCTTCCTGGTCGGTGAAACCTTGAGCGTGGCCGACTTCGCCGTGGCCGTGACGCTGCCCTACGCCGAGCGCGCCCGGATTCCGCTGCAGGAATTCCCCGCGATCCGACGCTGGCACGAACGGCTGAATGAGCTTGCGGCGTGGCGGGAACCTTTTCCGGTGACCACGCCGGCGCGGAGTTGATTGCGGAGGGCTTCCGGGATTCAGCCCAAGCGCGCCGCCAGCGCCATCACCAGCGGCACCGTCAACAGCCCGGCGAAGGTGGACGCGGTGATGCCGGCCGTGACCAGATCCTCCGCCACCTTGTAGCGCTGGGCGAACAGGAAGGAATTGGCGCCCGCGGGCAAGGAGGCGGCGACCACCATCACCACCAGGGGCAGGCCCGAGACGCCGTAGAGCAGGCCAAAACACGCCACCAGCGCGGGCAGCACGAGGTTCTTCACCAAGGTCAGGGCCAAGGCGCCGCGCAGGTGTTCACGCGCACGGGCACCCGCCAACGTGACGCCCACCAGCAGCAGGGCCAGCGGCCCCATCGCGTTGCCCAGCCATTGCAGAGGCTTGTCGATCACCTCGGGAATGACCCAGCCGGTCTGGCCAAACAGCAAGCCCGCAACGATGGGAATGGGCACGGGGTGCAGCAGTGATTTTTTCACCGCCTGCGCCACCGTGCGGCCCAGCACGCGACCACCCGACGGCCTCGCTGGCGCGGCCCCAGACGGGTGCGGCGCTTGAAGCGCCTCGTGCGCCACGGCCAGCTCCAGCACGACGGAGCCCGTGGTCAGCAGCACCAGGGCGTTGACGGAGACGATGGACAGCAGCACCACCAGTCCCGCTTCGCCGTAGACCAGGCTCATGAAGGCGATGCCAATCATCACGAGGTTGCTGAAGGTGGCGGCCACGCCCAGCACGGCCCCCTTGACCAGCGACAGCCGGTGCATGCCGTGGTAGGCCAGCGTCAACGCGAAGAGCAGCAAGGCGGCGCTGAAGTAGCCCAGCAGCGGCAGCGGGTCGAGGTGCGCGATGTCCACCTTGCTCATGGTGCGGAACATCAGCGCCGGCATGAGCACGAGGAAAACAAGGTTGGACAGGTCCTTGGCGGATTCGGGACGCAGCCAGCGCAAGCGGCCCGCGACATAACCCAGGACCACGAGGAGCACGACGGGAAGCAGTGCGGCGATGACGTTGGAATTCATGGATAAATGAAAGAACGCGCCGGCGTTTGTCACGCCGTGGGTTTCTGCTGCAACTGCAGACGCACCTGGGCGATGTGCCCGCGCAGGTCATAGAACAGGTCGCCGAAGGCCGAGGGCACGCGGGTGTTGAACACCGCGGCGTCAATGCGGTCCAAACGCTGCAGCAATTCCGCACGCCGCGCCGTGTCCGCATCTGGCCATTCCTTCTCCAGCTTCTGCAATTCGCCGTAATAGCGGTAGATGCGGCGGGTCATGCTCCATCGGTAGACCACGGGCAGAACGCGCATGCCCGGGATCAGCACGATGAGGACCGGCACCAGGATGGCCGCCACCCGTGCGATCAGGCTCGCCACCCAGAAGGGGAAAGTTCGGTAGAGGACGTTGCGGCCCGAGCTGTAGTAGCGCTGCGCGTCCTCGCTGATGCGGAACTCGCGCTCGATCGGCGATGGAAACTCGCCGGGCTTGGCATACATGCCGGGACGTGCATGCACGGCACGCGCTGCCTCCAGCAACAGGTCCGACAAGGCCGGGTGCAAGCCCTCCCGCGCCACCAGTTGCACGGTGGGGCCAATCAGCCGCACGTCGGTGGCAGGGATGTCCTCACCCAGGTTGATGGCGCCGCGCGGCAAGGTCAGCTTGTTCAGGTAGGAGAAGCGCCGCGTGTAGGCCTCGGCCTGCGCGAAATCGAACAGGTGCACCTTGCCGCTGCGCAGCAGCTCGCGGATCAGGGCGGTGGGCGTGGATTCGTTCATGGCGAAGAAGGCATGCACTTGCCCGCTCACCAGCGCCTTGGCAATGTCCTGGTCGGGGGTGTTGACCAGCACCGTATTGTCACCCCCTTGCGCTCCATCCGTGCCAGGCTTGATGCCGTTGGCGGCCAGGAGCGCCAAGGCCAGCGTGCGAGAGCCACTGCCCTCCTCGCCAATGTCCAGGCGCAAGCCCTTGAATTCCGACAGCAGTTTCTTCGGTTGCCCGTGGTAGAAGAGCATCAGCGGCTGGTACGACACGCTGCCCAGCGACACCAGCTTTTCCACCTCCGCCTCGCCAGCTTGGCCGCCCAGCACCAAGGCCACGTCGACCTTCTGCTGGGGGTCCATCAGCCGGCGCAGGTTGTCGCGAGAGCCGCCGGTGGTCAGGATGTTGAGCTTGACGCCCTGCTGCTCCAGGATCTTCTGGTAGCGCGCCGCGGTCCGCGCAAAGTTGCTGCCTTCTGGCCCGGCGGCGATGGTGAGGGTATCGCCGGGCGCGGGGCTGAAACCGAAGCCCAGCACGGCGACCACCAGCACCAACAAGGCCAAGAGGGTCATGCCGATCAAGGGAACGGCACCGCCCATGGTCAGCAGTCGCTTGAGCAATTTCATAGGATCGAATCAGTATAGCCGTGGCCCCAGCGATTCAGCGCGGGCCGGTCACTCGGAGATCGTTGTCGCCAAGCGCGAGATAGACCTCGAACCAGGCCTGCCAGACACGCCAGACCGCGTCCCGGTCGGCTCGTTCAGCAAGCCCCCGGCGCGCCTGTTCAAGGCGCGCCGGCAGATCGAAGGGCAGGGAGGGCCGCGCGGTTGCGGGTACGGAGTCAGCGCGGCCTGCCTGCCCGGCCAGCCCCTCCTGCCATTGCGCCGCGAACCAGAGCGTGTTGAGCTGCCCCACGTCCAGCGGAACGCCGGCGCGGCGCGCCAAGGCATCGGCACGGCGCAGGGCTTGCCCCAGCCAGCGTGCAACCTTCGGCGCATCGCTGCGGTCCACCGCGTTCTCGGCCAGCTGCAGTTCCGTCAGCATGAGCGCACGCAGGTCTTCGTCGCGGTCCGTTTCGCTGAACTGCGCGACGAACAGGCCGCGCCGTTCTTCCAGCGCCAGGGCCGCCTCCTCGAAGTGGCCCAAGCGCGCATGCGCCTGGGCCTGCAGCCCTGACGCCACGATGCGCTGCGCGCGCAAGGCCTGCGTCGGCGTGGCGCGCGAACCGGGTGCAGGCAACACGGCCGGCGTCGCGGGATGGGCCAGTTCACGCTCGAGCCGCGTCAGGTCCACCAGCGCCCGCACTGGCTGCTGCGCGCCCAGCGCCGCGGCGCTGCGGGCCAGGCGCTGCACCAGCGCGTTGCGGGTGGGCAGCGAGGGCGCTGAGGTTTCAGCGCGGGCGTCCGAGGGCGCGAGGAGGCGGTCGTACAGCGCCAGGGAACGGTCAAAGCGCCCCGCCGACAGGTTGTAGAGCGCGGCGCGATCTTGCACCAGCGCGCCGTAGCGCTCGGCCAAACGTGATGCGGGCGATGCGGGCGATGTGGACGTCCGGGACGCGGCATCCACCATCGCCAAGGCCTCGTCCGCCGCCTGCGCTGCATCGGCGTCGCGGCCGGTGTGCAGCAGCGCACGGGCGCGTGCCAGCGACACCGCCAAACCCGCCGCGTCGTCGGTGTAGGGCAGCTGGTCACGCTGGTCCAGATACCCCAGGGCGATGGCGTAGTTGCCAGCCTGGGTGTGCAGCAAACCCAAGGCACCCAGCAGCATGGCCCGGTGGCGCAGGTTGTCTCTCTCCAGGTCGAGCGCCACCCGGTAACTGCGGTTGGCGCGCTCGGCCGAAGCCGCTTCGCGGTTGCGCAAAAAATCTTCGTGCTTGATGGCGCCCTGCAGCGCGTGCGCCTCGGGGCGGTCTTTCAAGACGGGCCAGGCGGCGCGCAGTTCGGCCCATGCCGCCGCCGCGGCTTTCTCGTGTTCTTGCCCGTCCCTGATCCGGCCCAGCTGGCGTGTGAGCACGTAGGCCTTGACGAAACGCCGCAAGGGCTCGGCCATGCCGGGCGCGGTGGTCGTGACTTCCTGCTCGATCACCTCGGAATCCACGTTGGCCCTTAAGCGCAGGCTGATGGATTCGACCGCGGCTTCCAGGGAACCGGTGCGCCGCGTCACGCTGTCGAAATCGGCGCGGGCTTCGTCATGGCGCTGGTTGGCAAGGCGCCGGTAGGCGCGGCCCATGAGCGCGCGGCTGTAGAGGCGCTCGGCTTGGCGGTGTTCCTGAGTCCCGGCTGGCGTGTCGTCCAGATACACCGGGGCCAGCAGCTCAATCACGCTGTCGGCGCCCAGTTCCGCGGCGCGTTCCACCGCGTCTTGCACCAGGGCGCGCCGACGCAGCGCAACCCATGAGGCATTGGGCAGGCCGTCCTGCTGGCGATAGAAGGCCAGCAAGGCTTCGCGCTGGGCGCGGGGCACGCGCTCCTCGCGCAGCGCCAGGATGTGGCGGCCGAGTTCCAAGGCAAAGATCCACGTGGAATCCAGCTGCGGCGCCGCCTGCGCTGCAGAGGACGGGGGCTGCCGCTCTGCCTTCGCCTGTCCACTCGCCTTTGCACTCACATTCGCACTCACATTCGTCTGGGCCAATGCACCGGCCAGCACGGCGTCGGCCTCAGCCTGGGGACGTCCGCGGTAGAGGGCACGAACGCCGGCGCGGGCGTAATCGAAGCGGTCTTCGTCGCTGAGCGCCGGATGGTGCGACAGCCACCGGCCCGCCTCCACCAAGGCATCGCGCTCGCCGAGCAAGCGGTAGAGCGCGTCGGCGCGTTCGTACCAAATTTCCAGCAGCGCGCGCGGGATGGTGTCCGAGACAGCGCCCCGCAGAATCGCGGTGGCAGCCTCCAACTCTTGGCGGGCCTGGGGGTAGTCGCCCGCGGCTTGCGCCAACTCGCTGCGAACGATGCGGCGCAAGGCGCCCGATGACGGACTGGGCGCGGCGGCGATGTCGAGCGCGACGCGCTGCTCGGCCTGCGTCATGCGCGCCGCCGCGACCAACGTGCGCCCCTGCTCGGCCAGCTTGAGCCCCTGCCGATGTTCGATCAAGGCCAGGAGCGGCGCTTCCAGGCCCGCGGTGGCGGGGTCGTCGACCGCGCGCATGCGGCGCGCGTAGTGGGCCGCGGCGTCAAAGTCCTCCAAGCCCAGGTGCAAGCGGGCCATGCGCATCAGCAACAAGCGTCGCGGGCCGGGCTGGGTCTCGCGCTGGGTGCGCTGGCGGTACAGCAGGAGTTCGTCTTCCTTGCGGTCCACCATGCGCAGTTCAGCGCGCAGGCGCGGGAGGTCCCAGGCCGTGGGCACCTGACCGTCGAGCGGCAACTGGTAGACATCCAGCGCGCCATGACGCTCACAGGTCGCCACCAGCACCGTGGCCGCCGGGGCCGGGTACTGGCAGTTCCACGCCTGGCTGCTGAGTTGGTCGGGACTGGCGGCGACGGCCCGTTCCACGGCGTCGTCACGGCCGCTGTCAAAGGGCAGGCGAAACAGCACGCCGCGGTCATCGGCATCGATCACGCCGTCGGCGTTGGAGTCGGTGAAGAACTGCGTGACATACAGCCAGCGTCCATCACGCGAGAACGCTGGTTGGCCACTTTGCCCGGGCAAGTCCAGCGGCAGCGGCACCGGGGTGGCGCCGGGCTGGTCCAGGCGTAACGCTTCCAGCCGGGCACTGGCGCGCGCCGCGAAGCCCGGCCCCACGGGCTTGGCTGAACGCTGCACCGGCACATACACCAGCCAGCGCCCATCGGGCGAAACAGCGGGGCTGCTGAGATTGCGACTCGGCAGGGGGTGAAGCTGGAACGCGGCGCCCTCCCCGCCTTCCTTCGGAGGAACCACAGTCACCAGCGACAACTGCAGGTCATCCTGGATGGTCGTGCGGTGCAGCAGCACGATCTGCGTGTTGTCCTTCCACTCGGCCTGCAAAGCCAGCACCTCGGCGCCGAGGCAACGGCGGTTCCCCACCTCGTCGTCCTGGCCATTCTCGCGGGGCATCTCACGCACGCACAGCTGACCGCCCGCCTCGCGGCGGAAGGAGATGTAGAGCAGCCACCGTCCGTCAGGGCTGAGGCGCGGCCAGGTCACGTCGGCGCCTTCGTCGAACAATCGGCGCTCGCGCCCCTGCTCCAGGTCCTGCGCGTACAGCTCGGTCACGACGCTGCGATTCGAGACGAAGAGCAAGGTGCTGCTCAGGGGGGAGTCGGGGGGCGCCAATTGCCCCAGGAACTGGTCGCCCAGGCCCACGGTCAGCCGCGCGGGAACGCGCAAACCGTCGCCACCATCGCCACCGTCGCCCCCCTCGAGCACGCTCTCGAGCACGCCCTCGCGCAGGCCCCCGGCATCCTGCGCCTGCGCCAGACCGGCGCTGGCGGCGAACACGCACAGCGCAAGCGATGCACTGCGGCGCGCGAGCCGCCTCAGCATGTCTTCTCGCCCCAGCTGCCGTCCGCGGCCTGCACCAGCGCGCCGCACACCACGCCCTGGGCATGCACGCGCTGCCAGCGCATGCGGAGGTCGTCCGCGCTGACCTGTGGCACGGTGCGTGATTTTTGCTCGCGCATCCACGCCCACAACTGCTGGCGCGCGCTGTTGACGCGCTGCACCAGCGCGGTGTCCTCCGCCGTCATGCGCCCGGCCTTGCAATCGCGGCGTGTGTCGGCCAGCAAGCCATCGTTGCCTTCGCCAATGCAGTGGCGGCGCAGCAGCTCGTCCACCCGGTCAGCGGGTGTCTTGTTCAGCCGGTCCACCAGCGGCGGCGCCTGCATGCCCAGATCTTCGAGCTGGTTGGGCGTGAGGGGAACAGGCGTGGGATTCATGCCCGCGCGCGCCAAGCGCAGCTCCAACTCCTCGAACGAACCGGCGGCCTGCTCTTCCAGCGCCGTCGCGCGGTCCACCAGCACCACGTCGGGGGCGCTGATGCAGCCGCCGAGCGTCAAGGCCAGGGCACAGACCAGCGGGTTCAGGGTGGAATACTTCATCGAATGCGTCATGGCTCAGTCTGTCGAAATTTGCATGGCGTGCAGGGCCCGGTCCACGAGCGGCCCCAGCGGAATGCCGCGGACCTCGTCGATGCGGACCAGTTCAGCCCCGCCACCCAGTTTGACCAGCAGCCGGCCAAAGCCTTGGTCGAATCGCAACCGGACGTGATCGGGGTAGCCCAGGCCCAGGGCGAGGCGGACTTGGTTGATCGCAGGGTCGGTGGCGCGGGGATCGGCCAAGTCCAGCAAGTCCAAGAGATGGCGGTTGCCAATGCGCAGGATCTCCGCGCGCCCGTTCACGCTGCGGTCCCGGGCGGCGATCACCACGGCGGCATGGCCGTCGAACGGTTCACCACGCGACGAGCGCAGCCCAGTGGCGCGCACGCGCAGCTCGAGCAAGGAATCCCGCCCGCGCCAGTCCAAGCGGCTCTGGCCAGTGACGCGGCCTCCGCGCACCCCCATTTCGAGCTGGGACATGGCGAACACGTTCTGCCGCACCGTCAAGTTGCCCGCGAGCGGCGCGATGCGGACTAATGGCGTCGTGATGCTCACGGCCGACACATAGCCACCGCGCGACAGCAGCGGTGATTGGTCGGTGAAGCGCAGCATGGCGTAGGGGTTGAACGCGAGCGTGTCCAGCAGCCGCACGCGGCCTTGCGCCACGTGGAGGTCTTCGTACACGGGGATGTCGCCGTCGAGCCCCTCGACCACGATGCCCTGCGCGGGCAGGCTCAGGTTCACGCCGTCCAGCCGCAAGCTGGCTTGGGTGCGGAAGGTGGCGAGGTCGGGTGAGGCCAGTTCGAAATCCACGCTGGCGCGTCCACGCCCCTCCATCACGCCGGGCAGGTTCAAGCCCGCCACGTCTTGCGACACGGCGCCCTGCAGCGCGAAGCGCCGCCGCCCGGGCGCGAGGTCGAGCCGCCCTTGGGCCGCGAGGCTGGTGCGGGTGGCCGCATGCGTGAGCTTGAACTCGGGCAGGAGGAATGCGCCCTCGGCGTCGCGACGGGCGCGCAGCTGCCAGACCAGGCCGCGCACGGCATAAGGCAAGGCGGGTTGCTGCTCCAGGGCGTCGATCTTGAGCTGCAGCGAGAACTCGGGTTCATCGCCCAGCTGCGCGCCAAAGCTGGCCCCCGTGCTGGCCGAGAGACCAGTCAAGATCAGGCCGCGCTCGGCCAAGGTGACGCGCGCACGTTCCATGGTCAAGGTCCCGGTCAGCGTGCGACGCGCCTGGGCTGGCGCCAGGGCCGCGGGGGCGGCATGCGACACCAGGTGCCAGCGCAGCGCAGGCACCTGCACCATCAGACCGTCTTGCTGCCAGTCGATGCCGCGCGCCTCGATCATGGCCTGTCCGTTCAGTGCCGCGCTGGCCAGGGGGTCGGGGGCGAACTGGGGCAGGCCGTCGTCCCCGACGCCGGTGATCACGCCCGTCAGCACCCCCTGCGCGTCCACGTCCAGCGCCAAGCGCTCGGCATCGAGTTGCGCGGGCAGCCAGGCCTGCAAGGCCGCAGGCACAGGCTGGGCGGGCAGATTCGCTTTCACGCTGCCGCGCAGGGCACGGGCCCGCGGATCGAAGGCCAGCGCGGCCTCGAGCGCGAGCCTCACCCCGGCCTGGCTGGACAGCCGCACCCGCGCTTCGAATGTCTGGTCCTTGGGCGCGGACGAGGGGCGATTCACGTCGAACGCCAGCGTGTAGCGCTGCGCGCCCGCGTCTTGCTCATGGACACGCAAGCCCTCGGCCTCGAGGTGCAATTCGCCCTGATGCCGCCAGGCGTCGCCTCGCGAGTCCAGCACGGCGACCACCTCGCGGGCCGACACGACGGGGTCCCACGCCGGTTGACGCACGCGCAGCTCGGTGCGCTGGGTGATGCGCGGCGCGGATGACAAGAGCGCCTCCGCCCGGCCTTGGGAGGACAAGTCCACGCCCATGCGCTGCCAAGGCAGACGGGCCAGGACGGCTGGGGACACGAAGGGGCGGACCAGGGCCAGATCGGGCGCATGAATAGCAGCCTTCCAACTCACCGTGTCGCCGGCCTTGTCCGCCTCCAGCTGGGCCTGGGCGGCGTCGGCTTGCACGTTCAAGCGCAAACGCGCGGGAGAGCGCAGCACCGAAGGCTGCGGGTTGCCCGGCTCCAGCGTCAGTCCCGCCAACTCCAGGTGCAGCATGCCGCGCTCCAGTGTGAGGGGGCGCAGATCGGCGGGAATGAGCCGCAGCAGCCGGGCCAAATCGGCATCGACCCGGGCCTGCGACAGGACCAGCGAGGCCTGGGCATCGTCGGGCAGGAACAGCTGGGCTTGCGCCTCGGCGCTGTCGGCCAATCGGGTGGGGTGCAGCTCGATGTCCAGTCCGCGCCGACTTGCATCGACCTTCGCAGACGCCGCGCCGCTTAGCAAGGGCACGGCGGCGGGGATGCGCGCATCGAAGTTCTGGCGTGTCACCGCCACACCGATCTGCGTTTGGGCCCCCGCGGCATCGGCTTGGATGCCCCACGACAGCATCAACTCGGCCACCGCTGGCCCCTGCCCTGCAAGGGCGGTGTTCTCATGCTTGGGGCTCGCGCCCTGCGAGGGCACGGTGCGCGACAGGGTCAGGGCCAGCGGCGCATCGGGCCGCCCCATCTCCGCCTGCAGCGCCCAGCCGCTCGCCGGTACTTCTGCCGCTCCTTCCGGGTTCTTCTGTTGCAGGGCCCTTGCCACCAGGGCCAGTCCACGCAAAGACCAGCGATCCACGACAGCGCCACCGCGCACGCGCACGTGCTCGAGCACCACCCCGGTCACCTCCAGCTGGGCGACTGGCGCCAGCGCGGAGAAGATGTTGGCGAGTTGCCGCGACGCCCCACTCGAGGCGTCGTCGTTATTCGCATGCGGCTCGGACGGCTCGGAAGTGAGCGCCGACAGCGAGTTGGCACCCGCCTCATCGGCGACCCAGGTCAGGGACAGATCGTGCACGGCCACGCGCGCCACCCGTGCAGGGCCGAGCGCGAGCGAACGCAGCGACCAATCCGCTTCCAAGCGGCCCACGCGCAGCAGTTCGGGCGCGACGCCATTGAAGGGCGCGGGCGTGTACACGACCAGTTGTTCGAGCCGCAGGCCGGAGGTGAGTGATGCGCTGGCCCGCTGGTAGTCGACGCGCAGGCCCGAGGCCGCTTCGACCGCCGCGACGATGCGCGGCTTGATCCAGGGATGGTCCAGCTGCCGCAACAGCAGCGCCGCCATGGCCAACACCGCGACCGCCGCCACCACCAAGGCCAGCAGCACGCCAGCGACGACCCGGGTCCATCGGGGCATGGACATTCAAGCCTCCGTTTGCCTCTGCATGCGTAGGGGAAGTGCCGCCGTGGCGGGTGGCACGCAAGCGCGATACCCGCCTTGCCCAGGGAGCGGAGTCAGAGCCAGTTGATTCACGACGGTGATCGTACCCGAGGCCCCTGCGGGCAGAACGGACCGCGGGACGGCGGCGCAGGTCTGGCCACGCCATGGGCAGGGCCGACCGCCGCCGCCGCCCCGGGTGGGCATCACGGTCACGGCGGCGGCCTGCCCTGCGCAGTGAAACGCAGCTCAGAAGCTCAGCTGCATGCCCACCTTGAGGCTGCGTCCCGGCAACGGTGACTTGCCCGGCGCGGTCTGCGTCAGGATGGACGAGGCCGAGTACGCCTCCACGTCACCGATGTTGTCCACGCGCGCGTACCACAGCGCGGGCAGGCCACCGAGCTTGTCGCTGTAGTTGAGCGAGGCGTTCCACAGCATGTAGCCGTCGGTGGTTTCCTGGCCGTCGGGCACGCGGTCCTGCTCGGCGTAACGGTCCACGCCCACGCCCGCTTTCCAGGCGGCACGGCTCCAGCGCAGCGTGGCGCCGACGCGCATCGGCGCGATGCGCGGCAGGGGTTCCCCCGTGCTGGTGTTCTCGGCTTTCACGCGGTCGGCGCTCAGGCCCAGGTCCAGCTTATTGCGTTCATCCAGCAAGCGCACATTGCCGCTCGCTTCCAGGCCGGTGAAGCGCGCGCGCAGCCCGGTGTAGGTGTACTGCGGCGGATCGCTGGCCGGATCGGTGCTTTCCAGCGAGATGTAGTTGCTGAAGCGGTGCTGGAACAACTGCAACTGCGCCTTGTGCGCGCCACGTTGCCATTGCGTGCCCACGTCCACGTTGACGGAACGCTCCAGGTCCAGGTCCGGGTCGCCAATTTCTTCCGCGTTCGTTGCAACATGCTCGCCGTTGGCGTACAGCTCGTAGTGCCGCGGCGCGCGCTCGTTGAGCGAGAGGTTGGAAGTCAGCTTCCACTCCGTCGCCACGTTCCACAAGGCGCCCAGGGCGTAGCTGGTGGGCGTGAAGCTGCGCGAGCCCGTGGTGAAGGCCGGATTGCCGTCCGCGCCGAGGGACTCGACCTTGACCGACTCCACCCGCGCGCCCGCGCTGAGCTTGCCCCAGCCCAGGCCAAGTTCCTCGTAGGCAAAGATGGCGCTCTGGCGCGTGCGGCTGCTGGGGGCATAGGCCTCATCCCCATCGGCCGAGAAGTCGGTGCGGTCGAACTGCAAGCCCACGACGCCGTCCAGCGCGCCGCCGAAGGCATCGACGGGCACATGGCGCGCCTCCAGGCGCAGGTCCTGGCCATCGGTCTTGAAGCGTGTGCCGACTTCATCGCCCTCGTACTCGGTGTGCTGGTAATCGGTCTGGCTGAACTGGGCCTTCACGCTGCGCAGCACGGGCCCCAGGTCGCGCAGTTCACCTTCGAGCGCCACGCGGTTGGAGCGCATCTGGATCGTGACCTCGTCCTCGGCCACGGCGCCATAGTCCTTGTCGTAGGTGGAGACCGAGGCCCCGAGGTAACCGCGGTCGAAGAACAGGGTGCCGCCCACGGCGCCGCCGCTGGACTCGCTGGCCGAGTTGCAGATGCGCTTGGCGCTGCGTGTCACGCCGTCGGGCGTGCACTCACGCGACACCGGAATGTCCACGTCGTCGGACTTGCGCGCCATCGCGTCCACATGCAAGGCATAGCGGTTGTTGCCCCCGTCCAAGGAGAGGACCCCGCCGCGTTCGTCGCCGCCCGTGGCGTAGTAGGCGCCGAGTCGGCCCGCGACGCCGCCCTCCTCGCCAAATTCGGCCGTGCGGGGAATGCGGTTGTCGATCACGTTGACCACCCCCCCCACGGCGCTGCCGCCGTACTGCAGCACGCCCGGACCGCGCAGGACCTCGACGCGTTCGGTCAACAGCGGATCCAAGGTGACGGCATGGTCATAACTCAGCGCGGAGAGGTCGAGGCTGGCGCCGCCGTTGTTGAGGATGGCGATGCGGTCGCCGTCTTGCCCGCGGATCACCGGGCGGCTGGCATTGGGGCCGAACCAGGTGCTGCTGACGCCGGGCAAGCCCTTGAGCGTTTCGCCCAGGGTGGACTGCCCGCGCTCCAGCAATGCGGTGCCCGACAGCTGTTCAGCAGGAGCGATTTGCTCGGCCGTGCCCAGCGGGTTGCCCGTCACCACGACGGAGGGCAAGGTGGCGGCGTCCTGCGCCCAAGCCTGGCAGCTGATCAGGACCAGCGCGGCGACGGGCGCCAGCGCGAAAACCCCGTGCCGCACGGGCCGGGAAGATGACATTCGGTTCATGAAAGCGTCTCGATCATTTTCAAGTCAAAAACAGGCCACCACGCGGTCCGACGGGGACTGCATGGCCTGGCCAAGAAGAAGAGGGAATCAGCGAGACGTGGGCGGGGCGCGCGCCGCGAAAGCGACGCAGGGTCGGGGCTGCAAGGCCTGCAGCACGACCCAGGCGGGTGTCAGCGGTGAGGCATGCGTCAGCGCGGCGATGAGCGGCACCGCGACCGGGCCGCCATGACCGAGTTGGTCATACAGACGGCAGTCCTGGACCTCGCCATCGGGCGCGGCCAAGTGCTCCAAGAGACTTTGTGGTTCGACATGGGCAGGGTCCATGTGCGCGTCGCCAGCCTTCGGGCTGTGCTGCACGTGGGCCTGCGGCGCGTGGACATGGCGCACCCCGTGCGCCAGCCCCAGCACCTGCGCCCAGAGCAGGGCCAGTACCAGCAGCATCGCAACCCAGGCGGGCATCGCCCGCGCACGTGCACATTGACGCGCACAGCGCCGCGCACGCGCTGTGACGCCAAGGTCGTGCTGGAGTCTGGGGCGCATGGGCATGCCGCGTTCAGCGCTGGTAGGGCGCGAGCGCCGTGGCGCGCAGCTGGTAGCCGCTCACGCCCATGTCACTGCCGCGGCGCACGGTCTTGAGCGTGCCCACGACCCAGACCGCGTCCATGGAACGCACGCCTTGCATGGGCTTGTCCAGCACCACGTGGACGATTTGGTTGGCGGGCGGTGGCGGGGTGTGGATGCAGGCGCCGAAGTAAGGCACGAGCAGGAACTCCTTCAAGCCCTGCCGGCTTTCCTCCAGGGGAACGACGTAACCGGGCAGACGCGTGAGCGCGCCATCGAGGGCTCGGTTGGTCGGGGCGTGGTCCCAGACTTCGCGCAACTTGGCATTCAACTCCATGGCCTCGGGCGAGGCGTCGTTGAACGGCAGGGCCGCTGAACCTTGCGGATTCAAGGCGCCCAGGGAGGCGTAAGGGTCCCAATCCTTGGGCACCAGTTCGCCCCAGCGGGTCACCTTGTAGTCGCCCTGGAATGGCGGCACGACCGGCGGAGGATTGCCCTGGTAAGCGTGCACGACCGGCAACACCAAGGGAAGGACGAAGGGCATCAGCACCAGGGCCGTCCTGGCACGACGCAGCAGGCACCGCACGAGGGAGCCCCGTGGCACGGCATCAAGAAGGAATGGCATGGTCATGTCCTTGTCCTTGTCCTTGTCCTTGTCCTTGCGCAAGCGGGCGCTCAGGGGGTGTAGGGCTCGACGCGTGCGGCCACCATCGCATAGCCGCTGTGACCGAGCTCGGAGTTGTTGCGCTCGATGCGCAGCACCCCGCTGACCCGCACGGGGTCCATGGTGCGCAGGTCGCGCACGGCGGGACGGGCAACGACGCGGACGATCTGGTTGGCGGGCGGCGGCGGCACGTGGATGCAGGCGCCGTAATACGGCACCAGCAGGAATTCCGTGATGCCCTCCTCGTTTTTTTCCAGGGGAACGACATAGCCCGACAGCCGCACCGAAGACTCGTCCATGCGCGCGTTCGTGGGTGCGTTGGCCCAGAGCATGGTCATCAGCTGCATGCGCTCGCGCATGCGGGGATCGTTGTCGTCCAAGGAGGGCGCGCCTTGCCGCACCTGCTTGAGGACCGACTCAGGATTCCAGTTCTCAGGCTCGAGCTCGCGCCAAGCAAGCTCGCGGAACACGGGGTCTGCAGCAGGTCCTGCGGTGGCCGCCGGGCGGTCTTCGCTGAAATCACGCCCGCCCATCAGCTTGCGCGTCGCGATGGGCAGCAGCACCAACACGGCCAGCGCCAGGAAGGCGGGAAGAAATTTGAAACCACCGGATTTCATGAGCATGCCCTGAAGAGGAAGGTGCGTGGCCACGGTGAGCCCACGGCGCGAGACGGGCCCCCAGCGCGGGGCGGAGTCGCAGGAATCGGCTGAATGGGGGACTGCGTCCGCCAAGACGGACTCGCTCGCCCCAGAGCAACGGCACTCAGCCCAACGCGGGCGGGCCCCGGTTGCGTGCTCGAACCACGGCCAGACGTGGGATCAGGCACGGAACCAGCACGGCGAGCCCAAAGGCGAGGCCGCTGATCAAGGGCGCGGCCAGCAGGCCATGCAAGCCCAACACGCCGAGGGAGGCATAGGCCAGGCAGGTCCCGCAGGCATGCGCTGCGGAGGAGTCCGGCCCATGGGAGTCCGCACCATTGGCCGGGTTGGCCGGGTCAAACGGGTCCGCTGAATCGGTCAGATGCGCCGACGCTTGGACGTCGTGTTCCAGCCCGTGCAGCACGGCGCCCCATTGCGCCAGCGGCAGCAGCAGGACCAGCCCGAGCAAGACCCTGCGCCAGGCAGGGCCCAGACGTTGGAGCGGGTTCACGGCAAGGTCAAGCGTCACCCCGCCATTTTAGGCGGCGCGTCAAGCCCCGGGCTTGAGCAATTCGACGAAATGCTTGCGAAACTTTTCCACCTTGGGACCGACGACAAAGGCGCAGTAGCTTTGTTCGGGGTGGTGCTCGAAGTAATCCTGGTGGTAGTCCTCGGCGGGCCAGTAATTGCTCAGCGGCTGCACCTCGGTCACGATGGGCGAGCTGAAGATGCGGCCCTGCTCGAGGTCGGCGATCATTTCCCGAGCCACGCGCGCCTGCTCGGCCGATCTCGTGTAGATGCCACTGCGGTATTGAGGCCCCACGTCATTGCCCTGCCGATTGAGCGTGGTTGGGTCGTGGATGGAAAAGAAAATCCCAAGCAACTGCTGCAGGCTGATCTCGGCCGGGTCGTAGACAACGCGCACCACTTCGGCATGGCCGGTATCGCCGGTGCACACATCCTCGTAACTGGGTTGCTTCACATGGCCATTGCTGTAGCCGTTCTCGACATCGATCACGCCGCGCACGCGGGTGAAGATGGCCTCGGTGCACCAGAAGCAGCCACCGCCGAGCACCAGGGTCTCGGTCGCGGTTACCGGAGTGTCCGAAGTCTGGGTGTCTTGCATCTGTATAGGGTCCGCCAAGGGTTTCATGGTTTGCGCACGCACTTGAGGGACTGGGGGCCCGCAAGGCAGTTCGGGGCGAGTCTGCCATGATGGAAGTCTGGACGCTCGCCCAATCGCCAAAAGGCTTATCGATGAACCTGACTCGCGCCTTGGCTTGCGCCAGCGAATCCACCAGCGAATGCGCCATTGTCCGATGGGGCGAATCGCACACGCCGTCGAGGGGGTGGAAACAGCCCTTGAACTTGCCTAATGACCGGCCAGTCATTAAAATCAAAAGATGATCAGAAAAGCATGCCCTGTGGCGGCCACCCTTGTCTCGGCGCTGAGTTCACGGCGCAAGGGCGGCGAGGACACGAGCACACCGGCCAAGCGCGCGCGGCGCAAGGAAGCCCGGCCCGGCGAGTTGCTGGCCGCGGCGCTGACGCTGTTCGTCGAAAAAGGCTATGCCGCGACCCGTGTCGAAGAGGTGGCCCAACTCGCTGGCGTGTCCAAGGGCACGCTGTTCCTGTACTTCGCCAACAAGGAAGAACTCTTCAAGGCCGTGGTGCGCGAGAACTTGGCCGGCCATTTTCCCGAATGGAATGCCGAGTTCGATGTCTGGTCCGGCAACACCTCGGAGCTGCTTCAATATGCTTTGCGGGAATGGTGGGAGCGGGTCGGCAGCACACCCGTGGCGGGCATCACCAAACTCATGATGAGCGAAGCCGCCAACTTCCCCGAGCTCGCGTCCTTCTATGAGAGCGAGGTCATGGCGCCTGGCCGCTCGCTGGTGCAACGCATTTTGCAACGCGGCGTGGACCGGGGGGAATTCCGGCTCATCGCCCCGGCTGACATGCGGCATGCGGTCTACGCGGTGCTGGCGCCCATGCTGTTCCTGATGTCTTGGAAGCACTCCTTTGGCGCCTGCGCCGCACCCACCGAAGCCATCGACCCCGTGCGCTACTTGGAACAACAGGCGCGCATCCTGCTGCACGGGCTGTGCGCGCCCACGGCCACGACGTCCCCCGCCATGAGAGCGGCCAGCACCGCTTGACCCGGCCCATTCCTCAAACGCCATGATCCCACTGCAACGACGTCCTGCTGCAGCCTCGCGCGCTTGGCGCTCCCGCTTCCTGATCGGTGCGTTGGTGCTGCTGGTCGCCGGCGGGATCACATTCATGCTGCTGCGCTCTCGCGCACCTGCGTCGCCGGCCGTGCCGCCCCAGGCTGCCGCCGACAAGGCGGGCCCGGTGATCGAACTCCAGGCGCAAGACCACACGACGCTGCGGCAACGCACCCTGCAACGGAGCTTGCCCGTGTCGGGCACGCTGCGGGCCGTCCGTTCCGCGCTGGTCAAGGCCCGCGTGTCCGGGGAGTTGCAGGACCTCACGCTGCGTGAGGGGGATACCGTGCAGGCCGGTCAAGTCGTCGCTCGCATCGACCCCGCCGAGTACACGGCGCGGCTGCGTCAGGCGCGGCTGCAAGCCGACGCGGCCAAGGCCCAGCTCGACATCAATCTGCGCCAATACCAGAACAACGAGGCGCTCGTTCAGCAAGGCTTCATTTCATCGACCGCGCTGGACGCCTCCCTGGCCCAGCTCAACGCCGCGCGCGCCAACTACCAGGCCGCGCTGGCCGCGGCCGACGTGGCCCAGAAAAGCGCGGACGACACGGTGCTGCGTGCCCCCATGGGCGGACAGATCGCCCAGCGGCTGACGCAGCCTGGCGAACGGGTGGCCATCGACGCGCGCATCGTCGAGATCGTCGACCTGTCGCACATGGAAATCGAGGCCGCGATCAGCGCCGCGGATTCGGTCAGCGTGCGCGTGGGCCAACAGGCGCGCTTGCAGGTGGAGGGCGTGCCCGAGGCGCTGACCGCGCACGTGGCGCGCATCAACCCCAGCGCGCAGACGGGCAGCCGCAGCGTGCTGGTCTATCTCAAATTGGACTCCCAAGACATCGTCAAGGCGGGACTGCGCCAGGGCCTGTTCGCCCAGGGCGCGCTGGCCACCGAAACCGCGCGCGCGGTGGCGGCACCGGCATCCGCCGTGCGCTATGACAAACCGCAACCCTATCTGCAGCTACTGGACCAAGATCAAGTGCGGCACGTCAGCGTGACGCTGGGCCTGCGCGGCCTCGATGCCAACAGATCAGACCAGGGCAACGAAGGTGAACTGATTGCCGTGCGGGCCGTGGACGGCAGCCCCCTGGAAGGGCGCAAGGTGCTGCAGGGCGTGGTCGGCGCGCTGCGCGAAGGCACACCGGTGCGCGAAGCGGTCGTCACCCCCGTCAATGCGACGACCGGCGCCGCCGCGCCAGGCCACTGAAACTTGGCGCCGCCACAAGCCCCGCCGTCAACGACCCCATAACCCGCCATGTGGTTCACCCGAGTCAGCCTGAAGAACCCCGTGTTCGCCACCATGATGATGATGGCGCTGGTGGTGCTGGGCCTGTTCTCGTACCAGCGTCTGCAGGTCGACCAGTTTCCAAACATCGAGTTCCCGGTGGTGGTGGTCAGCACGGCTTACCCCGGGGCTTCGCCCGAGATCGTCGAGAGCGAGGTGAGCAAGAAGATCGAGGAAGGCGTCAACTCGATCGCGGGCATCAACACCCTGACCTCGCGCAGCTACGAGAACCAGTCGGTCGTCATCATCGAGTTCCAGCTCACCGTCGACGGTCGCAAGGCCGCCGAAGACGTGCGCGAGAAGGTCGCCGCGCTGCGCCCCTCCCTGCGTGACGAGGTGGAAGAGCCGCGCGTGCTGCGCTTTGACCCGTCGAGCCGCGCCATCTGGTCGCTGGCCGTGCTCGGCGATGCGTCGGGCCAAGACTCCAGCGCTGGGCCGTCGCAAGGTGTGAGCGTTCCTCCGGGAGGCAGCGCGGCAGGCGCGGCGGCCAGCGCGGGGGCCCAGAGTTGGTCGCCGGTGGAACTCACGAATTGGGCCGACCAGGTACTGAAAAAGCGCCTGGAGAATGTGCGCGGCGTGGGCGCCGTCAACCTGGTGGGCGGCACCAAACGCGAAATCAACATCTACCTGCGCCCCGAGGCGCTGGAGGCCTACGGACTCACGCCCACCCAGATCGTCGAGGCGGTGCGCGGCGAGAACCAGGAACTGCCCCTGGGCGCGGTGCGCTCCAGCACGCGCGAAATCGCGGTGCAGATCGACGCACGCATGCAGCGCCCGGAGGATTTCGCGCGCATCATCGTCGCACGCAAGGGCGGCACGAGCGGCGTGGACACTCCCGTGCGCCTGGGCCAAGTGGCCACCATCCGCGATGGCGCGCAGGAGCTGGAGAGCCTGGCGCTTTACAACGGCCAACGCACCCTCTTGCTGACCGTTCAGAAGTCTCAGGACGAGAACACCATCGCCGTGATCGACGGCCTGACCAAGGCCGTGGCCGAGTTGAAGACCCAGGGCCTGCTGCCCGCGGGCGTGCGGCTGGAACCCATTCAAGACGGCTCGCGCCCCATCCGTGTTGCGGTCCATAACGTGCGCCAGACCCTGTTCGAAGGCGCGATGCTCACGGTGCTGATCGTCTTCCTGTTCCTGAACTCCTGGCGTTCCACCGTGATCACGGGGCTGACGCTGCCGATCGCGCTGATCGGCACCTTTCTTTTCATGCAGGCCTTCGGTTTCACGATCAACATGATCACGCTGATGGCGCTGTCGCTCTGCGTGGGCCTGCTGATCGACGATGCCATCGTGGTGCGCGAGAACATCGTGCGCCACGTGCAGATGGGCAAGGGCCACTACCAGGCCGCGCTCGAGGGCACCGAAGAAATCGGCCTCGCGGTGCTGGCGACCACGCTGTCCATCGTGGCGGTGTTCCTGCCCATCGGTTTCATGGGCGGCATCATCGGGAAGTTCTTCCACCAGTTCGGCATCACCATCGTGGCGGCGGTGCTGATCTCCATGTTCGTGAGCTTCACGCTGGACCCCATGCTGTCGTCCGTCTGGCCTGACCCGAACATCCACCAACACGGCGCGAGCCCCCTCGCGCCCCGCAACTTCTACGACCGGACGGTGGGCCGGGTCACCGGCTGGTTCGACCGCGCCACCGACCGCCTGGCCCAGGTCTACCAGCGCCTGCTGAGCTGGTCGCTGGGTCACAAGCTCACCACGTTGATCGTGGCCTTCGCCATCTTCGTGGCCAGCATCCTGCTCGTGCCCTTGCTGGGCTCGGAGTTCGTGCCCACCGCCGACTTCTCCGAGACCACGGTCAATTTCCGCACCCCCGAAGGCACGTCCATCGAGGCGACCGAGGCCAGGGCGCGGCAGGTGCAGGACCTGCTGCAACGGGAGTTTCCGGAGGTGCGTTACTCCCTCGCCACCCTCAACACGGGCAATGCGCAAGGCAAGAACTACGTCAGCATCTACGTGCGCCTCGTGGACCGGGTGCAACGTCAGCGTAACGTGAACCAGATCTCCGCCCAGCTGCGCGAACGGCTGCGCGTCGTGCCGGGCATCACCGTCACGCACGTGGGCCTGATGGACGCCGTGGGCGGTCAGAAGCAGCTGGAATTCTCGCTCCAGGGCCAAGACTTGCGCGAGCTGGAGCGACTGACCCAGACGGTGCTGGAGAAGATCGCGCCCATTCCAGGCTTGGTGGACCTGGACAGCAGCGCCAAGCCCGGCCGCCCGACCATCTCCGTGCAAGTCAACCGCGAAGCCGCCGCCGACCTGGGCCTGAACGTCAACCAGATCGCCGCCGCCCTGCGCGCCCTGGTCGCCGGCAACACGGTGGGCAACTGGCGCGCCAGCGACGACCAGACCTACGACGTGAACGTGCGCCTGGCCCCTGAAGCACGCGAGGACATGGGCAACCTGGAGCGCCTGCCCTTCGCCCTGGGCCAGGCTTCGGATGGCAGCGCGCGCGTGATCCGCCTGAACCAGGCCGCCACCTTGGTGCAAGGCACAGGGTCCAGTCAGATCAACCGGCGCGACCTGATGCGAGAAGTCACCATCACGGCCAATGTGCATGGCCGGTCGCTGGGCGAGGTGTCGGCCGACATCCGCCAGGCCTTGGCAAGCACCAGCTTCCCGCCCGGCTACCGCTACCGTTTTGGCGGCGCCACCAAGAACATGGAAGAAAGTTTTGGCTATGCGATCTCCGCCCTGGCCATGGCCATCATCTTCATCTACATGATCCTGGCCAGCCAATTCAAGAGCTTCTTCCAGCCCCTGGCGCTGATGACCTCGCTGCCACTGACCTTGATCGGCGTGGTGCTGGCGCTGATGCTGTTCGGCTCCTCTCTGTCCATGTTCTCGATCATCGGCGTCGTGATGCTCATGGGCTTGGTGACCAAGAACGCCATCCTGCTGCTGGATTTCGCCATCCGCGCCCGCGAAGGCGGGCTGGACACGGAGGGTCGCCCGGTGCCGGGCATGGCGCGCGAGCAAGCCCTGCTGACCGCCGCACAAGTTCGGCTGCGGCCCATCCTGATGACCACGCTGGCCATGATCTTCGGCATGGTGCCGCTGGCCTTCGCCTTGTCCGAAGGCTCGGAGCAGCGCGCGCCGATGGGGCAGGCCGTGATCGGCGGCATCATCACCTCCTCGCTGCTCACCTTGGTGGTCGTGCCCGTGGCCTACTGCTACCTGGACGACTTCGCACAGTGGCTGCGCCGGCTCTGGCATGGAAGGCAGGCCACCCCAGAGCAGACTCCTTGAACGCACACGAACAGGATTTATTGCTGCGATATCGCAACGATTCAGGAACTCACTAAAATTTTTGACCGCCTCCCAACGACTTACCTTCCAACTCCCACGGAACCGACGCCATGAACACCTTCATGAACACCGAAAAAGCCCGCTTCAACATGATCGAGCAGCAGATCCGCCCCTGGAACGTGCTCGACGCGGACGTGCTCGCCCTGCTGTCCGAGATCAAGCGGGAGGACTTCGTGCCCGCGGGCCTGCGAGCCCTGGCCTTCACGGACACTGAACTGCCCTTGAAGAGTGGCGAAGATGCGCCCGTGATGCTCGCGCCCCGCGTGCAGGCACGCATCGTTCAGGATGTCGCCGCCCAGCCGCAGGACAAGGTGCTGCTGGTCGGCGCGGGTTCCGGTTATCTGGCTGCCCTGCTGGCCAAGCGCTCGAAGCAGGTGATCGCGCTGGAGATCGACGCCGAACTGGCCGCGCTGGCCCGCGCCAACCTGCAGAAAGCAGGGATCACCAACGCCCAGGTTCAACAGGCTGATGGGAGCCAGGGCGCGCCCGCCGAAGCGCCGTTCGACGTGATCGTGCTGGCCGGTTCGGTGGCCGAAGTGCCCGCCGCCCTGCTGGCGCAGCTCGCCGCGGGCGGGCGGCTGTTCGCGATCGTGGGCGAACCGAACGCGCCCACGATGCGCGCCACCCTCATCACGCGCGCCGAGGACCAGACCTACCACAGCAACCAGGGGTGGGACACGGTGGCGCCACGGCTGCGCAATTTCCCCGAAGCGGCGCGTTTCAGTTTCTGACCCCTCCATCACACCAGACTGCACGCGGCGCCCCCGGCCGTGTGCGCTGACCCCACTCGCGTTTGAAGGCATCGGCATGATCCAGCACATCCACCCTGGCGATTTCGACACTTGGCTGCGGCAAGCGCAAGCAGCCACGCAGGCCCAGGGCCCGGACGCGCCTGGCCCGCTGGTGCTGGACGTCCGCGAGGCGCATGAATTGCAGTTGGCCGCGCTGCGCCCCGCAGCGGATGCCGGCTATGAATTGCTGCACATCCCCATGAACACCGTGCCGGGCGCGCTGGATCGGCTCGACGCGGCGGGCCGTCCATCCCAGCGCCCGATCGCCTGCCTGTGCCACCACGGGGGCCGCAGCCTACGGGTCGCCGAGTACCTGAGACACCAAGGTTTCGAACGCGTCGTGAACATCAGCGGCGGCATCGAGGCCTGGGCCGCGCAGCGCGACCCGAGCATTCCGCGGTACTGATCGCCGATTTCCGCGCCACGAAGCGCTTGCTGCCCTTTGCCCTCTTGCACCATGCACCTTTGCCCCCAGATTGCAAGCAAGACATATAATAAGCATTGCTTACTATATGTTTGGCCCGCCTCTCTGGGAATGCATCTGAGAGAGAAAACGCCCACCTTCTGCCCCTTCGTCCTATGAAACTGCAACGCTTGTTCCCGCGCGCCACCCTGGCTCTGGCCGTCGCCACTCTGTTCGCCCCCGTCGCGCAGGCCCAGAGCCTGCTGGACCTGTACCAAGCCGCGCGCGGCCACGACGCCACCTACCAGGCTGCACGCGCTCAGTACGAGGCCGGGCAGCAACGCGCCGATCAGGCCAAGGCCGCCCTGCTGCCGACCGTCACCCTGAGCGCGAGCGTGAACCGCACGGACCAGGATGCCGAGCTGTCCAGTGGCGGCAGCAGCAACCTGGACTACCAGACCCGCAGCACCAGCATCAATCTGAGCCAACCTTTGTTCCGCCCCGCCAATTTCGCGACCTTCCGTCAGGGCGCGCAGCAGGAGGAATTGGCGGAGGCCCAATGGCTGGCCTCGGAGCAGGACCTGATCCTGCGGGTCAGCCAGGCCTACTTCGATGTGCTGAGCGCGCAAGACAGCCTCACCTTCGTGCAAGCGCAGAAGACCGCCGTGCGCGAGCAGCTGGCCGCCGCGCAACGCAACTTCGAAGTTGGCGCGGCCACCATCACCGACACCCGTGAAGCCCAGGCGCGATTCGACCTCGTGGTCGCCCAGGAGATCGCGGCCGACAATGACCTGCGCATCAAGAAACTGGCGCTGGACCAGCTTGTGGGCCTGCAAGACGTTCGACCCTTGCCACTGGCGCCCGCGGTCGCGCTGCCCGCGGTCGCGCCGCAAGACATCAACTACTGGGTCGATCTGGCCAAAGCCCAGCACCCGTCGGTGCGGCAGGCCCGCGTGGCACTGCGCAACGCCGAGCTGGAAAGCACCAAGGCCATCTCGGGCCATTTGCCCACGGTGGATTTGACGGCCAGTCGCAGCCTCAACAAATACACCAATGGCGGCTCCACTGGCCAGACGGATTCGGCGAATGTCACCACCGTCGGCGTGCAATTGACCCTGCCGCTGTTCGCCGGATTCGCGACGCAGAACCGCCTGCGCGAAACCTTGGCCTTGGAAGACCAGGCCCAGGCCCAGCTGCAAGGCGCTGAGCGCTCGGTCTCACAGGGCGCGCGCACGGCCTACCTGGGCGTGCTGTCGGGCCTGAGCCAGGTGAAGGCGCTGGAAGCGGCCGAAACCTCGAGCCAGAGCGCGCTGGACGCCAACCAACTGGGCTACCGCGTGGGTGTGCGCATCAACATCGATGTGTTGAACTCGCAGAGTCAGCTGTATCAGACCAAGCGGGATCTGTCCCAAGCCCGCTACAACGTGCTGCTGGCAACCCTGCGCCTGCGTCAGGCCAGTGGTGACCTGAACAGCAACGACCTGCAGAACATCAACGCGCTGCTCGCGAACAGCGCGACCGCGCCAGCGAGCAAGCCCGCGCAGTCCAAGTAAGTCCGGCGCAGCCCTGGCACCGTGCCTTGGGCGGCCGCTCAGTGCGCGGCGGCGCCCAGGGCGGCGTCCGGCTTGACGCTCTTGAGCAGGGCGAGCATCTCGCCCTCGATGCGCTGGAGGGCCTGCGATGTGTGTCCCTCGAAGCGCAGCACCAGCACCGGGGTGGTGTTGGAAGCCCGAACCAGGCCGAAACCATCGGGCCAATCGACGCGCACGCCATCGATGGTGCTGACTTCGGCGGGCTTGGGAAAGGTGCCACTGGCCAGGGCCTTCTTCTGCAGCTCGGCCACGATCCGGTGTGGCTCGCCCTCGGCGCAGGCCACGTTCAACTCCGGAGTGGAATGACTCGTCGGCAAGGCGTTCAGCACGGCGCTCGCGTCGGGGGAACGGCTCAGGATTTCCAGCAGGCGGGCGGCGGCGTAGGTGCCATCGTCGAAACCGTACCAGCGTTCCTTGAAAAAGACGTGGCCGCTCATTTCGCCGCCCAAGGGTGCGTCAATCTCCTTCATGCGCGCCTTGATCAGGGAGTGCCCCGTCTTGTACATGAGTGGCTTGCCACCGGCTTCCTTGATGGCAGGCGCCAGACGCTGCGTGCACTTCACATCGAACAGGATGAAGCTGTTGGGCGCGCGCTTGAGCACGTCGCGCGCGAAGAGCATCAGTTGCCGATCTGGATAGATGATCTGCCCGTCCTTGGTCACGACGCCGAGACGGTCGCCGTCGCCATCGAAGGCCAGGCCGATCTCGGCATCGGTCTCGCGCAGGATCTTGACCAAGTCGCGCAGATTCTCGGGTTTGCTTGGGTCGGGGTGGTGATTGGGGAAGGTGCCGTCGACGGTGCTGTACAGCTCGCGCACGTCGCAGCCCAGGGCGCGCAAGATGCCCGGCGCGGAGCCACCGGCCACGCCGTTGCCGGAATCGACGACGATCTTCATGCGGCGGTGCAGGTGCACGTCGCCGACAATGCGGTCACTGTAAGACGACTGGATGTCGAGCTTGGTCAGCTTGCCGGCCTTGGTGGGCAAGGCACCGGTCTCGCCGAGCAAGGGAGTCTGATCCGCTTCCATCGCCTTGCGCAAAGCCTGGATTTCATCGCCATAGATCGCGCGGCCGGCCAGCACCATCTTGAAGCCGTTGTAGTCCGCGGGATTGTGGCTGCCCGTCACCTGGATGCCGCTCTTGCACACCGTGCTGGCCGCGTAGTACAGCATGGGCGTGGTGACCATGCCCAGATCGATCACATCCATGCCCACGGTGCGCAGGCCACGGATCAGGGCGGCACTCAGCGCGGGGCCGCTGAGTCGGCCGTCCCGGCCCACGGCGACCCAGCCCTCCCCTTCCGCGCGCGCGGCCAGTCCAAAGGCGCGCCCCAGGCTCTCGGCAACGGATTCATCCAGTGTTGACGGCACCACGCCGCGAATGTCATAGGCCTTGAAGATCGAAGCAGTAACTTTCATGGGCAAGAATTACACCATGAACTCCGCACGACTCGCCAAGCGCCGACTCGCACTCAGGCTCAAGCCCCTCACGCTGCCCGCGCCGCGCAACCCTTTGGTGTCGCCGGCGCTTAAGCGCAAGGCCGGCGCGCACCGCAAAACGGCCAAGAGCGAGCGCCAAGCGGGTCGGCAAGCGCTGAGACAGGCGCTAAGGCAGTCACTGCAGCAAATGCGATGAAAAAAGGGGCTGCGCAAGCAGCCCCTTGACGGTCCGGCAAGCCAACGCTTCAGGCTGTCACGGTTTCGTGGGCCGGGGTGCGAATCAAGTGGTCAAAGGCGCTCAAGGCGGCTTTCGCGCCTTCGCCGGCGGCGATCACGATCTGCTTGTAGGGCACCGTCGTGCAATCGCCCGCGGCGAACACGCCGGGAAGGCTGGTGTGCCCCTTGGCATCGACCACGATCTCGCCGAACTTCGACAGCTCCAGCGTGCCCTTGAGCCATTCGGTGTTGGGCACCAGGCCGATCTGCACGAACACGCCTTCCACGTCCACGTGCTTCTTCTCGCCCGTGGTCCGGTCCAGGTAGTCCATGCCGGCGAGCTTGCCGCCCGCGCCGGAGAACTCGGTGGTTTGCGCCTGCGTGATGATCTGCACATTCGGCAGACTCTTGAGCTTGCTCACCAGCACGGCATCGGCCTTGAGTTGATCACCGAACTCCAAGAGGGTCACGTGCTCGACGATGCCAGCCAGGTCGATGGCGGCCTCGACGCCCGAGTTGCCGCCGCCGATCACGGCGACCTTCTTGCCCTTGAACAAGGGGCCATCACAGTGCGGGCAATAGGCCACGCCCTTGTTTTTGTACTCCTGCTCGCCCGGCACATTCACGTTGCGCCAGCGCGCGCCGGTCGACAGGATGACACTGCGCGCCTTGAGCACGCCGCCATTGGCCATGTGCACCTCGGTCAGCCCGCCAGGCTGCGCGGCCGGCACCAGCTTGTCGGCGCGCTGCAGGTTCATGATGTCCACCTCGTAGTGGCGCACCTGGGCTTCCAGCGCAGCCGCGAACTTCGGTCCTTCAGTCTCCAGCACGGAGATGTAATTCTCGATCGCCAAGGTGTCGTTGACCTGGCCACCGAAACGCTCCGCCGCGACGCCGACTCGGATGCCCTTGCGCGCGGCGTAGACCGCCGCGGCGGCACCCGCGGGACCACCGCCCACGATCAGCACGTCATACGGATCCTTCGCGGACAACTTAGCCGCTTCGCGCTGCTCGCTCTTGACGTCCAGCTTGGCGACAATTTCCTCCACCGTCATGCGGCCGGACGCGAACATCTTGCCGTTGAGCCAGGTGGCGGGCACGGCCATGATCTGCCGCTCGTCCACTTCGGATTGGTAGAGGCCGCCGTCCACGATGGTGGCTTGCACGCGTGGGTTGACGATGCTCATCAAGCTCACGGCCTGGACCACGTCAGGGCAGTTGTGGCAGGTCAAGGACATGTAGACCTCGAACTTGAATTCACCCTCGAGGTTGCGAATCTGCTCGATCACCTCGGGCTCGACCTTGGGCGGATGGCCGCCGGTCCACAGCAAGGCGAGCACCAGGGAAGTGAACTCGTGGCCCAGTGGAATGGCCGCGAAGCGAACACCCGTGGTTTCTCCTTCACGCGCGATCACGAAGGAGGGCTTGCGCGCGTCGTTGCCACTCTCGTCGTAGCGGACCTGGTCGGACAGGCCAGCGATCTCCTGCAGCAACTCGCGCAGTTCGGCCGACCTCTCGCCGCCATCGAGGGATGCGATCAGGCGAATAGGGCGTTGCAGCTTGGTCAGGTAAGCCTGCAACTGGGACTTCATGGCGTCGTCGAGCATGGGGTTCTCCTGGGAAGCGTGATGGGTGACAGATAGATGGGTGCGAACCTGGAAATACCGAGCCGGTCTATGACCGCGCTCTGCCGCCGAGGTCTACCGCCGTGAGATGGGCCGCGCTTTCCTGGAGATTCCAGGCATACGCAGCCCATCCGGCCGCGGCACTGCTTGCGCAGGGACCGCGTATCACGCGGTCCGCGCCCGTGGCGAAATCAGATCTTGCCGACCAGATCCAGCGAGGGCGTCAGCGTCTTGGCGCCTTCGTTCCACTTGGCGGGGCAGACTTGGCCCGGGTGCGCGGCGGTGTACTGAGCGGCCTTGAGCTTGCGCAGGGTTTCCTTCACGTCGCGCGCAATCTCGTTGGAGTGCACTTCGGCCGTCTTGATCACGCCATCGGGATTGATCACGAAAGTACCGCGCAGGGCCAGGCCTTCTTCCTCGATGTGCACGCCCAGGGCGCGCGTCAGCGTGTGGGTCGGGTCACCCACCAGCGGGAACTTGGCCTTGCCCACGGCGGGGGAGGTCTCATGCCACACCTTGTGCGAGAAATGCGTGTCGGTCGTGACGATGTACACCTCGGCACCCAGCTTCTGGAACTCGGCGTAGTTGTCGGCGGCGTCTTCCACTTCGGTCGGGCAGTTGAAGGTGAAAGCGGCCGGCATGAAGATCAGCACGGACCACTTGCCCTTCAGCGTGGCATCGCTCACGGTGATGAACTTGCCGTTGTGGAAGGCCTCGGTCTTGAACGCCGGAACCTGGGTGTTGATAAGGGACATGGAAATCTCCTGTAGTGAAAGGTGGAAAGGAAGCTAGCTTGCTTTGCAACCGGTTCAGGGGAAACACCCCTGGGAAAACCGATAGGGCAAAGTTTAGCTTTCCAGGATTGACTTACGCGCTCGGCGTATCTATTGCGGGGATAGGCAGGCTATATGAGCCTGTCGCGGACACGGGAGACACGGGAGACGCCCGACCAGCTCCGAGGCCCCCACCGAGGCCCAAGTGTGGCTGGGAACTGGTTCGCGGACCAGGAGCAGGAACGGCGCGCGTCAGGCCGTGGCGGTGTCAGACGTGGTCAGCGGCACAGGCCGCGCCAGCACCTTGTCGATGCGCCGGCCATCGAGATCGACGACCTCAAAATCCCAACCCGCGCAACTGACGCGCTCACCCGTCTTGAGCAAGCGTCCGCTGACGGCCAGCAGCAGGCCAGCCACCGTGTTGTAACGACCCCGGTCTTCGTCCGGCAACTCGCGGATTTCGAAGCGGGCCTTCAGCTCGTCCACTGGCATCACGCCGTCGAGCAGCCAGGACCCATCGTCGCGCTGCGTGGCCCAGGCATCCACCGGAGCCGACTGCAGTTCGCCCGTGATGGCTTCCAGCAAGTCGGCGGGCGTGAGCAAGCCCTGGATCGCCCCGTACTCGTCGACCACGAACATCATGCGCAGGGAACGGGCGCGGAACTGCTCCACCAGTTCCATGCCGGACAGCGTTTCGGGCACGAAAACGGCCGATTGGGCATGGCGCTCGACCGGATCCTGGGCACGGGCCGGATCACGCGCCAGGGCCAGCAGCGCCCCCACGCTGATCTGCCCCACGACATCGTCCAAGGAGCCGCGGCACACGGGGTACCAGGAATGCACGCTGCCACTTTCCTGCTCGCCCTGCTGGGCATCCTGCTCGGTCTGGCTGCTCAGCGCGAGCTGCTCCAGGCATTGCAACGCGTTCAGTCCGGCGTCCAGCCAGGCAATGTCAGCGCGCGGCGCCATCATGGAAATCAGTGGCCGGTCGTCGAGGCGGAAGACGTTGCGCACCATCTGGTGCTCGTGCTCCTCGATCAGGCCCGCGTCCACGCCCTCCTCCAGGCTGTGGCGGATTTCCTCTTCCGTCACGCTGCGCGCGACGTCGGGCACGCGCAACAGCTTCAGAACCGCCTGGGTGCTGGCCGACAGCAGCTTGACGAAAGGCTTGGCCCCCATGGCCAAGCCGCCCATGGGCCGCGACACCCAGCGCGCCACCAGCTCGGGATAGAGCTGCCCGACGCGCTTGGGCACCAACTCACCGAAGATGATGGTCAGGAACGTGATCAGGGTGACGACCAGCGCCGTGGCGGTGACGCCCGAGGCACCCTCGCTCACACCCAGCGTTTGGAGCAGCGCCGCCAGGTCATCGCTGAAGGCAGCCTCGCCCACGATGCCGTTGAGCACGCCGATCGAGGTGATGCCAATCTGAACGGTGGACAGGAACTGATTGGGGTTGTCCATCAACTCCAGCGCCTTCTTGGCGCCGCCGTCGCCTGCCTCCGCGACGGCCATCAGGCGCGCCCGGCGGCTGGAGGCCAGGGCCATTTCCGACATGGCGAAGGCGCCATTGAGCACGATCAGCAAGGCAATCAGCAAAAAGTCCATGCCCAGAACTGTACCGCGTGGGCTTTTCACCTTGCGCGCTGCGCGGACGCACACCGACGGGCCGGATAATCCAGCGCCAGTCCCGTTTCCAATTCCGCAACGAAAACGCCGCATGGCCCATTACCTGATTGGCGACGTGCAAGGCTGTGATGCCGCGCTCGGCCGCCTGCTCGACACCGTCGATTACTCCCCCAGCCGCGACACCCTGTGGCTGATGGGTGACCTCGTCAACCGTGGCCCCTCATCGGCCGCCGTGCTGCGCCGCCTCATGGGCTACGCGGACGCGGCGCGCTGCCTGCTGGGCAACCACGACCTGCACCTTCTCGCTGTCTCGCTGGGCGTGCGCCGCGCCCACCGTGGCGACACCGTGGACGACGTCCTTGAGGCACCCGACCGCGCGGCGTTGCTGGATTGGGTACGCCGTCAGCCCCTGGCCCTGGGCGCGAGGCTGGAGGGCCATGACTTCCTGATGGTGCACGCCGGGGTGCTGCCGCAATGGAGCACGGCGCAAACGCTCGCGCTGGCCGCCGAAGTGCAGGACGTGCTGGCCGGCCCCGACTGGATCGGCTTCATCCACCAGATGTATGGCAACGAGCCGAGCGCTTGGCGAGACGATCTGCGCGGTGATGACCGCCTGCGGGTGATCGTCAACGCCTTGACGCGCCTGCGCTTTTGCACGCCCGAGGGCGCCATGGAGTTCAATGCGAAGGAAGGATTGGACACCGCGCCGCCGGGTTACCTGCCCTGGTTCGAGGTGCCGGGGCGACGCACGGCCAGCGAGGACGTGACCATCGCCTTCGGCCACTGGTCCACCCTGGGCTTGGCCGAGCCGCAGAACGTGTTGCGCCGTGTCCGCCTGTGGGCCCTGGACTCCGGCTGCATCTGGGGCGGGCAACTGAGCGCGCTGCGGGTCATGCCGGGCGCGACGGCGCACGTCCTGGTGCAGGAAGACTGCGAGCCGGTGCGCAAGCCTTTCTGAGTGCGACGGAATCCACCCGTGCCTAGGGCCTGTTCACACTCATTTCCCGAGTGCGAATGAGGTGTGTAGAGGCCCTAGCCGGCGGCGCGCGCATCAGACATCGATCTCGCCCCGCAGGAACTGGACGGCTGAGCCGGAAACATGCACCCGCTCACCCTCGACCCGGCAATGCAAGGTGCCCGTGCGAGAGGACAGCTGCACCGCGACCAGCGTGTTCTTCGCCAAACGGTCCACCCAGTAAGGCGCGAGGCCCGCGTGGATGGAGCCAGTCACCGGGTCCTCCTCGCCGCCGTTGGCCGGCCAGAAGTAACGCGACACGAAATCGCAGTCCGCGCCGGGCGCGGTCACCGTCACGTCCAGCGGCCCAAGTTCGGCCAGCCGCTTGAAGTCCGGACGCAAGGCGCGCACCTGGGCCTCGTTCTCGTAGACCGCGAACCAGGCCTGGGCGTTGCGCAGCACGGCGACCGGTGCCACGGGCAGCCCGTCGCGCAAGGCCGCGGGCACCTCGGCCACGGGCACGGGTACGGGACGGCGGTTCGGAAAACTCATTTCCATGCGCCCGTCTGGCAGTTTCACGACGGGCACTTCACCCACCGCGGGCGCGCGGAAGGTGATTGGAGAAGGCGCGCCGGACTGGAAAAGCACGAAGGCACTGGCCAGGGTGGCGTGACCGCAGAAGTCGATTTCCTTGTAAGGCGAGAACCAGCGGATGTCGTAACGGCCATCCGCCGCTTGGACGAAGAAGGCCGTCTCGGACAGGTTGTTCTCCATCGCAATCGCCTGCATCAGCGCTGGCGGTAGCCAGTCCCGCAAAGGCACCACGGCGGCTGAGTTGCCCTTGAAGCGTTCGGACGTGAAGGCGTCGACGACGTATTGGGTGAGTTTCATGTTGCTTGGCCTTTCTGGGGATCGTCAACGTGACGTTCAGTGCAACCCGAAGATGAGGTGGGCATTGGATGGGGCTTGGATGGGACTTGGGCCTGGACCCTAGACCAAGGACAAGCCGATCGACAGCACCAGCAGCGCGGCCATGGTCCAGTTGAAAGCCCGGATCATGCGCGGACGGTGCAGCCAGCGGCGCAAGGCGCTGCCAAAGGCGGCCCAGAGGATGATGCAAGGCATGCCCACCGTGATGGCGATGAGTGCGGCCAGGCCCAAATGCCCCCAGAAGGCCTCGCCCGAAGGCACATAGGCCGACACCATGCCCGTGGTCATGACCCAGGCCTTGGGATTGACCCATTGGAACAGGGCCGCCTGCCAAAACGTCATGGGCTGCCCCTGTCCGCCCGCCTCTTGTGGATGCAAAGGCGGCGCGGCATGCGCGATCTTCCAGGCCAGGACCAACAGGTAAGCCGCGCTCACGTATTTCAGCAAGGGATGCAGCCAGGGGTAGCGCGTGAACACCGCGCCCATGCCCAGCCCAATCAGCACCAGCATGGCGACGAAACCCATGTTCACGCCCCAGACATGGGGCCAGGTGCGGCGCAGACCGAAGTTCAGCCCCGACGCGGCCAGCATGGTGTTGTTGGGCCCCGGCGTGATGGAACTGATGAAGGTGAACAGCGCCAGCGGCCCCAGCAGGGCGGGCTGCATCCAGGCAAGAGCGTGCGTCGAAACCGTGTCCATGGTCTTCCTTTGCGTGATCAAGATTGTGTTCTAGCGGCCGGTTGCGGTTGCGGTTGCGCGGTCGCACCGCGCAAGGATCGCCGCCCGCCCACGATGACGCCGATCACCGCGATCGCGAACACCCAGGTCTCGCCGCTGACCGGTTCGCCAAACAGCAACGCGCAGGCCATCACCGTCAGGAAGGGCTGCAGCAGCTGCACCTGCCCCACCCGGGCGATGCCCCCCACGGCCAGGCCACGGTACCAGGCAAAAAAGCCCAGGAACATCGAACCGAATGACAACCACGCAAAGGCGAGCAAGGCGCGGTTGGAGGTAACGCTGCCGCTGGCCCGCGCCGCTTCCGCCGCGTCGCCGACCATCCAGGCCACGGGCACGGCGATCAGCGGCGCGCTGATCACCAGCGCCCAGCAGATCGTGCGCGCGCCGCCGAGGGTGCGCGCGGCCCGCGCGCCCTCGGCGTAGCCCATGCCCCCCGCCACCACGGCCAGCAGCAGCCACAGATCGCCCGCTTGCAAGGCCCCCTGGCCTTGCCGCAGGCCGTACCCCGTGACCAGCACCGCGCCCACGGCCGCCCAGCCCCAGAACGCACGCGCTGGCTTTTCGCCGCTGCGCCAGGTTGCGAACAGGGCCGTGGACAGCGGCAACAGGCCGTTGAAGACCGCGCCGTGCGAGGCGGAAACACTTTGCAGCGCCAAGGTGGAGAGCAAGGGCCAGCCGATCACTATGCCCAGCGCCGCGCCCAGCACGCCGGGCCATTCCGACCGCGTGGGCAGACGGCTGCAGTTCACGGCCAACAGCACGGCGGCGGGCAAGGCGGCCACCAAGGCACGCCCCAGGCCGGCCAGCAGCGGCGGCCATTCAGCGACGACCACGCGCGTCATGGGCAGAGTGAGGCTGAAAATCAGCACGCCCAGCAAGCCCAGGCCATACCCTTCCCAAGGCGTGGCCGCGGCCGTTTGGGGCTGAGCGGAGGAGATGGCGCCAGGGGCAGGGGTCGGCATCGCCGCACGCGGCGATGCGATGCCTGATGGGGAAATCGTCGGGGAACGGGTCAGCATGGAGGGCCTTGACAGTCATCGGTAGGCCTGTCACTCTAGGGCCAGTGACCAATACAGTACCGGTACAGTTGGATGGTTTCCCTCAGACACTGGCCCGGTCCAAACACCATGACAGTTGCCCCGCCCTCCAGCACCTCCAGCCCCGGCCGACCGGCCTCGCCCCCCCCTTTCACGCCGGGCTCGCAGCTTGTGCACGCGGCCGACGCGACCCTGGTCGCCCAACTGAGCCAGGACCTGGCCCGCCGCATTGAGGACCAAGGCCTGCGCCCCGGCACCCGTCTGCCCTCGATCCGCCAGATGGCCGAGCAGGCCAGCGTCAGCCGTTTCACCGTGGTCGAGGCGTATGAACGCTTGGTTGCGCAGGGCCTGGTGCAGTCGCGCCGCGGCGCGGGGTTTTTCGTGCAGGCCCGCCGGGCACCACTGGTCGACCAGAACGCCAAGGTGACCAAGCCGAACGCGCCCGCGCAACTCGACACCCGCTGGATGCTGCGCAGCCTGTTCGGATCCAACCCCATCGATGGCGCCATGCCGGCGAGCGCGGGCTGTTTGCCGCCCGACTGGCTGGACGCCGATTTGGTCGCAGGCGCGCTGCGCAGCGTGGGGCGCACGGCGCAAGCCCGACTGCTGGGCTACGGTCATCCACAAGGCTATGCGCCCTTGCGCCAACAGCTCGCCGCACTGCTGCAGACCCAGAACGTGCCAGCCCACCCAGACCTGCATCTGCTGACCACCAGCGGCGTCACCCACGGTCTGGACCTGGTGGCACGGCTGCTGGTGCAACCCGGTGACACCGTGCTGGTGGAAGACCCGGCGTGGTACGTCATCTTCGGTCGGCTGGCGGCCTTCGGTGCCCGGGTGATCGGCGTGCCGCGCGGCCCCAACGGCCCCGACATGGCCTGGCTGGAGCAGGCCGCCGCCCAGCACAAGCCCAAGCTCTTCATCACCAACAGCACAGTCCACAATCCGACGGGTTACGGCCTGTCCGCCGGGTCGGCCTACGACATGCTGCGCGTCGCAGAGAAGCACGACTTCATGATCGTGGAAGACCTGACCTACGCCGAGTTCCACCCGAACAGCGGCAGCAGCCTGACGCGCTTGGCCGAGCTGGACCGTCTCAACCGCGTGATCCTGGCCGGGGGTTTCGCCAAGACGCTGGCCGCCAGCCTGCGCGTGGGCTGGCTCGCCGCGAAAGAGGACTTGGTGCAGCGCCTGAGCGACATCAAGATGCTGGGCGGTCTGACCTCCAGCGAACTCAGCGAACGGGTGGTTCACCGCGTGCTGGCCGATGGGGCCTACCGCCGCCATGTCGAGCGGGTCAGACTGAGGGTCGATGAAGCGCGCACGCGGTGTTTGAAACGCTTGCTCAAACTCGGCTACACCGTGCCGTACGAACCCCAGGCTGGCATCTTCATCTGGACCGACTGCGGACGCGACAGCGAGCAATTGGCGCGCGAGGCCGCCGAGCGTGGTTTGTTGATCCCGCCCGGCTCGCTGTTCTCACCCACTCAAGCGCCATCCCGCATGGCGCGCATCTCGGTCGCCATCGTGGACGAAGAAGCGGTGTGGAAGGAATTGGCAGCCCTCAAATGAGGGCGGCGACGGACCTCGGTCGAGGACTGGACGCGCCCCAAACCAGGGCAAAAGTGAGGTCGCGGTCCGGCCTCAGGACTGCTTGAACAGCGCCGCCAGCTTGCGCTTGGGGCGGATATTGGTCGACAGGTTGCCGCGGTTGATGGCCGGCTTGGCCGCCGCTTCCCAGGGAGCGGGCTCGGCCGCTTCGGAGGGGGGGGTGGCTTCATAAGGGCGGTCGAAGAATGGGTCCGCAGGCGCCGAACGCGGCGCTGGGCGAGACTCGCGGCGACGCTCCGAATTCCCCTCAACGCGTTCACGGGGGCGTTCAACTCCCACGCCACGCCCGTCGTCACGGCGGCCCTCCTGGTCGTAGAGGCGATGGCCTTCGTTGAAGCGGCCCTGACGCCGGATATCTGGGCGGTCTTCCTCGAACTCGATGGGTTCGATCTCGATCTTGGTCTTGATCAGCTTCTCGATCTCGGCCACCGACTTGACGTCGCGCGGCGACACAAAGCTCACCGCGACGCCCAGGGCCCCGGCCCGGCCCGTGCGGCCGATGCGGTGCACGTAGTCCTCGGCATTGAAGGGGATGTCGATGTTGAACACCGCCGGCACGTCCTTGATGTCCAGGCCGCGCGCGGCCACGTCGGTGCAGACCAGCAGATCGACCTCGCCCTTCTTGAAGGCGTCCAAGGCCTTGAGGCGTTCGTCCTGGCTCTTGTCCCCGTGCAGGGCCGCGGTCTTGAGACCGTCACGTTCCAGCGCGCGCGCCAGCCGGGCGCACCCCAGCTTGCTGTTGACAAAGACGAAAGCCTGCTTGAGGTTCTTGTCGCGCAGCACTTGGCGCAGGGCGTGGCGCTTGTCGTCCTCGCCCACGCTGTAGAAATGCTGCTCCACCGTCGTGGCCGTGGCGTTGGAACGCGCGACCTCGATGGTGATGGGGTTCTGCAGGTAGCTCGAGGCCAGGCGTTTGATCTCGGGCGAGAAGGTCGCGCTGAACAGGAGCGTGGTGCGCTGCTTGGGCAGGTGGCTGAGGATGCGTTGCAGGTCAGGCAGAAAGCCGATGTCCAGCATGCGGTCCGCCTCGTCCAGCACCACGTACTCCACCTGGTTGAGCACCGCGTTCTTGGCCTCGATGTGATCGAGCAAGCGGCCGGGGGTGGCCACCAGCACTTCCACGCCCTTTTTCAGTTCCAGGGTCTGGGGCTTCATGTCCATGCCGCCGAACACCACCGCGCTACGCAAATGGGTGTACTTGGCGTACATCTTGACCTGTTGCGCCACTTGGTCGGCCAGCTCGCGCGTGGGCAGCAGCACCAGGGCGCGCACGGGATGGCGCGCGGGAGATGTCGAGGCGTTTTCGTGCTTGAGCAGGCGCTGCAGCAGGGGCAGCGAGAAAGCCGCCGTCTTGCCCGTGCCAGTCTGAGCCGCACCCATCACGTCCTGACCGGCCAGCACCACCGGGATGGCCTGCGCCTGGATGGGCGTCATGGTTTCGTAGCCCATGTCAGCCACGGCGCGTTTGAGCGGCTCGGCCAGGGTCAGGTCAGCGTAGCGCTTGGGGGCCGGAGATGCGAGCTCTGGGGATTCAGCACGAATTTCGTCATTCATTGCCCTCAATTATCCCCTATCAGGCCGATCCGCCCTCAAACACACGGTCGGCGCCACTTATCGACAGGAGTGGGCCTCGCCGCTACAGTGGCGGCGCAGCACGGGAGCTCCCTCTCTTGAATCTGGATCTTTACACGCAGTATTTCTTCTTTGGCGTCATCGACCTGATGCAAGGCATCAGCCTCTACCTGCTATGGCGCCGAGAAAAACAGCCTCACCTCCTGCTGTGGGGCTTGGGTTTCGGCGTCAGTGCCCTCGGTTTTCTGCTCGTCAACCTACGCCACACGCCGCTGGCACCGTTGTCCGTGATCATCGCCAGCGGGACCCTGGTCACCCTGGGAATGGCCTTGCTGCACGCGGGGCAATGCGCCGTGCTGCGCCGGCCGGATTTGCAAGGCCGCATACGCGACGCCCTGCGCTGGAGCTGGCCTTTCGCTCTGACGGTGATCCAGCCCCTGGCGATGTGGCTTGCCCGTTCCGACGCGGACCGGGTGGTGCAGGTCCATTCGGCAATGCTCGGCCTGGTCGCAGCCTTCGGATTGGCCGCGCTGGCCCGCGGGCGGGATCAAGCCAAGGAACTCGACAAATTCGGCCGCAGCCGACGTGACCCGATCATCTTCTGGGCGCTGCTGATCGTGCTGATGGTGACCCGCGTGGTGCTGGCGCAAAACTTCACGGAACTCTTTCTGGTGTTCGAGCAGTTGATCTACAACGTCCTGGCCTTGCAGGTGCTGGGCATGGTGGCGGCGCATGTCGGCTTGTTCGCGGCGTTCATGAACATGCACACCGCGGCGCTGAACGCGGAGCTGCGCAGCCGTTCCACCGCGCTGGAAAACAGCCTGGAACAGTTGCGCTGGATCAGCGAAACCGATGCGCTGACAGACCTGGCGAACCGGCGCAAGTTCAACGAAACCTTGGCCGCCGAATGGGCTCGCGCCATGCGGCGCGGGCAACCACTGGCCTTGTTGATGATCGACATCGACCACTTCAAGCTCTACAACGATCACTACGGCCACCCCCAAGGTGACCGCTGCCTGGAGCGCGTGGCGCGCGTGCTGAGCTCCTCCGCGCAGCGCCCGGGTGACTTGGCGGCCCGCTATGGCGGTGAAGAGTTCGCGCTGATCTTGCCCGACACCGACAGCGCCGGGGCTGAGAGGCTGGCCCAGAAAATACTGGATGCCGTGCGGGCGCAACGCATACCGCACGCAGCCACGCCCCTGCCGGAAGGCATCGTCACCTTGAGCATCGGAGTGGCCAGCCAACGGCCCGGGAAGTTGGCACGCCCCCGTGAGTCCGACGCGTCCGTCAAGCAGGGCGCTGGCAGCCCATCGGCTGCAGTGACCGACATGGAAAGATTCATCAAGTTTGCGGATGCCGCGCTGTATGACGCCAAGCATCAGGGGCGCAACCGCCTGGCCGTAGCACTTTGAAGAACTTCGACCTCCCCAAGAAAAAAACCTGCCGTTGACGCGGCAGGTTTTTTTCTTGGGCCACCCGCAACCGGCCTAGGCCGGTGCGTGTCTGGTCTTAGAAGGTGTAACCCACGTTGACAGCGTAGATCATCGAATTGAAGGTGACATCACCCTTGGTCGTGACGTCATCCACCTTGGAGGCGTTGGACGCCCCTGGGCCCTTGAAGGTCATCTTGGTGTCGATGGGTATGTAGCTGAACGACGTGCCAATGCTCCACTGTTCGTTGAGCTTGTAGGACACGCCCACGTTATAGACCGGCGCCCAGGTGGAATCCACGCTGGCCGAATAGCCAGCCAATCTGTGGATCGTCCCCGTGGGGCCGTCATCGTGCACCTTGACGTCCGTGAAGCGCACATAGGTCGCGCCCAGGCCCACATAAGGACGGAGCTTGACGTCAGGCGTAAAGAAGAAGTACTTGGCCAACAGGGACGGCGTCTGCACATCCGCCTCAGCGGCGTTCTTGTGGTTGCCCGTGGCGTCCGTGGCAATATCAAGTTGGATTCGCGGCGCAATGCCGGCGGCCAGTTCAACGGCAATGTTGTTGGTGACCATGTGCGTCACGTTGAACTTGACCGTGGTTTCGTCGCTGGCCTCGGCGCTCGCGCCGTTCACAAAGCCTTGATAAGTCGGCTTATAAGCAGCGGCGGCAGAAGCCGTCAGATCGCCCACGGAAACATCTTGCTTGATATACGCAACACCCACATACAAGGTGGTATCGCCGGCCTTCTGTGCATAAGCCGAACCCGCCAGAATGGCCATGCCGATCACCGCGGCGGCCTTGGAATACTTGCTCGTCATTTCAATCCAATTCCTAAAAATCTTTGTTGTATCGAATACGACACCCGGGGCATGTCTCCATCGCTCCTGCGTGCCAGTGCACAGTTTAGGGTTGAATCTCTTGCATTTTCGCCCAGCAAGCGCTGGGATTTTCCCTCGCTTGCGGCCCAATAAACCCATCTAGAAACCTCATCCTCGAGCCGGAGCAAGCGCCGTCCATACCGTTTGCAGACAACAACCCACGCCCGATACGCTCCACCATCGGGACGAAACAGAACGCGGAAACACTCAACCCCGCCTTCAAAAAATCAGCCGCACAGCTCAGGTCTTGGGCAAGGTCACGCCGCTTTGTCCCTGGTACTTCCCGCCCCGATCCTTGTAGCTGGTCTCGCAGACCTCGTCGCTTTCAAAGAACAGCACCTGGGCGCACCCCTCACCCGCGTAGATCTTGGCCGGCAGGGGGGTGGTGTTGGAGAACTCCAGTGTCACGAACCCCTCCCACTCGGGCTCGAAGGGGGTCACGTTGACGATGATCCCGCAACGCGCATAGGTGCTCTTGCCCAGGCAGATGGTCAGCACATTGCGCGGGATGCGGAAGTACTCCACCGTGCGCGCCAACGCGAAGCTGTTGGGCGGGATGATGCAGACGTCGCTCTCGATGTCCACGAAGCTCTTCTCGTCGAAGTTCTTGGGGTCGACCACGGTGCTGTGGATGTTGGTGAACACCTTGAACTCGCGCGCGCAGCGGATGTCATAGCCGTAGCTGCTGGTGCCGTAGCTCACGATCTTGTGCCCGTCCGCCGCGTAACGCACCTGTCCTGGCTCGAAGGGCTCGATCATGCCGTGCTGCTCGGCCATGCGGCGGATCCATTTGTCACTCTTGATGGTCATGTCGTTTTCCCGGGAATGCGTGAGATTGTAAGAACTCATGACCGGAGGCCAGCTTTCGCGGTCCCACGTGCCATGGATTTACATTCCCGGCGCTCCCTTGGCTGGCCGCTTGCAATCGGGGACGATGCGGGTCATGAGATGCCCACCCGTACTGGAAACAGAACAGGAGCGGCTCAAGGCCCTGTCCAAATACGGCTTGCGTGGTGAACGCCCGCTGCCCAGCTTGGACCCGGTGGTCCGGATCGCCGCGCGGATGTTCAACATGCCCGTCGCCGCAGTGAACATGATCGGCAGTGATCATGTGTTCTTCGCCGCCAGCACCGGCGTTGATGGCGACGTGGACATGCGACGAGACGCCTCCTTCTGCGCGCACGCCATCACCCAGGACGAGGTGATGGTCGTGCCCGACGCCACCGAGGACGTTCGTTTTCACGACAACCCCCTGGTAACCGGGTCCATCGGTCTGCGTTTCTACGCAGGGGCGCCCCTGCGCTCGCCCGATGGGCACGCCCTCGGCGCGCTTTGCATCATCGACAAACGGCCGCGCCACGATTTCTCCCTGGAGGACCAAACCCGCCTGCGCGAACTCGCCAAGATGGCCGCGGACCGGCTTGAATTGCGCCGCATCGAGATGTCTGCGGAACAGGCCAAGGGCTCGTTCGAGGAATACGCCCAGCGCTCGCCCACCGCCGTCGTCTGGTTCAACGAAGACGGCGTGGTGCTGGCATGGAACGATGCGGCGGCGGCTCTCCACGGCTACCGGGTGGACGAGGGCTCAGGCCGCCCCTTCGAGACCTTGGTCAGAGCGGAGCATCGGGCGAGCCTGCATGCCTTGATCGCGCGGGTGGCGGCAGCGGGCTCGGTGGATGGTTTGTCGGTGCCCGAAGGCATCCACGGCGTGCGCAAGGACGGCTCGGAGTTCCCGCTGGGCCTGTCGTTTTTCTGCTGGCGTGAGAACGGGCATCTGATGCTCAACGCGCACCTGCACGACATGAGCGGAACCCGGCGCCAGGGCGATGAACGGGGCGACACATCGCACACCGACGCGCTCACGGGTCTGGCGACCCGCGCGCAGCTCTACCGGCGCACCGAAGACACGCTGGCACGCGACGGCAAAGCGGCGGTGCTGATGATGGACCTCGGTGGCCTCAAGGACATCAACGACACCCTGGGACACGAGGTGGGCGATGCCGTGCTGCGGGAAACCGCCAGGCGCCTCGAGCACATCGCGCCTCCCGAGGCAACCGTCGCGCGCATCGGGGGCGACGAATTCGCCCTGCTCTTGCCCGGCGTGACGGACCCTGGAACGGCGTCGGTCTGCGCACGCAAGGCCATTGCGCGGATCACGGAACCGGTCTTGCTCCACGGCCATCACGTGCGGGTAGGGGCCAGCTGCGGCCTGGCCCTCGCGCCGATGCACGCGCAAGAGGCGCTCGAATTGATCGGCGATGCCGACCTCGCCCTCTTCCAGGCCAAGCGCCATGGCCGCGGGCAGACCTTCGTCTTCGTTCAGGCCTTGCGCATGGAAGCCATGGCGCGCCGCCTCTACGCCATCGAGCTACACCGCGCGGTGGACGAAGGCGAGTTCGTGCTCTATTACCAGCCCCAGATTCGTCTGAGCGATGGGGCACTGGTCGGCGCGGAGGCGCTGATACGCTGGCGGCACCCACAGCGCGGCCTCTTGTCCCCTGCTGCCTTCCTGCCCGCATTGGCGGGCGGGCCGCTGGCGGCGGTCGTCGGCTTCTGGGTGCTGGATGAAGCCTGCGCACAAGCCGCGCTGTGGCGCCGAAGCGGTGCGCCGGACTTCCGCATCGGGATCAACCTCTTCGGCGCACAGTTCCGCGTTGACGACCTGGTCACGCAGGTCACGCAGGCGCTTCGACGTCACGGCCTGCCCCCCGAAGCGCTGGAACTGGAAGTGACGGAAGACATCGTGCTCGACCACGACGAACTCGTGCTCGACACGCTGCAGCGCCTGAGAGCGCTGGGCGTGGGCATCGCCTTTGACGACTTTGGCACCGGCTACGCCTCGCTCAGCCTGCTCAAGAGCTACCCCTTGAGCCGCATCAAGATCGACCGAAGTTTCGTGCAGGGCCTGGTCGATTCAGAACGCGATGCGTCGGTGGTGCGTGCCATCCTCGACATGGCACGCGGCTTCGGTCTCGACACCATCGCCGAGGGCATCGAAACGGCCGCCCAGCACCGACGCCTGAAGGACTCTGGCTGCGAGGAAGGACAAGGGTATCTCTTCGGTCGGCCAGTGGCCGCGCAGGACTTCGCCGCGGCCTTTGGCATCGGCGCCCCATCACGGAAAGCCTCCAGCGCACAGGTCGGCGCCGGGGGATGACATCACGCCCGCCAAGGGTGAAGCGGTCGCGCACCTTCGCGGTCAGCGCGGCGCGAACAAGCCCACCATCAGTTCGCGCAGCCAGCGGTTGGCCGGGTCCGCCTCGAAGCGACGGCTCCAGTGCAAGGAGACCGTGAAGTCGCGCAGCGGAAACGGCGGCTCGATCAGCGCATAACCGTTCGCGGCGAAGCCTCGGGCGATGTTGCGCGGCATCACCAAGGCCAGGTCCGTCACGCCCACGATGGCGGGCAGGGCCATGAAATGCTCGGCCGTGAGGCGGATGCGGTCTTCCAGCTGCAGGCCTTGCAAGATGCGCAGCGTGTCGGAGTGGGTGCGCCCGGCGACAAACTCCAAGCTGCGCAGCGCGTCCAGCAAGGCGGGGCCCTGCTTGCGCCGTGCCACGTCCAGGAAGGGATGGCCGGCGCGCAGCATGACGATGTAGCGGTCTTGCAGCAGTTGCACGCGTTGCGTGTCCTTCACCATGGGCAGAAAACCGAAGGCGAAGTCGATCCGCCCCTCGTCCAGCGCGGCGCCGATCTGATCGCGCGGCAAGGGCAGGGTCTGTACCCGCACGCCTGGCGCGCGCTCGCGCAGCGTGGTGATCAGATCGGGCAGGAAGCGGCTCTCACCCATATCACTCATGTGCAGGCGGAAAGTGCGGGTGGATTGGCGCGGGTCAAAGGCCGCGCTTTCGTTGAGCGCTGCCTCCAAGGTGCCCAGGGCTTGGCGCACCGCGCCAGCGAGCCGGTCCGCCCGCGCCGTGGGCTTGACGCCGCCGGCCCGGCGTTCGAACAGCGCGTCGCCCAGCAGCAGGCGCAGGCGGCCCAGGCCATGGCTGGCCGCGGGCTGGGTCAGGCCCACGGCCTCGGCCGCGCGGCTGACGCTGCCCAGGCGGTAGGTGGCGTCGAACAGGCGCAGCAGGTTCAGGTCCAGCTCGTTGATATGCATGGCGTTGATATTACATATCTCGCAGATGCTATTGAAGAATGTCGAGCCGCGCGGGACACTGCCGCAGCCTCCAGGCCCCCGTGGCTGGAAGACAGCCCCTAGAACAACGAACGCAAGAGGAGACACGCGTGGAAGTTTCATTCAGCCAGGAGATCAAGTCCCTGGCGCTGGGCGAGGGCCAGACCTTCCATGGCGAGGGCATCCTCGCCATCACCAAGGCCCTGCTGCAGTCCGGCGTGTCCTACGTGGGCGGTTACCAGGGCGCGCCGGTGTCGCACCTGCTGGACGTGATGGTGCAGGCCAAGGGCTACATGGACGAACTCGGCGTGCACGTCGAGGCGTGCTCGAACGAGGCCTCGGCCGCGGCCATGCTGGGCGCTTCCATCCACTACCCGCTGCGCGGGGCCGTGACCTGGAAGTCCATCGTCGGCACCAATGTGGCGGCCGACGCGCTGTCCAACCTGGCCTCGCCGGGTGTCACGGGCGGGGTGCTGATCGTGGTTGGCGAGGACTACGGCGAGGGCGCCAGCGTGATCCAGGAACGCACGCACGCCTACGCGCTCAAGTCCGGCATGGTGCTCCTGGACCCGCGCCCCGACCTGCAATGCATGGTGGACACGGTGGAGCACGGCTTCGCCCTGTCCGAGGCGTCCAACATGCCCGCCATCCTGGAACTGCGCATCCGCGCCTGCCATGTGCGCGGCAGCTTCGCCGCGCGCGACAACCGCGCCCCCAAGATCTCCACGCGCGCGCTGATGGAAGAGCCCGCGGCCTTCAATTACGACCGGCTAGCGCATCCGCCCGTGACCTTCCGCCACGAGAAGTTGAAGATCGAGCAGCGCCTGCCCGCCGCGCGCGCGTACGTGCGCCAGCACCAGCTCAATGAGTTGTTCCCCGGCAAGCACGCCGACCTCGGCATCGTCGTTCAAGGCGGCCTGTACAACACCCTGATCCGCACGCTGCAGCAGTTCGGCCTGGCCGATGCCTTCGGCCAAACCGACATCCCGCTGCTGGTGCTCAACGTCACTTACCCCTTGGTGCCCGAGGAGCTGACCGAGTTTTGCGTGGGCAAGCGCGCCGTGCTGATGGTCGAGGAAGGCCAGCCCGAGTACATCGAGCAAGAGCTCGCCACGATGCTGCGCCGCGCCGACATCAAGACCCCGCTGCACGGCAAGGACATGCTCTCCATGGCGGGCGAGTACTCGGCCGAGGTCATGGCCAGCGGCCTGGAAAAATTCCTGAAACAGTACCGCAATGAGCTGCTGCCCGCGGCCGTGCCCGAATGGCTGACCGGCAACCGCGAGCGCCGCGCCGCCATCGCCCGAGACATCGCGAAGGACGGCGGCCAGGCCTTGCCAGGTCGTCCGCCGGGCATGTGCATCGGCTGCCCCGAGCGACCCGTGTTCTCGGCGCTCAAGATCGCGCAGCAGCAGGTGGGCGACGTGCACGTGGCCGGCGACATTGGCTGCCACGCGCTCGCCACCTTCGAGCCCTTCTCATTCGGTCACTCCATCCTGGGCTACGGCATGTCACTGGCCAGCCGCGCAGGCGTCTCACCGGTGATGAACCGGCGCGTGCTCTCGGTGATGGGCGACGGGGGCTTCTGGCACAACGGCTTGCTGACCGGCGTGCAGAGCGCGCTGTTCAACGGCGACGACGCCGTGCTGCTGATCTTCAAGAACGGCTACACCTCGGCCACCGGCACCCAGGACATCATCTCCACCCCCGGCGACGCGGCCAAGGCCCTGGCCTCCGACAAGCGCCAGAGTCTGGTGCACACCAACCAGACCATCGAGAGCACGCTCAAGGGCCTGGGCGTGCAATGGCTGCGCACCGTGCACACCTACGAGGTGGAGAAGGTGCGCAAGACCCTGGTCGAGGCCTTCACCTCGGACTTCAACGGGCTCAAGGTCATCGTGGCCGAGGGCGAATGCCAGCTCGAACGCCAGCGCCGCATCAAGCCCTGGATCGCCAGCCTGCTCAAAAAAGGCAAGCGCGTCGAGCGTGTGAAGTACGGCGTCGACGAAGACGTGTGCAACGGCGACCACGCCTGCATCCGCCTGTCCGGCTGCCCCACGCTCACGCTCAAGGACAACCCCGACCCGCTGAAAGTGGACCCGGTGGCCACCGTGATCGACGGCTGCGTGGGCTGCGGCCTGTGCGGCGCCAACGCGCACGCGGCCACGCTCTGCCCCTCCTTCTACCGCGCCGAGGTCGTGCAGAACCCGCGCTGGCATGAACGCCTGTTCAACGCCCTGCGCCGCCCCCTCATCAAAGCTTTGCAACCCGCCTGAAAGACATGGCCCCCACGCTTGCCACTTCGTGTGCTGCGCTGCCCTCAAGCACAGGCTTGTCCTGCGCTTTGCTTGAATTTGGGGCCGCGTCTCGCCTTGGGGCGGCCCGGCGGCAAAACCCACCATGAGTACCCAACAACCGATTTCTCTCCTGCTCTGCGCCCTCGGCGGCGAAGGCGGCGGCGTGCTGACCGAATGGCTGGTCGAGACCGCGCGCCATGCGGGCTACCCAGTGCAGGCCACCTCCATCCCCGGTGTGGCTCAGCGCACGGGCGCGACGACCTATTACCTCGAGGTCTTTCCCACGCCCCAGTCCGAGCTGAACGGCCTGCGCCCCGTGCTCGGCCTCTACCCCATGCCCGGCCGCCTGGACGCGCTGGTGTCCAGCGAGTTGCTGGAAACGGCGCGTCAACTCAGCCTGGGCCATGCCAGCCGTGAACGCACCCTGGTGCTCAGCTCCACCGCGCGCACGCTGACCACGATGGAAAAGATGCAGCTGGGCGACGGCCGACGCGACAGCGCCCAGCTCGCGCAACTCGTCGCGGCACACAGCCGCGCCCACCACTTGATCGACATGGCCGAGCTGACCCGCCAGGCCGGCACCGTGGTGAGCGCCGTGATGCTGGGCTGCATCGCGGCCAGCGGCCTACTGCCCATGAAGCGCGAGGATTACGAGCAGGTCATCGGCGGCGAAGGCAGCATGGCCCAAGCCAGCCTGCGCGGCTTCGCTCTGGGCTTCGAGGCCGTGAACGCGCAGCGTCAGCAGGCCCACTACATCGACGCGGTACTGAGCCCGCCCACTGCCCCGTCGGCGTCAGCGGCAAGCGCCTCTCAGGCGTTGCCAGCTCTGCCGGCCGAGGTGGCGGCGCGTTTTCCCGCCACGCTGCACGATCTCATCGCACTGGCCTGCGCACGCCTGCACGAGTACCAGAACGCCGCCTACGCGCGGCGCTACATCGAACGGCTGCACACGGTGCTGGAGGCCGAGCGCTCTAGTGATCCCCAGGGCCGACGCGGCTGGGCCGTCACGCGCGAGATGGCGCGCTGGCTGGCGTTGTGGATGGCCTTCGACGACATCGTGCGCGTGGCCGACCTCAAGAGCAGCGCCACCCGCTGGCAACGCGTGCTCGGAGAAGTCAAGGCCAAGGACGAAGACCTGCTCAAGCTTTACGACCACTTCAAGCCCGGTGTGCCCGAGTTCGCGGCCTTGCTGCCGCAGCGCTCGGCCCAACGCCTCCTGGCCTGGGACAGGAGGCGCTCGCTCGCGGGCAAGACCCCCTGGGCGCTGCCGCTCAAGATCGGCACGCACACCGTGGGCGGCATGTTGGCGCTGCGCCTGCTGGCCCGGCTCAAGTGGCTGCGCCCGCATGGCAGCCGTTTCGTCACCGAGCAAGCCCTGATCGACGAATGGCTGGGGGCCGTGACGCAGCAGACCGCGCGGCACTGGGCCAGTGGCTTCGAGATCGCCCAGTGCGGCCGTCTGATCAAGGGCTATGGCAGCACCAACGAGCGCGGCAAGGACAATCTGTTGCACGTCGTGCGCCACCTGGCCACGGCCTCGCACTTCAGCGACGACGCGGCGCGCGCGGCCGCCATCGCCGCCGCGCGTCAAGCCGCCCTGACCGACGACGCCGGCCAAGCCCTGGACAAGACCCTGGCGCAGCACGGCGCCCCAGCGCGGCCCTTGAAAGCCCAGCCCATCCGCTGGGTGCGCAAGCCAGCGCTCAGAAAAACCCCATGATCAAGGCGCCCGTGCCCGACCCCTGATTCTTTCAACGAGGAGACAACACCATGACATCGACATCCACCTCCCCCCTGCGCCGCGCACTGCTGGCGACCAGCGCCGCCATCGGTGGCCTGGCCCTGGGTTTGCTGCCCCTGCCGGTGGCCGCCCAGGCCTACCCGAACAAGCCGGTCAAGGTCATCGTGACCTTCCCGCCCGGCGGCGTGGCTGACACCCTGGGCCGACTGGTCACGGCACCGCTGCAGGACGTGCTGGGCCAGCCGGTGGTGGTGGAAAACCGTGCCGGCTCGGGCGGCAACATTGGGGGTGACGCGGTGGCCAAGTCGCCAGCCGACGGCTACACCCTGCTGATGAGCTCGGGCGGCCTGGTGTCGGTGAACCCGCACATCTACGACAAGATGCCCTTCAACCCGGCCAAGGACATCGTGCCGGTGGCTTCGGTCGCGCGCGTGGCCGTGTTCCTGGTGGTGCGCAAGGACCTGCCGGTCAACAACGCCCAGGAATTCATCGCCTACCTCAAGGCCAACCCGGGCAAGCTCTCCTACGGCTCGCCGGGCAACGGCAGCTCGCCCCACCTGGCCGGGGAGATGTTCAAGAGCATGACCGGCACCGACGCCCTGCACGTGCCTTACAAGGGCGCGGCTCCGGCGCTCAACGACCTGCTGGCCGGCCAGATCGACTTCTCCTTCGATCCGGGCATCGCCCTGCCGCACGTGCAGTCGGGCAAGCTCAAGCTGCTGGCCGTGGGCAGCCCGCACCGCGCGGCCATCGTGCCCGACACGCCCACCGTGGACGAAGCCACCGGCCTCAAGGGCTTTGACGCCGACAGCTACTTCGGCTTCTACGCGCCCGCGGGCACGCCGGCCGCCGTGGTCACGCGCCTGAACACCGAGATCAACAAAATCCTAGGCACGACCGCCGTGAAGGAACGCATCAACGCCGTGGGCGGCGCCGCCGCGCCCATGACGCCCAAGCAGTTCTCGGCCAAGGCGGATGAAGATTCGAAACGCTTTGGCAAGCTGATCCGCGAACGCGGCATCAAGGGCGATTGAATGTTGACCCCCACGCTCCGCCGTTGCACGGGTCGCTGCCCCCCGAGGGGGCCGTCGCTCGCCTTGGGGCGGCCCGGCGGCGAGCGGGTGTTGACCCCCACCCTCCGCCGTTGCACGGGTCGCTGCCCCCAAGCACAGGTCAGTCCTGCGCTTTGCTTGGATTTGGGGCCGTCGCTCGCCTTGGGGCGGCCCAGCGGCGAGCGGTGAACATCATCATGTCGAAAACCATCACCTACCTGCAACGCGTCGAGTTCGGCGATTGCGACCCGGCGGGCATCGTCTGGTTCCCCAATTTCTTTCGCTGGATCGACGCCGCATCGCGTCATTTCTTCATCGAATGCGGGGTGCCGCCTTGGCACGAGACGGAGAAAACCACGGGCGTCATCGGCACCCCGCTGGTCGATACCCACGCGCGCTTCGTCAAGACGGCCAGCTATGGCGATGTGCTGCACGTCCGGGTGCATGTGGCCGAGTGGCGCGACAAGAGCTTCGTGCAGCGCTACCGCATCGAACGCGTGAACCCCGACAAGACGGGCGATGAGATGACGCTGATCATGGAATGCGAGGAGGTCCGCATCTTCGCTGCGCGGCGCGAGGATGGCGCGGGCATCCGGGCATTGCCCATCCCAGCGGAGATCCGGGCGCTGTGCAGTTGACGCACCCGCGTACCTGAGGCGATCGGGGGCACGCGGGGATGGGGGCATCGTGCTATCTTGGATGGCCTGTCCGCCTCCACGCCACCCGACCCGCCATGAACGCAGCCCCCACGCCCGGTCAGCTCCTGCTGGCCCGCTTGCAAGAGCTCAGCAGCCTGGGCAGCGCCCTGCCCTGCCTGTGCCTGCGCGCCGTGCACGCCCATCACATCAAGGCCGTGGAGGTGGTGCGTCCCACGCTGATCATTCCGTTGCAAGGCACCAAGCGCTGCCGCGAGCGCGGCGCATGGATGCAAGTCCAACCCGGCCACATGCTGTTGGTGCCCGGTGCACGCAACCTCGACATGGAAAACATCCCGGACGCTCAGGGCGGGGATTACACGGCCATCGCCATTGGCATCGAAACACCGACCCTCGAGGCTGCCCGCCAACTGCTGCAGGGCCAGGCATCCAGCGAGCCTGGCCACTTGGCCAGCGTTGCGTTGGACGACGTGGCGATGGCGCTCTTGCACTGGGCGGACACTGTGCAACAGGGAGAAACCGTCTTCGCCTGCCACGCGATGGTCGGCGTGGTGCTGCGCCTGCACGCACTGGGCCACGGCGGCCTGCTGGCGCCGGTGACCCCCAGCCTGGCCGATCAGATCCGCGCCATGGTCGTGGCCGAGCCGGCGCGCGACTGGAGTTCCTCCGACATCGAACAGGCCCTGGGACTCAGCGGCGCTACCTTGCGGCGCCAACTCGCCGCTTCGGGAACCTCGCTGCGCGAACTGATCACCGGCGCGCGCCTGGCCCAGGCGCTGACCCTGCTGCAAAGCACGCGGCTGCCCGTGAAATCGGTGGCCATGCGGGTCGGTTATGCCTCGACCGCCAGCTTCAGCAAGCGCTTCGCCGAACGCTATGGGGTGGAACCGTCGCGCGTGGGCAGCGTTTGAACGGTTCGCGTGCGATTCTGAGCGCTTCGCACCATTGCCCCTGCCTACACTGGTCTGCGACAGCCCTCGCTGACATTTGCGCTGTCACGTCATCCCCCACAGAGATCAGACCGAGAGACCCGACATGCACACGCACACCCCTACCCGTCTCCTGCGCCGAAGCCTGATGGCCCTCGGCCTCGCCTTGAGCACCCTGAGCCTGCACGCCGCGCCGCCCGCGCAGAAAATCCAGGTGCCAGGTTATTACCGGCATGCCAATGGCAGCTTCGAAGTCACCGCCCTGTACGACGGCTACGTCGACCTGGGCACGCCCCTGCTCAAGGGTCTGCGAGCCGACCAGATCCAGACCCTGCTGGCGCGCATGTTCATCGACAGCAGCAAGGGCGTGCAGACCGCGGTCAACGCCTATTTGGTGAACACCGGCGAGCAGTTGGTGCTGGTCGATGCCGGGGCGGCGAGCTGCTTCGGCCCCAGCCTGGGCCAGGTGCAGGACAACATCCGCGCCGCAGGCTACCAGCCGGAGCAGGTGGACGCCGTGCTGCTGACCCACCTGCACCCCGACCACCTCTGCGGCGTGCTCGACAAGAACGGGCAACCGGCCTTCCCCAAGGCCACGCTCTGGGCCGCGCAACAGGACATCGACTTCTGGTTGGATGAAACAACGGCCAACGCGGCCCCGAAAGACAACCAGCCGTTCTTTCGCATGGCCATGGACGCGGTCCGCCCCTACAAGACCGCGGGACGCCTGCGCAGCTTCAAGGCCGGTGACACGCTGATGCCAGGGGTGAGCGTGGTGGGCACACCGGGCCACACGCCGGGTCACAGCTCCTACCTCTTCAGCTCGGGCGCGCACAAGCTGTTGGTCTGGGGTGACATCGTGCACAGCCACGCGGTGCAGTTCCAGCACCCGGAAGTGTCGCTGGAGTTCGACGTGAACCAGCAGCAGGCCATCGCCACGCGCAAGGCGCTGTTCCAACGCGCCAGCGAGTCCGGCTGGACCATCGCCGGCGCTCACCTGCCCTTCCCTGGTCTGGGCCATGTGCGCAAGGACCCGCAAGGTTACGCCTGGGTTCCGGTGGAATTCGGCCCGATCCGCAGCGACCGCTGAAACCACGGCGCGGCGCGGTCCAGCAAGACGCGGCGTGCAGCACGTAGGAATGAAGGTCGACACGCGGCTCGCGTGCCGACCTTCACGGCAGGCTCACAACACCAGCAAGGCGCGGAAGTCGTTGACGTTGGTGTGGGTGGGGCCGGTCACCAGCAGATCACCCAGCGCCTGGAAGTAGCCGTAGCTGTCGTTGCGATCCAGGTGCGCGGCAGCGGACAGGCCCAGCGCCGCCGCGCGCGCCAGCGTGTCGGGCGTGACGTAGGCGCCCGCGTTGTCTTCGATGCCGTCGATGCCATCGGTGTCCGCCGCCAGGCCCCAGACCTCCGGCTGTCCCTGCAAGGCCAGCGCCAGACCCAGGCAGAACTCACCCGCGCGCCCGCCCCGGCCGGAGCGGGCCTGCGGGTTCCCATCGGGTCCGCGCGGCGCCTCGGCGGGCTGAGGCCGCACGGTCACCGTGGTCTCACCACCGCTGAGGATGACGCAGGGCCGCGCGAAGGGCTGGCCTTCGCGCGCCGCGAAGCGCGCCAGCGCGGCATGCACCTTGCCCACCTCGCGCGATTCGCCTTCCAGCTCGTCGCTCAGGACGTAGGCATTCAGGCCGATCGCCCGGCCCAACTCGCGCGCGACGTCGGCGGCGGCCTGCAGCGATTCCTTGGGCGTGGCGATGAGGCGCACCGTCTGTCCCTCGAACACCGGGTCGGCGGGCTTGGGCGTTTCGTAAGCACCATGCTCCAGCGCGGCCTGCACGGTAGGCGGCAAGGCGATGCGGTAACGCTGCAAAATCGATAGCGCGTCAGCGCAAGTGCTGGCATCGGGCACCGTGGGGCCGCTGGCGATGACGGACGGGTCGTCGCCCGGCACGTCGCTGATGGTCAGGGTCACCACGCGCGCGGGCGCGCAGGCCGCGGCCAGCCGCCCGCCCTTGATGCGCGAGAGGTGCTTGCGCACGCAGTTCATCTCGCCGATGTTGGCGCCGCTGGCCAGCAACTCGCGGTTGATGCGTTGCTTGTCGGCCAGCGTCAGTCCCTCGGCCGGCAGGGTCAGCAAGGCGGACCCGCCGCCGGAAATCAGGCACAGCACCAGGTCATCCGGCGTCAGGCCCTGCACGGTCTGCAAGATGCGTTGCGCGGCCGCCATGCCCGCGGCATCGGGCACGGGGTGCGCGGCTTCAACCACCTCGATGCGCTGCGGCAAGCCCGCGGGGCGCGGCGGCGTGTGGCCATAGCGCGTGACAACAAGGCCCGAGAGCGGCGCGTCGACGCCCGCGTGCGCGGGCCAGAGGGCTTCCACGGCCTGGGCCATGGCGCCCGCGGCCTTGCCCGCGCCAATCACGATGGTGCGGCCGCCACTCGCCCGTGAGGGCGGCGGCGGCAGGTGCGCCGCCATGGTGTGCAGCGGCAAGGCGCGGCGCACGGCGGTCTGGTAGAGGTGGCGTAGGAATTCACGCGGTTGCGTGCGCGGGTCGGGAAGGTGGGTGTCGGCAGCAGCGGTAGCAGCGGCCGAGTTCGGGGTCTTCAGGTGCATGGTGTCTCGTGTCTTGTCTCCGGCGCGCATTGTGCGGCAGGCAGGCCAGGGGTTTGGTGCTGCGCCTCGGGCTTCAGGCGCACGTCAGGCGCACATCAGGCTTTTGGCAGATCGTCCCACCAGCGGTCACCGAGGCGCGACTGCAGGTAGGCGATGAAGGCCATCACCTTGCCGGGCACCAGCTTCGGGCTCGGGAACACGGCGTGGATTTCCTGCTCGGGCAGCACATGGCCTTGCAGCACTTCGACCACGTGTCCGCTCTTGAGCGACTCGCTGGCCACGTAGCGCGGCATGGCCGCGATGCCGTAGCCGTTGCGCGCGGCGGCGAGCACGGCGGACAGGTTGTTCGAGCGCAGCCGCCCGGCCACGGGCACGGTGACGGCCTCGCCTTTGGGACTGGTCATGCGCCAGACATCGTCGCCCAGCACGCTGCTGTAGATCAAGGCCGGGTGCTCGCTCAATTCGCTGGCCTTCTTGGGCATGCCCTGCTTGCGCAGGTACTTGGGCGAGGCCACCAGCACCCAAGGGTTGGTGGTGAGGAAACGCGCGCCCAGGGTCGAATCCGCGAGCTTGCCCATGCGCACCGCCACGTCGATGCCCTGGGCCACGAGGTCGGTGTAACGGTCCTCGAAGCTCAGGTCCAACTGCACCTGCGGGTGCTTGGCCATGAAATCCAGCGCCAGCGGCGTGATCACGCGTCGGCCAAACGCGACCGAGGTGCCGATGCGCAGCAGGCCTTGCGCCTGCGTCTGCTGCAGGCGCACGCTGTTGTCGGCCTCCTCGGCGTCGCGCACGATGTTCTTGCACTTCTCGTAGTAGAGCGCGCCCGATTCGGTCACGCTGATGCCGCGCGTGTTGCGGTTGAGCAGGCGCACGCGCAAGCTCTCCTCGAGCGCCGCGACCAGCTTGGTCACCGTGGGCTGCGTGGTGGCGAATTCACGCGCGGTCTTGGAGAAACTGCCAGTTTCCACCACCCGCACGAACACCTGCATGGCATGCAATCGGTCCATCTTCGCTTGATTCCTAAGGCTGCTTGACTGTAGAACGGTTCGCGCCCATCGCGCCTGTCCGGCTCATTCCTCCTGGGAATAGATGTTATGGGCGCCCTCGGTATTCCGCAAGCGGCCGTCTGTTCCTACAGTGCGTCCATCTGTTCAATAGGAGATCCTCATGGCCAAAATGAAAGCCATCGAAGCCGCAGTCTGGGTGTTGGAAAAAGAAGGTGTCACCCAGGCCTTCGGCGTGCCCGGCGCGGCCATCAACCCGCTCTACGCCGCGCTGCGCAAGCAGGGCAGCATCGGCCACATCCTGGCGCGCCACGTCGAGGGCGCCTCGCACATGGCCGAGGGCTACACGCGCGCCAACCCCGGCAACATTGGCGTGTGCATCGGCACCAGCGGCCCGGCGGGGACCGACATGATCACCGGTCTGTACTCGGCCCAGGCGGACTCCATTCCCATCCTCTGCATCACCGGGCAGGCGCCACGCGCGCGGCTCTACAAGGAGGACTTCCAGGCGGTGGACATCGAATCGATTTCCAAGCCCGTGACCAAGTGGTCCGTCACCGTGCGTGAACCGGCCCAGGTGCCGCGCACCTTCCAGCAGGCCTTCCACCTGATGCGCTCGGGCCGACCGGGCCCGGTGCTGATCGACTTGCCCTTTGACGTGCAGATGGCCGAAATCGAGTTCGACCCCGAGACCTACGCTCCGCTGCCGGTCTACAAGCCCGCCGCGACCCGAGCGCAAATCGAGAAGGCGCTGGCCATGCTCAACGAAGCCGAGCGCCCGCTGATCGTCGCGGGCGGCGGCATCATCAACGCCGACGCCTCTGATTTGCTGGTGGAGTTCGCCGAGCTGACCGGCGTCCCCGTGATCCCCACCCTGATGGGCTGGGGCACCATCCCCGACGACCACCCGCTGATGGCCGGCATGTGCGGCCTGCAAACCAGCCACCGCTACGGCAACGCGACCATGCTGGCCAGCGACTTCGTGCTGGGCATCGGCAACCGCTGGGCCAACCGGCACACCGGCTCGGTGGAGACTTACACCAAGGGCCGCAAGTTCGTGCACGTGGACATCGAGCCCACGCAGATCGGCCGGGTGTTCTCACCCGACTTCGGCATCGCCTCCGACGCCAAGGCCGCGCTGCGCCTCTTCGTCGAGGTGGCCGGTGAATGGAAGGCCGCCGGCAAGCTGCCCAAGCGCGCCGCCTGGGCCACCGAATGCCTGGAACGCAAGAAGACCCTGCGCCGCAAGACCAACTTCAACCAGGTGCCGATGAAGCCCCAACGCGTCTACCAGGACATGGTGGAGTCCTTCGGGCGCGACGTCTGCTACGTCAGCACCATCGGTCTGTCGCAGATCGCGGGCGCGCAGTTCCTGCACGTCTACAAGCCGCGCCACTGGATCAACTGCGGCCAGGCCGGCCCGCTGGGCTGGACCGTGCCCGCCGCGCTGGGCGTGCGCGCGGCCGACCCGGGCCGCAAGATCGTGGCGCTCTCGGGCGACTACGACTTCCAGTTCATGATCGAGGAGCTGGCCGTGGGCGCGCAGTTCAAGCTGCCCTACATCCACATCGTGGTGAACAACAGCTACCTGGGGCTGATCCGCCAGGCCCAGCGCAACTTCGAGATGGACTACTGCGTGCAGCTGGCCTTCGAGAACATCAACACCCAGGGCGATCCGGTGGCGCAAGGGTATGGCGTGGACCACGTGAAGGTGGTCGAGGGCCTGGGCTGCAAGGCCATCCGCGTGCACAGCCCGGACGACCTCAAGCCCGCGATCCAAAAGGCCGAGCAGCTGATGGCCGAGCACCAGGTGCCGGTCGTGATCGAGGTGATCCTGGAACGGGTGACCAACATCGCCATGGGCACGGAAATCGACAATATCATCGAGTTCGAGGACCTGGCCGAGAAGCGCGCCGACGCACCCGCGGCCGTGGCCTGACCCCTCGCGCCCCCCCCAAACGACGGAGACGATCAATGCCTCAATTCGCGGCCAACCTGACCATGCTGTTCAACGAAGTGCCCTTTCTGGAGCGCTTCGCGGCAGCCAAGGCGGCGGGCTTCACGGCGGTGGAATACCTCTTTCCTTACGCCTATGACAAACATGAACTGGCCAGCCTGCTGAAGACGAACGGTCTGAAGCAGGTGCTGCACAACCTGCCCGCGGGCAACTGGGAGGCCGGCGAGCGTGGCATCGCCTGCCACCCGAACCGCGTCGAGGAGTTCCGCGCCGGCGTCGATCAGGCCATCGCCTACGCCACGGCCCTGGGCTGCCCGCAAGTCAACTGCCTGGCGGGCAAGGTGCCCGAAGGCGTGGGCGCCACCCAGGCCCATGCCACCTTCGTCAGCAACCTCAAGTACGCGGCCGGCAAATTGCAAGGCGCGAACATCAAGCTGCTGATTGAACCCATCAACAGCCACGACATCCCGGGCTTCTTCCTCAACACCACGGCCCAGGCCTTGGCCATCCTCGATGGCGTGGGCTGCCCCAACCTCTACGTCCAGTACGACATCTACCATGCGCAGCGCATGGAGGGCGAACTGGCCGCGACGATGCAAAAGCACCTGGCGCGCATCGCCCACGTCCAGCTCGCCGACAACCCGGGCCGCAACGAGCCGGGCACAGGCGAGATCAACTATGCTTTCCTTTTCCGCCACCTCGACGCCATCGGCTACACAGGCTCGATCGGTTGCGAATACAAGCCGCGTGCCAGCACCACCGCGGGGCTGGGCTGGATCAAGGCCTTGACGGCCTGACGCGCAACGGGCTAATGAGCTAATGGGCTAGCGGGCTGAACACACAATCGCACGCGTACCGACCCGCGAGCCGGGGCGCGATGCGCGGCGAGACGACTGAACAAGATCAAGAGAGACACGAGAAACGCACATGACCAAATCCGGACTCAAACTCGGCTTCATCGGCCTGGGCATCATGGGCACGCCGATGGCGCTCAACCTCATCAAGGGCGGCCACGTGCTGTTCGTCAACACCCGCAGCAAGGTGCCGCAGGAACTGGCCGACGCGGGCGCGACCGTCTGCACCACGCCCGCGGGCGTGGCCGAGCGCGCCGACATCATCTTCACCATGGTGCCGGACACCCCGGACGTGGAAAAAGTGCTGTTCGGCGAAAACAGCGTCGCTCAAGGCCTGGGTAAAAGCGGCAAGGGCAAGGTGGTGGTGGACATGAGTTCCATCGACCCCATCGCCACCAAGGGCTATGCGAAACGCATCAATGACACGGGTGCGGCGTACCTGGACGCGCCGGTCTCGGGCGGGGAAGTGGGGGCCAAGGCTGCCTCGCTGACCATCATGGTGGGCGGCGAAGACGCGGTGTTCGAGCGGGTCAAGCCGCTGTTTGAACTGATGGGCAAGAACATCACGCTGATCGGCGGCAACGGCGCGGGCCAGACCTGCAAGGTGGCCAACCAGATCATCGTCGCGCTCAACATCGCCGCCGTCAGCGAGGCCCTGGTGTTCGCGTCCAAGGCGGGCGCGGACCCGGCCAAGGTGCGCCAGGCGCTGATGGGCGGTTTCGCCTCCAGCCGCATCCTGGAAGTGCATGGCGAACGCATGGTCAAGCGCACCTTCAACCCCGGCTTTCGCATCGCGCTGCACCAGAAAGACCTGAACCTGGCCCTGCAAGGCGCCAAGGCACTGAAGATGGCGCTGCCGCAAACGGCTGGCGCAGCACAGTTGATGCAGGCGTGCGCGGCCCTGGGCCATGACCAGGCCGACCATTCGGCGCTGGTCAAAGCCCTGGAAGCCCTGGCCCAGCACCCCGTGGCACCCGACGCCTGAGTCCGGGACCGGCTGCGGCTCTCGGCTCTCAAGCCCCCCCAAAAAACTAAAGCCAGGGCGCGGACCGGAATCCCCTGGTTTTCCGGCCATCGGGCGCTTTGTGCTGTGGCACAGTCGGTCGCCATGCGCCGCCCTGTCCGCAGCACTTTCCACCTCGCCAGCACTGGCCTGTCCAGACGGGCGCTGCCGTTGCTGTGCCTGGCCGGCCTGCTGTTGACCGCCTGCGCCTCGCCCCGACCGACTGCGGGAAACGCGAGCCTCAAATCCCCCCCGCGCAGCCCAGTGCCGGCACCTGCCGCCACGGCCAACCTCGCACCCGGCTACCGCCTGGACGCGGCCCGTCACCTCTACGGTCAGAACCGCGATCGCATCTATGCCGGCGTGATGCCCCACTACCTGCGCGCCGTGGGCGTGCTCGAAATGGACGTGGACGCACGGGGCCAGGTCGACAAGCTGCGCTGGCTGCGGGCGCCCTCGCATGCGCCCGAGGTCATGGCCGAGATCGAGCGCTTGGTGCGCCAGGCCGCGCCTTACCCGGCCCCGGCACCTTCGGCCTTGCAGGGCGGTTCGGCCCGGGTCATCGAAACCTGGTTGTGGGACCAGAGCGGGCGCTTCCAACTGCGCACCCTCAGCGAAGGCCAGGGTGAGAACGCGCCCACCCCACCCGTTGGCGCGACGCAACTTGCCGCCCAAGGCGGGGGGTTGCCCTCGCCAGCGTCCGGCGCCGCACCCACCGCGACCCAGTCTCTTGGCTGGCAACCCGTGCGCGTGCATCTGGTGGCGGCTGACGGCCGCTGACCCTGGCGGGCTGGGGCCCGGCCGGCCCGTCCGCGCCATAGCCCCACCCCCTACCCCTCCTCTCCCGCTGCATTGCAGGCTGGCAACAGCCGACACCGATACCACGGTGGGTTCAGGGTGACCTGGGCCTGCCCCCGGGCTGACCAGAACGACAAGGCGAGGTTCTGGCCTTAAACTTGCAGCCCACACAGCCCCCTAGCGACACTCCCGCAGGCCATCCCCGCCACAACAGCGCGCGCCCAGAAGATCAGCAGACAGGAAACAACGGCCATGGCATTAGAAGACGAAGATCTTTCCGGCATTCAGGCGCTGATCATCGACGGCAACCACAGCTCGCGCGCCATCCTGGTCAACCAGTTGCGGGATTTCGGCGTCGGCAACGTCGAGCAGGTCTCTCGGACTTCGGAAGCGCGCCGCATGCTGGAGCGCCGCCATTTCGACATCATCCTGTGCGAGCAGCACTTTCAGGCCGACGAGCCCTCGGGCCAGGACTTCCTGGACGACCTGCGGCGCAACCAGATCCTGTCCTTCTCGACCATCTTCATCATGGTCACCAGCGAGGCCAGTTACGCCAAGGTGGCCGAAGCCGCCGAATCCGCGCTCGACGGCTACCTCATCAAGCCGCACACCGCCGCCCGTCTGGCCGAGCGCCTGGAGCAGGCCCGACAGCGCAAAGCCGCGCTGGCACCCATCTTCGAGGCCATCGAATCGGACCAGCATGAGAAGGCCGCCAACCTCTGCATGCAGCGCTTCGAGGCCAAGGGCCCGTACTGGCTCTACACCGCGCGCATCGGCGCTGAATTGCTGATCCGCCTGCAACGCTACGAGGAAGCCCAGCGCCTGTACGAGGCCATCATCAACGCCAAGACCGTGCCCTGGGCCAAGCTGGGCGTGGCCCGCTCGCAACTGGGTCGGGGCGAGGCGCAGCGCGCCGTCGGCACGCTGGAAACCCTGATCAGCGAGGAACCGCATTACGCCGACGCCTACGACGTGATGGGCCGCGCGCATTTCGAACTCGGCAACCACGAACAGACCCTGGTCGCCTACAAGATGGCTTGCACGGCCACGCCTTATTCCGTCACGCGGCTGCAAAGCCTGGGGCATCTGCACTACTACAAGGGTGAGTACGGCGAGGCCGAGCACGTGCTCAACCAGTGCGTCAACCAAGGCTTGGGCACCCGCTCCTTCGACCCGCAGACCCTGATGCTGCTGGGCTTCATCTACATGCAGATGGACGACCGCCAGGGCCTGCACCGGGTGCGCGGCGAGCTGGCCAAGCTGGGCGTTCGCGACACCGAGTACAGCCAGCGCCAGCGCACGATGGAGGCCACGCTCAACGCGCTGCTGGACATCCTGCGCAAGGAATACGGCCAGGCACTCAAGGTCGCGCGCGAGCATGCCCAGCGCATCCGTGACCCCGACTTCGACGCCGAGGCCGCCTCCAACCTGATCTTCCTGCTCTCGCAGATCGCCTCGCGCACGGTCTCCCTGGGCCTGGACCTGAACGACCTGCCCCCCATCCTCGACACGCTGGGCGCGCGCTTCATCAGCGGACGCTCCATGAGTGAATTGCTGGCTGGAGCGGCACGGGCCCACGCGCCCTACGCGGACATTTTGCGCGGGGCGGGCGAGCGCCCGATCAAGCTGATGGAGAGCGCCGTCAAGCTCAGCATGGGGGGTGACCCGGTGAGCGCCGTGCGCGAGCTGCTCAAGCACGGCCAGGACACCTTGAACGCGCGCCTGATCACCACCGCGCAGCTGGTGCTGCAGCGCTACGCGGCCCAGATTCCAGACGCCGCCACCTACCAGTCCACCATTCAGGACTGGCGGCGCCGCTACGGCAATGTGACCCTGCGCACCACGCTCACGCTCGGCGGACCGTCCGACAACCGCGAGGCAGGCGGCATTCCGCTGCCGGTGCCGAAGAAGGCTGGGGCGCACTGAAGCGCCGCGCCTCGTGAGCGCGAGGCCACGGTTTCGCCTGCGCTTTCACGCCCTGACGTGCTCACGCCGTCACACCGGCACGTCTTCACGCACTTTCCCTCAGCAAGGCCCGCCGCTCGCCCAGCAGGTAGGGCCGGTCGATCTGCTCGGCCAAGCGCCCAAGGTCGCCCGCGCTGACGCCGCAGGCCGCGAAATGCGTCTGCCAACCCTCCACCACCTCGGCCACCTCACGGGCCAGGGCCTGCGCCTGGGGTCGGCGCAAACCAAAGGCGGCGGGCTCCGACAAGAGGTTCTCCGCGCTGGCGTCCAGGCCTTGGGCGCCGACGCGGAACTGCTGGTAGCCCAAGGCCTGGCCCGCGGGCAGCACGTCGTAGGCCGGGGCCAGGGCGTAGCTGCGGCCTTGGACCAGCAGGGCGTGGTTCTTCTCGTGGTCGTCGGTGTTGTCGATCAGCACATTGAAGACCATGCGGCGAAACACCTGGGCGCCGTTGGCGGCGATCTGCGTGGGGTCTCCACGGCGGCGCAATAGCAGGGCCAGTTCCGGGTAACCCCCGTCGCTGGCCGCGGCGCGCAAGGCCACATGGGCCGAGAGCGCGTGCAGGCGCCGGCCACCATGGCCGGCACCCGCGCGGTCAAAGCGGCGCACCGCCACCGCATGGCCATCGACCAAGGGGATGGGGCGCGTCTCGCAGACCGTGATGCCGGCGCGGGTCGCCAAGGTCATCGCCGCGTGCTCGATCAGCGGGCTGTCGTTCGGGTCCCCCGCGTCGGCGAACTTGAGCACCCAGGGATGGCCGTCGATCTCGATTTGCGCCTTGGGCCGGGCGCCGCCCAGCGTCGTGCCCGGCGCGACCAGGCGTTGCAAGGCGTCGTCCACAGGCTCGCCCGCCTCGATGCGGCGCACCAGCTCGTAGAGCGCCGGCACGTCGCCCACCACGGGCAGCACCGCCCGCGGCTGCGGCTCGTAACGCTGCGCCGAGCTGGAAACCCCCAGCGCGCCAAAGCGTTCGTCGCCCGCGAAGTACAGGTACTCGAGCGTGGACAGGCGCGTCGGCTTGTACAGGTGGCGGATGACGCGCTCGCCCCAGCGGTCGGGCCGCGCATCGTCCACCGCGCCTGCCGCCGCGTCGTTCTCCACCGGCAGGAATTCGCCGGGGCGCAGCGGCAAGTCCTCGCTCAGCGCCAGGCCCTCGGCCAGCCAGGCCGGGTCGTACTCCAGCGAGACCCCGCCGGGGTGCCCGGCCGTGCGCCGCACCAGGCGCAAGCGGCCGACCAAACGCGGCTGGGCCGGGTCGGCCAACCACCACAGGAACAGTTCATCGCGCGGGGTGTAGGGCACGGGGCTCATGACGCGGACTCCTGGTTCGCCGCACGCGCGCGCCTGCGTGAACGGCCCTCGGCTTCGCGGATGCTGATCAGCAGCGCGCCCTGGTCCAGCGCCGGGTCGGCCAGCTCGGGCAAAGCTTGCACCCGCCCCACCAGCCACAAGGCCGCCGCGTAGACGCCCATGCCCACGCCCGGATCGCCTTTTTCCAGGCGGGTCACGGTGCTGACCGACACCCCCAGCCGAGCCGCCCAGGCGCGCAGCGGCTCGCGTCGGCGCTTGCGGGCCAGCGCCAGATGCTCGCCCAGGCGCTCCAAGGCCACGCGAGCCTCGGGCGGCAGGAAGTCATGGTGCTCTGATGATTTCGCCATGTCATTGAACAGTACAAAACGTTTTAAATGTACTCATTAATGAAAAATACCGCAAGCAAACAGGCTGAGTGCGTACAGCCAGGCACAGGCCAGAGAACGGTGGGTGGCCGGACATGAAGACTCAAGTGCGTGGAGCGGCGGACGCCCGGCCCGGCTCGGGCCTACATTTCCTTACCAAGCTTGCCGCGACGCTACCGGAATCCGGCGGCACAAACGCCGCATCGCCGGCAAGGCGCATGCCCCCACGGCTATCATGACGGGCCGCCCCGCAAGCCCGCTCGCATCAGCGGCCGCGGGGCACAAGGAAAGCGGTTCATGGCATTAGAAGACGAAGACCTCTCCGACCTGCTCGCGCTGGTCATCGACAGCAACCCCGGTTCGCGCGCCATCCTGGTCAACCAGTTGCGAGAGTTCGGGGTCGGCACGGTCGAGCAGACCATGCGCACGGCCGAGGCGCGGCGCATGCTGGAGAACCGCAAGTTCGACATCGTGCTGTGCGAGCAGCACTTCCAACCCGGCACGCCCTCGGGCCAAGACTTCCTGGACGAGCTGCGGCGCAACCAAATCCTGCCCTTCTCGACCATCTTCATCATGGTCACCAGCGAGGCCAGCTACACCAAGGTGGCCGAGGCGGCCGAATCCGCGCTCGACGGCTACCTCATCAAACCCCACACCGCCGCCCGTCTGGCGGATCGCCTGGAACAGGCACGCCAGCGCAAGGCCGCGCTCAACGGCATCTTCTCGGCCATCTCCACCGAGAACTACGAAAAAGCCGCCGAACTCTGCCTGGCGCGCTTCCAAGCCAAAGAGCCGTACTGGCTCTACGCCGCGCGCATCGGCGCGGAACTGCTGATCCGCCTGCAACGCTACGACGAAGCCCAGCGCATGTACGAAGCGGTGATCGAGGCCAAGACCCTGCCCTGGGCCAAGCTGGGCGTGGCCCGCGCGCAGATCGGCATGAACGAAACCCAGCGCGCCGTCGGCACGCTGGAGGCACTGATTGGTGAGGAGCCGCAGTACGCCGACGCTTACGACGTGCTGGGCCGCGCCCAGTTCGAGCTGGGCAACCACGAGCAAGCGCTGGCCGCCTACAAGCTGGCCTGCGCCGTCACGCCTTACTCCATCACGCGGCTGCAAAGCCTGGGGCATCTCTATTACTACAGGGGCGAGTACGAGGAAGCGCAGAAGATCCTGAGCCAGAGCGCGCGCCAGGGCCTGGGCTCCAAGATGTTCGACCCGCAGACGCTGATGCTGCTGGGCTTCATCGCCATGCAGTCGGACGACCGCCGCGCCCTGCAGCGCTGCCGCGAGGACCTGGCCAAGCTCACCCTGCGCGAGGACGAATACGGCGCCCGCGTGCGCAGCATGGAAGGCATCCTGGGCGCGTTGCGCGACATCCTGGACAAGGAATTCGGCCGCGCCGCCAACTACGCGCGTGACCTGGCCAAGCAGGTGCGCGAACCTGACTTCGACATCGAACTCGCCGCCGACCTCATCGTCCTGATGTCCAACCTGGCCTCGCGCACCCTATCGCTCGGCCTGGACCTGGACGACTTCCTGCCCGTGCTCGACACCCTGGCCGAACGCTTCGTGAGCGGCCGCTCCATGAACGAGTTGCTGTCTGGCGCGGCGCGCACCCACCTGCCCTACGCGGAGCGCCTGCGCTTCGCGGGCGAGCGCCCCATCAAGCTGATCGAAAGCGCCGTCAAGCTGGGCATGAACGGCGATCCCAGCGGCGCCCTCCGGCAGCTGATGGAGAGCGGACGCGCCACGCTCAACGCCCGCCTGGTCAGCACCGCGCTGCTGGTGCTGCACAAGTACGACCAGCAAATCCCCGACGCCACGGCGCAACTTGAAGCCATCAACGAATGGCGCGCCAAGTACGGCGGCCCCGGCCAGCGCCCCGCCCTGGGCGCGGCGGAGAACGCCCGCCCGCCCGGCGGCATCACCATCAACGCCACGCCGGAAAAAAAGAACACCCCCGCGGCGGCGCCCGCCGGCGGCAAGGCCGCCGCCGCGTAGAATTGCGGCTCTTCATCCGCGCCCGCGCGCCACATGCGCGGGCCGCACCGAACAGGAAGCGTGGCCGAGCGGTTTAAGGCACCGGTCTTGAAAACCGGCGATGGTGTGAGCCATCCGTGAGTTCGAATCTCACCGCTTCCGCCAGTGCAGGCGTCAACGAATCCATCACTGACTGTGCCGTTAAGCATAAAGTGGCCACTTGGACAGCTTATGCTTTATTCGCCGAACGGCCATATTTTGCATTTCTGTTCGACCAAGGTAGCACTCCTGACTTAGGCTGTAGTTCCGGTGACAGTCGGAGCCGCTGAATGATCGAGGTCAGCGGCAGCGGACGGGTCAGCAGCGGTTGGAGCCGTTGCCGCCTCGAAAGCGAACGTGTGGTCTGGGCCAGACTGCGGTCGCTGCGGTTTCCGTAGCACGGGAGGTTCGAACGGCCGCACTGCAGAGCGCTCCGGTCATCCCGGCCATCGTCGCTCGACCATCTTGAGAATCTGGCGCTTCAAGGTCCGCGGTCAGCTCGGGCGAATGGGCACTGCGCGCCCTACGCCGAGATTCGCTTTTGAGTGGTCATCAAGCGATTAGACCTAGCAGAACCGTGCAGCTCGTTGCTGACCCAAGCCCTATCCTTAGCAACCTTGGATTCACGCCCGTCGAGACGAACGCGCGTACTCGAAGTAAATCGCCAATGGACTCACTTTGAAGTGGATTTCGCGACCATGCTCCGGGATCAGGGCCGTCAATGAGGTCACCCCTTCTCGAGGACGCAGCACATGCCGGTCCTTCAGTTCATTGGACGCGCACAAGATGAGTTCAGGTGTCAGATTTTTTTCGAAGTAGGCATCGCGCCAACTGAACATCCGGCCTCCCCAAACCCGCTCAAGATCAAGCGCCAGGCGGATTTTTTGGCATCGCTGTAGGGACTCAGAAAGCGTTGCCTGGTCGACCTGTAGGTCGATGTCAAAGGGATCCGGATGCATCTGGTCTCCATAGGAGTCGGAATCTGCTTTCACATCGACGTACCCGACAGGCTCCCAGCCTTGCATGATCAGACGAACTACGGACTCGTAGCGTTCGAGCTCCTCGAGCAAATCGGGGAAGCCGTTCTTGAAAGAATCAAACAGTCTCCATGGAATTCGGCGCAGTGTGCTCGTGGACTCAATCTTTCCTTGGTCAAGAGAAACATCCAACTTCCATTCAAGATCGTTGATGCGGTCCGTAGTCCCCCATAGCTTTAACGTGAGCTGCTCGCCAGTTTCGCCCGCATGCATGCTCTGGATATGTCCTGTGGCCAGGACCTGGATGAAGGCGGAAGAGACCTCGCCAGTCTTTGGATTACGCGCGCCAATCTGTACGTTCACGTGGAGGATCAGCCCGTTTTGGGCGCCGCCCGGGTATCGCAGTGCCCAGGCCCGAAAGATTTGCGTCGCTCTTCGCTTTGCCGAAGCGTCTGCGACGACATGCGGCAGCGAAATAGGAGGTGCTTTGCTCGCTTGGCCAGCGATGAAGGCTTCGTTCCCGCTCTCGTTCGCCGGGCGATGGAAGCCGGCTCGGATGTCCCTGGTCAAGGGCGTGATCGGGAAATGCGGTAACGACTGGTTAGGCCCTCCTGTTGTGATGCGGAGAATGGACTTTGCCGCAAGGTCAAGAAGCTTGGTGCGGATGGACTCAGGGTCCAGATCAGGCAAGTGCTGCCAGAAGACCTCATCCCATTCGCGCGGCGAGATGTAGCTGGACGCGAAACTTAGTTGAGGATCCATCACGGCCATCCTCTGCGCGGTCTCACGCACGCGCTTCATCTCGATCAAGTCTTCGGCGCTTGGGACCGGCTCCCTTCTGTCTATGCGGCCCGCGCAGACCCCACACGTCCAGATGCCGTTGGACTGGTCCCTGATCTGTTCGGGCGACATGCCAGGCGGCGCCGGCCGGGGGCCACCGGGTGCCGCGGCATAAATGTGGGATGCCGTCGCAATATCGGTGGAGCCGGCCTTCCCATTCGACTTCTCTGCAACGGTGCTTGTCGGCGCCAAGCATCCACGAAAGGAGCATTTTTCGCCCGCTGCCTTGGCGATACTCGCGCGCGTAGCCGAACTAAAATTTTCGCGCGCCCCTCGGTCTTCGCCTTGAGAATCCGACTTCTTCTTGCTGCTTTGCATACTTGGAATCAAATTTGTAGATGGCATTTGCCAACAGTGCAATCAGTCTTTGCTTGGTCGTCACTGCACTAAAAGAGAAAGGCCGCGAGGAGTTGGTCAAGTGGGCAAGGGTGGAGAAGTGTAGGCTGTGGCGCTTGCGATCGAGGCATACCCATCAATCAGTTTACGACGTTGCAGAACGCTTGCCGCTGTGAGCAATCAGACGGTGACAGCGTGATGTTTCAAGCAAGCGCAAATTCGCCGTGCATTTTGTCAAAGGTAGGGCAAGGTGAAAGTCCGCTCATGGGGGTCCAGAAACGTTGACGAAGGACGGCTTGTATTCCTACTGGCAGACGGCAATGGGCGCAGAGCGCCGACTCATCGGCTGACACAAGCGGCCACTCGCGCAATTTGGCGACGAGACCTCGATGGTTGACCGGTTCCGGATGTACAGCGGACCGACGCGCTCGTCGAACGTGAATGGCTGGTTTCGCGCGGCGGTCACTTGGCGCGGAATCTAAAAGTCAGCAACCAGCCTGAGCCGGACCTCTCGTGTTGGACGACGGCTGTGCAGCGGTAGCCGCTGTTGGTTGAAATCGTATGAACTCGCATCATCTCCAAGGATGTTGAGCGCTTCACACCTATGTCCGGATCGGCCGTCAAAACGACGGGATGAAACCGTCGGCAAACAATGCAGGCTGGAAGAACGTTCCCTCTAACCGACGTCTGCCCGAGGCAGACCAGCATCTTGATATCCGAGAAGGTGATCGCGCGCAGCACCTCGCTCAGCGCTGCGGAGTTGGCGTAGGCTAAATTGCGCTTGCGCAAGAAGAATCCGACGCCCAGAGCAGCCCAAACACGACTGTTTGCCGCCAGCACATATGGGGAAGAGAAAAGGATTTTTACCTGATCACCAACATTGAGATCCGTTTTCATTTCAAAATGGCATTCAGTTTATAGTCGCTGCCGCATGCGTAATCCACCCGACCGCTACCTCCTGACGCTGCAGGAACACTTCCCTGCCGCCCCTGCATTCAGAGTCGACGAGACGGCCGGCTGGCTGAGTACTCCTGAAGCCAAGAATGCGCCACCAGCAACCACCAATCAATCGGCGCAACGCATAGCGTTCCAACGCTGGTTCCACTTCAAGGAAGCGTTCTCGCCGTCGTTCGTGACCACTGCGGTTGAGACACTAGGTTTTCTGCCTGACCACGTGATCGACCCCTTTGGGGGGTCGGGAACGACGGCCATCACGTGTCAACTGCTGGGTATTCCTGCGACGACCATCGAGGTCAACCCTTTCCTCGCTGATGTCATCCGCGCCAAGACCACCAACATCAGCGCGAAAAAGCTGATCGGGGCGGCTCAGGCCTTTCGCCGCAGCTTGTCGCACACTAAGGCAGATCTAGAGTTGCTTGAGCACCTGCCACCCACGTTCGTCGAATCCAAGGACAAGCACCGGTGGATCTTCTCCGAGGCGTTTGCCCTGCGGCTGTCTCAGTACCTGAAGTGCATTCGTAAAGTACAAGATGCAGACGTGCAGCTTTTCTTCCGGGTCGCTCTCGGGGCAGTGCTCGTCGAATGCAGCAACGTCTACATCAACGGTAAAGGACGGCGGTACCGCCGCAACTGGCAGGAGACCCAGGCCACGCCCGAGTTGCTGGACTCCCGGTTTCAAACGCAGTTCAATACTGCGTTCGAAGACGTGCATCGCTTCGAAGGCCGACCGGCTGCAAGCGTCAACGTCATCCACGGTGACTCCCGTATTGAGCTACAAAATATCAAAACGCTCGCAGACCTGATCGTCTTCTCGCCGCCCTACCCGAACTCGTTCGACTACACCGACATCTATAACGTCGAGCTATGGGCCTTGGGCTACCTCGGTTCCTCGAACGACAACATGGTGCTCCGTCGCTCCACGGTCCACTCACACGTTCAGATCTACCGTACGGCCCACAAGCCTACCAACGCTAGCACGACGTTGGAAATTGCTTTTAAGGAGCTGCAGGCCAAGGCAGATGAGCTGTGGGACGCACGAATCCCAGAAATGGTGTTGGGCTACTTCCGGGATCTTGAGCGCGTCCTGCTTGAGTCACACCGGCTGCTGACGGCTCGCGGGAAGCTGTTGATGGTGGTCGGCGACTCCAGGTATGCCGGCGTGCTGATCGACGTGCCGACGATACTGTTGGAGCTGGCCCGCGCCATCGGTTTCACCAATACCCAGGTTTTCGAGGTGCGCAAGATGCGCGCCAGCGCGCAGCAAGGCGGCAGCCATCACCTCAGAGAGTGCATCGTCGAACTCTCAAGGTGAGGGCGCCGAGGTCGTTGCCTGCTTCGGGAACATGTACATGCGCACGGGTGGCGCGAAGTCGTTCCGGATTGCACTGTGATCCGGCGAATAAGTAATGTGTTCGTCCTTGAAGTGCATCGCGTCACTGTGGCTCAGCGTCCTGATGCCCTCTGACAGGCCCTTGCGCCGCGCATCAAACACCACCAGATAGCCGCGGGTCTTCACACCTGACCCCCACTCATGGGATGAATCCAGGTACTCAGCTAACTGTTGTGCGCCTGCCTGCGCCCGCGCCTGCGTGTAGTGCGTGGTCATCTTGCCCGTCTCATCAACGGAGTTGCCGAGCCACTTGATCTCGATGATGGCCCGCAGATCGGTGAGGGCAAAGCTGACCTTGATATCGACAGGATGGGACTCATCAACGTTCTGCTCCGGTCGCACCTCGGCGTCATCCAGCACGTTGCTGAGGTACTGCACCAGTGACTTGCGCATGATCTGTTCTGGCTTGGTTTTGAGGAACCAGCGTGAGGGCTCATGCCAGGCGGTTTTTAGTACCTCGCATCCCGAGTGCGCGGCTGATTTCGTGCGGTATTCGTCCAATGCGTCGGCGAGGGTTCCGAACGTCGGTCGGCAGAAGACGCTGCCGTACCCGGTGATCGGGTTGATCAACTGGTATTCGTTGCCGTTAATAACGAAACTTTCGACACCTTGATGGTGTCGGTACACCACTGCGGTTCGCGACATCGCCATCAACACCGAGGCGTCAAAGGGATACACCTGCAGTGACGTATCGCCATTGACACGGGCCATGCATGCGCCGTCGATCTCGTTGCCCAGGTTCGAGATGCGGTGCACTAGCTGAGGCATTCCGCTCAGGCTGGTGGGTGACGCGCTCACGTCGGCAAAAAGCACTAAAGGCGCGGTCCGAGAACCCGGGTCCAAGCGGCGATAAATTTGAACGACGCTGCTCACCAGGCGCGCGAGTACCTGCAGCCCGTTATCGCCAAAGGCGTTACGTGCCGCGGTTGTGTAGAGAGTCTCGTTCAGCGCGCGCAGTTTGTCGAGGTCGATCTTCGTCACGCGTGGGCCTCCCCTTGCTCGCTGCGCTCCTGCTCAGACCACTTGCTCTGCGCCATGTACGAGAGCCACAGCACCGAAGGACTAAGCAGATCACCTTGACTGGGTGGAATGACCTGAGCCAAGACGCTGAAGTGTTCGTGCAGCATGCTTAGGTGCGGCTCTTCCAGAAGCATCGTGGCGCTAGATCTCAGGTGGCTGGCAGCAATCGTGGGCTCTTGGTCCAGGCCATCGGACATTGTGGACCGAGGCACTGCGAGCATGCTGGCGCAGGCTGCTTCCAAGCAAGGCGGCCGTTCGGCCATGCTGTCGAATTTACTCAGCATGGCAAGCATTACACGGCCGCTCACCGTGATGCGCAGACGGCTCCCTGACTCGGTCAGTAATGCCTGGTTGAGTAAATGGCCTACGGCCTCATTGAGTTGGTCGCTGAAGGGCGTCCCGGCGCCAGTATTAGCGAACCTGTAGCCCCAGTCGGACACGGGCTTAGCCTGGTAGATCGACAGCAGGCAAGAGAGGAACGAGATGCGCTGAATCTCCATGCGGCTAACGCCGCCCAGCGGCTTATCAAGCACGTCAGCGATTCGGAGGGTGTCGAAGAAGGCTTCGGGCTCCACATCAAACTCCCGCTGCCGGCGGGTCCGCGCGGCCAAACAGCAGTGCCTGTCCGATCTCGTCAAAGGCTGTCCTGAACAAACCTTCCGCGCCGCGCTGAACATCAGACAACTCGGTCCAATTGGTCATCTGGACGATCTGCATCAATTCGCCGCCGCAGGCTTGCGCCAGTGAGGTCAGCAGCTTAGAGCTGTTGATGTTGGCGGTCATGATCATCGGATGACCGCTACTGACGAACTCGGCAAACATCTGGCCAGCACGGTCTTCGTAGGCAATGTCCAGGGATCCCTCGGGGGTGTCGATGAACAACGTGGCCAAAGAGCCCGGGTCTGAAACGTACTGGGCCAGCGCCATGCGTAGCGCGATGTCGATGAAGAACCGCTGGCTCTCCGACAGCTGAGTCTGCATACGCCGAGAGCTGCCACGCAGCTCGATCTCTAGGTGCAGGCCTGTGGGCGCAGAGGATGCCAGTGTGATGTCCAGATCAATGCCCAGGAACCGCTTGGCCAGGCGCTTGAACATCGGCACAAAGGTCGACTCAGCTTCCAAGTACTTTCGCTCAAGGCTGCGTTGCAGGACCTTCAGGTCATCGCGATGGCGGTCGCGCTCGGCGTAGGCCTCCTGCCGCTGGGTCAGTTGCTCATTGCGTGCGGTCTTCAGTGCGTTGAGCGTAGCGGCAAGCGGTCCTTCCAGCAGCGCAAGCTTGCCGCGAATGCGGGCCAGCGCGTCGCGGTTCTGGCTCTCGAAACTGTTGATCGCCTCCTGGGCCGCTCTTACTTGATCACGCCTGATGGCCAATTCGGCGTTCAGCCGCGCCTTTGTTGCCACGGCGGCATCCAACACGCGCTTGCGTTCGGCCAGCGACCGGTCCAGTTCGGCCAGAGCCTGGGTGCGTTCAGAGTTCATGCTAGCGGGAGGCTGCAGCGCAGAAGTACAAAGCGGACATACGTCGGCGTTGATTTTTGAGCGGATCGCCTGAGCAATCGACGGCCCTTCAGCCGCGCAGATCGGACACTTGCACTCCGAGATAGTCGATGCGATGAAGGGATGCTTGTCCGCCGACGTGGCGCCGCTCATGAACTCATCGAATGCGCGCGTGTAAGCGCCGCGCACCGAGACCACGGCAGAGCTGGCCTCCATGACCTTCAGCTCCGCGTCGCTTGCGTCGGCCTCGACTCGTTCCGCTGCTTCGATGTTGTTGGTCAGCGCCTCATTCAGGCTTCGGTAGTGCTCGGTCGCGGTTTCGACATCGGCTGTGGCTTCGTCGTCAGTTTCGACCGAAGACTCCAGCTGCGTGATCCGCTTGTCCAGGGTGCTGGCTTGGTACTGGAGGTTGCGGCCACGAGAGCCTGCCTTCTCCATCTCACGGTTGAGATGGTCTGCCTTGGCAGCGTCCTGCGGGTCGCCGCCGAAGCAGATGTACAACAGTGCCGACGACACTTGCTGATCCCAAAAGATCAGGTGGCGGCTCTCGTCGAACGTGAACAGGAAGTGCTGCAACAGCACGAATTGCTCAAAGGAGTTCAGCCCGATGGCCTCGCTGACGTCCTGACGGTACCGCTCATCGTTGTGTCCAGTTGTCGAATCCGTGGATTCAAAGATCACGACTTCCGCCTGCGTGATGCGCAGCGAAGCGATGGTGTCGATTTCAAACAGCGAGCGCTTCAAGGCGTAGTGACGATCCTTGATCGTGAATTCGATGCTGATCGCCGCGGCGTCGCGGTCCAACTCGTTGATGCGGCCGTCGAAGAAGGTGCTGGTGTACTCGCGCGCCTTCTGCAAGTAGGCGCTCGCCGACTTGAACTCGCGGGTGGGCTCGGGGACAACACCCGTCAATGCAAAGTTGATCGTGCTGAGGAAGGTGGACTTGCCGATGCCATTGGCGCCCGCCAAGCACGTGACGCCGTTGCTCAGCGGCAGGCCGATGTTTGGTTCAAGGCTGTAGAGGGAGAAAGCGTGCAACTGCACGCGCTTGACACGTGGTAGGCTAAATTTCGGGTTGGTATTCGTAAGCATGGAGTACCTTCAGTGCTTAGTCGGGATGCTCGCCACATGACGTGCCATTATTGCGACAGTAGTCCTTAGCTCCCAAGGGCGTCAAAAACTGTGATGGGAGCATCGCAGCCGCGACGCTCAGGGGAGTGCTCCCGGTCTAGCCGCATGCTGAAGATGGCGATCCAATGGCACGCAACCGCACTACGGGCTCTTCTTGACCTCCCCATTTCACCCCTCCCTCGGCTCGATACGATTTTGCTTGGCAGTGTAGCCGCTGCTGCGCCACTCTAACGCACCGTGTGACGGAGTGCAGAGGGTGCGACATGGCCACAACAGTCGGGCAATCCCGTCCCAGCCGCCTGACTTGAAGCGCTCGAATCAGTCGTATAAGTCGCTGCGACAGCAAAACTGGTAGTTTGTCATTTGCATAGCAAACACGAGTCCCAAGTGTCAGTAGCCAAGTGACTACTCACGCGATTTGCGGTTGTTCGACAACTATGTTCAAGTGACTCAGTTCAGCCTATAACAGTCCGTGACGAACTTCGCTGAATCTTTGGTTGACCGCGTTGCTGTGTTAGATGATTCCTACGATTAGTTCTAATTCGTTACCCCAAATATTCCACGAGACTTCGCGAAAATACTAAGCTCGCATAAGTCTAAGAATCTCTTCTCGAATCAGCTTGCTCAGCAATCAGTCTCTCCTGAACGTTACGTAGAACCTCAAATAGACGCGGCACAGACGACATGACTTCCGGTGGAATTCTTGCGGCAACATCCCGCCGCGTGAGGGCATGCCCCTCTGCCAGCAACTCTCGCCCGAGAGACTGCAAATGCGGTAAAGCCGTCTGTAGATTGGCCTGCCGGGAATGCGCCAAATGCCTCTTCCAGCGTTCGCCGAGATGCCTGGTTGTTCGGTTCACCCGCAGATAAAGCTGCCTCGCCTCAACATCCAGACGCCTCGCCGCCTCCAGCACTGAGATAGGTGTTGGAAGCTCGAGAAAATTCTGAAGCTCGCGCTCAATTTGGTCCCAGTCCAATGCACGGGCAGAGGACCGGCGCTTTAGATCGTGCGAGGGTAAAAGCGCCAACTGCTGATCGCGCCGCGGTGCTTCCCAATCTCGCAGGTCACCCAGAAGCAATTTCGGCAAACTGATTCCGCAGCGCGCGGCAATATTCAGGCTCATTTCAAGTGTCGGAGTACCTTTCTCGTGTAGCCAATGGTGCAACGTACTCTTGGCGATGCCGGTTCGAGCTGCGAACATCGACGGCATGCCTCCGTCCATCTCACCAATGATGTGGATCAAAGCATCGATGAACCCCGAACGCTGAGCGACATCTCCATGCCGCCCCTGGGCTACCAGCAGATCCCCTACCTGGCGAGCCTGCCATAGCTCTTCGGGGCTGATTGCCTCTGCTTCTAGCTGATCGGCATCACGACCCAGAAACTCTCCGCACTTCGTGCACCATCCCGGCACCACAAAAGCCGCCGCATGGCGGACGTTATCTTTGCCACAAGAGGGACAGTATTGAATGAGCCGAACACTGTGACGGAGACAGACTGTCATGGCCCGAGACTCCCAAGCGAGCCGGAAATAAGGTCCCCGTCCATTCCAGCAGTCTTCGGCAAAACACACCGGACAGAACTGCCCCTTGCTCACCATGGAAAGCCCATTCTGGGACACCACCGCCTTCCAGGGCAAGAAGGTCAGTTCATCCAAACCAGGAACGGAAGTCATTGCCGACAGTGCGGAGGACCAAGTAAGGGCAGACTCCCGAAGCCCAGAGATATGCCGCTCGTGCCAATCGAAGTTTTTCTCTACCTCGTGCTGAAATCTCTCGGCGATCATTCGCGACAAGCTCAGCGTCGACGTGCTGTGCGAAACGGCCAGACGGCAGAAGTAGCTCAGTAAGCTCTCCACCTCCGACGTTCCCCGTCCATAAGGGTCCAGAGCGTGCAATGTCGACCGAAGACTGATCGCAACTTCGGTCATGCAGCTTTCCTGTTCTCAGGGCGTCGACCAGTCGAGGCTTTGGGCATGGTGCGGGTGAGTCCAGGGTTAATTGCGGCCTCCCCATCGAGGATTTCCTCGAGAATCTTGGTCCGCTGCGCCTCAGTCAATAGCGCTTCGCGTAATACGTCCACGCTCCAACCACCACGGGATTGCGCTAACTTGGCCGCACGTGTTAGAACCGAACTGAGTGTCCCGATGCAGCCGAGCGTGTTGTCTTGCAGAGCTTCGGCGTGCGTTAACAACCGCTGCCCCCAGAGGCCAGGCAATGCATCTTGGAATTTCTGCACACAAGCCTGGAAGGCACGGATATCTTCGGGTACATCCTGACGGTACCGTTCGAAGTGCAGGACATGTGTACGGCGTGCTAATTGCCCTGACAAGGACATCAGCGCGTAGAGATCGTACGAGCCAACAAGCACCATCTGGGTTCCACTTTCATTCGCCAGTGACTTCAACGTGTCGAGCTGAATCTCCAGGTGGTTTCGACGCGTCTGACGGATTAGGTGCGCCGCCTCGTCAATCACAAGAAACTGAGTCCCGCGTTCGCGCAGCGCACGTTCCACCGCGGTTCTCAATGCCGCCAGAGAGTTTGCTGACGGACCAAATGGCCGGACCAATCGACCGGTATGAGCACTCACACCAAAGTCGTGTCTTGGCAAAGGCAAACCACCATCCAATTGGGCGAGGATGCGTTGGTAGAAAAGCTTCCAAGAGAATTGACTCTCCCCGGAAGAGGGTGCTTGTACATACACAGCAGGAATCAGACCGGCGTCGCGCTGCATCTCACGCGTGGCGTCTTGCACGCCCGCATCCACCACGTGACGCGCAAGCGTCGTCTTGCCCACGCCAGTCGGCCCACAGACGAGCAAGATGCTGTCCTGGCTTGTCGGGTAGATCAGGGTCTTCAGGTCATCCATCACCCGAGCAATCCTGGTGTGTTTAATGCGCATGCCATTGAAGAGGTCTGCAGAGGTGGTATCTACAGTCATACCGTTTGATAGATTTTTTGTAGCGTTCATATGAGTTAACCTTCAAAACATGTCGAAATCAGGTAGGGGGTCGTCGGACTGCATCCCAGAAGACTGCGGGGATCGTTGATGGGGCTCTGCCCCACTGCCCGCTTCATGAGTAGATTTCGTAGACACATCTTCGAGAAGATGTTCCCTGGACAACTGAGCAGCAGGATTGATGTAGCTGAGATTCAGTTGGTTGTAGAGAGTCTTGTTTTCAGTCTCTCGATCCAGCTCCAGGGCCAAAGCACCGCTTGGTGTGAAAATCTGCATGAACTCATGTAGCCTCTGGCGGCTACGCTCGCCGTCACCAGGATTGCCGCTCTTTTTAGAGTGCTCTGCGGAGATAACCTCCAGCTCGAGTGTTGTGAGTTGCCCAAGGCCGTAGAGCTTGCGACACTGCGCGTGCACCCAACGTTCCTTGATACGAACATAGACTGATACGGCATCCCAAGGGTCATATCTCACAGGAAATCGTTTACCTGCGACTCTCGAATCGCTGAATTCGGGATTCCAATAAAACTCGTTTTTGACCTTCACTCCAGTCTGTCGATTGACCTGACGCTGCCCCCCAAACTCCACTGGTGGGCAGGTTGCAATCTTGAAATCTAGGTTGAAGAGCACACGACGATGTGCTCTCTCGCCCGCTTCCACCAGACCCTTTTGGTACGCTTCTCGCGGGCTCATATCTAGGGAGACATGACGCTCCTGATCGTAGAAATCAGTTGCCCAGTGTTCGATTCCGAAGTACAGGGCCTTTAGCGTCCATTCAGCAAAATTCACTGGCAAATGTTTGCCTGTAGTCATCCGTACGTTCTTTGTATCCTTGGTATTTCCCGCTAGGTTATGAACGTACTCCGTGTGCAAGCGCCCGAACAAGCGCTCCATCACTGAGCCATGACGAGGACGGCCTGCGGGACGGAATCTCAGATTCACTCCCAGGACCATGAGAAACGACTCAAACGCCTCAGAGGCAAAATCTTTCCCGTTATCGACAACAATGGTTTCGGGTAGTCGCTCAAATCTCCTGACCATGTCACGGACGACCATCATCACAGAGGCGTATGAGGGTGAGTCGAATGTCAAGTAGATTCCAACGATCCGACGCGACCATGCGTCCACCGCAATCGACAACCACGGTCTACCCAAAGGTTTTCCCGTTCGACTGGAGATCAGTTCAATGTCAAGCTGCGTGTGGTCGATGTGCACATACTGAAATGGCCGACTTCCGTGAACCGGCGTATCGGCATAAAGAACATCGACAAACTGTCCCAGCTGATAAGCCATCCGTTTGCCGTGGCGGATTCGTACGTCCTGATTGGTTTGTCGGCTCTTGATGTACTTAATCAAGGTAGGGTATGACGGGCACTTGACGTTTTCGTTGTCGCACGCGACCTGCAGGTACCTGTAGCAAGCTTTGTAGTTCGGCGCTTTGTTGCTGCGCCAATTGGTCTCGTAGACACGTTGCAGAGCAGTCTCTTGAGATTCATTCAGGCGAGGCGTCCGATTACCCCGCTTCGAAGTTTTAGGAACTAGCGCAAGAACATCATTGGCGCCATTGGCAACAGCCGCTGCCTGTCGAGCGGCCCAGCGCCGCAAGGTCCGACCACTCACTCCATGATCGACGTCGCTACGCAGAAGTGACTGGCGTCGTAGCGCTGTTTCGAGCTGCGCTTGGGTGTAGCAACTGATGTCCAAGCTGATCGCTGCTGCCGATTTCAGCGGCGTGACTTTCCCATGATCGATTGCTTCGAGGAGCCAATCCTTGGAAATCGTGTGAGTGTTTCCATCCTTCCCACTGAAGACGACCTCTTTTTCGCTCACGAGGGAAATCGTCAGCTCCTGACCTTCGTACTGGAAGCTGGATCCAGCAGCAACATCAAGTACAAATTTTTCTTGCCCAGGAACTCGGCCAGGCTGCGCCTGGGCAGCCAAAAATTCACGTAGCGTGGTATCGCGGAAAAGACGACACCGCCCGAGCGACGACAAGGGCTCTACATCCAGATTGGCTACGACCTGCCTCTCAGCGATTGCCTTGAACACCTCGTCTGGAACAAGGTTGTGCGGATCACGGAATAACTCATCCAGGTAGATTGCGCCGTGCTCACCTAAGATCTCATTGAGGCGCTTGAGGATTGGATCAGGGCACAGTGGTGCGGCAGGGTGTAAAAAATCTGCCAGGAAGAGATAGTTTTCGACCCGAACGCGTGGAATGCTGTCGCCACTGCAGATTCGGTACCTGATGCCAAGCTCACCTAGCTGCTGTTCTATCTGCGGGGAGCACCAGAATCCATCATTCCCTTTGTTATAGCGATAGGGATACTTCTCCGCCAGACGATTCAGCTTCTCCTCAGACTTCCATTCTTCCAGTACGACAGCGTCATCTCGAATGACCAAGAAATCAGGACAGTGGTGTATTTTCTTGGTCGCATTCGCAGCAGGGTCAAACAGCTCCAGATGTAGATTGCACGGCTGTGCGTAGTATTCAAGCACCGCAGGGTTGTATTCGTGGTCTACAGCCGCGGGATACTCCACATGACGGCTTTCACAGCGAATCTCGCTAGCCATCTTCCGACTAGCCAGCACGGTGATGACGTTGCCTCCGTGAGATTGCACGTCGCGTACAGGGGCCTCCCTTCTGGCGCGCAGGACAAGCTCCCGCCCTTTAGCAGGAATACCCAATCGATCAAAGTGATCGATCAGTTGGGCTTTATCAAGCACAGCGCCTCCGGAGCCGCGTTTGTCCGGGACATGTAGACAAAGGACCCGATGCAGACTTGCATCGATCGACCATGACAACCCCTCTCCACCTGCAGTGGAAAACCTGTGCTTGTCTGAGGCGGAGGGCGCAGCCATCCCTACCCACTCGGACGGGTACAAAAATGCACAGATCAGGAGTTGACCCGCGGGGAGCCCGCGGGTAGACTGTCTCTTCGTTAGATGCCTCGCCTGATCGGTGCGGCGGATAGAGGGTCAGGATGCTTTGGTCGGCGCCTGACCCTTTGTCTTTTCAGCCACCGAACAAGGTGGCAGCAGCTTGATGCTTTGAATGTGGGTTACTTCATACCGAGCTCCTGGGCGATCCTGAAACTTTCCCCTCGCAAGCACTTTCTTTCCCCGCGCAGCACGGCATAGACCAGCCGGACATTGAATTGCCGCTCTCTTGCCCAGTCAGCAATTGAAATTCCTGCACTGTGGAAGTCAGAAGGCGTGCGTAACCCCTGCCCTGAGGGCACATCAGAAGAGCCGGTGGCAGCCATGCTTGAAGTGAGCATCATCTGGGTCAATGGGAACAATCGGCCAAAATATTAAAGAGTTATATTGAAATTTGCAAATTGATTAATTCAGTTCTTTAGAAGCATTAAGTACGAAACTGAATTTCTGTTTCGACAACGAACGAGCTAGCGTTCGTTTGCGCGGATTTGAGCCATCGCCATCGGCAACTGACCGTCGCGGTATCCACACGCACACCGGCAGTTCATTTCGCAAATCGCCCCCCTATCGCCAATGCATTGATGCCTTGATGGCACACTGAGGCATGCCTCACCACTTACAGAATGAAGCGGCTGTACTCACTGCGGCTTCTCAGTTTCTCAATGCAAATGCAAGCGGTCGTGGGAGACCAGAGGCAATGGCTTCGCTTGCAGCCGAAACATCCCAGTTGTCACTGAATAGCCTGGATCTCTGGGAGAGAAGGCTTCGAATCGAGCTTTGGGATTTCAAGCAACGGACCGCTGCCCGTCGATGGACGATCTGGAAAAAGCCGACTGCCCCCGCATCCTGGCTGGATCTTTGCAATGGTGATGGCTTCAAGCGCGAGGACGCCATGCGCTCGCTAGCGGATGGGGCTCCCAATGGCTTCTTTTTCGCTCTCGCACTGCGCCGACTCAATGACTGGGTACCTCAAGTGCGCACCGCGGCACGAATGCATCTACCTCGGATGGCAGAACGCTCCGACCCTGAGCATGTCGCAGAAGCACTTTGGCATGCCCTGCCGCATTGGATGTCCTGGGGACGCATGAAAGATGCAGACAGGCAGGTTCTGTCTGATTTGGTCGGCATGAAGTCAATTGCCTTGATCTTCAAGGCACGAATTCAGCAAGCCACGACGGGACCCGTTGCCCAAATACTTGCGCAGGCCGGACGAACTCAGGTTTTCGACGAATGGTTGGGAGAATTCTCAAGCACCGCAATTCAGCCTGCGGTCCGAGCCAAAGCTTTTCGTTTCCTTCTTGACGGACGAATGACCTGGCTTGTCGGACGAAAGTGGGTTTGGACGGACGTCAGATGGTGCGAAGGTCGGTTAGAACCGGTGCTCGGGGAGCGACCTCTTCAGCATCCTGAGCCGTTCCTGACGACCCTGAAACGTGCCATAGCGGATCGCTCATCACTTGTCCGCCGAGTTGCTGCCGAATATTTGATTCGGCGCCTGGATTCAATTGGGGATGAAGCACAGAGCATTGCGATGCAGCTCGCTTCCGATTCTTGCCACTACATAGCCGAGCGATGTCGCTTCGCTTTAGCCAGTATTCATGCAATCGAAGTCGAAAAGAGCCTACGCATGTAGATGAATTTAATTTCACTGCAGAACGCCCTCTGCCATGGAACTTGCAATGGAGATGGTCGAAAATCCAAGACCTCTGACCCCTATAGCTCGTTATCCTTCCAGTTGCTACTTTTTTAGAAAGCCTTATAGGAAACCAATCACATGGAGCCCACTCAACCTATTTCGGATTGGCAATATCTTCGTGATCCTAAAAACGGTATTAATCAAACACCCGTCTATCTAAGAACGGAACTCACGCAGGAAATTCAAAGCGTTGAAGAAGCTTTGAAATTCCTTCGCAATAAACGAATGGAATTTGTGCCATCGAAAAGAAAAGGCAGTGTTCTAGTCATATGGGAGAGTCCGCAAATTGAGATCGGTCGATCCCCAATGGGAAACGACAAAAATACCGATGATCAAGAGATAGTTTCAGTGCTTGCGGCACATGGCATACAAGTACGAATTGATCGCTCATGAATTGAAATGACAAGAGCTCGTTGGGCTTCTATAAGGCTCATTGTTCCCTGGTTTTCTCCTCTTTTCTTCGTCTAGCTTGCTATCGGAGCAAAGCCTCCTTGATATCATGTACCGGCATCCGAAGCGGCCCTTAGATTGAGACTTCGAACACGCGCCCAAAGAGCTCGGCCTGCATGCTGCAGCTGGACCTCGGCTATCGTCTGCGCGCCCTTCGGTCACGCGCCTATGTAGCCATCCGCTTTGGTGCGTTTCTCCCAGCTACGCGTCCTCCGGTGCCAAAGGTTTTGGAGGAACCTGGATCCTTGCGCAGGATGGTTCCTGAGCCTCCAGTTCATTCGAATCGTCCAGAGTTCTTAGCGATATCTCGCGGCCTCATGATTTTGAGTTCTCTCTTCTAGAAAAATGACACTGCCCTCTCTTGATCCTGAAATAAAAAATGGAAAACCAACCAAATCGCGCATCTACTTGCTTGAAGTCCGAGACCGAAAAGAGCCTGAAAGAAATCCGATTGCTTGGGTTTTGATTGAGCGGCAGGAGAAATTTCAGAAAAATGAGGCGGATGATTCCGTACTCACTGCATCAGTTCAAATTTCTTATGAATGCATTACACCGAGGAACTCCTACCGCGTGAGTGGGAAAGGGAAATTCTTCGGAAGCTATTCGCGCAACTCTGTGGATGGTATGCCCATGGTTGCACTGACCTCTCCAAACGATACGCTTTTCTTTGATCCTATTGAGCTTAGAGGGCAACGAATTGGCACTTATCTGATGAATGAGATTGTGCTGTGGGTTCAGCAATGGCCTGAAGCTCGGGTTCGACCTATTAAGCTGGTGGCCGGTCAAGCTGGGGAAGATAACAAGGAAAGGCGAAATCTTTTCTACACGCAATTTGGGATTAAGTTCGATTTTCGAGATTCGGAACAGCGCGAGGGCGTATCAAAACCAATGTTAGTTAAAGAACTTACTCCTGTTGAAAACTGGAAAGAATCTATCGGAGAGCGTGATGTTCGCGAATACATCAGCGAAATGCTATCTGAACGTGATCTGCTCAAAGCAGAACTTTCTCGGCGCAAGTCTGCAAATGAAACTCTAATCTCGGAGCGCAGGCTGATAGAAGCACACCCCATCCGCTGGGTCTGGAACAGGCTATTGCCTGGTGTTGTCAGCTGCGTACTTCTATTGAGTTTGCCACTGGTCGTCGCATTAGCGCTGGTCAGATTTTTTCATTAAACTGAAAATTTCCTACCCAAAGAGGTAGGCTGGTCAATATCAAGTATCCGGACGCGCCGCAGATCAGCTTTTGGATTCCTTGGAGAGTGCCCTCAAACTCGGTGCTTGGTGGGTCGCCAGTCTTATTGAGGGCTGCTCGGTCGACTACCTTGGGTCGGCAATGGAGCGGGTCAACATGCGTCGTGTGGTCGGCATGGCTTGACGTGCGGCTTTGCCTCAGACCTCGACGATCAGATCCGGTCGGAACTCTTTGTTCATGTCTTCCCGCTTCGCATAGGAATATCCACGGGGATTGCAGATCACGCGGGTCGCACCGACCATGTAGTCCGCGTTGAAGTGAATGTGCCCATGAAGCCAGAGCTTGGAGCGCCCGAGCAGGTGCGACAAGTCTGACGCGTAGGTAGGGCTGAGTGGGTGCCCCCTGTACTCTGCGGGTACCGATTGCTCATGCGGCGCGTGGTGCGTCACAACCACCGTCTTTTCCGGGTTGCTTGCAGCAAGCTCTCGATCCAGCCATCGCACACCACGCCTCGTGGCGACGCTGCGCCAGCAGCGGAATCAGCTGGGGGCGTCGCAGTTCTTTCCACTCCCAGTTCTCACCCGGCAGACGGTCCAGCTTGATCCGCTTGTAGTCGCTCATGCGGTCGTAGGCCTTCGCCATGAAGTCTTGCGCCTGGTCCGTGCCGTACAAGGCGAAGTCAGTCCACAAGGTGCACCCCAGGAACCGGATCCCGAACAACTCCACGGCGTCTTCCTCCAGGAAATGGATTCCCAGCTCGGTTGACTTCTGACGCAGCTCACGCAAGTTCTTGTTCCAGGAGCGGCCATAGAACTCGTGGTTGCCGGCCACGAGGATGATTTCCTTGTCGGGGAACGTCTGGCGTGCCCAGATCGGCGCCTGTACTCCCTCATGGATGTCGCCGGCGAGAACCACGACATCGGCGTCGACATCAATCCGGCGGCCATCCACCTCCGCACGCATGGGCTGAATGTCGTTGTGCAGATCACTCAGGATCAGGAGCTTGGTCATGGTCACGCGCTCCCTTGGTTGTTCTCGTCTTCCAGCGTTTCCCAGTCAATCAGCCCTTCCTGGCTGTCCAATTGGCGGCGCCTCGCCTGGTGCTCGGGGCATAGCATCAGGACGTAGCCCTCACCGACGTCCGGACTACCCGGCGCGCCGCAGGCCAGGCAAACGTTCTTGGTCGCGACTTGGGCTGCATCGGTCAGCTGCAGGATGGCTCTGCTGATGTCCTGGAAGCTGCGATCCTTTTCAGTCCTGACTCTGCGTTTGGGCGAGATCTGCTGGCTCTGCACGCCCTGGGGCGTCCAGACATCCAGTCGAGTGCCGGATTCGTGGCTTCCGTAGCGGTAGTAAAACCGCGCAGATCCGAACTTCTCCTTGATCTGACTCCAGTGAAAGCCCAGTTTGTCCTGTCCCAGAGTCTGGTCCACGTCGGCGCAGAGCTTTGCAAAGATGGGCATCCAGCCCTTGGCAACGTCCACATCAGCTGGGTTGCTGAACTGGTAGGAATAAAGCGCCTGAAGTTCTTTGAGGGAAGCGGGTTGTGAGTTCACGATGGGCTCCTTTGACTGGTGAGTCAGGAGCCCGGGCGTCTACGCGTGGTCAGAGGTATTTCGCGTTTGCCTGAACTCCTGGACTGAATTCGCTGGTGTGGCGGCTGTGCAGGTTCGGGTTCGCACAGGGTGTGTGAACCGTTTGCTGTTGACCGCGCGGCAGACCCGTGAGTCGTAGGAGAAGCGCATGGACATGGCCAGGACGGAGCGCTTGATGGAGGACGTCAACGCACGCGCAGGCATCACGCCAGCAAGCAGCTGGCGAGGCGATCTTGATGCGGTGAAGTACATCTGGCGGCTCCGGAGGATGGAGGCAGATTACTGGATTGACGGCTGTTGCGCAACGAAGGCGCGAGCAATCCCGACTAAAAAATTCCCGATATCTAAAATTGCGCTGACGCCAGTCTTCAAGCGGCCAGCGATCTCTAGGCCAGTTTTTGCTTGCACAAAATACGCTTGGTCAGCATTTGTTTTTCTCAAGCTGAACAAGCGTCCGAATCGACGCAGATAATGGACAGCAATTGCTTAATTTCTGGCCATCATTTTCCTATCGGCACATGACAGAAGAACATCGTCTGCCCCATGAACAAGCCCACCACCGGCATTCCGTGTGTGGGCTTTTTTGCGGCTCATGAGTACGAGCACGTGACGCGGGTGGCTGAAATCGGATTTCGGCGGAACTCTAAATGCGGCGCGTCACACCGCGACGCTGAACAGCAAGGGGCGAAGAACCATGCTCTGCAGAGCCCTCGTTTTACTGGCCCACGCATTGGCAGCTTGCACCGCACATGCGCAGGGCTCGCTGTTCAAGGTGCCGACGCGTGATGGCGTTGTCACCACCGTGTTCTGGGAAGCCGCGCCCAAGGCCCACGCCACCGTGCTCTTGTTTCCTGGCGGTGATGGCGGTTTTGGCAAGGTCCAGGACGGCAAGGCCAGCAGCGGTAACTTCCTGGTGCGCTCCGCGCCCGACTTCCTGGCCCACGGCTTCAACGTCGCCATCTTCGGACGGCCCAGCGACACGGCGGCGTTGGGGTGGGCGGATCGAACGGAACCTCATCACATGGCCGACGTTGCCAAGGTGCTGGGGTTCGTGAAGCAGAAAAGCAGCTTGCCCGTATGGATCGTGGGCACCAGCCGCGGCACCATTTCTGCCACGGCGATGGCGATCAAGGTCCGCGATCCCGCCATCGCCGGACTGGTGCTGACCTCCAGCGTGGTTCGCATGGCCACCGAAGGCGCGGTGCCACGCCAAAACCTCCAAGCCATCGAGATTCCGGTGCTGATCTACCACCACACCCAAGACGCCTGCCTGCACTGCCCCGCCAGCGGTGCGCCTTTGATCCTCAAAGGATTGGCGAACGCGCCCGTCAAGAAGCTGATGCTGGTCGATGGCGGCGCCCATCCCAGCGGCGATGCCTGCGCGGGCCAGCACTGGCATGGCTTCGTCGGCATGGAGCGGGAAGCCATCCAGCAAATAACCGACTGGATCAAGAGCCCGATCCCCTAAGTCCAGTTGCGGAGCCACGGATGGGCACAGGCATGGGGGCTGGGACGTCAGACCTCCACGATCCACAGCCCACCCAAGTCAGTCCCCACTCAACTCCACCACCTCCCGCACCCGCGACAAGGCCGTGCGCAGCATCGCCAAGTCCACGGAGCCAAGTGCCAGGCGGATGGCTTGGGGCACGTGCGCGGCGGTGCAGAAGGGCTCGGCCGTGCTGACCGAGATGCCTTGCGCCAGCAACTCACCCGCCACCCGGTCGGCGCGCGCGCCCTCGGGCAAGGGCAGCCAGGCGACGTAGGACGCGGGGTGCGAGAGATAGGGCAGGTCCTGCAGCGCTTTCGCGACCAGGGCCTGACGCTTTCGGGCGTCCTTGCGCTTGGCGGACTCCAGGGCCTGGACGGTGCCATCTTCCAGCCAGCCGCAGACCAGGGCCGTCATCACGCTGGGGGTGTTCCAGGTGCTGGCCCGGATGGCGCGTTCGATGCGGGGCACCCAGGCCTGCGGCGCGGCCACGTACCCCACGCGCAGGCCGGTGGCGACGTTCTTGGAAAAACCCGAGACATGCACTGTGGAATCCGGCGCCAGGGCCGCAAGTGGGGGCGGTGCGTTGTCGGCCAGAAAAGCGTAGGCGGCGTCTTCGATCAGCAGCAGGCCATGGCGCTGCGCCAGGGCCGCCAGATGCTGCCGGTGGCCCTGGCCCATCACCCACCCCAGCGGGTTGTGGACCGTGGGCTGGACATACACGGCGCGCACACGGCGCTGCTTGCACAGGCGCTCCAGGGCGAGGAGGTTCGGGCCTGATCGCCCGTCAGCCTCCGCAGGCACAGGCACCAGCTCTAGCCGCAGCAACTCGGCCAGCACCTTCATGCCGGGGTAGGTGAGCGCATCCGTCGCCACCACGTCGCCGGGTTTGAGCAGCGCCATGGCCACCACGGTGAGGCCATGTTGCGCGCCGCTGGTGATCAGCACCCGACTTGCGTCGACCTTGAGGCCTTGGCTCGCCAGGTGCCGGGCCACGATGGCCCGCTCATGCGGGCGCCCGCCATGCGGCTGGTAGCGCAGCAGCGCGTCCAGGTCACCCGACGCGGCGAGTTGCTTGAGCGCGGCACGCAGCATCTCGGCCTGGCCGGGCAAGGCCGGGTAGTTGAAGCTGAGGTCCACCATGTCGCTGGCCACGGTCTGCTGGTCGATGCCCAGCCCCTCAGGCAAGGCCGCGTCGCGGACAAAGGTGCCACGCCCTGTTTCGCCGGTGACCAGGCCCATGGCTTCCAGCTCCGCGTAGACCCGGCTGGCGGTCACCAGCGCCAGACCGTGCTCGGCCGCGAGCTTGCGGTGGGTGGGCAGGCGCGTGCCCGGCGTGAGCTTGCCCGCGCGGATGTCGTTGGCGTAGGCGTCAACCAGGGTTTTGTAGCGGGGTAGTCCCATGGCGGAATGTATCCATGACAATTATTTGATTGTATTGAAACGTGTCGATACGATGGCTCGCTCCTCCACCCCGTGTCATCACAGGCGCCACCATGCACATCGCCATCCTCACCTTTGACGGCTTCAACGAACTGGATTCACTGATCGCCCTGGGCATCCTCAACCGCATCAAGAAGCCCGATTGGCGCGTCTCACTCGCCTGCCCCGCGCCTTATGTGACATCGATGAATGGCGTGGTGCTGGCATCGCAGATCAGCTTGGGCGAGGCCTCGGCGGCCGACGCGGTGATCGTCGGCAGCGGCATCAAGACCCGCGAGGTGGTCGCCGACCCGGCCCTGATGGCGCAGATGCAGTTCGACCCCAAGCGCCAGTTGCTGGGCGCGCAATGCTCAGGCACCTTGGTCTTGGCCAAGCTGGGTTTGCTCGACGCCGTGCCGGCCTGCACGGACCTGACGACCAAGCCCTGGGTCGAGGAAGCCGGGGTGGACGTGTTGAACCAACCCTTCTTTGCCCGCGAGAACGTGGCGACTGCGGGGGGCTGCCTGTCGTCCCAATACCTGGCGGCCTGGCTGATCGCGCGTCTGGAAGGCGTGGAAGCGGCCAAGAGCGCGATGCATTACGTGGCGCCCGTCGGGGAAAAAGAAGCCTACGTCGACCGCGCGATGCAGAACATACAGCCCTACCTCTGAGCACTCTGAGCGGCATGGGCCGCAGCCCACAGGCTGCGGCCCCTGTTATTTCAGCGCTGATGGTGCCTCTACTGTTGCCAGAAGCCAACAATCAAGGCCCCCGACGCGCCCGCCAACGCCGCGCCTGGCCACCCGGGATCACTTTGTGTCGACATAAGTTAAAAAAACTTTGACACATCTTAATAAAAATAATTATCATTTGCCCCGTCGATTGCGTCCTGCCTCAGGAATCCGCTTCCTACCAGTCGCCCGTCCTCAGCGGCACGCCGCGTTCCGAGACGGCCCCAGGAAGCCAGCTGCAATTGACGCAATCTGAAATCCAACTGATCCCAGCGACGGAGCATTCTTTTCATGGCGTACATCAAGAGCCGCAAGCACGGCCAGCCCTCTTCCCCCGCGCCCCTGCGCACCAACCTGATCGGCGCCGCCGTGCTGGCGACGCTGGTTCTGCCCGCCGGCGCTCAGACCACTGAAAGCCAGGCCCAGTTGCCTGTCGTGACCGTACGTGACACGGGGGCTGCAGACTACAAGACAGAAAATCTGTCCTCGCCAAAGTTCACTCAGCCCATTGTGGACACACCGCAGACCATCTCGGTCGTGCCCGCGCAGATCATGCGCGAGCAAGGCGTGACCACGCTGACGGAAGCCCTGCGCGCCGTGCCTGGCGTGGGGACGTTCGGCTTGGGTGAAAACGGCAACACCCAGACAGGCGATGCCATCCAGATGCGCGGCTTCAACAGCACGAACAGCATCTACGTGGACGGCGTGCGCGACCTCGGCGCCATCACTCGCGACGTGTTCAATACCGAGTCGGTGGAAGTCATCAAGGGACCGTCCGGTTCGGACTATGGCCGTACCTCGCCGACCGGCTCCATCAACATGGTCACGAAACAAGCCAAGTCCGAAGACAGCTTCACGGCTTCCGCGAGCGTGGGCACCGCCGACTACAAGCGCGGTTCGGTGGACTGGAACCAATCCCTGTTCGGCGGCTCGTCCGCCATCCGCCTCAACGCCATGTGGCTGGACTCCGGCGTGGATGGCCGTGATGAAGTGAAGAACAAGCGCACGGGCATCGCGCCGTCCATCGCCTTCGGCCTGAACTCGCCCACGCGCGTCTTCGTGAATACGCTGCACGTGGAACAGAACAACACGCCTGACGGCGGCGTCTCCACCGTCGGTCTGCCCGGTTTCAGCGGCTACTCGGCCATCGCCGCCTCGAACACCGCGGCGACGCTGGCCAATGCGACGGCACTGGACAAGGCCAAGCGCGTGAACAGCAGCAATTACTACGGGACCAAGGACGACCACGAAGACGTGACTGCTGACATGGCGACGGTGCGTTTCGAACATGATTTCAGCGCCGACACCAAGCTCAACAACACCCTGCGCTGGGGCAAGAGCACGCAGGACTATCTGATCACGGCACCCGGCGGCAGCGCGCCCACGCTCGTGAACGTGAACGCTCCCAGTACCTGGACGATTGGCCGCTCAGCCAGTACCCGGGATGCGGAGAACGAAATCCTGACCAACCAGCTCAATCTGAGCACGCGCTTCGCCACCGCCGGGCTGGAGCACTCCTTGAGCACGGGCGTCGAGCTCACTCGAGAAAAGCAAACCATCTTCGGCCTGACGTCATCGGGCACCGCCGTGCCCGCCGCCAATCTTTACAACCCCGACTCGAACGTCAGCGCCTTGAACTACAAGCGCAACGGCCTGGATACCGAAAGCCAGACCGACACCGTGGCCGCGTACATCTTCGACACGCTCAAGATCAACGACCAGTGGATGCTCAGCGCGGGTCTGCGTCTGGATAAATACAAGACGACCACCGACTCGACGCTGGTTTGCGTTTCCACGGGAACCAATGCGACGGGTCCGACTGGCTGCTCCACGCTGGGCGTGCCCACAGGCACGGTGATCACGACTTCTCCGGAAGACGAAGGCACGCTGCGCAGCTACAAGCTCGGCGTGCTCTACAAACCCGCACCCAACGGCAGCATCTACGCCAACTACGCGATTTCGCAATCGCCCCCTGGCGACGTGGCCACCGTCACGGCGGCCCAAAGCATGCAGCTTTCCGTTACTGGCAGCAGCGCCAACAACCCCGACATGAAGCCTCAAGAGGCCGCGACCATCGAAGTGGGCACCAAGTGGGAGCTCGTGGATCGCAAGCTGCTGCTCTCAACCGCCCTGTTCCGCACCGATGTCTCCAACGAGGTGTACATCGATCCGCTGAACGCAGCCGACATCAGCCAGGTCGGCAAGAAGCGCGTGCAAGGCCTGGAAGTCGGTTTGGTCGGCCAGGTCACGAACGACTGGTCGGTGAGCGCGGGCTACTCCAAGATGCAGGCAAAAATCATCAAGGGCGCACCGCTGTCCAACGACTTGTCAGACGACATGCCGTACGCGCCGACCGATGCCTTCTCGGTGTGGAACACCGTGCGCGTCACCCCTGCACTCACGGTCGGGGGCGGTCTGCGCAACGTGTCGGGCATGAAGAAGGGGCTTGAAGGCACCACCACCACGCCCACCAAGAACGGCACGCCTGAAATCACCGAAGGCTACAGCGTGATCGATCTGATGGCGAACTACGACATCGGCAAGAACCTGAGCTTCCAGCTCAACGTGAACAACGTGACCGACGAGGAGTACGTCGCCCGCATTCAGAAAAGCGGCTGGCGCTATGTCCCCGGCGAAGCCCGAGGCGCGCGCTTGACGATGAACTACACGTTCTGAGGCGCGCGTAGAGCCAGTCCCGCTTCTTGATGATGGCGGGGACAGCAAGCCGTGCCCCTTTCCGCCCCGCCCAAGGTCTGCCTTGGGCGGGGTTTTTAGTTATTGCGCCCGCGCCGCAGCCATGGCGACACCTTTGACGCGGGGCAGGTCTTCAGTGTTTTGTGCCAACATCAGACCCACAAAAAATTTTCAATGGAGTGACAGCCCATGATGCTTCATGTGCCCGAGGTACTGACCGCAACGCAAGTACAAGAAATTCGCCAGGCCCTGGACGCCAGCGACTGGATCGATGGCCGCACCACCGTGGGTGAACAAGGCGCCAAGGTCAAACGCAACCGCCAGTTGCCTGAGAACGGTCCGCTGGCGCAAAAACTTGGCCAGATCATCCTGGATTCACTCAAAAAGAATGTGCTGTTCTTTTCAGCGGCACTGCCGCTGCGCTTGGTTCCGCCTCTGTTCAACCGCTACGAGAGCGGCGAACACTACGGCATGCACGTCGACGGCTCGGTGCGCTATGCGCCCAACGCCGCGTTTCCCGGCGGCCTGGCGCTGCGCACCGACTTGTCCTGCACCCTCTTCCTTTGCGAACCGGAGGACTACGACGGGGGCGAGCTGATCGTGGCGGACACCTACGGCGAACACGAAGTCAAGCTGCCCGCCGGCGACCTGATCCTCTACCCGTCCAGCAGCCTGCACCGCGTGGAGCCCGTCACGCGCGGCGCGCGGGTGTGCTCCTTCTTCTGGCTGCAGAGCATGATCCGTGACGACAGCAAACGCAGCCTGCTGTTCGAGCTGGACCAGAATATCCAGAAACTGCGCGCCCGGATCGGCGACTGCGAGGAAACCGTGAGCCTCACCGGCAATTACCACAACCTCTTGCGCCTCTGGGCCGAGGTGTGACGACGGCTTACTGCACAACGCCAACCAGGCTTCGTTGTGCTGCGATGGCTACACAACCACCCAGTGGTTGTCCCAATGCCAGTCGGCCACCCCGACCTGCGCAGCCCGCAGGCTCTGCCAGCGGCGACGGGTCTCGTCTTCATCGACCCGCAAGATGTCGGGCTCTCCACCAAGCCAAACCTGATCGGCCCGACCGGCCAGGGCATAGGCCCCAGGGAAAGGCAGCGTTGCGCGCCAACGGCCCTCGGCGTCGAACAGGGCCAGGGCGTCGGCCCGCACGCAGCTGACGGCGAAGCCGCCGGGGTCATCCGACGTGGCACGCGGCCAGGCGACGATGTCGCCACCGTAGCCCTGCAGCGAGGGCTGCCCCTGCGGCAGCGGTTCGGCAGGGCGCACATCACGGCCATCCCAGACCGCGAGCACCGGCGCGGCCTGGCGGGTGAGCGGGTCGGGATGCTCGGCCTGCAGCGCGATGCCCAATCGGCCCGAGCGAAGGTCGAAGGCCAGATGGCGGATGCTGAGGTAGGGGTCGGCCAAGCGCCATTGCTCCAACAACTCGCCGGTGCCAGGATGCAGGGCGACGAGGGAAGCGTCCATGCGCTCTTGCTTGAGGCGCTGGTCCAGCAGCTTGGCACGTCCGGTCTCGGGCAGCGTGGGGATGCCGCCATTGGCCACCATCAGCGTGCCCGCGGCGAACCGCCCCACCGCGCGCGGCAGTGCCAGCAGCTGGTGCGGGTCGCGGCCGTGGGTGGGCCACTCGTCGCGCTTTTCGAGCGTGACCGCGTCGCGCACGCCCAAGAGGCCCTGGCCATCTTCCAATTCGGTCTCGGTGGTCCAGAGCGTGCCGGGTGCTTGGGAAGCAGGTACTGACGCGATCACATGGCCATTGAATCGGCGGTCGTCCTCGATCCAGCACCACTGGGTCGCGCCCTGCTCCGTCGCTCCCGTCGCATCGCCTTGAGGACGCCAGCGCAGCAACCAGTCGCCTGGCCGGCGCGCCACGGCAAGAACGCCCCCATCCGCCTCGGCCCACAGGCCGTGAGCGCGCGTGGGCAAGGCCAGTTGCCAGCGCACGCGCCAAGCTGCGTCGCCCAGGTCAACCAAGCCGATGTGCTCCTGCGCCTGATGGCGCCAGGCCGCCAGCAGGGTCGTGTCGCGCGTGGAAGCGGACACGGGCGCAGCGGCTCGGCCCAGGGTGGGCGCCAGTGTGCCGCCCAGCAGCACGGACCCCACTGAACTCAAGAGCAGACGGCGCCGCATGCCTGCTCTTCTCAGTCCCCGTCGGCGTCCGAAAAGCCCAGGGGCACGTCCAGCGCGGCGGCGACTTGCTGCTGGTAAAGCACGGTCAGTTCCTTGAGCTGGCGCGTCGCGCCTGCCAGGTCGGCACTGCTGTAGGTTGAGCCCAGCCGTCCAAGCGCGGCATCGGCAGCGGTGAGGGCTTGCCGCCAGCGCGCGGCCAACTGCACCTGCCCCTTGCCGTAGAGCAGGGCTTCGATGGGCACGAAGGCCTGCCCCGGCACAGGTGGCACGGCCTGCGGGTCGCTCAGCAGCGCCTGGGCGCGCAGGCTGTCCCATTGCGCGCGCCAGTCGACCAGGTTGTCGGCCCAGTCTTGGCGCGCAAAAGCGGGCGGCTTGCCTGAGGTCTGGGCCTTCACCAGCGGCTGTTCCATTTGGAGCCAACGCAGGCGCTCCAGTCCGCCCAGCCATTGGTTCACCCATTCGGCGAAGGCCGCGCGGGTCTGCGCAATCCGCGCCTCGGCATCGGCGGATTCCTCGTCCACCTGCCAGTCACGTTGCGCCAGCCCCTCGAAGTCAGCGCGCAAGGCACGGGCTTCGGCGGCGATGCCTTGGGCGACGAGCAGGGCATAGGTGCAGCGGCCACGGTTCGCCTCGCCCTGTAGACCGGTGGCCGGGGACTCGGCCAGCAGGTACTCAAATCCCGCGAAGCCCTTGGCGGGTGTCCCCACGCGCGCCATGTCGGCGAGGTCACGCGGCGCGCCCTTCAAGGCTTTGTCGATCAAGTTCGGGCGCACGGGCCAGAAGTCGATCTGGCGCTGGCTGCGACGTTGCACCAGCGGCCCGAGGGCGGGCGTGGCCAAGGCCTGCCAACGCAGCAGGGTCTGCTGCCACTGGGCGTGCAAGCCGTCCTTGTCGATGCGGCCCTGGCAATGCGCCTGCGTGGCCTGCACCAGGGCCTGTGCCGAGATGTCGAAAGCCTGCGCGCGCGGCGGCAGTTGGCGGGCGTACAGGCCGGTCAGCGCCTGCTCGGCCGTGTAGTACGGAAAAGCCAGGCGCGGCGCGGTTTGGGCACTGACGAGTCCGGCAAGGCCCAGGCTCACCGCGCACGCGAGCGGCATTGCGCGCAGCCAACTCAGGCACGCCGAGGCCCGCATCACAGCGACTCCAGGAAGGCCACGAGCGCGGCGCGCTCCTGGGCACTCATCTTCAGCACCTGTTGCTTGCTGGCCTCGGCCTCGCCGCCATGCCAAAGCACCGCTTCGAGCACGCCCTTGGCACGGCCATCGTGCAGCAAACGCTGGTGGCCGTTCACGTCGCGGATCAGCCCAATGCCCCACAGCGGCGGCGTGCGCCACTGGCGGCCGTTGGCCTGAAAGTCCGGTCGGCCATCGGCCAATGCCTCGCCCATGTCGTGCAGCAGCAGGTCGGTGTAGGGCCAGATGCGCTGGCCCTTGAGGGCCGGGCTGGCCAAGCGCGGGAACCCGCCCGCGCCGCTGCTGTCCTGCGTCGACGTGGTGTAGCTGGGCCGATGGCACACCGCGCACTGAGCTTGGTGGAACAGGGCCTGGCCTTGCTGCACCTGCAGGTCGTTGACGCGTCGGCGCGCGGGCGGCGCCAGGGTCGCGGTGTAGAAGATGACCTGGTTCAGGGTGGGGTCGTCGATCTCGGGCTGCTCGGAGCTGGCCTGCGCCGCAGTCAACAAGACCGTGGTCTTGCGACCGTTCGCCCGGTCAGCACCCTTGCCGCCGCCGTGCGCGGCTTGCAGGCAATCGGTCTGCGCGTCCGTGCAGGCCTCGCGCCCGTTCACGCGCGAAGTGATGCCGATGTCGCCTAGGAAAGCGCCCGCGGTCTGGTGCGCGACGCTGCCGACATTGGCCTTCCAGCCAAAACGGCCCAGCACCTCACGGCCCGCGAAGGCGTCCCAGACCCGGTTGGGCTGGCCCTTGATGGCAGCCGTCAGCGGGCTATTCAAGGCCGCTTGCGCGCGGGCGTTGGCGAGGATCTCCTCCTCCGGAATCGCTTCCAGCAAGCCCATGCCGATCACCTGGGGCGCGACGCGCGGGCTGACGAGCACATTGGGCGCCATGGGCCCGTAGCCCAGTCGCGTGATGCTGTAGATCGGTTGTTGCAGGGTGTGCGTGCCGCCGTCGGCAAAGCGGACCTCGATGGGCCGGCTGCGGATCTCGATGTGACCCTCGGGCACGACGCCCTGCACGGCCGCCGTGCCCAGCTGGTCGCCATAAACCGGGTCGGGCACCACGCCATGCTGCGCATCAGGCTGACCAGGGATGGACAAGCGCAGCAGCAGGCCGACGCTGGTCTCTGCGTCCGCACCGGGCAGCAGGGTGCGGGCCCAGTCGGGCGGCGCGCTGCGGCCATCCAACGCATGGCAGCCCGCGCAGGACCGGGCGATGAAATGCGGGCCCAGACCATCACGCGCCTTGGTCGAAGCCGGGGCCTCGACCCAGTTGCGCTTGAAGAAGGAATTGCCGATGACGAAGCGCGTGCGCTCGGCGTCGTTCAGGTTGGCAAGGGGAAAGGAAAAGGCGTTCTGGCCCGTGGCCCAGACCGTGCCCTTGCCCGCGGTTCGCTCGCTCGCGGCGCGTTCGGCGGCATCGGTCGCCGGGTCCGGCTGCGGCGCGCGCGTCTGCGCGAGCAGCGCGGAGACCGCCAAGGCGCCGGGGACCGCCACGAGCAAACCGGCCGCCACGACGCGCAGCCGTGAACTCCGACGCACCGTCTTGTGTTCGAACTCGGTCATGACGCGATCAGGGCTCCACCAAGGTCAGCTGGGTGATGCCAATCGCCGAGGCGGACTCGACCAGCAGCTTGGACTGCTCCACCAGGCTGGCGATGGTTTTCTTGATCAGGGGTTGGCCCGGCGAGCCGTCCAGGATGGCGCGATCAAAGGGCGCGGGAATGCGCTCGGCGTCGGCCACCGACTGCGCGATCTGCGCCGTGACGCGGTCGGCCAACGCCTTGTCCTTGGCCGCGACCAGGGCGCGCAGCGACGGACCTTCCAGCGTCTGCGGCCCCTTGGCGCCAGGGCGGCGCTTGTAGCTGCCGAGCCAGACGTTCTGGATGCCGGTCGCGTTCGCCACGATGTCGCGGTGCGTGTTGTCGGAGAAGCAGGAATGCTCGTCTTCCTGGTCCTGCGTGTTCAGCGCCACTTCCATGCGCTCACCCGACAGCTCGCCGCGCGACAGCGAGCCCAGGCCCACGATGATCTTGCGCACGGACTCGCTGCCGCCTTGCTCGAAGGTGACGCGGTAGTTCTTCTTGGCTCCCGCCTTCGCCGGAGTCCAGGCTTGCACCAGGAAACGCAAGTCGTCGATCAGCAGGTCCGTGACCACGTTGAGGTAGAGGCGACGGCGGTCGGCGTTCGGGGTCTTGCCATCGACGAAATCGGTGTGAGCGCGCTGGCCCGGACCGTTGTCGTCGAGGTCCTGGCCCCAGAGCATGAACTCGATGGCATGCCAGCCGGTCGCGATGTTTTCCTCGCCGTCCTTTTCATTGGCCTCGGAGAGGCTGGCCTTGGTGATCTTGAACTTGCGATCGTTGATCAGGCCGCTGCCGGGCTTGCCGTCCACGCCGTCGACATAAGACTCGTCCATGGGCCAGGCGTTGATGCGGCCCTCGGGACCTTCCTCGTCATCGATCGGGCCACCGTAAAAGCGGAACGCCTCGGTCTGGCCGTAGACCTCGCGCGCGTCCAGCCACGCCTTGCGCGCAGCCTCCAGCCGGGCCTGCGAGGGCGCGGCGATGAAGGCGCGGACGGACTTCTGCAGCTCCAGCGCAGCCAGCAAGGTGTCTTCGTAGTTCGCGTGCACCAGCGTGGCGTAGTGGGCCACCACGGTCTTGGCCGTGACAGCAGCAGCCGGGGCGGCGGCTGTCTCAACCTTGCCGGCCGGCGTGTGCGCTGGGGTTTGTGCGGCGGCGTTCAGGCTGCTCAGGCCAGCGGCCAGAACCAGGGCGGCGCCCGATGCGCCCAACGTCCACAGTTGCGTGCGTGCTTGAAACTTCATGCGGCTTCCTCGGTGGTCGATTTCGAGAATAAAAATAGTTCTCAATTCTAAGACAGAAGCGATGATCCCCTGCGGGCAACAGGTGAGCGCAACGGCTTTGTGGCCTTCGGCCGCTCAATACACGTCGCGGCGGTAGCGGCCTTCGTCCGCGAGCTGGCGCAGATCGGTTTCCCCCAAGATGTCGCGCAAGGCGGCATCCACCTCGCCCGCCATGCCCTGCAGGCTGCCGCAGACATAGATCGCGGCGCCGGGCTGTCCGCGCGCGCCGGTCACCCAATCGCGCAACTCGGGCGCGGCATCGCGCAAGGCGTGCTGAACATAACGGCGCTGGCCCAGCTGGGCTGGCGCTTGCTCGCGCGAAAACACCCAGTCCACCCGCAGCAAGCCTTGCGCGGCCCAGGCTTGCAACTCCTCGCGGTAATAGGCATCGGTGGCGGCGTGGCGCTCGCCAAAAATCAGCCAGAGCGTTGGCCCCGCCCCGCCCACCGGCTGAGGCTGAGGCTGAGGTTGGGCTGACTGGACGAGCCGCGCGCGGATGTGAGCGCGCAGGCCCGCCAGACCGGTGCCGTTGCCGATCAGGATCAGGGGACGCGAGGCGTTGGCGCCCTGACGGAAAGCGCTGTGCGCGCGCAGCCGCAGCATGGCGCGGCCCTTCACGGACAGGCCATGCTCGCCGGCCGCCGTCAGCCAGCCCGAGGCCAGGCCGGGGATGCTGCTGCCATCGGCTTGCGTGCGCCGGGTCTGCCGCACCAGCAGGTGCAAGGCGCCATCGGCGGGGACCGAGGCGATGGAGTAGTCGCGCGGCACACCGGGGGCGCCGGGCACCTCGATCTGCGCCAAGTCGCCCGCTTCCCAGACCGGCAAGGCGCCCTGCTCAGGCACGAACTCGAGGTGGTGCACGGGTCCGCCCGCGCTGCCAGGGTTGAGGTGGCGGCGCGCGCGCAAGGTCCAGGCTTGCAGCGGCGGAGTCTCCCAATCGGGCAGGTCCGCGACACCCGACGCGCCCGCCACGCCGTGCGCCCCGATCAGGGTGCCCAGCTGTTCGCGCCAGCGCAGCAAGGCTGAGGGGGCCATGCGGTCGGCCTCGATGCGCTCGAACAGGGGCGATGCGCCGCGCGCCTGCAACCAGTCATCCAGCGCGCGACCAAAGCCGCAGTACTGCGCGTAACTGAGGTCGCCCAGGGCGAGCACGCCAAACTTCAACGCTTCCAAGCGCGGAGGTGCATCCGCACGCTGCGCATCGGCCTGACCACGCGCCTCCATGAGATCGCGCACGAAGACCGCCGCGCTGTCGGGCGCGTCGCCCTCGCCATAGGTGCTGACGATGCACAGCAGGCGCTCGATGCCTTGCAGATCCTCGCGACGCAAGCGCCCCAGCGGCAGCAGGCGCACCGCCAGCCCCGCGCTGTGCAAAGCCTGCGCGGTCTGCTCCGCCAAGGCCTCGGCCTGGCCGGTCTGGCTGGCATGCACCACCCACCACAGCGTGCCACCTGCGCTCGATCCGGGCACGGCGCTGTGCAGCAGGGCTTGCGCGCGTTGGGCGGCAGCCCGCGCACGCTGGCGGTGCCGCCAGACGATCAGCGCGCAAAAGGCACCGTAAGCCAACAGCACGAGCAGGGCTTGAACAAACTTCATCGGAACCATTTCATGCGGCGCGGCGTCAGGGCGCCTCGTCTTCATCAGAGGCGCCGGCCAGTGCTTGCAGGGCGGGCGTGAGCACCTCGCGGAACGCCTCGCCTTCGCCGCCCTGGTCAGGCTCGCGCTGCACACGCTGAACGAAAAGCGCCGCGATGCCGTGCTCGCGCGCCAGGGCCAGGCCAGGCTCCAGGCCCAGCACGGTCAAGGCCGTACTCCAGGCATCGGCCCACAGGCATTCCTCGTGCAGCACGCTGACGGAGGCCAATCCATGCGCGATGGGACGGCCATCGCGCGGATCAATGGTGTGGGGCAAACGCTGGCCGTCGCGGGTGTAGCAGCGACGGTAGTCGCCCGAGGTCGCGACGGACAGACCATGCAAGGCGATGCGGGTGCGCGGCAGCCCGGCGTGAGACGCGGCGCTGGGGGACTCCAGCTCCACCCACCAGGGCTGCCCGCCCAGACCATAGCCCGCGCCGCGCAGCTCCCCGCCCACCTCGACCAGCAGGTGGGCCAGCCCCATGGCCCGCAAGCGCGAGACGATGCGGTCCACGGCATAGCCCTTGGCGATGGCCGAAAAATCAAGCTGCACGCCTCCGGGCTGGACGATGCAGTCCCGCCCATCAAAGCGCAAGGCACGCCAATCGCAGAGCCCCAGCGCCGTTTGCGCGGCCGCCTGCGTGGGCATGTGAAATCCCGCTTCGTCGTAACGCTTGTGCACGCCGGGCGGATCGAGCAAATCGGAGGACGGGCCGAAGCCCCAGAGATTGACCAAGGCACCGGCCGCTGGGTTGAAAGCGCCGCCGGACAAGTCGGCCAGCCGCAAGCCCGCACTCAGCACCTCGGCAAAGGCGGTCGGCAAGCGGACCACCGTGCCCGCCGACGCGCGGTTGAACCGCCCCAGGTCGGAATCGGGCCGCCAATGGCTCATCTGGGCGATCACACAATCCAGCTCAGCCTGCACCGCGGCGCGAACCGCCGCTTCCTGTTCATGCCGCTGATCGGCCGCTCGCCCTCCGTCGGCCACCCAGAGCACGCGCCAAGTCGTGCCCATGCTGGCGCCGTCCACGCCGTGAAGGCGCGCGCCGAGGACGGGCATCACGGTCTCGTCCAGACGCAAGGGCAGCAGCACCCGGACGGCATCGGCAGCGGGGGCGCAAACAGGGGGGCTCATCCCATCGGCCAATCAGCAGGTCCAGCGCCCGACAGGAAGCAGCCCAGCCGCGACGCAGCGCGACACCGGGCCCAGCGCCCCGCGCGGGCGATACGCTTATTGCGGCAGGACTTCGAGCGTCAGGCTGTAGCCCACGCGGCGGGCCGGCTTGTCCAGCGTGCCGCCGGGGCCGGGGCCAGGACCGCCTTGCATGCCAGGACCACCCTGACCATTCGGACCGGGCTGCATGCCGGGGCCGCCCGCCTGCGGACCGCCTTGCGGAGCGGCCGGGCGCGCGGGCTCCACCTCCAACCAGTACATGCCGGCTTGCGGCCACTTGACCTTGATCTCGCCGTTCTTGTCGGTGTCCAGGTTCAGCTCGGTCAGCTTGTCCTGGTAGCGCTTGCCAGCCAGGATCACGGTCACGCCATAGCCCGCAGCGGGCTTGCCGTCGTCCAGGAAGCGGAAGGTCGCGGTCTCACCGGCGACCAGGTCATTGGGATGCGTCACGGCCACCAGTTCGATGCCGCGGCCCGTGGGCTTGAGGGCCTCGCCGCTGGGCTTGCCGCGCGTCACGAAGGTCTCAATGCGGGTCTGCGAGCGCGTCACGCGCACATCCTGAGCGTCCTTGGGGATGTCCTTGCGCAGGCTCTCGGCCGTGCCGCGCACGCGCTTGGTTTCGTTGCCGACCTTGTAGCTGGCGTTCAGGCTGTCATTGACCAGGGCAATGCGGTAGGTACCGGCCTGCTCCAGCTTCACGTCGAACACGCTGCGATAGCGGCCCTTGGCCTGGTTCTGGGCTTCGACCGGCTTGCCATCGGGGCCAATGACGACCAGGTTCTCAAGATTGCCCGGGAAGTGCTCAAAGTAAAAGATGTCATTGGAGACGGCGGCGTCCACGGTCACCCAGGGATCCTGCCCGGCGAACACGGTGCCCGAGGGCAGCAGCCAGGAGCGATGGGCCTGCGCGGCCGTGGGCAGCCACAGCGCGGCGGCCGAGACCGCGAGCGCGACCGTGGATGCGAGACGGGAGAGGTGTTTCTTCATGGGTCGGTTTCCTTGCAGATTCGTTGAATTGGCTTGCAGACTTCCCGGCAGAGTCACGGCTTCACCGTCACGCTGACCGCGCCCAGCTCGGTCTCGCCGCGGGCCTCGCTGCTGATGGCCTTGGCACCAGGCTTGGCGGGCCAGACGAAAGGCAGGCGCAGCAGCTCGCGTCCACCGACTTCACGCGCGGCCTCGATCACGAGCTGGTACTCACCCGCGGGCAGGGACTTGAGCACGCTGTTGTCGCCAAAGCTCACCGTGTGCGCGCCCGGCGCGCGGGTGGCGCCGCTGATGCCGTCCACGGGCATGTCGAGTTCACGTCCGCTCTTGCGCCACCAGGACCGCATGTCCTTGAGCCACTTGGTGCCTTCCTTGTTGCGCATCTTGAGGTCGTACCAGACGGCCAGGTTGCCGGCGAAGCTTTGGTCGGGCTTCTCGATCCAGATCGCCACGTAGGGCCGGTGGTACTCGGCCACGTCCAGGCGCGGCACTTCCACGGTGAGCGACAGGTCGGCCGCGAACACCGCCGCGGGGCCAAAGGCGGCGACCAGCGGCGCGGCCCAAGGCAGGGCGCGGGCCATGCCAGTGGCGGGCCGAGCGCTGGTGTAAGAGATCGTCATGGCAGGCAACATGGGCAGGAAACTCCTCGCTTCAGGAATGGACAAACAGAATGAGCAACAACAACGGCGCGATCAACCCCAGACCGACGAGGGGCCAGGTGCTGGGGCGGTTGGCCGCATGGAACTTGAGGATCAGCAGGCCCGTGATGGAGAACAACAGGCACGCGACGGAAAACACATCGATGAACCACTTCCAGGCCCAGCCGGTGTGACGGCCCTTGTGCAAGTCGTTGAGCCAGGAAATCCAGCCCCGGTCCGTCAACTCGTACTCCACTTCGCCCGCGTCACGCGTGATGCGCAGCCAGGCATCGCCTCCGGGGCGCGGCAAGGGCAGGTAAACCTCCTCGGGCGACCACTCGGCGGGAGCCTCCGCGGGCAAGTCCAGCGACAGCGCGCCGTTCAGCCACGTCCTCACTGCGGGCGGCAAAGGGGCATCGTCACCGGCGGGCGTTTCGGCGGCCGCCGCGCCACGCAGCAAGGCCAGCAATTCAGGAGGAAGCTGCACCTCACGCCGCGTCACCTCGGGCTTGGCGGCGATGTCGGCCGCGTGGTTGAGCGTGATGCCGGTGAAAGCGAACAGCAGCATGCCGATCAGGCACAGGGCCGAACTGATCCAGTGCCATTGGTGCAAGGTCTTGAGCCACCACGCGCGCTGGGATGCGGCGGAACGCGGGACGGCTTCGGCGGGCAAAGAGGAGGCTCCGGGGGTTTTCACGCTGGGGAGTATATCTATTTAAAAATCATTCTCATTCACTTCGAGGTAAATGCCGGGTAAACGGCCCTCGGAATGGTCGCGGCCCCAGCCCCATGACACAGCCAGAACAAGGGCGGCGATGCACGCCCCGGCCCTGCCCGGCTGGGCATTGGCATTGGCCGCTGCCTGAGAACGGCGTCAGACCTTGGGCGGCGCAGCCCAGTCCCCGCCCAGGGCCTTGTACAGATCCAGCACCGCCTGCAGGCGAGCCAAGCGCTGCACGCTCAGGTTGTCCTGGGCGCTGAACAAGCTGCGCTGCGCGTCCAGCAAGGACATCAAGTCACCGCTGCCCTCGCGGTAGCGCAATTCAGCCAAGCGCAACGAGGCTTGGGCTTGCGCCACGAGTTCGCGCTGCAGGTCCTCCTGCTGCTGGCTGTAGCCGGCCTGCCCCAGGGCGTCACCCACTTCCTTGACCGCCGTGCGCACGGCCTGGCCGTAGTTTTCGATCAACACCAACCGCTGGGATTCGCTCAGCTGCACTTGCGCGCGCTGACGGCCCCCGTCAAAGAGGCTCTGCGCCAGGGACAGGCCCAGCGAGATGCCGCGCGTGGGATCGGCCAGACTGAACAGACTGGCCGACGTCATGGTGCTCGACGCGGACAAGGAGGCCGTGGGCAGCAAGGCCGCGCGCGCCGCGTCCACGTTGGCATCGGCCGCGGCCAATTGCGCCTCGGCGGCGGCGAGGTCGGGGCGGCGCGTCAACAAGGCCGCCGGCAAGCCGGGCGCCAGCTCGGGCACGCGCAAGGCCGCGAAGTCGTTGGAGGCCACGGCGGTGGCGTCGCCCGAGGCCGACAGGTAAGCCTCGGGCGAGAAACCGATGGGCTGGCGCCCCAGCAACAGGGCCAGCGCGGTGGCGCTTTGGCTGCGCTGCTGCTGCAAGGCCAGCAAGCTGACACGCTGACTCAACAAGGTGCTGCGCTGCTGCGAAACCTCCAGCGGCGTGGCCACGCCATTGCGCAGCCGGGATTCCACGATGGTCAGCAGGCGCTCGGTCCGAGCCAGATTCGCCTGCGCCAAAGCCACGCGCTCGCTCAAGCCCAGCCACTGGAAGTACTGACCCGCCACGCCGGCCAGCAAGCTCAGGCGCGCGGCCTGCCAGTCGTGCTGGCTCGCGCGCAGGCTGGCGTTGCCAGCGCGAACGCTGTCGGCGACGCGGCCCCAGAGGTCCACCTCATAGCTGGCCGACACGCCCAAGTTCGTCGACTCGCGCGTGGTCTCCACCCCCGCCGTGCTGCTGCGGCTGCGCGAAGCACCGGCGCTGGCGTTCACCGAGGGCCAGCGCGAGGCGCCGCTCTGGCGCAAGGTGATCTCCGCCTGGCGGATGCGTTCGTAGGCGATGCGCAACTCGGCGCTGTCCCCCTGTGCTTCGGTGATCAAGCGCTCCAGGGCGGGCGACTGGAAAGCCGTCCACCAGCCGCCGTCGATCAAGGGCGACTCGGCGGCGGGCGCATCAACCCGCCAGCCCGCGGGCATCTGCACCTTGGCGCGCGCCGCCGCCCCGGCCGGATCGGCCGGCGGGGCCGTGCTGGCGCAGGCCTGTAGCAACAGAGCCACGGGCAAGAGCAAGCCCAGGCGGCGGCCCGCGTGCCCCTGGGTCTGGGTGGGTGTGGGTTTCATGTCACGACACTTCATGCCTGTTGCCATCGGTGGCCTCGCTCATTCCGAGGCCAAGGCCACCACCGGGTCCAGCCGCGCGGCCTTGCGCGCGGGCAGGTAACCGAAGACCAGACCGGTCGCGAAGGCACAACCAAAGGCCAGCACCACGGGGGCAACCGAATACTGCACCGGCGTGCCGGCCGCGGCGATCACGGCGGCAACGCCCAAGCCGATGAACACGCCGATCAGGCCGCCCAGCGCGGACACCAGCAAGGCTTCGATCAAGAATTGCTGCAGGATGTGGCGCTCGTGCGCGCCCGTGGCCATGCGGATGCCAATCTCGCGCGTGCGCTCGGTCACGCTCACCAGCATGATGTTCATCACGCCGATGCCACCCACCAGCAACGAGATCGCCGCGATGGAGCCGAGCAGCACCGTCATGGTGTCCTGGGTCTCGCTGGCCGTCTCGATGATGGATGCCATGTTGCGCAGCTGGAAGTCGATCACGCCATGGCGCTGGGCCAGCAAGGCCTCGACCGCCGCCTGCGTCTCGTCAATGCGGCTGACGTCCTGCACCGCCACGGTCACGTTGCGCAGGAAACGCTGGCCAGAGAGACGCAACTGGCTGGTCTCGTAAGGCACCAGCACCACGTCGTCCTGGTCTTGACCAAAGGGCGAGGCGCCCCGCGCGCTCATCACGCCCACCACCTGGAACACCAGGTTGTTGACCAGGATGAATTCACCGACCGGGTCCTGCCCTCCGGGAAAGAGGGCGCGCGCCACGGTCTGCCCCAGTACGGCCACGGTGGCGTAGTTCTGCTGATCTTCCTCGGTGAAGAAAGAGCCGCTGGACGGCAGCCATTGCCGCACCTGCGGGTACTGCCAGGAGGTGCCGAGCACGCTGCTGCTGTAGTCCGCGTCGCGGTACCGCAAGGTGGCGTTGCTGTTTTGCTCGGGCACCGCGGCCAGCACATTGGGTACTTCGCGGTTGATGGCCTGCACGTCGGCCAGCACCAGCGTGGCCACGTTGGAAAAACCTCGCGAATTGGGCGCGCCTGGGCGCACCAGCAGCAGATTGCTGCCCATGGCGCTGATGCGCTCAATCACCACCTGCTTGGCGCCGTCCCCGATGGCCAGCATGGCGATCACCGAGGCCACGCCAATCACAATGCCCAGCAGCGTGAGCACCGCCCGAAAGACGTTGGAGCGCAGGGCCCGCACCGCCGTCCTGGCCGCTTCGATCAGCTCGTCGGTGTAGGAGACACGGCCGGAGTGCTGCGCCCAATACGAGGTCTTGGGCCGGGCATCTTGCCGGAGTTGAGGCGCTGGCCCCGGGTCCGCGACGATGTGACCATCCTTGATTTCAATGACGCGCTGCGCGTTCGCGGCCACTTCGGCCGAGTGCGTGATGATGATGACGGTGTGCCCCTGGCTGGCCAGGCTCTTGAGCAAGGCCATGACCTCCTCGCCCGTCTTGCTGTCGAGCGCGCCCGTGGGTTCGTCGGCCAAGATGACCGGGCCACCGTTCATCAAGGCGCGAGCGATGGACACGCGTTGCTGTTGACCGCCTGACAGCTGGTTGGGTTTGTGGTGACTGCGCTCACCCAGGCCCAGCGTCTCCAGCAACTCACCGGCCCGCTCCCGTCGCTCTTGAGGCGGCGCGCCCGCGTAGACCGCGGGCACCTCCACGTTGTCGGCCGCCGTGCCGGTGGCGATCAGGTTGTAGCTCTGGAACACGAAGCCAAAGGCATCGCGCCGCAGCGCGGCCAGCTCGTCGCGCGACAACGCCGCCACGTCGCGGCCCATGAAGCGGTAGCTGCCCGTGGTGGGCTGGTCCAGGCAGCCCAGGATGTTCATCAGGGTCGACTTGCCGGAACCCGAGGCACCGACGATGGCGACCAATTCGCCCGGATAAATCGTCACGTCGATGCCGTGCAAGACGCGCGTGGCGAGTTCGCCGTTGCGGTAGGTCTTGGTGATGCCGCGCAATTCGATCAGGGGCACCCGCGCGCCGCGTTCCACCGGCTCGGCGACGCCCTGGGCCACGTGCGCCCTCATGGACTCACTCATGATGTCGGGGAGCCCGGTCACCGCATGCCACCCGGGGGCGGCATGCCCGACGGCGCCGCGCCCGCACGGTTATTGCCACCGCCCGCGGCTGCGGCCGACGGCGCGCCGGCTTGGCGCTGACCGGTCACGACCCGCTCACCCTCCTGCAGGCCCGAGAGGATTTCGGCGACCACTCGGCTGCTCACCCCCACTTGCACTTCGCGCTCTTGCACGCCTTCGGCCGTGAGCACCTTGGCCACGGCACGGCGCGCGGGCATGGCGCCACCCGAGCCAGCACCCGCACCAGCACCGGCGCCACTGCCCCCCCAGGCCCCTGACGGCGGCCCGCCCGCGTTGCCATTGGCGCGCCGTTCCGCGCGCAGGCGCTCACGCTCCTCGGGAGACAAGCTCTGCCAATCTGGCCGAGGTCCCTGGCCCCCCCCTGCTCCACCGGCTCCACCCGCTCCGCCGACACCACCCGACGCACCTTGCGCAACTTGAGCACCTGGGGAGGAGGCCGCCGCGCCCGCCGCCGGTCCCGCAGCGCCGCCATTGGCGGAGCCGGCCCCTGCGCGAGGCCCCTGCGCGCCACGTTGGATCGTCAAGCCAGCCATTGGCACGGTCAGCACCCCCTTGGCCTGGGCGACGACGAAAAACACCTGCGCGGTCATCTGAGACATCAGCCGGCGCTGCGGGTTGGGAACGTCGAACAGCGCGTTGTAAAGCACCACGTTGTTGGTCACCGTGGGCGTGGGCTCCACCTTCTTCAACGTGCTCTGCCAGCGCTGACCGCCGCTGCCCAGGGTCGTGAAATACACGGGCATGCCCACGCGCAGGCGGCTGACGTCGGCCTCGGACACCTGAGCCTGCACCGTCATGACGGACAGGTCCGCGATGCGCAGGATGGTTGGCGCGGATTGGTTGGCGTTGAGCGTCTGGCCCTGACGCGCGCTGATGCTGACCACCGTGCCCGCCATGGGCGCGTAGATCTTGGCGTACTTGAGGTTGGCTTCCTCCACCTGCATGCTGGCGTCGGCTTGTTCGATCTGCGCTTCCAGCGATTGGATCTGGGCACGCGTGGACAGCACGGTGGTCTCGGCGTTCTGGACGGCTTCGGCGGTGGTGGCTTCGTCGGCCAGCAGGTTCTTCTGACGGCGCAAGTCCCGCTCGGCCTTGGCCAGCTCCACCTGCCGCTGCGCCAGGGTCGCGCGCTGCGCGCGCAAGGACGCGCGATTGGCCGTCACCCGCGCAGCCGACTGCTCGGCGCCAATCTCGGCCAGCAATTGCCCGGCCTGCACCTCGCTCCCGACTTCGACCAGGATCTTGTTGAGTTGCCCGGAAACCTGAGCGCCCACATCCACGTAGTCGCGCGGCTGCAACAGACCCGTGGCGGTGACCACGTCCTCAATGTCCCCCCGCTGCACCAGGGCCGTGAGATAACTGGATTGGGCGTTGCTTTTGCGCTCCCACCACTGCCAGCCGCCCCAGCCCGCGCCGATCAGCACAAGGGGCGTCATCCACAAGGCGATGCGGCGCGAGCGGTGACGGCGTGAGGTGGCTTGGGGAGATGGCATGGGTGGGGCGTCGAAAATGAGAGCGAGGCATCATGCCCGCGCGGCGGAACGGTATTGCGTCTCGTTTGTAAAGAACTATGTTCTTGCCCCTTCCGTGGGATGCCGCAGATCGGGGGCCGCGTTCTGCGGCGCGCGATTGTCGCAAATATGGAGAGGTCGCCCGAGCTGGGTCGGGCGGCAGGCAAGGAAAGGCGAGTGCGGGCTCGCCTCAGCCCCAAAGATCCAGCGGTGGGTCGTTCACCACCGCGCGCAGCAAGTCGCTGCGGGAGATGAATCCCACCAGCTCACCGTCCTTGGGGCCGCTGCCCGCGAACCCGCGCGCCCCGTCCTCCTCCCCGCCCTCGACGCTTTCCAGCACCGGCAGGCCGGGCAGGTCAGCGTCGAGCAGCACGCGGGCGACACGGCGCAGATCCGCGTCTGGGCTGACGGCGGGCACCGGGCTGAACATCACATCGGACACCGGCTGCATCATGAACTCGCGCCAGGCATCGGCGGGGGCATCGGGCCGGGGAAACCGGCGCAAGTCCAGCAGCTCGGCCCGGCTGATCAACCCGGCGAGACGCCCCGGCGTGGCACTGCGCGCGCCGGCCAGCACGGGGGCCTGCCCCACGCCACGCTCACCCAGCAGGCGCCAGGCATCGAACACGGTGGCGTCCGCGCTCACGGTGATGGGCTTGCGGGTCATCACGTCCACCACGCGCCGCAGAGGTTGACGCTCGCGCGCTGGCCCGCTGGCCCGGGCGTAGGCGGACAAGGCCGCACCCGCCGCCAGGCTACGGCGCGGGGCTTCGGTGGCTTGCTGCACCACGCCGTCGTCGGTCTGGGCGGGCGGCACGCTGCCCTCGTACGCCCAATGGGCGGGGGTTCTGCGAATCACGGAGGGCACGGGGCTGCGCGGGTCGAGCGATTGCCCGGCAAGCCGCCGCGCGCGCATCACGCCACGCAAGGCCTCCACGCGCAAGAGGTCCTCCATCGCGCCGCGGAAGATGCGGCCGTTTTCACCATAGATCGAGAACATGCCATCTCCTCAGGTCTCATCGCCCTGCTCTCTATAACGGCAGACTGAGCAGGTAAATGAAGCGCCGAATGCGGCAGTGTGCGCGCAGGCCCCAGGCTGAGGGGGTATTCCAGTCCCCCAAAGGGGGCATCACGGCAGAAACAGCGCCTGCAGATCGCTCAGGAAATCAAAACCCTGTTCCGTGGGCCAGGCCCGGTTCAGGTCGCGCGTGAGCCAGCCCTTGCGCTCGGCTTCTTCCAGCGGCTTTTGGATCGCGGTCAAGGCCAGGCCCGTGCGGTCCGCGAAGTCTTGCAGCGCGAAGCCCTCCCTCAGGCGCAAGGCATTGAGCATGAATTCAAACGGCAGATCGGCGCGGCTGACCTCCTCGTCCTGCACCACGGCGCTGCCGGGGTCCGCGGACAGCGCCCGTTCCATGTACAGGCGCGGCTCGCGCGCACGGACTTGACGGATGACGCGGTGGGCGAAGCTGAGCTTGCCATGCGCGCCCGCGCCAATGCCGAGGTAATCGCCGAACTGCCAGTAATTGAGGTTGTGGCGGCAGCCATGGCCGGGTTGGGCGTAGGCCGAGACCTCGTAACGCCCCAGGCCCGAAGCCCCCGTGCGTTCGGTGATGCGGTCCAGCATGGCGTAGGCCGTGTCCTCGTCCGGGGTCTGGGGCGGGAACTTGGCGAAATAGGTGTTGGGCTCGATGGTCAGGTGGTAGACCGAGAGGTGCGGGGGTGCGAACGAAAGCGCCGCGTCCAGGTCGGCGTCCAGCTGCGTCAGGCTCTGCCCTGGCAGGGCGTACATCAGGTCCAGGTTCCAGGTCTCGAAGCTGCGCGCGGCCTCTTCCAGCGCGGCCAGCGCCTGCGCGCGGTCATGCACCCGGCCCAACGCTTTCAGATGCGCGTCGTTGAAGCTTTGAACGCCGACGGACAGCCGCGTGACGCCCGCCGCTCGGAAAGCCGCGAAACGGTCTTTCTCAAAAGTACCGGGGTTCGCTTCGAGCGTGATCTCGCAGTCGGCGGCAAGCCTGAGCCGAGCCCGGATGTCGCTGAGCAGGCGGTTGATGCCCGTCGGGCTGAACAGGCTGGGCGTGCCGCCACCGATGAAGATGCTCTGCACCGGACGGCCCCAGATGAGGGGCAAGGAAGCTTCCAGGTCGGCAATCAGCGCATCGAGGTAGCGTTGTTCTGGCACTTCCCTTGGGTTGAGTTCATGCGAATTGAAATCGCAATACGGGCACTTCTTCAAGCACCAGGGCAAGTGCACGTAGAGCGAGAGCGGCGGCAGGCTGGGCAATTGCAGCGTGCCGGGGCGCATGTAGTGTTGGATGTCGTGCATGGTGAGGTACGTATTTTCAGGCAAGACGCTGAGTCACTTCACCATGCATGGAGGCGTGGCATGCGCGCAAGGCCAGCCCCAGGCCAACGCGCTCATGCGGTGGCGGTTTGCTGCGCAAACTGCGCATAGTCAGGGCCCTGAACGCCTGTCCGACTTAACTCCCGCCGCGCTCGCTACGCGACCGCTCTGGTCAGACAGATAAGTCGGAAATCAGTTCACGATGCACGCTGCACTTGCAGCGTGCGCGGCGTTCATGGCCCCGACCATGCCGCCACCGAAATCGCGCACTGGCCTGGGGCTGGCCTTGCGCACGATCCGGCAGGAAGGGTGTGCTGGCAGTTAGCGTCTGGCTGAGTTGCTCACGGCTCGCGCGCGCCACTTCATCGCAGCAGCTCTCTCCATTGCGCCCACCACTGAAGGATGGCGAAGCTGAACCTCACGCTCAGAACCAACGCTCCTGCATCAACGCCACCATCTGCCGGGCCGACTGTCCGCGATGGCTGTGTGCGTTCTTCACCTCGGGCGGCAGTTGCGCGAAGGTCTTGCCGAAGGCGGGGATGTACATCACCGGATCGAAGCCGAAACCCTGGTCGCCCACGGGCGCCTGCGTGATTTCGCCCACGGCGCGGCCCACGGCGATCAGGGGCTCGGGGTCGTCGGCGGAACGCAGGGCCACCAGGGTGCTGACCAGCGCGGCGCGACGCTTGCCCGGTCCTTGCACGCCTTTCATCTGCTCCAGCAGCGCGCGCACATTGTTGGTATCGCCCTTCTCATAGCCGAACTGCGTGGCGTAGTAGGCCGTGTCCACACCGGGCAACCCGCCAAAGGCGTCCACGCACAGGCCCGCGTCGTCGGCGACAGCCGGCAGGCCGCTGAGCTTGCAGGCATGCCGGGCCTTGGCCAGGGCGTTCTCAACGAAGGTGCGGTGCGGCTCGGGCGCCTCGGGGATGTTCAGATCCGCTTGCCGCACCAGGTCCACGCCCAGAGGGGCGAAGAGTTGCTGCAACTCGGCCAGCTTGCCTGCGTTGTTCGATGCGAGCACCAGCTTCATGACGGACACCTCATGCAGCCAAGGCCTGGCGCTGCAAGGCCACCAATTCGTGGATGCCTTTTTCGGCCAGGGCCAGCAAGGCATCCATCTCCTTGCGGCTGAAGGCCGCGCCCTCGGCTGTGCCCTGCACTTCGATGTAGTGGCCCTCGCCGGCGGCGTTGACGGTCATCACCACGTTCATGTCGGTGTCGCAGGCCGAGTCCTCGGTGTATTCCAGATCCAACAGCGCTTGGCCTTCGACGATGCCCACCGACACCGCCGCCACCGGCGCGATGATGGGCGAGGTCGTGAGCTTCCCCTGCGCGATCAGCGTGTTCACCGCGTCCTGCGCCGCGACCCAGGCGCCAGTGATGGCCGCGGTGCGGGTTCCGCCGTCGGCCTGCAGCACATCGCAGTCCAGCGTGATCGTGCGCTCGCCTAGGGCTTTCAGGTCGAACACGGCGCGCAGGCTGCGGCCAATCAGGCGCTGGATTTCCTGGGTGCGTCCGTTCTGCTTGCCGCGCGCGGCCTCGCGGTCGCTGCGGGTGTGGGTGGAACGCGGCAGCATGCCGTATTCCGCCGTCACCCAGCCCTCGCCGCTGCCCTTCTTGTGCGGGGGCACGCGCTCCTCGACCGAGGCGGTGCACAGCACGCGGGTCCGCCCAAACTCAATCAACACGGAGCCCTCGGCGTGCACGGTGTAGTGGCGGGTGATGCGCACCGCGCGCAACTGGTCGGCTGCGCGCTGGTCGGCACGCAAGGTGGCGGATGCACCGCGGTCGGAACTGGAGTTCATGATGGAAGGAGAAATGATTCAGCGGGTTTTGACCGCGGGCAGGCCGGCCAGACCGCGCAAGGTCTTGCGCAACTGGGACACCCAAGTGTCGAAGCGCATGCGCATTTTCTCGCGCGGTGTCAGGCGCGTGTAGCGCAACTCGCTCTCGCGGCTCAGTTCTTTTTGAAGGGCGAAGACCGACTGAGGGCGCGAGAGCGGATCCAGCGCCATGCACCACGCCACCACATCAATCAGGTTGTCGGAATAGACGCCGCGCAAGCGCGCCAAGCTCGTGGTCAAGCGGTCCTTATCCAAGCGCTGCGGTGCCTCGTGGGGCGGATAACCCAGCATGCATGCGTAGATGCAGGCGCCGATGGCATAGATGTCCGTCCAGGGACCGAGCGCGGCGTCACGCCGGTACATCTCGGGCGCGGCAAAGCCGGGCGTGTACATGGGGCGCACGAAATTGCTTTCCTTGGCCAGCACTTCGCGCGCCGCGCCGAAGTCGATGAGCACCGCGCGGTTGTCGTCGGTGACGAAGACGTTGGCGGGTTTGATGTCCAAATGCAGCATCTTGTGCTGGTGCACGATGCGCAGTCCGCGCAGCACTTCGTCGAACAGCGAGCGGATGGTGGACTCGCGGAACACCTTTTGCTGTTTCTGCTCGCGCGCGGTGATGATGAACTCCTGCAGCGAGGCACCTTCCAGGTAATTCATCACCAGGTAGACGGTGTCGTTGTCGCGGAAGAAATTCAACACGCTCACCACCGAGGGGTGGGAAATCTGCGCCAGCGCGCGCCCTTCCTCGAAAAAGCTCTTGAGTCCCAGGCGATAGAGCGAGAGACGCTCGGATGTCACCTGGGGCAACAGCTCACCGGGGCCGCGCGTCACGAGCGAAGCAGGCAAATACTCCTTGATCGCCACGGGTTGGCCCGCGGCGTCGGTGGCTTGGTAGACGACACCGAATCCTCCGGCCGCCAGCTTGCGCACGATGCGGTAGCCCCCGCCGACGATGGTCTCGGGCGACAAGGGGGCGGGCTTGACCTTGGCCATCGTGGACGTGACGTGGTGGGGAAGGAAAGAAGGCGGTGCGGTTATGCTCGTCGCTTTTCCGGTGCTGGTCGCGACGCGGTCGCAAGATGTCGCAGGGATGGCCGCACCCGTATCCATCGCGCCGCATCGATCACGGCGCCACGCATCACCAGAATCACCAGAGAGGACAGCCATGTCAGTTTACAGCATGACCGGCTACGCCAGCGCCCAGCACGAGGCGCGCAAGGACCCTGGCACGGGCACGCCAAGCACTTCCAGCTCCGCGGACCATTCGGCCTTCTCCTCGGCGTCCGCGGCCAGCCCAGCCTCACCCGCGCCCGGCGCGCGCCTGGGCATCGAAATACGCTCAGTCAACGGCCGCTTCCTCGACCTGACCTTGCGCTTGCCGGAGGAGCTGCGCGCCGCCGAACCGGCCCTGCGCGAACTGGTGCAGGGCAAGCTCAAACGCGGCAAGGTGGAACTGCGCGCCTTCATCGAGACCGGCGACGGCGAGGCGCTGGGCGACCCGAGCCCACGCCTGTTGCAGCGCCTGGGCACGTTGCAGGAAAGCGTGCGCACCTGGTTGCCGACCGCGCGCGAACTCAGCGTGGCCGACGTGCTGCGCCTGGCCGCGCAGCAGCATGAAAGCGAACGCCGTGCACAACCGCAAGACTGGGGCACCCTGGCCCAGCAGCTCACCAGCCAGGCTCTGGAGTCCCTGCTGCAGGCCCGCGAGCGCGAGGGCGCGCGGCTGGCCGCCATGTTGCTTGGGCACATCGCGCAGCTGCGCCAGCTCACCACCCAGGCCGGCCCGCTGGTGCCCCAGCTGGTGGAGCAACAACGTCAACGCTTCCTCGAACGCTGGAAAGAAGCGATGAACCTGTCCGAAGGCAGCGCCACCCCCGAGGCCGCGCAGGACCGGGCGCTGACGGAAGCCACGGCCTACGCCATCCGCATCGACGTGGCCGAGGAACTGACACGCCTGGGCGCGCACCTGGACGAAATCGAGCGCTTGCTGAAAAAAGGCGGCGAGCTCGGCAAGCGGCTGGACTTCCTGATCCAGGAACTGCACCGCGAAGCCAACACCCTGGGCTCCAAGTCGGCGACGCTGGAACTCACGCGTATCTCGGTGGACATGAAGGTGCTGATCGAGCAGATGCGGGAACAAGTACAGAACCTGGAATGACGTCGGGCACCCGGCTTGCACCAGACCTCTAGAATCCCGCCATGGAATACCCTGGCAACCTCTTCGTCATCGCCGCCCCCAGCGGAGCGGGCAAGTCCAGCCTGGTCAACGCACTGCTCGCGCAGGACACCCGCCTGCAGCTCTCTATCTCCCACACCACGCGGGCGCCGCGCGGTCAGGAGCAGCACGGCCGGGAGTACTACTTCATCTCCCCCCCCGCCTTCGACGCCATGGTGGCTGCCGACGCCTTCGTCGAATGGGCGAACGTGCACAACCACCGCTACGGCACCTCGCGCCAGTCGATCGCGGACCGCATCCTGGCCGGCACGGACATCGTGCTGGAAATCGACTACCAGGGCGCGATGCAGATCAAGAAGCTGTTCCCGGCCGCGGCCACCCTCTTCATCCTGCCGCCCAGCTGGGAGGAGCTGCAGGCCCGCCTGATCAAGCGCGGCGAGGACAGCGAGGACGTGATCGCCCTGCGCCTGAAAAACGCGGCGACGGAGATGGCCCAGGCCCCGCACTTCGATTTCGTTATAATCAACGACCAGTTTGAGCGCGCCTTGGCTGACTTGCGACTCGTCGTGCAAGCCCAGCGGCTCCGGTACCCGGCCCAGCGCCGGGCCCGGCCCGAGACCTTCGAGGCACTGCGTCTCCCCTGAACGTTTTCCCCTGTATGACCCGCCGGTCCGCGAGATCGCCCTCGCCGCCCGGCACCTGGAGCAGAACCATGGCCCGCATCACCGTCGAAGACTGCCTGCAGCAGATCCCCAACCGCTTCCAGCTGGTGCTGGCCGCGACCTACCGCGCCCGCATGCTGAGCCAGGGCCACGCGCCCAAGATCGAGAGCAAGAACAAGCCGGGCGTGACCGCCCTGCGTGAAATCGCCGAAGGCAAGGTTGGCCTGGAAATGCTCAAGAAAGTCCCGACCTGAGTCACTCAGGCCCGGTCTTCAGAAAAACGTCAAAAAACCTACAAATAAAGCACCGCCCACGCGGTGCTTTTTTATTGCCCGCTACCATTCGGCCGTGAGTCACTTCATGCCCCCCACCACCGTCGCGCCCCCGGCTCCGGCTACCGCC
>NZ_AEGR01000053.1 GCF_000211835.1 Hylemonella gracilis ATCC 19624 | reverse complement strand
CCCCGCCGCGCCCAGCAAGGCCAAGGCGCCGCTGAGCGCGATGGCCAGCGTGCTCTTGGCGATGCGCCCCCAGAAGCCGAACTTCGCCACCCGCAAGTTCATCAGGACCAGGCTGGCCACGCCGCCGGGCGCGTACATCACCATGAAAAGGAAGATCAAACCCAGGTACAGCAGCCAAGCCTTGGTCAACTCCGACAACATCACGGAGGTCAACACCAGCAGCACGCCACCGATGATGGGTCCGAAGAACACGGTGGCGCCGCCCAGGAAGGTGAACAGCAGGTAGCCCCCCGAGCGCAGAGGCCCCACCACCTCGGCCGTGACGATCTCGAACAGTATGGCGCCCAGACCACCCGCGATGCCCGCGAAAAAGCCAGCCACCATGAAGGCCATGTAGCGCACGTGCTGCGTGCTGTAACCGATGAACTCCACGCGCTCCGGGTTGTCGCGCACGGCATTGAGGATGCGTCCCAGCGGCGTGCGCGTGAAGGCGTACATCAGCGCCACGCACACGAAGGTGTAGACCGCGATCAGGTAGTAGACCTGGATGCCTGGGCCGAAGTTGATGCCCTTGTCAAAAAACCCTTGCAGCACCGGCTTGCCCACCACGCGGTTGGCCGTGATGCCCGCCTCGCCGCCAAAGAACTCCGCGAACATCAGGGACATGGCGAACACCAGCTCGGCCATGCCCAGGGTGATCATGGCGAAGGTCGTGCCCGCCTTCTTCGTCGTGACATAGCCAAACAGACCGGCGAAGAACAGGCCGGCCAGCCCGCCCACCAAGGGCAGCAGGCTCACCGGCAGGAAGGGCTGGCCCGTCTTGGCCAGGCCGCTCATCAGGTTGAGCGCGTGGATGGTCATGTAGGCGCCCAGGCCGGAATAGACCGCGTGGCCAAAGCTCAGCATGCCGCCTTGCCCCAGCAGCATGTTGTAGGACAGGCAGGCGATGATGGCGATGCCCATCTGCGACAACAGACTGACCGCCAGGCTGCTGCTGAACAGCCTGGGCATCGTCAACAGCACGAGGGCGAACAGGCCCCAGATGATCCAACGGCCCCAGTTGAAGGATTGGGTATTCATGGTGCTCATGGGGAGGGCCTCACTCTTCACGGGTACCCAGCAAGCCCTTGGGCCTGAAGATGAGGACCAGCACCAGGAACAGGTAAGGCAGGATGGGCGCCACTTGCGCCAGCGTGAGCTTGAGGATGGAGTGGTTGCGCGCCGCCGCGCTCAGCTCCATGCCCAACGCCTGCAGAAGATGGACGAGCGAATAGTCAAAGGCCACGGCGAAGGTCTGGATCACGCCAATCAACACCGAGGCCAGGAAGGCACCCGAGAGCGAGCCCAAGCCGCCCACGACCACGACCACGAAGATCACCGACCCGACGGTGGCGGCCATGGCGGGCTCGGTCACGAAGGTGCTGCCGCCGATGACCCCGGCCAGACCGGCCAGGGCCGCGCCCGCGCCGAAAACCAGCATGAAGACACGCGGCACGTTGTGCCCCAAGGCCTCGGCCATTTCTGGATGGCTGAGTGAAGCGCGGATGACCAGGCCGATGCGGCTCTTGGTCAGCATCAGCCACAGCGCCACCAGCATCAGCAAGGCCACCACCATCATGAAGCCGCGGGTGGCCGGGAACGGGGAACAGGCCGCCACGGCGCAGGCCTCGGCCGAGGCCCGGCCCCAGACCAGGTGCATGCCACTCAAGGCGTTCACGCCGCTGTCGTGCACCAGCGTGAAAACCGGCCCCTGCAGCAGTTCGGGCGGGCGGAACTCCAGCGGCAGACGCCCCCAGATCAACTGCACCAGCTCCAGGATGATGTAGGACAGGCCAAAGGTGATCAGCAGCTCGGGCACGTGCCCATGGGCGTGCACCTTGCGCAGCGCCAGTCGCTCGAACAAGGCCCCCAGAGCGCCGACCAGCAAGGGCGCGACGATCAAGCCCAGCCAGAAGCCCGTGAAATCGCGGGCCACGGTGTAGCCCAGGTAGGCGCCCAGCATGTAGAAACTCGCGTGGGCGAAATTGAGCACGCCCATCATGCTGAAGATCAGCGTGAGGCCGGAACTGAGCATGAACAGCAGCAGCCCGTAGCTCAAGCCATTGAGCATGGAGATGAGGAAGAACTCCATCGCGTCCTGAATCGGTGTGTCAACGAAACCGCCAATCGCTGGCGGAAAAAGGGCCCGATCTCACGTAGGCAAGACCGGGCCCGCGAACCCATCAAGCGATCATCGCATCACGGGCGCTGCATCTGGCACACCGTGGGCGTGCTGGTCTGGGCCGAGGTGAACTCGCGCACCGGCGCGAAGGTCATGTCCGTGGCCTCGGCGGTGTACTTGAACTTCTTGTCGGCCTTTTGCCAGACGGTCATGAACAAGGGTTGCTGGAGCTGGTGGTCGGTGGCGCGCATCTCGACGTCGCCGTTGTAGCTCTTGAACTTCAAACCCTCGAGCGCCTTGGCCACCTTCACGGGGTCGGTGGACTTGGCCTTGGCCATGGCTTCACCGAGCGCGCGGAAGATGTGATAGACCGAGCCGGTGTAATAGTCGTCCTTGAACTTGTCCTTGTACTCCTGCTGCCACTTCTCGTAGTCACCGCCCATGTAATAGGTGTTGTAGGAGACTTGGTAAACCTTGCCCGCGCCCCCATTGCCCAGGGCCGTGGGAGTTCCCGTCACGCCAGCGTAGTAGGTGTAGAACTTGCCGTTGTAGCCCCCCTCGATCGCAGCCTTGACCAGCAGCGACAGATCGGACCCCCAGTTGCCCGTGATCACCGTGTCCGCGCCGGACGCATTGATCTTGGCGATGTAGGGCGAGAAGTCTCGCACCTGGGCGAGCGGCGTCAGGTCTTCGCCGACGATCTGCACGTCGGGCCGTTTCTCGGCCAGCAGTTCCTTGGCGTACTTGGCCACCTGATGCCCGTGGGCGTAGTTCTGGTTCATCAGGTAGACCTTCTTCACGTCCTTCTGGTCCTTGATGAAGCTGGTCATCGCGCCCATCTTCATGGACGTGTCGGCGTCGAAACGGAAGTGCCAGTAATTGCACTTCACGCCGGTGAGGTCGGGGTCGATGGCCGAGTGATTGAGGAACACCACCTCCTGGCCAGGATTGCGCTCGTTGTGCTTGGCGATGGCGTCGATCAGCGCCACGGCGACCGAGGTGCCGTTGCCCTGCGTGATGTAGCGCACGCCCTGGTCAATGGCCGCCTTGAGCTGGTTCACGCTCTCCTGCGGGCTGAGCTTGTTGTCCAGCCCAATCACCTCGAACTTCACGCCAGCCGGGTTGCCCGCCCCGCTGAACTTCTCGCCAAAGAACTGAAAACTGCGCAACTGGTTGCTGCCCACCGGCGCCATCAGGCCGGACAAGGGGTCAATCCAGGCGATCTTGACCGTCTGGCCTTGGGTTTGCGCCCCGGCCGTCGATACCCCCAGACCGGCCAGCAGCACGGCCATCGCCGCGAAACCGCTCAACGCCGAGCCGAGTTTGTGCACACGCTTCATGGTTGTCTCCTGTTCGTGGATGTCGTCCCCGTGACGGGGCTTGCCTGCGAGGCCTGCACGGCCCTGTTGTTTTCTCGAAGCCGAGTCAGCGTAACAAGGCCAGGTGTCAGCGCGCTCTAGGGAATGCCCGTAACAGGGTTCGCACGCGTCGCCGAAGTGACGCCAGGGATGCACGGGATGCACGGGATGCGCATCGGCGACTGGCGAGGCGTGCGCGGCAAGCCCCGCGTCAAAGACCCGGCAACTTGTAGTCCTTCAATTGCTCGCGCAAGCGGGTCTTGAGCATCTTGCCGGTGGCGCCCAGGGGAATGGCGTCCATGAAGATCACGTCATCGGGGATCTGCCACTTGGCCACCGCTTTGCCAGCGTAGAACGACAACAAGGCCTCGCGCGTCAGCTCCGCGCCGGGCTTCTTCACCACGACGACCACGGGCCGCTCATCCCACTTCGGGTGCTTCATGCCGACGCAGGCGGCCAGGGCCACCGAGGGATGACCCATGGCGATGTTCTCGATGTCGATGGAACTGATCCACTCGCCGCCAGACTTGATCACGTCCTTGCTGCGGTCCGTGATCTGCATGTAGCCGTCGGCATCGATGGTCGCCACATCGCCGGTGGGAAACCATCCACGGCCCTCGGCATCCCTCACCAGAGGATCACCGCCGTCTCCCTTGAAATACCCCCGCACCACCCAGGGCCCGCGCACCAGCAGGTCGCCATAGGTCTTGCCGTCCCAGGGCAAGTCTTCACCGTCACCATCGACGATCTTCATGTCCATGCCGAAGATGGTGCGGCCCTGCTTGAGGCGGATCTTTTTCTGCGCTTCTGCGGGTTGGGCCAGGTGCTTGTTCTTGAGCGTGCACAGCGTGCCCAGCGGCGACATCTCGGTCATGCCCCAGGCGTGCAGCACCTCGACGCCAAATTCGTCGCGGAAGGTGTCGATCATCGCGGGCGGGCAGGCCGCGCCGCCGATCACCGTGCGCTTCAAACTGCTGAACTTCAAGTGGTTCGTCTTGACGTGGCCCAGCAGCATTTGCCAGATGGTGGGCACGCCGGCGGCGTAGGTCACGCCCTCCGCCTCCATCAGCTCGTAAAGGGACTTGCCATCCAACGCCGGCCCCGGCAGCACCAGCTTGCAACCCGTGAGCGCCGCCGAGTACGGAATGCCCCAGGCATTGACGTGGAACATCGGCACCACGGGCAACACGCTGTCGCGCGCGCTCATGCACATCACGTCGGGCAGGGCCGCGGCGTAGGCGTGCAGGATGGTGGAACGGTGGCTGTAGAGCGCGCCCTTGGGATTGCCCGTGGTGCCGCTGGTGTAGCAGATGCTCGATGCGGTGTGCTCGTCCAATTCGGGCCAGCGGTAGCTCGCGGACTGTTTTGCGATCCAAGCTTCATAGCTCGCCAGGCCGGGGATGCCGCTGTCGGCGGGCAACTTATCAGCGTCGCACAGCGCCACCCACTGCTTCACCGTCGGGCATTTCGCGTGCACGGCCTGGATCAGGGGCATGAAAGTCAGGTCGAAGCACAGCACCTGGTCTTCCGCGTGGTTGACGATCCAGGCGATCTGCTCCGGGTGCAGGCGCGGGTTGATGGTGTGCAACACCCGGCCCGAGCCACTGACGCCGAAATAGAGTTCAAGGTGCCGGTAACCGTTCCAGGCCAGCGTGCCGACGCGGTCGCCCAACTTCAGCTTGGCGCCGTCCAGCGCGTTGGCCAATTGGCGCGAACGCCGAGCCACGTCCGCCCAGCGGTAGCGGTGGATGTCACCTTCCACCCGACGGGAGACGATCTCGCCATCGCCATGGTGTCTTTCGGCGAAATCGATGAGGGAAGAAATCAGCAAGGGCTGGGTCTGCATCAATCCAAGCATGGACGGTCTCCTGTTCTTGTGGTCTGAGCTTGCGCGCGAGTATCCCGCATGCCCTTGGCACCGCCACATGGGGAAACACCCGGCCCCGTCCCTGGAGAGACAAGCCAGACCGTCCCCGACACCTGAGCCCAGACAAGCCCGGCGACTTGACCGAAGTTCAGCGCCCTTCAATCATTTCAACAATTCAAGTATCATTGAAATATGAAAAAAGACATGCCCGCCCAGGCATTCGCTGAGAACGATGCCGTGACCGCCCTGTCGGCGCTGGCGCAAGCCCAGCGCCTGCGCGTTTTTCGTGCCCTGGTGGTGGCCGGGCCCGAGGGGTTGACACCCGGTGTGCTGGCCACCGAGCTGGACGTCGCGCCCAGTGCCTTGTCTTTCCACCTGAAAGCGCTGCTGCACGCGGGCTTGGTGAGCAGCGAACCGGATGGCCGACACTTGGTCTATCGGGCGGATTTCGCGCGCATGAACAGCCTGCTCGACTACCTGACGGAACACTGCTGCCAAGGTTCGGCTTGCGAGGTCGCTCCGGCAGGCAAATCCGCGCCCAAGGGCGGGCGCAAGACCGTCTGTTGTTGAGCCGTCGACGCAAGAACATGCCTTATCTCACGCCTCCAACCACGTTGAACGCACGAGACCTTGCCGCCGTCCAGGCCCAGCTCGCCCAGGCCCGGTTGCCGTTCGAGGACCTGCTGCCGACGTCGATGCCCTTGTTCCTGGGGGTGCGCGATTCAGATTCGGGCTTGTCTCGCGACGTCACGCAACCCGGACCCTTGATCGCGTTCGCAGGCCTGGAATCGCATGGCGTTGAAGGCTTGCTGCGCTCCCTGTGGGTGCGACCAGACCACCGCGGTCGAGGCCTGGCCCGCACCCTCTTGCATGCGCACGAGTCCCAGGCACGCCAACTGGGACTGAACCGCCTTGTGCTGCTGACGGAATCCGCGGCGGACTTCTTCCAGGCGCTCGGCTACCGCGAAACGGATCGCACCGCGCTGTCGGCCCAGCTGCGCGCCTCCACTCAGTTCCAGCAACTCTGCCCGGCCTCGGCGCACTGCCTGTCCAAGACGCTGTGAGGCGTCAACCCGCCGGCCCAGCGTCCATGTCGTCACCCATGCCTACCCACATCCTCATCCTCTGCACCCACAACTCGGCGCGCAGCGTGCTCGCCGAAGGCATGCTCCAGCATTGGGCGGCCCGGCTCGGCAAGCGCCTCCAGGCCCACAGCGCGGGCAGCACACCCAGTGGCCGCGTGAACCCGCACGCCCTCGAAGTGCTGGCCCAGGCGGGGGTGGACACCTCAGGTTTTCGCTCCAAAACCTGGGACGAGTTCGTCCGACCCGACGCGCCGCCCATGCGTGTCGTCATCACCGTCTGCGACCAGGCTGCGGCCGAGCCCTGCCCCTACTGGCCAGGCAGCCCGGTGCAGGTGCACTGGGGCTACGCCGACCCGTCCAAGGCTCCCGAGGACCAAAGGCGCGCGGCCTTCGAACTGACGCGACAAGCCATCGGCTACCGCATGCTGCAACTGGCGCAACTGCCGCTGGACACGATGAACGACTCGGAACTGCGGCTGGCGCTGCAAACCATCGAGAAGAGCTGACATGAAGAAACACACCGACATGAACCTGTTCGAGCGCTACCTGAGCTTGTGGGTGGGCCTGTGCATCGTGGTTGGCGTCGCCTTGGGCCAATGGCAGCCCGATGTGTTCCAGGCCATCGGCCGCATGGAAGTGGCCCAGGTCAACCTGCCCGTGGGCCTGCTGATCTGGGTGATGATCATCCCCATGCTGGTCAAGGTGGACTTCGGCACGCTGCTTGAGGTGCGCTCGCACTGGCGAGGGATCGGCGTCACGCTGTTCGTGAACTGGCTGGTCAAACCTTTTTCGATGGCCCTGCTGGGCTGGCTCTTCATCCGCCAACTGTTCGCGCCTTGGCTGCCGGCCGACCAAATCGACAGCTATATCGCGGGGTTGATCCTGCTGGCGGCCGCGCCCTGCACGGCCATGGTCTTCGTCTGGAGCCGCCTGACCGGCGGCAACCCGCTGTTCACGCTGACGCAGGTGGCGCTCAACGACGGCATCATGCTGGTGGCCTTCGCGCCGCTGGTGGCGCTCTTGCTAGGGCTGGCTGCGATCACCGTGCCCTGGGCCACGCTGCTGATCTCGGTGCTGCTCTACATCGTGGTGCCGCTGCTGATCGCCCAATTCTGGCGACGCACCTTGCTGAAGCGCGGAACCACTGCCTTCGACGCGGCCATGCGCAGGATCGGCCCGGGGTCGATGGTCGCCTTGCTGCTCACGCTGGTGTTGCTGTTCGCGTTTCAAGGCGAGGCCATCCTGCGCCAGCCGCTGATCATCGCGCTGCTCGCCGTGCCCATCCTGATCCAGGTCTTCTTCAATTCGGCGCTGGCTTACTGGCTCAACCGCGCCGCGGGCGAAAAGCACGAGATCGCCTGCCCTTCGGCGCTGATCGGCGCGTCCAATTTCTTCGAACTGGCCGTGGCCGCCGCCATCAGCCTGTTTGGCTTCGACTCCGGCGCGGCCCTGGCCACCGTGGTCGGTGTGCTGATCGAGGTGCCCGTGATGTTGCTGGTGGTGCGCGTCGTCAACCGCAGCAAGGCCTGGTACGAGCGCGGCGCGACCCCATAACCTCACCCAGCCAGGGGCGGGCGCGCTGCGAGACAATCCGGGCATGTCCGCCGTCCTTGACACTCCCGCCCACGCTCGCAACGATGCTGCCCCGGTGCAGACGGGCCTGCGCTGGATCAACCGCTACGCTCAACTCGGGGCGAGCTATGCCACCGCCCTCGCGCCGCAGACCTTGCCTGCTGACCATCCCCCCTATTGGGTCGGCCAGAGTCGCGCCGTCGGCGATTGGCTGGGCTTGGCGCCTGACTGGACCACATCCTCAGACCTGCTGGCGGCGCTGACGGGCAACGCGCCGCTGGCTGGCAGCGCCCCCGTGGCCACGGTCTACAGCGGCCACCAGTTCGGCGTCTGGGCCGGTCAATTGGGCGATGGGCGCGCACTGCTTCTGGGTGAAGTGCTGAGCGAAACGGGCAGTGGTCTTGAAATTCAGCTCAAGGGCGCGGGCCGCACGCCCTATTCCCGCATGGGCGATGGCCGCGCGGTGCTGCGTTCGTCCATCCGCGAATTCCTGGCCAGCGAGGCCATGCACGCGATGGGGGTGCCGACCACGCGCGCGCTTTGCGTCACGGGTTCGGACGCGCCGGTTCGTCGAGAGACCATCGAGACCGCCGCTGTCGTCACCCGCGTGGCGTCCAGCTTCATCCGCTTCGGCCACTTCGAGCATTTCGCGTCGCGCGAACAGTTCGATGAGCTGCGGGTGCTGGCCGACTACGTGATCGACCGTTATTACCCCGAGTGCAGGGCGACGGACGTCTACCAGGGCAATGCCTACGCCGCCCTGCTGGCGGCCGTGAGCGAGCGCACGGCCGTGCTGCTGGCGCATTGGCAAGCGGTGGGCTTCTGCCATGGCGTGATGAACACCGACAACATGAGCATCCTCGGCCTGACGCTGGACTACGGCCCCTACCAATTCCTCGACGGTTATGACCCGGGCCACATCTGCAACCACAGCGACACGCAAGGCCGTTATGCCTACGCGCGCCAGCCCAACGTGGCGTACTGGAACCTGCACGCGCTGGCGCAGGCGCTGCTGCCGCTGATCGAAGACGAAAGACTGGCCCAGGCGGCGGTGGATGTGTACCGCGAGCGCTTCCCGCTCGAACTCGACGCACGTTACCGCGCCAAGCTGGGGCTGGCCACGCATCAGCCGGACGACCGTGCGTTGCTGGAAGCCACCTTGCGCCTGCTGGCCCAGGAGCGCACCGACTACACCATCTTCTGGCGGCGCCTGAGCGAGCACGTCGCGGCAAGCGCCCGCGGTGAGACCCGGGCGCAGGCCCTGCGCGACCTGTTCATCGACAGCACGGCCTTTGACGATTGGCTGAGCCGCTACGAAGCGCGCCTGACGCAAGAGCCCCTGCAAGACAGCGCCAACACCATGCTGGGCGTGAACCCGCGATTCGTGCTGCGCAACTGGCTGGGTGAACAAGCCATACGCCAAGCGCGTGACAAGGACTACAGCGGCGTTGCCCGGCTACTCGCCCTGCTGGAGCGCCCCTTTGACGAACACCCCGGCTTCGAAGCCGAGGCCGGCTTTCCGCCTGACTGGGCGGCCTCCATCGAAATCAGCTGCTCGTCCTGACCCCTGACCTCCTCTTGCTGGACGGGGGTTCTGCTCCTTTCCTTTCTGCATGATTCCTGGTTGACCTCTTCTTGACTTGATCTCTTAGACACACCATGAGCTACGCCATCCAGAAAACCGCCGCCGAGTGGCAAGCCTTGCTTGCCGCCAAACATGCCGAACCCGGCGCCTACCAGATCACGCGCCATGCCGCGACTGAGCGTCCCTACACCGGCAAGTACGAGAACTTCTGGCAGGCCGGCAGCTACCACTGCATCTGCTGCGACGCGCGCCTTTTCGAATCCGACACCAAGTTCGACGCCGGCTGCGGCTGGCCCAGCTTCTCCGAACCAGTCACCCCGCAGGCCATCGAAGAACGCCGCGACCTGAGCCACGGCATGGTGCGCGTGGAAACCGTCTGCAGCCAGTGCGGCGCGCACCTGGGCCATGTCTTCGAGGACGGTCCCACACCCACCGGACTGCGCTATTGCATGAACTCGGCTGCGTTAGAACACAAGGCGTAAAGCACGGCCGCCGGGCCAGCGCAGGTGCAAGCTACCAAGCAGGCGCACGGGGCGGGGGAACCCGACGATTTGGATTTGCGCAGCAAATCGTATGAGGAGCGG
>NZ_AEGR01000054.1 GCF_000211835.1 Hylemonella gracilis ATCC 19624 | reverse complement strand
CCTGCGCTCGCAATCGCAGGAACTGGTGCAGACCGTGGCGGTGTTCAAACTCGCTGGCGGGCACGCTGGCGTGGGGCATCCTGGCGCGGGACATGCCGCTGTCGGGCGCGCGGGTGGCGCGCAGCCCGCGCTGCTGTCTTTGCGCTGAACCGCCCGGCCCGCCGCCCCCCCGTTCAGCGTTTCCAGAAGCCCTGATGAGGGGCGCTGGCCTGCTCGATCAAGGCCGGTCCGATGCATTCGATGGGGTGGGGCGATGACGCGAACACATCCCGGCAAGACAGCTCCGCGTCGCGCTGCTCGGCACGCTCACCGCGAAACACCCGCAGCCGCACCGCGTCGATGCCGTAGACCACGCGCCCGATGTTGGACCAGAAGATCGCGCCCGCGCACATGACGCAGGGCTCGGCCGAGGAGTAGAGCGTCGCGCGCGCCAGGGTGTCTCGGTCCACGAGCGGCGAAACCAAGCGCACCGCATTGGTCTCGGCATGGCCGGTGCAATCCCCGGTTTCGCTGGTGTTGCACCAGGCCTCGGCCAGGACCTCGCCCTGCTCTGACACGATGACCGCTCCAAAGGGTCGGTTGCCGCGTGCACGGCCGTTGGCCGACCAGGTGATCGCCTGGCGCAGGTAGCTGCTGTCGCGTTCGTTCAGGGTGACTTCCTTGGGCAATTCCGTGCTCATGCTCATGCCTTGTAGCTGCGCTCGCCGCTGGCCGGCAAGAGGCCTCGCTCGAACACGCTGTCGGCGCCTGGGCGGTTTTGCAGGCCGAAGACCTGCGCCACCTGGGCAATTTGCTCTTCCAGCAGCGCCTTGCGCACGTCGCCCAGACCATGGCTTGCCACGTCGGGCGACGCGACGTACTGGGCCGTCAGGCGCCAGCGTTCAAGCTCCACCGGTTCTTCCAGGATGGGCTCACGCTGCTTGATGGCGGCGATGGCAGCCGCCGGATTGGCCAGCGTCTCCTTCAGGGCGCGGTTGCTCGCGCGCAGAAAGCCCGCGACCAGGGCGGGTTGTTCGGTGATCAGCTTGCGGCTGGCCAGCACCGCGTTGCCATAGAGGTTGACCCCGGCCTCGGTGTACTTGAGCACCGACAGCTCTTGCGGACTCATGCGCGCGAAGAGCGACACGGCCGAGTCGTGGAAATAGGTGGCGCCGTCCACGTCGCCGCGCACCATCACGTTGTCGCGCGCGCTAAAGTCGGTCGTGACCCACTGGAAGTGCTCGGCGCCCAGCTTGAGCTTGTTGGCGACCATGGGCCAGGCACGGCGCGTGGACTCGACGGCCGCGGCGGCGATGCGTTTGCCCTTGAGGCTCTGGAAGTCGCTGGTGATGCCACGGTCCTTGCGTCCGATAATCACGAATGGTGCGCGGTTGTAGTACTGGTAGACGGCCTGCACCACGGGCGTGCCGGGGTTCTGGGCCTGGAACTCGATCAGCGAGGAGATATCCCCCAGGCCCAATTGGTAGACGCCGCTGGCCACGCGCGTGATGGAGGTCACTGATCCGGCGCCCACGTCGATGGACACGTCCAGCCCTTCGTCACGGTAATAACCTTGGGCGAGGGCCAGGAAGAAGGGGGCCGTCTGTCCGGTGACGCGAAAGTCCAGCGTGAACTTCAGGGGCGTGAGCTTGGGGGAGGACTGGGCCCAGACCGCCGGCGCGGCGAGGGTGGATGCGGCGAGGGCGGTGGACGTACCGAGGAAATGGCGGCGCAGCATGGCATTGCTCCTGGAAGAGGTTGAGTGCCCGGTCGCTGGGACCGGGTTTCCAGAGCAATTTCCGGGCGCTGGCTGGGCCTGCGCTGAACGCTTCTACTCTTGGGGGTCTTCAAGCAAGGCATGTGCCAATTGTGTATACAGCAAGGTTGTCAGTTCTGGCCCGCGCCTTGCTTGTGGTGAGGCAGGAGTAGAAGCGTTCAGCGCAGGCCCAGCCAGCGCCCGGAAATTGCTCTTGAAGTTCAACTTTCAGGAGATCTGCATGACCGCACCCGCCTACGACCTCACCGAGCTGCAAAAAGAATCGCGCATGGGCGCGATGGGCACGCTCGACACCGCGCGCGAGATCCGCCGCATCGACCTCTCCAACTTCGAAGCCCGCAAGGCCGAGATCGCCGACCAGCTCTGGGACGCGGCGGTCGACGTGGGCTTCTTCCAGCTCGTCAACCACGGCATCCGCCCGCAAGAGATTCAGGCCGCCTTTGCCATGGCCGAGCGCTTCTTCGCCCTGCCCGAGTCGGTGAAGCAGCAGTACCCGCACAAGAAGGCACTCAATGTCGGTTGGGAAAGCCGCGCCCAGGTGCGGCCTTCCACTGGCACGCCGGACCAGAAGGAGAGCTACCAGATCACCCGACCGCACATGGCCGACCTCTGGCCGACCGAGGCCGAGCTGCCGGGCTTCCAGGCGACCATGCTGGCCTTTGAGCGCAAGAGCTGGGGGGTGGGCATGCAGGTGTTGTCCTGCTTCGCGCACAAGCTGGGGTTTGCCGATGATTTCTTCACGCGCGCCCACGATCCCGAGCACGCGGACTACCAGAGCACACTGCGCCTGCTGCATTACTACGCCATCCCGCCCGAGGTGCAGGACAAGTTGGACTTGTGGCGCGCGGGCGCGCACACCGACTTCGACTGCCTCACCTTGCTTTACCAGCGCCAGGGACAGGGCGGGCTGGAAGTCTGCCCTGGCAAGGAGATGGACGCTCAGGCCTGGACACCGATCCCGCCCGACGGTGATGCGATCACCTGCAACATCGGCGACATGCTGATGCGCTGGAGCGATGATCGCCTGCCCAGCAACTTCCACCGCGTGCGCAACCCGCAACCGGGCGAGTACATGGGGCCGCGCTACAGCCTGGCTTTCTTCGCCCAGGCCAACCGCTCGGCCCTGATCGAAGGGCCGGCGCGCAAGTACCCGGCCATCAGCGCGGGTGACTATCTGAAGCAGCGGGTCGCGGCGAACTTCAAGGCGTATTGAGGCCTTCACTGAGGCCTGTATTGAGCCCTGAGGTCGACGGGCGGCGCTCAGCCGGCCCGGCTTGAACCCCAAGTGAACGCGAACGGCCCAGAAATGCGAAAGGCCCTCGATGAGGGCCTTGTCGTGGGGAAGCGCAAGCGCGAATCAACCACCCTTGCTCGGGCGCTTGCCCGGGTTCTTCTTGCTGCGCGTGGCGACGCCGCGCTCCAGGCTGACGCGCTGGCCGCGACCGCCGGTGGGCAGGGAAAAACCGTTCGGGGGAACGGGGCGGGGAGTGGCCTTGCGGTCTGCTTCGGTGACGATCTTGTTGCCCATGGCAAATCCTTCTGGGGTGGTATGACTCAGGTGTGACTCGAACGAGAAACGCGCATTTTAGCAGCGCCGCTGCCGGGTTTGTCCGGGTCTGGGGCAGCCCCGCGCGGCGGGTCCGCGGCCTTACCATCTTCGCCACCATGACCTCTGCTGACCCCCGCCACAGCCTGTATCCCCATCTGCTGGCCCCCCTGGACCTCGGATTCACCCGGCTCAAGAACCGCGTGCTCATGGGCTCCATGCACACGGGCCTGGAAGACGGACGCGACCTCAGCAAGCTGGCCGCCTACTTCCGCGAGCGCGCGCAGGGCGGTGTCGGCTTGATGGTGACGGGCGGTTTCGCGCCCAATGTGGCGGGCTGGGCCAAGCCCTTCGCAGGCACCCTGGCCACCTCGGGCGCGGCGCGTCGGCACCAGGTCGTGACCCAGGCCGTGCACGAGGCGGGCGGCAAGATCGCGCTGCAAATCCTGCACACCGGCCGCTACGCCTACCATCCGCTGGCCGTGGCGCCTTCCGCGATCAAGTCGCCGATCTCGCCCTTCAAGCCTTTCGCCTTGTCGGCGCGCGGCGTCGAGCGGCAGATCCGCGCCTTCGTCAACTGCGCGGTCAAGGCCCGCGAGGCGGGTTACGACGGCGTGGAAATCATGGGCAGCGAGGGGTACTTCATCAACCAGTTCCTCGCCCGCCACACCAACCAGCGCGATGACGCCTGGGGTGGCGACTACAGCCAGCGCATGCGCCTGCCGCTGGAGATCGTGTCGCGCACGCGCGAGGCCGTGGGGCCCGATTTCATCCTCATCTACCGGCTCTCGATGATCGACCTGGTGCCCGGTGGCAGCAGCTGGGACGAGGTCGTCACCCTGGGCAAGGCCGTGGCCCAGGGCGGCGCCAGCATCATCAACACTGGCATCGGCTGGCACGAGGCGCGCGTGCCCACCATCGCCACCAGCGTGCCGCGCGCGGCCTTCGCCTGGGTCACGAAGAAGATGAAGGCCGAATTCGCCTCGGCGGGCATCCGCACGCCCTTGGTCACGTCCAACCGAATCAACACGCCCGAGGTGGCCGAGCAGCTGTTGGCCGAAGGCAGCGCGGATATGGTGTCCATGGCGCGCCCCTTGCTGGCTGACCCGGCCTTCGTGCGCAAGGCGGCCGAGGGCCGGGCGGACGAGATCAACACCTGCATCGCCTGCAACCAGGCTTGCCTGGACCACATCTTCGTGAACAAGCTCACCAGCTGCCTTGTCAACCCGCGCGCCTGCCACGAGACCGAATTGGTCTACCGTCCCCTGAAGGACCTGGGCACGCCGGGCAAGCGCATCGCGGTCGTCGGCGCGGGACCCGCCGGGTTGACGGTGGCCACGATCGCGGCCGAGCGCGGCCACGAGGTGCACTTGTTCGAGGCCAGTGGCGAGATCGGTGGCCAGCTCAACCTGGCCAAGCAGGTGCCGGGCAAGGAAGAATTCCACGAGATGCTGCGCTACCTGCGTCGGCACATCGAGACCACGGGCGTGCGTTTGCACCTGAACACGACTGCAAGCGCGCAGGCGCTGAGCGACTACGACCAAGTGGTGGTCGCCACGGGCGTGGTGCCGCGCGACCCCAAGATTCCCGGGCAAGACGATGCCCGCGTGATGAGCTATGTGGACCTGCTCCAAGGCAAAAAGCCCGCGGGCCGCCGGGTGGCCATCGTCGGCGCGGGCGGCATCGGCTTCGACGTGGCCGAATACCTGACCAGTGCCGGGCATTCCACGGCGCAGGACCTGCCAGCCTGGTTGGCCGAGTGGGGCGTGGCCGACCCCGCGCAGGCCCCGGGTGGCTTGGCGCCTGAGGGGCCGCAGCCCCCAGCCTCGCCGCGCGAGGTCACCCTGCTGCAACGCAAGGCGGGCAAGCTGGGCGAGAAGCTGGGCAAGACCACGGGTTGGATCCACCGCGCCGCGCTCAAGATGAAGCGGGTGCGCATGGAGGGAGGGGTGAACTACGAGCGCATGGGCACGTTCTCCGAGGCCGGTGCCGAGGCGTGGGGACTGTGCGTCAGCCAAGGCGAGAAGCGCGAAGCCCCGCGCTGGATCGCCTGTGACACCGTGGTGCTGTGCGCTGGCCAGGTGTCCCAGAGAACGGTCTTTGACGCGCTGCAGGCCCAGGGCCGAAAGCCGGGCGTGGACCTGCACGTGATCGGCGGTGCTTTTGAGGCGGGTGAACTCGATGCCAAGCGCGCCATCGACCAAGCCGCGCGACTGGCGGCCCGGCTCTGATCAAGTCTTGCGCTCGGCCTTGGGCACCGCCACTTTGCCGACTTGGGGCATGGCGCGGCCCGCGGCCAGTTCTTCGCGCAACACCTGGATGAAGCTTTGGCAGGCCAGCGAGAATGAACGGTCGCGCTTGCTGACCAGGTAGATGTCTCGCGACACCCTGGGTTGGCACAGCGGCTTGATCAGCAAGTCCGGATGCGCCAGGCACAGGGCGTAGGCGGTGGGCACCAGCGCCACGGCCTGGCCGCTGCGCGCCAGCCACAGCGCCGTGGACTGGAACGACACTTCCCCCACCACGTTCAATCGCACGCCCGCGCGGGCCGCGCTGGTCTCGACCAGGTGGCGCACGCCGTAGCCGGGACGCCCGGTGATCAATGCGTGGCCTTCCAAGTCGGCCCAGCGCACCTGCTTGAGTCCCGCCAGCGGGTGGCCGTGCGCGCAGACCAGGCAGAGCGTGTCCCGCATCAGCGGCTGCTGCTCGATCTCGCCACCGGCGCGTTCCGGCGTGCCGATGCCGAAGTCCACATGCTCGCCCACCACGCGGCTGAGGAATTGATCCGGCGCCACGTCGTCCACCAAGGTCTGCACATGCGGGTAACGGGTGCTGAAGGTTTGCATGACCTCGGGCAGCAGCATGCCGGCCAGCGTGGGCGTGATCGCGATGCAGACCCGACCGCGCTGGTGCGCGCGCAGGTCCATGAAGCTGGAGCCCAGCATGTCCACGTCGCGCAGGATGCGTTCGACCACCTCAATGGCGTCTTGGCCGGCCTGGGTGGCTTGCAGTGAGCGCGTGGTGCGGTCGAACAGCCGCGCGCCCAAGCCTTGCTCCAACTGACGGATCAGCACGCTCACCGCGGATTGCGTCAACGACAGCTGCTGTGCCGCCGCGCCAAGCTTGCGCAACTGGTAGACCGCCTTGAAGGCGCGCAGCTGGCGCAGGGTCGGAGCAAAGGATTGATTCATTGAAAAAAATTCATGAGTGGTTCAATATTTTTCGTTTTACAGATGAATCATGGATGCGTCTAATGCGGCGTCAAAGGAGACGACGATGAGTCAAAGCGCATGGCGTCGCATCGCCACGGAAGAAGCCTGGGCCACGCCGGAACTGGTGCAGAGATACCGCCAGATCATCGAGACCCACAGCCTGGACGATCCCGGTTTCTTCAGTCTGTGGGGATTTTTCGGCACCAGCGAGGCGCCGCGTGCCAAGGACCTGCGTGACCGCATTCAGGACATGGAGGCGCGCCGCATGGCCGACATGGACGCCGCGGGCGTGGATGTCCAGTTGCTGCTGCTGACCGCGCCGGGCGTGCAGGTTTTCGCGCCGCAGGAAGCCGCGGCCCTGGCCGTGTCCACCAACGACCAGTTGGCCGAAACCATCCGCAAGCACCCGGATCGGTTCGCGGGCCTGGCCGCTGTGGCGCCGCACGCGCCGCGCCAGGCGGCGCTGGAGCTGGAGCGGGCGGTGCGCAAGTTGGGCCTCAAGGGCGCGGTGATCAATTCGCACACCATGGGCTTGTACCTGGACGACGAGCAATACTGGGACGTCTTCGCGGCGGCCGAGGCGCTGGACGTGCCGTTCTACATCCACCCCAACACGCCGTCGCCCCAGATGATCCAGCCCTTTCTGCCGCGCTGCATGGACGCCGCGATCTACGGCTTCCAAGCGGAGACCGGCTTGCATGCCTTGCGCCTGATTCTCTCGGGCTTGTTCGACCGCTTCCCCAAGCTCAAGATCGTGCTGGGCCACCTCGGCGAGGGTTTGCCCTTCTGGCTGTACCGCATCGATTTCATGCACGCTGGCATCGTGCGCGCCAACCGTCATCCGGGCGTCAAGCCGCTCAAGAAGAAGCCCAGCGACTACCTGCGCGAGAACTTTTGGTACACGACCAGTGGCATGGCCTGGGAACCGGCCATCAGCTTCGTGCAGCAGCAGATGGGCATGGACCGCGTCATGTATGCGATGGACTATCCCTACCAGTACGAACTGGGCGAAGTCACGGCCATGGATGCGCTGCCGCTGGCGCCCGAGCACAAAAAGATGTTTTACGAAACGAATGCCGTGAGCCTGTTCCGTCTCTGAACGGAACTAGGCCACACGGTGACACGGGGACACGGCGGCACGGCGAGTGTGTTGGCCATCACCACGACAAGGACAGGAGAAGACCCGCATGACATTTTCCCAAGCACGTCGCCATGTGGCGCTGAGTGTCTTGCTCGGCATTTCGGGCGCGGCGCTGGCGCAGGCTTGGCCTGCCAGCCCGATCAAGCTGGTGGTGACTTTTCCGCCGGGTGGCAGCAGCGACGCCGCCGCGCGCATCGTCGCGCCCAAGTTGGCCGAGCGCCTGGGCCAGCCCGTGGTGGTGGACAACAAGCCCGGGGCGGGCGGCGGCTTGGGCCTGGGTCTGGTGGCCAAGGCTGCACCCGACGGCTACACCTTGGTGCTGGCTTCCGCGGGCGGGCTCACGGCCAATCCTTCGCTCTACAAGAGTCTTGCGTACGACCCTCAGCGCGACTTCGCGCCCATCACCGGCTTCGGCACCAGCCCCTTTGTGCTGGCGGCCAGCGCCACGCTGCCGGTGAAGACGGTCAAGGACGTGATTGATCTGGCGAAGAAGGAGCCCGGCAAGCTGACCTATGCCTCGGGGGGCAATGGCACGGCCATGCACCTGTCGGGCGAACTGCTCAAGGCCATGGCCGGCGTCAGCATCACCCATGTGCCTTACAAGGGCAGTGGCCCCGCGGTGGTCGCCATCATGGGCGGCGAGACCGCCTTGGCCATCGCCGACATCACGACCATCAAGCCTCAGATGCAGTCGGGCCGGCTCAAGGTGCTGGGCGTGCTGGGCAAGACACGGTCGTCGCTGGCGCCGGAACTGCCCACCTTGGCCGAGTCCGGATTGCCGGGGTATGAGTCCAACGGCTGGTTCGCCATCCTCGCGCCCGCGGGCACGCCACCCGCCATCGTGAAACGGCTGAACGCGGAGCTTGATACCGTGCTGCGCTCAGCCGACGTCCGCGAGCGCTTCTCGGCCGCCGGTCTGGAGCCCATGCCCAGCACCCCCGAAGAACTGGCGGCCTTGATGAAGAGTGAAACGGTGAAGTGGGCCCAGGTCATCCGCGACTCGGGCGCCAAGATCGATTGAACTCAGGGAGAACGGTGCAGGCGGGGCGCGGCAAGCAGCGCCATGTTTTCCTCGATGGCCAGGTCGAGTTCACGCCAGCGGCCTCGCAGCCCGGCTTTGTCCATGTCGGACTGCAACTGGCGCAGGTCTTTCACGGTCGGCGCGACCTTGATCTGTGCGACAGCCGCCGCCACGTTGCCGGTCTTGATCACGGCCAGCATCTTGCCGGGCCATTCGCTCTGTTTTGCCATGGTGGATGTTCAGGAAGAGGCCACACTGTAGCGCTTCCCTGAGCGGATTTCATTCGGATCTGTCGTTGCATCCTCGGCCCACCACCTTCGGCGCGACAGCGGCGCCTATCCGCGCGGAGCAGAGCCGGATGCGCCTTCAGACCACGCTGCGGTGGCGCTCAATGCAGGTGGCCAAGGTGTCCTCGCCGGAGCGCTGCCACCAGTCCAGCGTCGAAAAAATCTCGACCTCGCTGTAGCCGGCGTACCCAGCATCTTCGACCCAGCCGCGCAGCTTGCGCAGCTCGACCACGCCATCGCCCATCATGCCCCGGTCATTCAGCAGGTCGCGCGTGGGCGCGAGCCAGTCGCACACATGGTAGGCCAGCAGGCGGGAGGCCGAACCCTGGCCCGCACGCACGATCTGTTGCTGCAGCTTCGGGTCCCACCAACAGTGATAGACATCGAGCGCGACGCCCAAGGAGGCCGGTGCACCGGCAAGCTGCCCTTGGCCGTACTCGCCGGTCGGCAGCGGGTCCAGTTCGTCGCAGAGGTCCAGCGCCTGTTCCAGTGTGTTGATGCAAGCGCGCTCGGCGGCTTGCATGGGGTGCAGAGGCTCAATGGCCAGCGGCATGCCGACCGAGCGCGCGTACTCCAGCGAGACCGCGATGCCGTCGCGCACCTCGCCGCGCGCGCGGGTGATGTCTTTGTAGGCGGGCTTGCCTTGCAAGGCGCCCGGCAAGGCACCGACCACCAGCACCAGGCAAGGCGCGTTCAGGGTCTTGGCTTCGTCGATGGCGCGGCGGTTGTCGTCCAGCGCGGCGCGCAGGCCCGCGGCGTCGGCGGCGGGATAAAAGCCACCCCGGCAGTACCCTGAGAGTTCGATGTCCAGCGCCTTCAGCTGACGCGCCACCTTGTCGATGCCCACCGCGGCCACTTGATCGCGCCAAGGGCTGATGGCTCGCACGCCACGCGCGGCGCATTGGTCCATGATGAGGTCGAGTGCAACTTCCTGGCCGCTCTGACGGCGCAGCGTGGCGGTGTTGATCGAGAGCCAGTGGTGGTCCGTGGAGAAGTCGCGCATGGTGATGGGATGGTGTTGGGGTGATGGAGGCCAGGGTGCGCTTGAAGGGCGAGCCCACGCGGGGCGGCCCATCGGGCAGATCAACGGGCGATGAAGGAGACTCAGGTTTTCTGGCGACGCAGTTCGCGGACGATGGCGGCGTTGTCGAGTTCTCCGTCGCCAGCGGCGATGGCCGCTCGCATGAGCGCAGCGTGGGTTTCCGAGAGGGGCAGCTTTTGCCCAAGGGCGGCGGCTTGGGCCAGCATGAGGTCCACGTCCTTGAGGTGCTGCCGGATGCGGGATTGGGGGGTGAAGTCTCCCGACACCATCATCCGGCCCTTGGCCTGTGCCGCGCCAGACGTGGCCGGGCTGGCAAGTACCAGCGCCAGGAATTTCTCGGGGGTGATGCCCAGCTGCTCGGCGAACACCATGCCTTCGGCCAGCACCGCGCGGTTCAGGCCCAAGACCAGATTGGTGGCGAGCTTCGCACGTGCGCCCATGCCGGCGCTGCCCACATGCACTTGGTGTTCCGACATCGCGCTGAGCACGGGAGCGCATTGCATGATGGCCTCGGACTCGCCACCCAGCAACAGGGTGGCCGTGCCCGCGGCAATCTGCTGACTGGAGCCAGACAAAGGAGCTTCAATGAAACCAACGCCGCGCCCGCGCAACCGCGAGGCCAGGGCTTCCAGTGCCTGCGGCTCGCCGGTGGAGCAGTCGATGATGTGCCGCACGCCCGGAACGCTGAGCAGACCCTGCGCACCTTCCACCACGCTGAGCACATCGTCGGTGTTGAAGACGGCCAGCACCACGCAGCTCGCGGCCTCGGCCACGGCTGCCACGGTGGAGGCGGCTTGTCCACCCAGGGCGCTCAGATCCTCCCGGGCTTGCTCGCTCAGGTCAAACCCGGTGACGTGCCATCCTGCGGACAGGAAGCGCTGGGCCAAGGCGGAGCCCACCAAGCCGAGTCCGACGATGCCGATGGTGTTCTGTGCGTGTGTCATGGCGCTCACATCGCGAGGGAGGCGCCACCACAGATCTGGATCTCTTGGCCCGTGATGGCCGCCGCGTCGGTGGAAAGCAGAAAGCAGGCGAGGGCCGCGATCTCGGCAGGTCGGATCAGCCGCCCGAGGGGAGGGAGCTTGGGGGTGGCGCCAGCGCGCGCGGGGTCGGTCAGCATCGCAGTCTGTGTCGCGGCCGGCGCGATGACGTTGACCGTCACGCCCTGCGCGGCAGTTTCCGCGGCCCAACTGCGGGCCAAGGCGACCAGCGCTGCCTTGGTGGCCGCGTACTGACTGCGGCCAGGCATGCCGCCCGAGACGCGGCTGCCGATCAGCACCACGCGTCCCAGGCCCGCTTGCGTCATGGCCGGGATGACCAAGTTGGCCAAGCGGGTCGCCGCGTCCACATGGAGCTGCCACATCAGCATGGAATCCTCTTGCGTCAGCGAGCCCAGCCGACCCACGCGCAAGACGCCTGCTGCATGCACCAGTGCCTGCACTGGCCCGGCAGCCTGCACGGCGCGGGCCGTAGCGGCCGGATCGCGCAGATCAACTTGATGTGGAGAGAACGCCGCATGCGCCCACTCGGGGGGGACCAAGTCCAGTCCCGCGACCTGCCAGCCTTGGTCAAGCAAGGCTTGCGCGATGGCCTGTCCGATGCCCGAGCTGCTGCCCGTGACAAGTGCGCGCGGATGCTGCGAGAGGCTCATGCGGCGCGATCTTATTCAAGACGGATGTTGCCATCCGTGATGATCTTCTGCGAACGCACCATGTCGGCGTTCTGGAACTTCGCGAAGTCTTCCGGCGTGCCAGGCGTCAATACCAGCCCTTGTTGCATCAGCTTGTCGCGCAAATCTGATTCCAAGGCCTTGTTGGTTTCGACGTTCAGCTTCTGCGTGATGTCAGCCGACAGCTTGGCGGGGCCCCACAGGCCATACCAGCTGTAGAACTCGTAGCCGGGAAGGGTCTCGGACACGGTGGGCACGTCAGGCAGATTGGGCGTGCGCTTGTCGCCGGTGGTGGCGACCACGCGCAGCAGACCATTCTTGTGGTACTGGAGCGAGCCCAGGATCGGGTCAATGAAGCCATCAATTTGACCGCCGATCAGATCCTGAAACGCGGGTGCCGTGCCCTTGTAGGGAACCACGGTGTAGTCGATGCCGCCGGCGCGCTTGAGCAATTCGGTGGACAAGTGGCCCGCCGAGCCGATGGATCCCACGGCGAAGGTCATCTTGCCGGGGTTGGCCTTGGCATGCGCGAGCAGCGACTTGACGTCGGTGATCGGCAGATTCTTGTTGATGGCGATCGACAAGGGGGCCTTGGCGACCAGGGCGATGGGGGTGAAATCCTTCACCACGCCATACGGCACAGACTTCATGGTCATGGGCGCCGTGGTGAAGGTGGAGGCATTGAACAGCAGGGTGTAGCCATCTGCCTGGGCTTGCGCCACGACCGCGCCCCCGATGGTGCCGTTACCGCCGGGGCGGTTCTCGACCACGAAGGGTTGCCCCAGCTGGTCCGAGAGTTTCTGAGCCAGCTGGCGGCCCACCGCGTCCAGCGTGCCCCCGGGTGGAAAGGGGATGATGACCTTGACCGGGCGGTTGGGGTAGGCGGACTGGGCGTAGGTGGCGGCGCCACAGAAAGCCAGCATTAAGGCGATGGCAATTTTCAGGAAGCTGTGGTTCATGATGTCTCCATGTTTAGTGGGCTTGCGCCTGTGAGCATGTTTCGTTGACGTGAAACCTGGATTGCTGTCTCTTAATCGATCTGGATGTTGGCGTCACGAACAATGCGTGCATAGACAGCGATCTCTTTCGTGATGTAGTTGGAGAATTCGGTCGGGCCGGCGCCCGAGGGGATAAAGGCCTGCGCCCCGAGTCGTTCCGCGACCAGGGGTGATCGCATGGCCCTTGCCGTCTCTTCGGCCAGGCGTTTCGTGATGGCCTCAGGCAGCTTGCCCGGGCCCCAGAGCCCGTACCAGGACACCAGCTCGAAGCCGGGGAAACCGGACTCTGCGACGGTAGGCACGTTCGGCAGGCTGGGGATGCGCGTCTTGGTCGTGACAGCGAGTGCCTTGAGTTTTCCGCTGTTGATGTGGGCTGCCGAGGAAGGAATGGCGTCGATGATGGCGCTGACCTGTCCGCCGAGCACATCGTTGAGAGCTGCACCAGTGCCACGGTAGGCGATGATGGGGATGTCCAGCTTGGCGCCGTGCTTGATGGCTTCCTGGGCCACGTGCATAGGAGATCCGATAGCAGAGGTGCCGAAGCTGATTTCTTTCGGTTTCGTGCGTGCCAGGTCCAGGAACTGCTTCAGGTTGTCGGCCGGAACACCAGGGTACGCTGCCACGACCATGGGGACGGAGCCCAGAAGCGAGATCGGGGTGAAGTCCTTGATCACGTCATAAGGCACTTTCTTGACCATCAAGGGGTGGGCGATCAGAGTGGGCGACTGCACCAGCAGGGTGTAGCCATCGGCGGTAGCCTTGGCCACAGCATCGCTGCCGATCGAACCGCTGGCGCCCGCACGATTTTCAACCACAAAGGGTTGCCCCATCTGTTCGCTCAGTCGCTGCGCCAGCACCCGTGCCACGAGGTCCACGGTTCCTCCCGGCACGTAAGGCACGACGATACGGACAGGCCGGTCCGGATAACTTTGCGCATGCGCCGCGATGCTCGACAGCGCAAGCAGGGTGACCGTCAGTAATCGAATCCACTGGTCCATGTTGTCTCCTCGGGTGTTTGTTCTGATCAGCAGCAGGGCATCTTCAAAAGCCTCAAGGCATTGCGGAAATAGATGCCTTCGCGATCTTCCTCAGGAAGATTGAGTGAGTCGATGGCTTCCGGAATCGTTCGGATGAACATGGGTCCTCCCTCGGGGTCGAAGGGGCAGTCCGACGCGAACAGCACCTGTTTGGCACCGAAGAAATCCAGCCCACAACGCAGGCCCGAGCGTCCACCGGCCAGGGCCGTGTCGGCATAGAACATGCGGAAGTAGTCGATGGGTCGCTTGGGCATGCTCTTGAGCAAGCCTTCGTAGTCCTCGTCCGAGGTGCGGCTGCCGAACTGGTCCAGGCCGGGGCCGACACGCCCGTCGAAGAAGGGGATCATGGCGCCCATGTGGTGGGTGATGACACGCAGATTGGGCAGCTTGTCGAAGAAACCCGAGAACACCATGCGGGTCATGGCCGCGCTGGTCTCATAAGGCCAGCCGAAGGTCCACCAGATCTCGAACTTCGATTTCTTCTCCGACGCGTAGTCCGTCATATTTGCGCCCCGGGCCGGGTGCATCCATACTGGGACGTCATAGGTCTTGACCGCTGCATCGAAGATCGGCCAGAAATCGGGCTCATCAAGCGGGCGGCCGTTGACGTTGGTGAAGACCTGGATGCCTCGGGCGCCGAGGGTGCTGATGGCGTAGTCCATCTCTTCCAGGCAGGCCGCGGGATTGTTCATGGGAAGCGACGCCACGAAAGCCGGGAACTTGTCGGGGTGCTGGTCGCGTATGGCAGCCATCTCTTCGTTGGCCAGGCGAGCCAGCGCGGGCGACACGTCGGGCCCCGCGATCATCTCGATCGGCGGATTGGAGAGTGTCAGGATTTGCTGATAGTCGGGGAAGGACTCCATCATCTTGAGCCGTGCGTCCAGGTCGTAGAGGACCGGGATGGTCAGCCAGCGCTTGATGGCGCCCTTATCCTTGGCCAGCTCCGCCATGCGCTCGAAGTACCTGCGCGGCAGGATGTGGGCGTAGCTGTCGATCTTGCGCATCACGTCACTCCACACCGTGCAGGGCGAGCAGGGCCGTCATGCGGCGCGTGGCCAGCTCGGGCTGTTCGAGCAGGTTCGCGGCATCGGCCAAGCGGAACAGCTCGGCGAAGTGCGCGAGCGAACGCGTGCTCTGCTGGCCGCCTACCATCGTGAAGTGCGACTGATGGCCGTTGAGCCAGGCCATGAAGACCACGCCGGTCTTGTAGAAGCGCGTGGGCGCCGCGAAGATGTGGCGCGACAGCGGCACCGTGGGGCCGAGGATGGCGTGGAACTTCTCCGTGTTGCCTTGGGCCAGCTCGCCCAGCGCCGCGCTGGCGGCGGGTGCGATGGCGTCGAAGATGCCCAGCAAGGCGTCGCTCTGGCCGTGCACGCGCGCGGCGCCGAAACCGTCACCGGCGATCAGCTCGGCGTAGTTGAAGTCGTCGCCCGTGTACATGCGCACGCCTTGGCCGTCCAGGCCACCCGTGGTGGGCAGGCGACGGCGCATGGCGATTTCCTTGTCCTTGTCGAGCAGGGATATCTTGATGCCGTCCACCTTGTCCGGATGCGCGGCGATGATGCCCAGCGCCGTGTCCATGGCGGCGTCCAAATCCTTCGTGCCCCAGTAACCCGACAGCGCCGGGTCGAACATCTCGCCCAGCCAGTGCAGCACGACAGGCTGTCGGGCTTGGCGCAGGATGCGGTCGTAGACGCGCTCGTAGTCGGCGGGGCTTTTCGCGACGCGGGCCAGCGCACGGCTGGCCATGACGATGAGCTTGCCGCCGAGCTTCTCGATGGCTTCCATCTGCTGCTCGTAGCCACGGATCACGTCGTCCACGCTCCGGACCTCGTCCAGCACCAGGTGGTCGGTGCCGCAGCCCGAGGCCACCAGGGCCTTGGGGCCGAAATCACGCGCCGCGTCGAGCGAGCTACGGATCAGTTCCAGCGAGGTGGGCCAGTCCAGGCCCATGCCGCGTTGGGCCGTGTCCATGGCTTCGGCCACACCCAGGCCCAGCGACCATAGGCGACGGCGGTAGGCGATGGTGGCCTCCCAGTCCACCGCGCATTGCAGCCAGGGGTCGATGGCCGCGCGCGGGTCGGCCACGACGTGTGCGGCGGAGTAGGCGATGCGGTTGAACTTCACGCCCGCGGCCGGCTTGGCCGGTGCCGTGCCGCGCACTGTGTAGGTGTCGAGCGCGCCGGTTGCGGTCGGCAACTTGAGGGTCAGAGCCATGACGCGGTCCTCAGAACTTCAAGCTCGGCACGTCGACGAAGCGGCGTTCCTTCCAGCTCTGCAGCGCGGCTTCCACCAACTGCACGCCCTTGGCGCCTTCGGGCAGTGTCCAACTGTAAGGCGCGTCTTCCACCACGTGGCGGATGAAGTGCTCCCACTGGATCTTGAAGCCGTTGTCGTAGACCTGGGTGTCGGGCACGTCCTGCCACTGCTCGGTGAAGTTCATGGTCTGCTTCACGTCCGGGTTCCAGACGGGGCGCGGCGTGTTGACGCGGCTCTGGGCCTTGCAGTCGGTCAGCGTGGCCACGGCCGAGCCGTGCGTGCCGTCGACGTGGAAGGTCACCAGGTCGTCACGGTTGACGCGCGTGGCCCAGGACATATTGAGCTGGGCGACGACGGGCTCGCCCTTGTGGCCGATCAGCTCGGCGATGGCATAGGCTGCGTCGTCGGCCGTGCAGGTGTAGGGCTTGCCGGCTTCGTCCCAGCGCTGCGGGATGTGGGTGGCGCCCAGGCAGCTGATGGACTTGACTTGGCCGAACAGGTTGTCCAGCACGTAGCGCCAGTGGCACATCATGTCCAGGATCATGCCGCCGCCGTCCTCGGCGCGGTAGTTCCAGCTCGGGCGTTGGATGGGCTGCAAGTCGCCTTCAAACACCCAGTAGCCGAACTCCAGGCGCAGCGACAGCATGCGGCCGAAGAAATCGGCGCGGCGCAGCATGTCCAGCTTGCGCAGGCCGGGCAGGAAGAGCTTGTCTTGCACCGCGCCGTGCTTGAGCCCGCTCTTCTTCGTGGCCTCCTGCGCGGTCTTGGCGATGTCCATCGCCTCGGCCAGCGTCGTGGCGATGGGTTTTTCGCAATAGACATGCTTGCCGGCGCGCAGCGCCCGGGCCAAGAGTGTCGGGCGCATCTGCGTCGTGCCCGCGTCGAAGAACACCGTGTCCTCCTGGCTGGCCAGCGCCTGGTCCAGGTCCGTGCCCCAGCGCCCGATGCCGTGCGCCTTGGCCAGTGCCTCGATCTTTTCGGCGTTGCGTCCGATCAAGATCGGGTCGGGCATGACCTTGTCGCCATTCGAGAGCGTGACGCCCCCCTGCGCTCGGATGGCGCAGATGGAGCGGATCAGGTGCTGGTTCATGCCCATGCGTCCAGTGACGCCGTGCATGATGATTCCCAGACGTTGGGTGGGCATGGATGAGTTCTCCTACGAGGTAGTGGGGTCAACGGCAATGCCGCTCAGGGGTGGACTTCCAAGCCGGCGGCCTTGACCAGCGCGGCGTTGTTCTTGATTTCGTTGCGGATGTAGGTGTCGAATTCGCGTGGGTTCAGCGTCCAGGCGTCGGCGCCCAGGGTCAGGAAACGTTCCTTGACTTCAGGCGTCGCCAGGGCCTTCACGACTTCGGCGTTCAGGCGATCCACGATGGACCGAGGCGTCTTGCCGGGCGCGAACAGGCCGATCCAGAAGTTGAATTCCGAGCCCGGCACGCCAGCCTCGGCCGTGGTGGGCACGTCGGGCAGGGCGCTGGCGCGTTGAGCCGAGCCGACCGCGAGCGCCAGCAACTGGCCCCCGCGGATCTGCCCGATCACGGGTGCGATGGGGGAGAAGTAGTAATCCACCCGGCCCGCGATCACCTCGTTCACGGCCTCGGCCGAACCCTTGAAGGGGATGTTGGTCGCCTGGATCTTGGCGGCGAGCTTGAACTTCTCTGCATTCAGGTGCGTGGCGCTGCCTTGGCCGGCGGACGCGAAGTTGAGTTGCCCCGGGTTGGCGCGGGCATAGCTCAGCAGTTCCTGCACCGACTTGATGTTCTTGGACGGTGCGATCACCAGCACGTTCGGCGTGGCCGAAATCGGGGTGATGGGGACGAAGTCCTTCAGCGGATCAAAGGGCAGCTTGGCGAAAGTGTGCGGCGTCACCGTGTGCGAGGACGAATGGATCATCAGGGTGTAGCCGTCCGGCGCTGACTGGGCCACCATGGCCTGGCCGATGGTGCCGCTGGCGCCGCCACGGTTGTCGATCACGAACTGCTGGCCCATGCTCTGGGCCATCTTGTCCGTGATGGCGCGCGCGATGATGTCCGTGGTGCTGCCGGCCGCGAAAGGCACGATCACGCGGATCGGCTTGTTCGGGTAAGCGTCCTGGGCCTGAGCAGCCAGCGGCGCGAGCGCCGCCAGCATGGCCGCGGCGATGAATCTGCGGGTGTAGCGCATGGTGTTGTCTCCTGGGTGATTGAAATAATTAACTGACCAGTGAATTATAGGAAGAGTCCCGTCCGCAGCGAATCAGGGATTCGCCGGAGTCGGGAGGGTGCGGGAAGGGGCGGACCACCCTGAGCTGGCCCCGGAGCTAGCGACAGGTGCGCAACCGGGATAAGGGCTGCAAAAGCGCGGAAAGTCTCGGAAAACGTCGAAAAGCTTCGAAAAACCGGGTTCGGAGGTTTCGGCACGGGTCAAACGGCATGAAGTCGGCTCTGCGGAGCCGAAAGCCGTTTCGGGGTCAGCCGCGCAGCAAGCCGCCCAAAATCAGGTCGGTCATGTGCGACAGGCGCTCGTTGCGGGCCTTGGCCGACATCAGGTCGCGGCCGAAGATGGCCGAGAGGGTGTGGTTGTTGGAGAGGTAGAAATAGGCGATGCCAGCGATGGAGATGTAGAGCTGCATCGGGTCCACGCCGCCCCGGAAACTGCCGTCGCGCCGTCCTCGCTCCAGGATCTCGGCGAGCAAGTCCAACAAGGGCGAGTTGAGTGCACGCGCTTGCCGGGAGTCTTGCAGGTGCCGCGCCTTGTGCAGGTTTGCGCTGTTGAGCAGCGTGAGGAATTCCGGATGCGCCAGGTAGTAGTTCCAGGTGAACTCGATCAGTGTGCGCACGGCCTCGGCCGGCGTGAGGTCTTGCAAGTGCAGCTTGCGCTCTTCTTCGCGGATGTTGCCGTAGGCCTGCTCGAGCACGGCCTGGAACAGCTTCTCCTTGTCCTCGAAGTAGTAATAAATGAGCCGTTTGTTCAGGCCTGCCCGCTCGGCGATGCGGTCCATGCGCGCGCCCCCCAGGCCGTATTCGGCGAATTCATCGCGCGCCGCCATCAGGATGGTGCTCTGAGAGCGGTCCGCGTCGCGCAGACGTTCCTCGGGAGCAGTTTTTGGCGGGCGTGGCATGACTTTAAATCACCAAATGGTTAATTGTTGGGCTGGTAGAGGGCAAGCTTGGGGTCGCGCCGACTTTACACAAATGGCACGACGGGTAAGCTCGACCGATGACGCAGCAGGTACTCCAAGATTCAACACAACAGCGCGCGTCGACCGCCGTACCCCGTCGCATCTTGCCGGTGATCGTGCTGTCGCAGTTCGCCGCCACCACGCTGTGGTTCGCCGTCAACGCGGTCATGCCCGATTTGCAGCAGGCCTGGGACTGGCCCGCCGCCGCCATAGGGCGTCTGACGTCGGCCGTGCAGTTGGGCTTCGTCGCGGGCACCCTGGTGTTTGCCTTGCTGATGGTGGCCGACCGCTTTTCGCCGTCGCGGGTGTTCATGGTCTGCGCCGTGCTGGGGGCCTTGGTGAACGCCGCCACGCTGGGGGTGGACGGCGATCTCACGCGCTTGCTGGTTCTGCGCTTCGCCGTGGGCTTCCTGCTCGCGGGCGTCTATCCCGTGGGCATGAAAATCGCCGCCAGCTGGTACCGCGAGGGTCTGGGGCCCGCCATGGGCGTGCTGATTGGCGCGTTGATCTTGGGCACCGCCTTGCCGCATGGACTGCGTGCATTGGCGACCGTGGTGCCGAGCGCCGCCCACGGGGCCGACGCGGGGTGGGCGAGTGTGATCGCGGCCTGGGGCCTGGCACCCTGGCAGGCGGTGGTTCTGGGGGTGTCGCTTCTCGCGGCCTTGGGTGGCCTGCTCACGGCTTGGCAGGTGCCCGACAGCCCCTGGGTGCAACGCGCCAGGCAAGGCGCGGGCGCCAGCGGCGGTGCTTCGTCAGGATTGAAGTTGGGCGCGCTGGCCTTCATCTGGCGCGACCGCAAGTTGCGAGCCTCGGTCTTTGGCTACTTCGGCCACATGTGGGAGATCTACACCTGCTTCGTGCTGGTGCCAATCGTGGTGGGTCTGCGTTTCGCGGGCGCGACGCAGAGTGCTTGGTCCTTCGCCATCATCGGCGCGGGCTTCATCGGCTGCGCGGGAGGGGGATGGCTGGCGCGGCGGCACGGCAGTGCTCGTGTTGCCCAGATGCAGTTGGCGCTCAGCGCGCTGTGCTGCCTCGTTGCGCCTCTGATGCTGCACGCGCCCGACGCCTTGTTCCTGGCCTGGCTGCTGGTGTGGGGCGTGACCGTATCGGGCGACTCCCCGCAGTTTTCGGCCTTGACCGCGCGCAATGCACCCCAGGCGGCGGTGGGCAGCGTCTTGACCCTCGTCAATTGCATCGGCTTCGTGATTTCGGTGCTCAGCATCGAGCTCTTCACGATGGCCTTGCCGCATCTGGCGCTGGATTGGTTGCTGCCCTGGCTGGGCATCGGACCCCTGATCGGCCTGTGGATGTTCCGCCCGCTGCTCAAGCCCTAGCGACGCTCATGTCCCTCGACGGGCCGCGCCGTCGCCACGTCATGTCAGTCGGCGTCAGTCCATTCTTGGAAGGGAAAGGGCACGTCCTCACGGGCGAAGCTCAGGTAGTCCGCGATCTGTCGCAGGTACCGGCCCAGTCCCCGGCCAAAGCGGCGCAGGCGCGCGTTGGTTTCATTGCTGGCGATGCTCAGCAGCAGCTGCACCAGGGCGACGGCGAAAAGCAGCGTGAGGGCCAGATGCAGGGCCAGCCCCATCAGCACCATGTAGATGACGCGCGGGATCAAGCGGCGTTTCTTGCCAGGAACGGCGGCGGCATGGTTCTGGTCAGGCGGGATGGGGGAGTCGCTCACGGTCCATGCTCCTATCGGTTGGGCTTGCGCACTGTACCTAAGCCGCGTCGAGTTTGTGCCTTAAGCTCACGCCATGAAGGACATCGAACTGCCGTACGCCGTGCGTCTGTACAACACCCATGGTGACAGCGACGCACCGGGTCTGGACATGGCCCGCGAGGGCGCGCAGCGCCGCTTCGCGCTGGTTTTGCGCGACAGTTTGGGTGATGCCGCCCTGGTGTTGCCGGTGTACCAGGCCTACCAGCGCATCGCGCAGGCCTATGGCGATCCGCCGGACTTGGCGGCGCTCACCGACTCTGAGCTCGAGATCGCCCAGGCCTGGCTGACCGCCGAGCGGGCGGCCTTGGACGCCGTCTTTGGGCCTCTGCGTGGCATGGGGGATGGCAGCTACGACCTCTGGCCCGTGGATGGATGAAGAAGGCTTGTGCGGGCAACTGGGGGGTATCCCACTGGATCACGCCCCGAGCACATCGGATAATCCGGCCATGGCTCTCTTCACCGACACTTCCACCGTCACCCATGGCATCCAGCTCGCCGTGGCGCCGGTGTTCCTGCTCACCGCCGTGGCCGGCATGATTGGCGCGGTGGCCGGACGGCTGGCGCGCATCATCGACCGCGGCCGCACGCTCGATGAGAAGTTGCGCATCAACGCCGAACCGGCCTTGGCCCAGCACTGGATCATGGAACTGGCCGCGCTGCGGCGGCGTGGCCTGCTGGCCAACACCACCATCGGCTTGCTCACGCTGTGCGCCTTCGTGATCGGTCTGACCATCGTGCTGCTCTTCCTGGGCGAGACCACGGAGTTCAAGATCGACCACTACGCGATCTATGGCTTCCTGGCCGGGGTGCTGTGCTTCATGGCGGCGCTGGGCTGCTTTTTCGCCGAGACCTTGCTGGCGGCCCGGGTGCTGAAGTTCCGCCAGCTTGGCGACGACTGAACCGCGCGCACGTCACACGTCAGCCTGGCCGGTCGCTGTGCCCGGCCTGCCGGTGCTCATCAGTCCTTCTTGGCCGGGGGCAACAGTCCGCGCAGCGTGTCCAGGGTGTCCTGGGCCCAGCCACGCAGCTGTAGTCGCATTTGCCGCGTCGGCGCGATGTCCGCGTAGGCGATGCGCCACTGCAGGCCGTCATACGGGCCTTGCAATGTCACCGGCACCGTCAAGCCCCGCAGGCTGTCCAGCGACTGCAGGGTCGTGTCTTGATCGGATTGCAGGGCGGCCGGTGCGAGGGTGACGCGCAAGGTGTAGTCCAGCCGCTGCTCGGCCAGCCAGGCCGTGCCCGCGCCCCCGGCGCGCAAGGGCGGCGCCTGGAGGTTCAAGTCCTGGCTGCGCGCGATGCCGTCTTCGATCTGAAAGCTCACACGCAGCCGTTCAAACGGGGTGCGCCAGGGCGAGCTTGCTGCTTCGGAACTTGCTGCTTCGTTGCGCGGCGCGGCCGGCAGCGTTGAGGTGGCCGCGCGACGCGCGCTGCTCATCGCCCCCAGTTGCCCCAGACCGGCGCGCAGCACATCCGCGATGTTCAATCCGATGGACCCGTTTTGCAGTTGCAGGCCCACGCTGCCATTGAGGTGGCGCGTGTAAGCCCCGGGTGAGGTGCCGCCGCTGCGCAGATCGAGCGCGATGTTGCCCCGGCCTTCCAGCCAGTGGATGCCCAAGCCGTCGCGCAGCAGCGGCCCGATGCGCACGTCCCGCAGGTCCAGCTTCGTGGCGATGAACGTGGTTGCGGGCAAGGCTCGAGGTGTCTCGGCGGCCTCGTCGTCGAGGTGAATGCGCAGTGAGCCATGCACGCCACCGTCGTACAGCGAGGCGGTCAGCGGATTCAGCTCGATGCGTCGGCGCTTGCGGCCTTGGCTCTCCTGCAAGGGGAGGTCTTGTGCCTGCGCCTGCAGGCGCAAATGGTTGATTTGCAGATTCATGAACCGCAGTGAGGCCACCCGCAGCGTGCCTTGCAAATCCAGCTCGTCCAGTCCCAGGTCATGCACCCAGCGCAGCAGGGGGGCGGTGCCAGAGGCCCGGGCGGGTGCGCCTAGGTTGGTGTTAGGAGCGACGACACGGTCTGCCGCAGGCATGCCCGTGGTGTGCGGCATCGAGGTGTCAGGCGGGTGGCTCGCCGTGGGCGTGGACTTGTCCGCAGGACTCGCCACGGTCAGCGGCAGCGGTTGCGCGAGGGGGTGTGCTTGGTAGTGGTCCAGGTCCAAGGTGCCCAGGTTCAGGTCAAAGCGCAGCACCGCTGACGCATCGGTGCGGCTGGCTTCAAGGGCGAACGTGGTCTGATCCAACGCGCCTTGCAGCAGCACGTGGAAGGCGCGCGGCTGACGGGACGCGGCGCCATGGGCCGAGGCCTCGGGCGTTTCTAGCCCGACTTGTCCTTGTAGCTTCAGCGGCCGGGACTGACCTGCGGCATCCAGCACGGTGGCGTGCAACTCCAGGGCGTGCGTGAGCGGCGGAGCCAGGCGCGGGTCGGCGACCGCGGTGCCGGTGGCTTGAACCGCTTGCGTCGGCAGCGTGGCAGCGCGGGTCAGGGACGCCGTGACGGGCGAAGAAGGCGAAGAAGGTGCAGAGGGCGAAGAGGGCGTGGCGAGTCCGTTGGGGCCCACCGCGGATGCCAGCCCAGTCGCCGCGAGTTGGGCGAGCTTGAGTTCCAGCGTCGGAACGACGTAATGCCGATCCGGTGCCGGCCACAAGTGCAGCCCGTCGATGCGCGCCCGTCGCACCTGCACCTCCCCTCGCAGCAGGTCGAGCAGGTCCAGTGACAGGTGCATGCCCTGGGCGGTGGCCACGGAACGCGCGGGCGCTCCAGCGCTCAGTTCCTCCCCCGCGGACTGCAGCGACAGAGGCCCCCAGGCCAGTCCGAGGCGAGGTGCGACAGTGAGCTTGGGGACGGCGGCCGTGAGCTGGTAACCGGTTTGGCCGCGGATCTGCTCGGCCAGTTGACGCGCCTGAGTTTGCGGGTCGAAGCGCGCGGCGATCCAGGCCAGGCCCGCCATCAGCACCAGCACCAGGGCCAAGCCCAGCATCAACAGGGCGCCGAGCAGCTTGCGCAGCACGCGCGACCCGCCTCGGCTTGAAGAGGCGGCCGGCGGGAGGGGTTTGTTGGCGTTCTCGGTCATCACTGGATTGTCGCCGTCCGTGGCAGCGGCCCGGCCTCAGGCCAGCCAAACGCCCACCAGTGCGCCCGCGCCCAGCAGCCACAGCAGGTGCAGCCGCGTGCGCCACACCAGCACGGCGGTGCTTGCCGTCAGCAGCCAGAACGGTCCGGCCTCGTGCACGGTTGATCCCACGTCGGTGAGTTCTCCGGCCTGAGAGCCGGCCAGAATCCAGCCCGTGGAGATCAGCAAGGCCACGACCACGGGCGCCAGTCCTTGTTTGAAGGCGCGCACGGCGCGTCGCTCTCGGTGAGCATGGCTCCAGCGTGCGGTCAGGTAGACCAGGGTGGAACTCGGCAGCAGCACGCTGACCAGGCACGCGAGGGCACCGAGCAGTCCCCATGCCATCGCGCCACCTCCCGCGCCGTGGTTGAGCCCGACATTCCAGCCCAGCAGGGCAATGAAGAGCACGTTCGGACCGGGCGCCGCCTGGGCGATCGCAATGGACGCGTTGAACTGTGTTTCGCTCAGCCAACCCTGCTCGGTGACCAGAAAGCGGTGCATGTCTGGCGTGGTGGTGATGGCGCCGCCCACGGCCAGCAGCGAGAGCAGGGCGAAATGCAGCACGAGCTGCAGCCAGTCCATGAGGGCGAGCGAAAGCAGGGGCGTGGCCAGGGTGTTCATCACCGTGCTCTCTTGGCGCTTGCGGCCGACAACTCGCGCCGGGCCAGACCTGACCAGGCCAGCGCCCAGCCCAGGCCGCCCAGCCCCAGCAGCACCCACACCAGGGGCCACCTCAGCCAGGCGATGGCGACAAAGCAGGCCGCGCCCAGCAGCAGGCGCTGCGCTGGATGCAGCGGATTGCCCTTGAGCGAAGCCAGCAGTTTCAGGCCCGTGCCCATGACCAGGCCGGCCGCCACCGCGCCCATGCCCCGCAGTGCGCCCGCCACCGCGGGGTGGCTTGCGTACTGGGCGTGCAGCCACGCCAGAACCAGCAGCACCAGCAGTGGCGCGCTCAGCATGCCGGCCAGCGCCGACAGCGCGCCACGCAGGCCGAAGTGACGCGCGCCCAGCATCAGCGCGAGGTTCACGATGTTGGGCCCGGGCATGATCTGTGCCACGGCCCATTCTTCAACGAATTGCGGGTTGGTCATCCAACGCTTGCGCTCCACCAGTTCGCGTTGCGCGACGGCCGCCACCCCGCCAAAGCCCTGCAGGGCCAACACGGTGAAGGACACGAAAAGATCCGCGCATGAACGTGGCGCCAGGAGGGCGGTGGTGTCCGGGCTGGCGGACACGGAGTCGTGCGGTGCGGTCATGGGGTCAGACGGGCATGCTCCGGCCACGGGTCGCCCAGGCCCGGCCTTGGGTGCGCAGCAAATCCAGCAGATCCTCCAGCGGCATGGGCTTGCCGTAGAGCCAGCCTTGCGCGAGCTGAACGCCGCGCTCGCGCAGGTAATCCGCCTGGGTTTCGGTTTCGACCCCTTCGGCGATCATGAACAGGCTCAGGGCCTTGGCCATGTCGATGATGTGCGGCAGCACCATGCTGGCCGCCGCCTGCGCGTCGATCGCGTCGACGAAGGACTTGTCGATCTTCAGGATGTCCAGTTCCAGGCCCGCCAGGACCGACAGGCTGGAATGCCCAGTGCCGAAATCGTCCACCGCCACTTGCACGCCGTGATCGTGCAGGCGGGCGATTTGCTTGGCCGCCGCCTTGGCGTCGGTGACGTTGCGCTCGGTGATCTCCACCACCAGGCTGCCCGCGGGGGCCTTCATCGCGCGCAGGCCCCGCAGCAATTGGGTGATCGAGCCATCGGCTTCGAGATCCTGGGCTGAGAAATTGATGCCGAGATGAAAATCGGGTTGCAGGGCCAGCAGGGCGGGTAGGTCTCGCAGCGCGTTGTCGATGACGTGGGCCGTGATGGCGCGGATCATTCCGCTGCGTTCGGCCGCGGGAATGAACAGATCCGGTGACATGGGCAGGCCCTCGGGTCGGCGCCAGCGCAGCAGGGCCTCGGCGCCGATGCAACGGCCGGTTCGCAAATCGACCACCGGCTGATAGTGCAGGTGAAACTCCCGTCGTTTGAGGCCCAGGCGGATCTCGCCGGGCAGGCTCAGGCGGCGGTGCGTGGCGAGGGCAACGGCAGCCACCAGCAACAGGCCCGCCACCGCACCCAGCGGTAGAAGGATCAAGGCCTGGCGCTGCACGCGCTCGCGCAAGCCCGCGCGCGAGATCGCCACCAGCGCGGTCAGGTTGTTCTGGGCGGAGTGGCGTCGCACCAGCAGGTGATCCGGCAGCTCAGCGTGGCCAGCGGCCAGGGCCGGGTCGCTCATCAGCTGGGCCGGGTCGATGGGGCCGCGCGACTGAAGAATCAGCGCAGGAGAACCGATCAAGACCGCCACCGTTGTTTCCTGGTCGTGCAAGGCCAGGTCAAAGACGAAATCGGGGTGCACCGCCACCATCCAGCCATCACGCTCGAAGACATTGAGGTGCAGCCCGGGCGCATAGGGCAGCACCACGTCACGCCAGACCTTGACGCCGCTGGACACTTGAACATCGCTCGGTCCCAAGGCGATGCCGTTCTTGTACTGGCCCATGGAGGAGCAGACCAAGCGCCCCTCCCGCACCGCCCCGACGTCCTTGAGGTAACTCAGTCCCATGCTCAGCTCGCGCATCAGCGCCAGCGTGGCCTGCGAACAATCAGCGCGCGCAGCCCCGCGCAAAGTGTCCAGGGCGAGGTAAATCTGCTGCCGCGCGGCGGCGGAGCGACGCAGCATTTCATCCGCCAGCGAGCCCGCGTAGTCCAATTCCGCGCGCAGCGCCTCGTGCGATGCCCAGTACAAGGACGCGGCAATGGGCGCCGTCAAGGCGGTGAAACCCAGCACACTGGCGAGGATCAGCGATTTGCGCATAAGGTCGGCGGCAATAGGGTGATCGATCTTACCCGCGCGGTGACGCATGGAGGCAACGTCTGGGGCGTCGAGGACCCTCGAAAGTGACCCGCTATGTTGTAATGAAAACCCATGTTCCGCATCGCTTCTCGACCCGTGTCGCGCCGGGTTTCCGTCACGCGTCAGCTGTCCTGGACCATGGGCGGGTTGATCGTCGCCTTGCTGCTTTTGCTGGCGGTGCTGGGCTACGCAGCGATGAGCTGGGCGGCGTCGCGTTTGGCGCCCATCCTGGCGCGGCAGACGGCGGAGTTGCGCGCCGAGGCCGGTGCGGCGGTCTTCTTGCAGGCCCAGAACAGCGTGTTGCGCTTGCAGGAAGAGTTGCTCCTGCGACTGGAGCAACAGGACCCGGCCGAGGCCCGCCGGCGTTTTGACGCCTTGTTCGCCCGTGACTGGGACGGTGTATGGCGCCTGCGTGCCGAGCGGGTGGACACGGAAAGCGCGCCCACGCTGTACCTGAACCCCGGCCCGCGCGGCCCGAGCGATTCCATGCGCCTGCGCGCCGTCGCCAGTTATCAATTGCTGCGTGAGCGGGGGCCCGCGCTGGCCCCGCCGTTTTTTTCCGCCTACATGGATTTCGTGGAGAACGGCCTGATGGTCTATGCCCGGGGCCGGGATTGGGGCGGCGCCGCGCACGCCGACGCCACCAATGCCAACTACCCGACGATGACGGGCTCGCGCCCCGAGAACAATCCTCAGCGCAAGCTGTTCTGGACGCCGGTCTATTTCGACGAGCAGGCCCAGGCCTGGATGGTCTCGGTCATACAACCCCTGGACTGGCGCGGCGCCTGGGTTGGCACCGTCGGGCACGACATCGTGGTCCAGACCCTGATCGATGCCGTGCGCGGGCGCAGCGCCGAGGGTGGCCTGCAAATGATCCTGAGCGCCGATGGCCACCTCATCGCCCACCCCGATCTGCAGAACCACATCGTGCAGGCCGATGGTCAACTCGCCATCGCCAGCCTGGGCGATCCGCTGCTGGCCGAGGTGCACGCCTTGATCTCCGCCGAGGAAGCGCTGGGTCGTGCGACCGGCGGCGCGCGGCGCATCGGGGCGACGCGGGGTGAGAACGGTCACGAAGCCTATTGGGTGGCCTGGTCCCGCATCAAGGGGCCGGACTGGCGTTGGGTGCAGCTCTTGCCCCAGTCCCAGGTGGACCAGGTGCTGCGCTGGGGTGCGGCCTTGGTCTTCCTCATCGGGCTGTTGGGCTTGCTGCCCGCCCTTGGGTTCATGCGCGTGCTGATCCGCCGCATCGTGACCCAACCGCTGCAGCGCCTGACGGTGGCGGTCGACGAGTTGGGGCAGGGCCGCATGCCCGCGCCCATCGCCCTGAACGGTTCGGACGAACTGGGCCGCTTGGCCCGTGCTTTCGATGGCATGGTGCTCGAGCTGCGCGCGGGGGAGGCCGCGCGCCGCCGCTACCTGACCGGGCTCGAGGAAGAACACGCGCGCCTGCTGGCGCTGCTGGGCGCGATGGACCTGGGCATTCTGTTCGTGACGGCGGACCGGCAGGTCCAATACTGCAATCGCACCTTCCTGCGCATCTGGCGGATGGACGAACACGTCAACCTGGTGGGTCGTGCCGTGGGGGAGGTGCTGGCCGATTCAGGTGTGGAGATCGTGCAGCCCGAGCATTTCGCCAGCCATCTGCGCGAGGTGCTGGGCACCCACGAAACCACGACCACCCACGAAATCGCCACGGCCGATGGCCGAGTGATTGTTCAGACCGCCTACCCGGTGCGCGACGCCGAGGGGCGCTTCATCGGCCAGCTTTGGATCCACGAGGACGTGACGCGGGAACGGCAGACCGCCGAGCAACTGGTGTACCTGGCCGAACGCGACGCCTTGACGGGCCTGTTCAACCGACGCCGCTTCGAGGACGAGCTGGCGCGCTTCATCCAGGAATCGCAACGGCGGCATCGGCATGGCGCGCTGCTGTTTTTTGACCTGGACGAGTTCAAGCACATCAACGACACCTTCGGCCATCGCGCCGGAGACGCCGTGCTGATCCGCGTGGCCTCGGAGGTCGGTGCCCTCACGCGGCGCAACGAGTTGTTGTGCCGTCTGGGCGGTGACGAGTTCGCCGTGCTGATGCCCGACGCGCGGCAGGAGGAAGCCGAGCAACTCGCCGAACGCATCGTGCGCGCCATCGCGCTGATCCCGTTCCGCCTCGACGGACAAAACCTGCGCCTGACGTCGAGCCTGGGCATCGCGCTGTATCCCCATGGCTCGGTGAGCGCGGAAGAGCTGGTGGCGCATGCGGACACCGCCATGTACCAGGCCAAGGAAAGCGGCAAGAACGCGTGGAGGCTGTACGAGCCCGGCCGTGACAGTTCCCGCAAGATGATCACCCGCCTGGGCTGGAACGACCGCATCGCCAGGGCGCTGGAACAGGGGCTGTTCCGCCTGCATTACCAGGGCGTGTACCACGCTGGCGACGGCACAGTATCCCACTTGGAGGTGTTGATCCGCATGGTGGACGTGGACGATCCGTTGCAGCTCATCATGCCGGGGCAGTTCATACCCCATGCGGAGAAGAGCGGCAAGATCTTGGACATTGACCGCTGGGTGGTCCGCGCCAGCATCGAGCAACTGGCGGCGAATCCGGACATGCCGCCGCTGGCGGTCAACATCTCCGGCCGCTCCTTTGACCAGAACAGCTTTCCGAACTACATCGCCGAGATGCTGCGCATCCACGGCGTGCAGCCCTCGCGCCTGCTCGTCGAGCTGACGGAAACCTCCGCCGTGTCCGACCTCCAGGACGCCGAATGCTTCATCGAGGCCTTGCGCCAGACGGGGTGCCAGACCTGCCTGGACGACTTCGGCGCGGGCTTCGCGTCCTTCGCCTACCTCAAACACCTCAAAGTCGATCTGCTCAAGATCGACGGCCTCTTCATACGGGACCTGCCCAAGGACGGCGACAACCAGATCTTCGTGCGCGCCATCGTGGACGTGGCCCGAGCACTGGGCAAGCGCACGGTGGCGGAGTTCGTGGAGGACCAGCAGACGCTGGACATGGTGCGCGCCCTGGGCGTCGACCTGGTTCAGGGCTACCACCTGGACTGCCCGCGAGCCGACCATCCGGCGCTGGCGCGGGTGCCGCAGTCACATCCTGCCTCCGACCCCGTCTGAGACCCGGGGGCGCCACCGCCCCAAAGAGGGGGCATCCAGCATGTCAATGGGTGCGCCATCATGGGGGCCTGTGCCAAGCATTAGGCCGGGTCGTGCGCAGGGCCTTGGGCACATGATCCGCGCAAATCCGGGACAATCGGCGGTTTGGTCCGCCCTAGCCCGGGCGGCCTGCCACGATCCCATGCAAGCCTATCCCGACGTTTCCTTCTTTCCTCGCGCTGCCAAGCCACTGACGAGCTACCGGCCCTACTGGGCCAAGCGCTTTGCTGAACGGTTTGGCGGTGCAGCGCCTTTCCTGCCCATGAGCCGTGCCGAGATGGAGCGCCTGGGCTGGGACAGTTGCGACGTGATCCTGGTCACGGGCGACGCCTACGTCGACCACCCGAGTTTTGGCATGGCCGTGGTCGGGCGCGTGTTGGAGGCCCAGGGCTTCCGCGTCGGCATCATCGCCCAGCCCGATTGGCAGAGCGCCGAGCCCTTCAAGGTGCTGGGCAAGCCCAATCTGTTCTGGGGCGTGACGGCGGGCAACATGGATTCCATGATCAACCGCTACACGGCGGACCGCAAGATCCGCAGCGACGACGCCTACACCCCGGGCGACGTGGGCGGCAAGCGTCCCGACCGCGCGGCCATTGTCTACAGCCAGCGCTGCCGTGAGGCCTATCCCGAGGTGCCCATCGTGCTGGGCGGCATCGAGGGCTCGCTGCGCCGCATCGCGCATTACGACTACTGGAGCGACAAGGTGCGCCGCAGCATCGTGGTCGACAGCAAGTGCGACCTGCTGCTCTACGGCAACGCCGAGCGCGCCCTGGTCGAGGTGGCGCACCGCATCGCCGCCAAGGAGCCGGTGCACGAGATCACCGACGTGCGCGGCACCGCGTTCGTGCGGCGCGAGAGTCCGCCGGGCGATGACCCTTGGTTCGAGATCGATTCCACCGAGGTGGACACGCCTGGGCACGTTGAAGAGCACATCAACCCCTACATGACCACGGCCGAGCAGGCCGCCGCCCAGGGGCAGAGCTGCAGCAAGGCGGATGGCGAGGAGGGTCGCGGCACCGGTAGCGGCACGGCCAGAGACATTGGCGGCAGCGCCGAGGCCGCGGTCATGCCGGCCGTGCAACCCATCACCTTCATGGCCAACCCGGCCTTGCAGGGCCGGGGCAGCATCAAGCGCCTGCCACGCGCGCGCACCGTGATCCGCTTGCCCAGCTACGAGCAAGTCAAGTCCGACCCGGTGCTTTATGCCCACGCCAACCGCGTGCTGCACCTGGAGACCAACCCCGGCAACGCCCGTGCGCTGGTGCAGGCCCATGGTGAGGGCACGACCGCCCGCGACGTCTGGATCAACCCGCCGCCCATTCCGCTGACCACGGCGGAAATGGACCATGTGTTTGGCTTGCATTACGCGCGCAGCCCGCACCCGAGCTACGCGGATGAAAACGGCTCCCACGATGGCGCGACCAAGATCCCGGCCTGGGAGATGATCCGCTTCAGCGTGAACATCATGCGCGGTTGTTTCGGCGGTTGCACCTTCTGCAGCATCACCGAGCACGAGGGGCGCATCATCCAGAGCCGCTCGGAAGATTCGATCATTCAGGAGGTCGAGGACATCCGCGACAAGGTCAAGGGCTTCACCGGCGTCATCAGCGACTTGGGCGGACCGACCGCCAACATGTACCGCATCGGCTGCAAGTCGCCGGAGATCGAGGCCGCCTGCCGCAAGCCCAGCTGCGTCTATCCGGGCATCTGCCAGAACCTCAACACCGACCACTCAGCGCTGATCAAGATCTATCGCCGCGCGCGTGCGCTCAAGGGCGTGAAAAAGATCCTCATTGGTTCCGGCCTGCGCTACGACCTGGCGGTCAAGAGCCCCGAGTACGTAAAGGAGCTGGTGCAGCACCATGTGGGCGGCTACCTGAAGATCGCGCCCGAACACACCGAAGGTGGCCCGCTGTCCAAGATGATGAAGCCGGGCATCGGCAGCTACGACCGCTTCAAGCAGATGTTCGAGAAGTACAGCGAGGAGGCGGGCAAGAAGCAGTACCTCATTCCCTACTTCATCGCCGCGCACCCTGGGACCAGCGACGAGGACATGATGAACCTCGCCATTTGGCTGAAGAAGAATGGTTTTCGCGCCGACCAGGTGCAGACCTTCTACCCCAGCCCGATGGCCACGGCCACGACCATGTACCACACGGGCCTGAACAGCCTCAAGGGCATCCACCGCGACGTGGGCGAAGACGGGCGTACCGAGAAGGTGGACATCGTGCGCGGCGAGAAACGCCGCCGCTTGCACAAGGCCTTCTTGCGATACCACGACCCGAACAATTGGCCCATGCTGCGCGAGGCGCTCAAGGCCATGGGCCGAGCCGACTTGATCGGCAACGGCAAGCATCATCTGATACCCACCTTCCAGCCGCTGACTGACGGCGGCTACCAGAGCGCGCGGCGCAAGAACAGCACCCCGCCAGGCAAGACGGCGGCCGCGGCGCGAACCACAGGGCCTTCCGCGGGTGCGGGCGCGCCCCGGTCTGCGGTGACGCCACCCAAGGGCCGCTTGCTGACCCAGCACATGGGCCTGCCGCCGCGCGAGACGGGTGCGGCCCGCAAGGGGCGGCGCGGCTGACGCTTTTCGCCATGCCGTGCCGTGTGCCATGCAGGGGCCGACAGGCCAGTGGGCGCTTGAGGATTCGGAGATCTAGAAGCGGCTGCGGGGCCAGTCGCCCAGCTCAGTTCAACTTGCGTAGTCCAAGGGCAGGGCGGTGGTGAACTTCAGTTCTTCCATCGCGAAACTGCTGCTCACGTCGCTCAGTGCCACCGAGCGGATCAGACGCTGGTACACCCCGTCGTAGGCCGCGATGTCCGGCACCACGACACGCAGCAGGTAGTCCACCTCGCCGCTCATGCGGTAGAGTTCCAGCACTTCCGGGATCTGGCGCACCGCCTCGCGGAACTGTTCAAGCCAAGCCGGGTTGTGCTGGCTGGTCTTGACCGAGACGAACACCGTCACGCCCAGATTGAGCTTGCCACGGTCCGCCAGGGCGACGTGGCGCGTGATGTAGCCGCGTTCGCGCAGGGCCTGCACCCGCCGCCAGCAAGGGGAGGTGGAGAGGTTCACGGCTTCCGCCAGCGTGGCCAGCGGGGTTTCCGCGTTCTCCTGCAGCAGGGCCAGCAGTCGCCGGTCGATGGCGTCCAGTTTCTTGCTCATCGACAAATTATGGGATGGATTGCCTCTCTTCCGGGTGCCCCAGAGCACGCTGCCGTGGCCTGCCACGCAGCCTTTTGATGCAGATCAAACCCGGGCCGGGCCCCGACAACGGGCTCGGCGTGTCTGGCATACCCCCAGTGGGGCGTGCCCCGGAGGAATCCGGTCGCGTGCCCCAGCCTGGACGCAGGTTGTGGCGACTCAGGTGCCGAAATCCAGCGGCAGGCCGACGTAGTTCTCGGCCACCGAGCGCGCGCCGGTTTCGGAGTGAACGATGTAATCCAGCTCGGCTTCTTGCAGTTTCTGGCCGATCTCGCCGTTCTCGGGGAAGCGGTGCATCAGGGTGGTGAACCACCACGAGAAACGCTCGGCCCGCCAGATGCGCTTGAGGCAGCGCTCGGAATAGTGGTCGATGCCGGCTTCGCTCTTGTCCTGGTAGAACTCGATCAGCGCGGCGCTGAGGTACTTCACGTCGGTGGCGGCCAGGTTCAGGCCCTTGGCCCCGGTGGGGGGCACGATGTGGCCCGCGTCGCCCGACAGGAAGAGTCGACCAAAGCGCAGCGGTTCCGTCACGAAACTGCGCAGCGGGGCGATGCTTTTTTCGATGCTGGGGCCGGTGACCAGATGCTCGCGTGCCTCTGGGTCCAGACGCAATTTGAGCTCGTCCCAGAAGGCCTGGTCGCTCCATTGCTCCACCTTGTCCGTCAGCGGCACCTGCAGGTAATAGCGGCTGCGCGTGTTGCTGCGCTGCGAGCACAACGCGAAGCCGCGTTCGCTGTTCACATAGATCAGTTCGTGGTGCACCGGTGGCGTGTCGGACAGCACGCCCAGCCAGCCAAAGTTGTAGACCTTCTCGTACTCGCGGATCGCTGACGCGAAGGCGCTCTTCTTCACGGTGTCGCGGCAAACCCCGTGGAAACCGTCGCAGCCCGCGATGAAGTCACATTGGAGTTCGTGGGACTTGCCATCCTTCTCGAAGGTGACGCGCGGCTTGCCCGCGCCGAAGTCATGGATGGCGACGTTCGCCGCTTCGTAGATGGTAGTCAGACCCGCTTGCTTGCGCGCGTCCATCAGGTCGCGCGTGACCTCGGTCTGGCCGTAGACCATGACGTTCTTGCCGCCCGTGAGCCGGTTCATGTCGATGCGGTGGCGCTGCCCTTGGAACAGCATGTCGAAGCCGCCGTGCACCAGGCCTTCCTTGTGCATGCGCGCGCCGACGCCGATCTCGTCCATCAGGTCCATGGTGACCTGCTCCAGCACGCCGGCGCGGATGCGGCCCAGCACGTAGTCGCCACTCTGGCGTTCCACGATCACGGCGTCGATGCCGGCCTTGTGCAGCAGCGCGCCCAGCAGCAGGCCGGAGGGGCCGGCGCCGATGATGGCGACTTGGGTGCGGGTGGGGTAGTTCATGCGGGTCTCCTGTTCCAATGCTTCATCGCTTCATCGCTTGAGGCTGTGGGGTAAAGGCTCCGCGAATGTCCCCCGCCAAGGCTTACGCCTTGGCTCCTCCTTTATTTCGCTGCGCCTTTGCCCCACAGCCTCAAGCTCCGTGCAGCGTAGCGGCCCGCGAGCGAGGAAACACGCTGGGGTGGAGAGCTTTGCGCGACAATCGCCACCACTGCGCGATGATCGCGCAAGGAATGCATGGAGGAGGTACCGATGATCGCCAAGGCCGATTTGATCGAGGGCGTGGCCAAGGGCCTGGCCGTGCTGGAGAGTTTCGACACCGAGCGCCAGCGCCTGAACGCCACGCTGGCCGCGCAGCGCGCGGGCATCACCCGCGCTGCGGCGCGGCGGCACCTGCTCACGCTGGCGCACCTGGGGTATCTGGAGAGCGACGGTTCCTGGTTCTGGCTGGCCAGCAAGGTGTTGCGGTTCTCAGGCAGTTATCTCGCTTCATCACGCCTGCCGCGCGTGCTGCAGGCACCGCTGGAGCGCCTGGCCCTGCGCACCGGGGAGTCGTTTTCGGCCGTGGTGCTGGGCGGTGACGAGGTGGTCATCGTGGCGCGCAGCAGCCCGGTGCACGCGGGCGCGCCGTCCACCGTGTTGCCTTATGGCCTGCACCTCGGCGCGCGTCTGCCGGCCCACGCCACGTCGACCGGCAAGGTGTTGCTGGCGGCCTTGCCCAAGCCGGAGTTCGGCGACTGGCTCAAGGGCCGGCAACTGGCACGGCTGACTGCCCACACCTTGACCGAACCGCGCGCTCTGCGCGCCGTGATCGAGCAGGCGCGCAAGCAGGACTACTGCCTCAGCAGCGAGGAACACGAACTCGGCGTGCACGCCCTGGCCGTGCCCCTGCGCGACAACCAGGGACGCACCGTGGCAGCCTTGAACGTCGTGGCCGAGACCTCGCGCCTGTCGACCGATGAACTGAAGCGTGATTTGCTACCCTTGCTCTGGGAAACGGCGGCGGCGGTGCGTCCGCTGTTGTGAGGTGTGTGTGCAAGGGAGCGTGTGCATGAGGGATGTTCTGCCCCGCCTGGGCCGCCTGGGCGTACTGCGCCTGGTTGTGCTGTGTTGTTGCGTCACGGGCCTGGCTCTGGCGCAGAGCCCGGACCCCCGGGTCGAATGGCGCACCGCCGACAGCGCGAACTTCCGCATCCATTACCGGGCCAGCCAGCGCACCCAGGCCGAGGCCGTTGCCCGCGCGGCCGAGCGCGCCTACACGAGGGTGGTTGAGGCCTTGCAGTGGCGCTTGCGCGGACGCACCGAGATCGTGGTGATCAGCGAGACCGACCTGGCCAATGGCTACGCCACGCCCTTGCCGTACAGCCTGTTGGGCGTCATGCTCCCGCCGCCGGACGACGGTGAGTTGTTGGAGAACAGCGCTTGGCTGGATTTGCTGCTGGTGCATGAGTTGACCCACGCCGTGCACCTGGACCAGGTGCGGGCCTTGCCCGCGCAAGCCCAGCAGATTTTCGGCAACGTGCCCTACTTCATTCCCAACCTGTTCAACCCGTCGTGGGCGCTGGAAGGCTTGGCCGTGCAGGTGGAGAGTGAACGCCTCAGCCCCGCAGGCGGGCCGGGGCAGCCAGGGGACGGGCTAGGGCCGGTGGATGGCGCGTGGTCCGGTTGGGGCCGCCTGCATTCCCCCGGCTATGAGGCCTGGCTGCGTGCCGAACGGGCGCGGGGTTTCATCGGTCTGTCCGAGCTCAACGCCGACGGGCGCGCACTGCCGCTGTCCAAGCAGTACCTCTATGGCGCCTATTTCTACGACTTCCTGGCCCGCCGTTATGGCGCCGACGCGCCCCGGCACTGGGTCACGCGGTACAGCGGCAATCCGCCCCTGTGGCCGCGCTTGCACAGCAATCCACAGGCCATCACGGGCAAGACGCTGGACGTCTTGTGGGAGGAGTTCCTGGCGGACCTGAGTGCCCGTGTGGACGTGCGCGCCCTCGCCATCCAGCGCCAGCCCGAAGCGGTGGGCGCGGTTCTGGCCGCGCCGTTGTTTCGCATCCCCTCGGTCGCCATGCAGGCGGATGGATCTTTGCTGGCCGTGCTTGATGACGGTCTGCTGAAACCTCGGTTGTTGCGCTTCGCGGCCGATGGCCACCACAGTGAACTGGCCGAGGTCCAGGCCATGGCGCGCGTGACGGCCGCGCCGGATGGCCGCGTGCTCGTTGCCCAGCCTGATCTGTGCGATGCCTGGACGCTGGCTTACGACCTCTACGCCGTGCACGAGGGGGGCCTAAAGAGACTGACCCATTGCGCGCGCCTGCGCCGTGCCGTGTACGCGGGGCAGGGCGCGCAGGCGGGCATCGTGGCCCTCAAGCAGGAGGCGGGCGCCACGCGCCTGGTGTGGCTGGACGCCCAAGGCGGGCACGAGCGCGTGATCTACACGCCGCCCGGGGGCGTGGACTTGAGCGACCTGGCCGCAGACCAAGACCTCGTCAGCGTGGTCGCCCACCAAGGCGCTGATGACGTGCAGCGCCGGGGTGCGCATCCTGGCCCAGATTGGCGCATCGTGCAGTTCGATCTGGCGCGTCCCCAAGACCCGCCGCGGACCGTGTTGCGCCGTGACCGGCCCATCCATGGTCTGAGCCAGGACCGCGAAGGTCTCACGATGGTGTTGGCCGAGGACGGGGTGCCCAACGTGTGGCGGCTGAAGGGAGCGAGCTTGCAGCGCCTGAGCCATGCCTACACCGGCGTGACGGCCCAATCAGGACTTGCCGCCGACGGCAGCTTCGGGCTGGTGACGATCGTTCCTGGGGGCTACGCCTTGAGCCGCATGTCCGGTGACACCTTCGCACCAGCGCGCGTGGACCTGCCCGTGGAGCCGCAAGCGGTGCCGCAAAGGGTGCCGTCCCCGATTCCCGAGCCCCAGGAACCCAGGGAGACCCAGGCTCCTCTGGGCCTGGATCAACCCTATGCCGCCTGGCGCTCCATGGTCCCGCGCTGGTGGTGGCCCGCCCTTTGGTCTGACCACGGCCTCTTCACCGTGGGCGTGCAGACCAGCGGTGCCGACGCCCTGGGCTGGCACCAGTACGCCGCCCTGCTGGCGGCGGAAACCACGCAGAACGAGGCGGTGGGCAGCCTGGAATACCTGTACCGCGGCCAGCACCACCTGTCGCTCAGCCGCAGTGTCGATGCACGCGCTTGGACGGGCCAACGCAATGACCCAGAAACCACCGCCTACAAGCGCGACACCCAGGGGCAATGGCTGAGCACGGCCCTGTGGCCCCGTCTTGATCAGCGCTTCACCCTGGGCCTGGGCGCGGCGCTGGAGCGCAGCGAATGGGTGGACGTGGCCAGCGAGAGCACGCGCCGACTGGAAGACACCCGCCTGGCCGCCGCCTTGGTCGACTACGACAGCCGGGGCGCCAACTGGAACAGCGAGGGAACGAACCGCGGCCTGAATGCCCGGCTCCTCTACGAAAGCTACGCCCCTTTCAAGGGCGAGGACGGCGACGACCTGCCCCCGGACCAGGACTACGACGGCGCTGTGCTGCGTGCCGACCTGCGCGGCTTCGTGCCCCTGGGGCGCACCGTGCTCGGGCTGCGCTACACGGAGGCGCGCGCCCAGGGACGGACCGAAGCCTTCCAACTCGGCGGCGCGACCGACGAGCACCTGCAACTCGGCACCCAGCTCGGCAACCGCACCCTCGCACTGCGCGGCTACAGCGGTGACGAACCCGAGCTGCAAGGCGTCAACGCGCGCGTCGCCAGCCTCGAATGGCGCACGCCCCTGGCCGACATCGACCGCCACTTCATGGTGCCGCCCGTGGGCATCAACCGCCTGTCGGCCAGCGTGTTCTACGACGTCGGGGGTGCCTGGGGTAGGGACGAGGACGCGCCCTCACGCTACTGGCGCGGGGTGGGCGTAGAACTGCTGGGGGAGGTCAAGCTGCTCTACGTGATGGGGCTGCAGATGCGCTTGGGCATTGCCAAGGGATTGGATGGGCCGCAGGAGACGCATGGCTACCTGACGGTGGGAAGGGCGTTCTAACGTTGGAAACGGCTCGTTACCTTTCAAAATCTGCACTCCCGCGTTTGCTGATCAGAGCTAGTTAAGATCAGTTCTCATTCATGAGGCAAGGCACACCTGCGCGAAAGCCAGGGTCGCAAAGCTACCGGTCTACGTCCAGACGACACGACAGCGGGGTTGCCAGACAGTGATGAAAGCGCCGGTGCTGGCGCCATCCTCTGTCTGCATGGGGTGCGCGACTTGCGCGCCCAAAACCTCCTTCCCTGTCTGCGGTGTTCCTTGCGCCAACAAAAAGGTCAGCCTTGGCGCGTGCGTTTGCAATCTCCGACTGAGGACTTGCAGGCCGTGCCAAGAGTCGGGAACAGCGGAAGGCGTGGTGAGGCGCGTGAAAAAAGGACGTTTGGCACTGACCGTTGCATTCGCATGGGGATGCGGGGGCGTGATGGCTCAGCCGGTGGATGCGGTCATTCAAGACGAATGGCTGCGCCGCCAGCAGCGCGAGACGCAGGAACAGCAGCGCCGCGAGCAGCGGCCGGATTTCCGTTTTGAGCTGCCCTCGCCCGAGGCTTCGCCCGACGCGACGGCACCGGCCGAAGACTTCTGCTTTCAGCTTGACCACATCCGCTTGGAAGGTGACATGCCCTCGGGTTTTGGCTGGCTGCAAGACGAAGTGAGTGCATGGCAAGGCCGTTGCCTGGGCCAGCAAGGCCTGGCGCAGCTGCTGAAGAGCCTCAATGGCAGCCTGCTCGCGCGCGGTTACGTCACCTCCCGCCTGGCCTTTCCCGAGCAAGACCTCAAGAGCGGCACCTTGGTACTGCATTTCTTTCCCGGCTATCTGAACCAGATCCGTCTGCCCCAGGACTACCGGGGCAGTTGGCGCACCGCCTTTCCCGCGCGCAAGGGGGATGTGCTCAACCTGCGTGACCTGGAGCAAGGTCTGGAGCAAATGAAGCGTCTGGCCTCGCAGGACGTGCAGATGCAAATCAAGCCCTCGGAGAACGAGGGCTACAGCGACGTGGAGGTGTCCGTCACCACCACGCGGCCCTGGAGCTTGAGCGTGACGCTGGACGACAGCGGCGGTGATGCCACGGGCAAGAACCAGTGGTCCGCCCAGGCGGGCTGGGACAACCCGCTGGGTCTGCAGGACCAGATCCAGATCGGTTTGAACCGCTCTTCCGACTACGACGCCCAGCAAGGCACCCGCAGCCACAACGTCTACTACGGCCTGCCCTGGGGCTACTGGCTGATCGAGGCCAGCTACAACAAGTTCAGCTACCACCAGCAGGTGGAAGGCGACGTGCTCGAATTCATGAGCAGCGGGGATGGCCATGACGTTCAGCTCGACGCCACCCGCACCGTGCAGCGCGACAACCGGCTCAAGACCGATCTGTTCGCGGGCCTGGGCGTGCGCCGCCGCCACAGCTACATCGAAGACTCGGAGATCATGGTGCAGCAGCGGCGTCTCTCGCAGCTGCAGTTGGGCGTGCGCCATCGCCACTACCTGGATACCGGCAGCCTGAACCTGTCGCTCACCGGCAAGCAGGGCCTGCGCATCTTCGACGCCGAGTCCGGCCTGGACGGCCCCGATGCGCCGGGCCCCACGTACAGCCTGGTGCAGGCGTCCGTTGGCCTCAATCAGTCTTTTCCCTCGATGCGCCAGCCGGTCTGGCTGTCGTCGCAGAACCGGGTGCAGTGGAGCAACACACCGCTCTACAGCCTGGATTGGTTCAGTGTGGGGGGGCGGCAAACGGTGCGGGGCTATGGCGGGGAAAACAGCCTGGGCGGGCAACGCGGCTGGCTCAGCCGCAATGAGCTGGGCCACACCTGGTGGCGCGGGCAGGACGTCTTCGTGGCCATCGATGTGGGCGGCGTCTCCGGCCTGGGCACCGAGTCTTACGACGGCCGCTGGCTGGCCGGTGGCGCCGTGGGGTGGCGCGGTCGGCAGGGACCGATTCAATACGAAGCTTTCGTGGCGCATGGCTTGCACGCGCCGGATTCATTCAAGGACGAAGGCCTGACGGGAGGCTTCGCACTGACATGGCACATCTGAATCTGAACATGCACAAGGGGAAGATCATGCAGCAAGGGTTGAAGCAAGACCGGCACATGGATCGTCGCAATGAGGCGGGGCAGGACCGCCGCCTCGGCTTCACCGCGGCGCAGCGCAAGCGCATCGCGGCGGGCGTGCTGCTGTCCTACCTGTGCTATCCGGGTGTGGTGCTGGCGCAGGCGGCGGGCGTGGAGGCTGCCGCGAACAGCCCGCACGCGCCGCAGATCACCCAGAGCCAGAACAACACCACGGTGGTCAACATCAACCAGGCCAGCAAGGATGGGGTGTCGCGCAACCAGTACAACCAGTTCAACGTCGGCCCCAAGGGCTTGATCCTGAACAACAGCACGGCCATCACCCAGACGCAGTTGGCGGGCTACATCGACGGCAACGCGGCGCTCAAGGGCCAGGCCGCGCGCATCATCCTCAACGAAGTCACCAGCGCCAACCCCAGCGCCTTGCGCGGCTACACCGAGATCGCGGGCCAGCGTGCCGAGTTCATCCTGGCCAACCCCAACGGCATCAGCTGCAATGGCTGCGGTTTCATCAACACCTCGCGCAGCACGCTGACCACGGGCACGGCGCAGTTCGGTGCCAACGGCGGCCTCACGGGGTTCCGGGTCGATGGCGGGCAGATCGCCATCGAAGGCCAGGGCCTGAATGCCTCCAACGTGGACCAGCTGGACCTGCTCTCCCGCACCATCCGCATCAACGGGCAGCTCTGGGCTCAGCAGCTCAACCTGGTGACGGGACGCAATGTGGTGGACCACGCCACGCTGGCGGCGACCCCCTTGGCGGGGGGAGACTCCAACACCACGGGCGTGGCGCTGGACGTGGCGGCCATCGGCGGCATGTACGCCAATGTGATCCGCATCGTGGGCACGGAAAAAGGCTTTGGTGTCAACAGCCAGGGCCAGATGATCGCGGACAAAGACTTCACGCTCGCGGCGGATGGGCGCATCACCCATTCCGGTCTGGTGCAGGCCACGCAAGGGCAACTGACGATCCAGACCCGCGATGTGCTGGACAACACCGGCACGGTCAGCGGCAAGAACGTCAACGTCTCCGCCGATGCCATTCAAAACGCCGCCAGCGCCGTGCTTGCGGCCGAACAGCGCTTGGACCTCAGCGCCGCGCGGCAGTTGGACAACGCGGGGCAGGTGCAAGCCGCGAACGCGCGCATCCAGGCCGAGACCCTGCGCAATGCCCAGACCGGTCTGATCGCTACCAGCCAGCAACTGGACATCACAAGCTCGCAGGCCCTGAGCAACGCAGGCCGCGTGCAGGCGGGAAATGCCAACATCAATGCAGCCTCCGTCGACAACGCGGCGAACGCCGTGCTGCTGGCACAGCAGGCGTTGGCCATCACCACGGCCCAGCAGTTCGCGAACGCGGGCCGGGTGCAAGCGGGCAGTGCCACGGTGACGGCGGGCCAATTCAACAACGCGGCCAGCGGCACCGTGGCGGGGGATCAGGCGCTGAGCATCAGCAGCGCGGGCACCCTGGTCAACGAAGGCCAGATCGCGGCCGTGCAGAACCTGAGCCTGAGCGCGACAGGCGCACTCACCTTGGCCGGTACGACGCAGGCCAACGAAGGAACGCTGACGCTGCACACCGACGCTGCGCTGGACAACACCGGCACGACCGGCGGCCGCAATGTCGTTGCGACGGCCGCCAGCGTGCACAACAGCAGCGCAGCCACCTTGCTGGCCGAGGACACGCTGAGCCTCACCACCGCCGGTGCGCTCAACAACGAAGGCAATGTGCAGGCCAACAACGCCAACATCACGGCGGGCTCAATCAGCAACGCTGCCAATGCCCTGGTCTATGCGGACAGGGACTTGCAAATCAACAGCGCCGGTGCGGTCAGCAACCAAGGCGCCGTCACGGCCAGCCAGAACCTGAGCCTGACGGCGCAAGGCGACATCAACCAGAACGGGTTGATGCAGGCCATCGACGGCCAACTCACCGTGCAGGGCCATCAGGCACTGAACAACACCGGCCTGATCGGCGGGCGCAACGCCAGCCTGAGCGCCGTGACCCTCACCAACAGCGCGAACGCCGTGCTGCTGGCCGATGAGCAACTGAACCTCACGGCCACGGGCCTGCTCACGAACGCAGGCGGCGTTCAGGCGACGGACATCACGGTCACGGCGGGCTCCGTCAGCAATACCAAGGACGGCCTGATGTTCGCGGAAGGTGCGTTGCAGCTCACCACGGGCGGCACCCTGGAGAACAAGGGCGCGCTGGTCGCGCAGGACATGACGCTGCAGGCGCGCAACCTGAACAACACCTCGGGCGCGGTGCTGCTGGCTTTGGGGGATGCGGACATCCGGGTGACGGAGACCTTGCGCAATGCCTCAGCCACGATCGAGGCGGAGGGGAATTTGCGGATTGAGGCGGGGACGCTGCGCAACGAGCGGGAGGTGTTTGAGGTTAGCGCAGTTGTTACGGTGAGACAGTACAACGATATTGAGCTTGATGTGACGGATGACTATCGCAGCGGTTTACGTAGTTATACAGAGACTGTTACCAATCACGTCGTGGCGGTCGACAGCCCTCAAGGTCGAATCTTGTCTGGTGGGGATATGACACTTAATGTGCATGACACACTGGACAACGTCTACTCAACGATCAGCGCAGGGAATGACCTGTTCGTGAAGGCAAAGTCGCCGCGCAATCAAGACTATACGGTTGACAACACCACGGTTCACGACGGGCAAGATATTTTGACGGGCTTTTTACGGGTTTGTGGGCGTGACGGTGCCAACGATAATTTTTTTTGGTGCACCCCGCAATACACTTTTGACTACGACAAGACGAGCAAAACGACGGTCAGGCTTGCCAGCTCAACCTTCTCAGCCAACAGGAACCTCACGGGTGAGTTCGTTGAACTGAAGAATGGCAGTCCAGTGGATGCCTTGGCCCAAAGCCAGGCAGCAGCCCATCAAGGCCCCGACCGGGACGCCACGCTACCCGATTTGATCCTGGGCCAGGACGGCTACCAACTGCCCAGTTCGGCCTTGGTCAAACCCTCCAACTCGCCCAACCATCCCTACCTGGTCGAGACCGACCCGCGCCTGACCAGCTACAAGACCTTCATCTCGTCCGACTACATCCTGGACAAGCTGGACTATGACTTCGCCGAGACCCCCAAGCGCCTGGGCGATGGTTTCGTGGAGCAGCGCCTGGTGCGTGACCAGTTGCTGAGCCAGACCGGCTTCCAGTACCTGGACGGTTACGACAACCTGGAAAAGCAGTACGTTGGCCTGATGGAGAACGCGCTGGAGCAGACCCAGGCGCTCAGCTTGTCACCCGGCGTGGCCCTGACGCCTCAGCAGATTGCCCAGTTGCAGGAACCCATCGTCTGGATGGTGCTGGAAAGCTTCGAGACGGCGTTTGGCGTGCAGACCGCCCTGGTGCCCAAGGTCTATCTGGGCCACAACGACAACATCGTGTTGCGCTCGGACGGCTCCTTGCTGGCCTCGGGCGGAAGCATGTCGCTGAACGTGGCGGGGGGGCTGAGCAACAGCGGCACCATCCAGTCGGGTGACGCACTGTCCATCGAAACGGGTGGCGACCTCTACAACCTGAGCGGCGCCATCACGGCCCAGGGTGGCCTGGGCCTGAAGGTGGGCGGTGACCTGGTGGTCGAAACCGTGGTGGACGCGTTGCTGGTGGGGCAGCAGGCCACCATCAGTGGCGGCTCGGTCAGCATGGACGTCGCCGGGGATGCGCGTTTCACTGGCGCGAGCCTGGAGGCCGAGGAGGGTCTGAGCGTTCAGGTTGGAGGTGACCTGCGCAGCGAAAACACATCCTTCAATGCCGGCGGCGACATGACCCTCGCCGCGCAGGGTAACGTGATGCTGGTTGCTGTGGCGCAAACCACGCAAACCTCCAGTGGGGGGCGGACCACCACCGAAACCGAGCATCTCACCAACCAGCTGCAAGCCGGTGGCAACCTGACCATCAAAGCCGGTGGCAATCTGCTCAGCGAAGGCACGAGCTTCCAGGCCGATGGCGACATGGCGCTGTCCGCGAGGGGGAATGTGACCTTGGCTGCCGTCACGAACGAGTCGCAGACGCTGGGTCGTCGTTACGAGCAATCCAGCACCACCGTGGTGGGCAATGAGCTGGATGCCGGGGGCAACCTGAGCATCCGCAGCGGCGGAGACCTGGTGTCCACGGCCTCCACGGTGCAAGCGGGCGACACCCTGTCCCTGGCCGCCGACGGCGACGTGCTGCTGCTCGCCGCCACCGAGCGCGACTACAGCTACGAGAAGACCACTAGCACTTCTGGCGGTACGTTCAACAAGAAGAAGACCACCAAGACGAGCACCGAGGAAACCCTCTCCAACGTGGGCAACACCCTCAGCGGCGAGAACATCCAGATCCAGTCGGGCGGGCTGCTGCACATCCACGCCTCCACGCTGGACGCCGAGCAAGACATCACCCTGCAGGCCGAGAACATCGCGCTGACGGCGGGCATCGACCAGGAGTACGAGCGCGATACCAAGGTGACGAAGAGCACCTTCAAAGTCAAGAGCCAGGACAAGGGTTCGATGGAACAGACGGCGGTGGCGACCGAGCTGAACGCCGCCAACATCAAGGTGCTGGCCACGGGCAATGTGCAGATCACGGCCTCCAACCTGAACGCCGAGGAGACCCTGGCCATCGGCGACGTGGCCGTGCAGCAGCAGGCCGACGGCAGCTTCGTGGCGGTGAACGGGGAGGGCACGCCCGAGAACCTGATCGTGGACACGCTGGCGCTCAAGAGCGAGAGCTGGAACGAGAAATCGGAAGGCTACCGGGGCGTGGCGGCGGACCTGATGAAGGGCTTCGCGGTGGCGGCGGGCGCGCTGGCGCAGACCCTGGACATGAAGGCGCCAGAGATCAAGCTGGGCGAGAGCAGCAGCCAGAAAACCACGACAGTCACGCAGCAGAGCAGCACCCTGAACGCGGGTGAGCAGCTGGTGCTGGCGGCCCAGAACAACGTCATGCTGATCGGTGCGGAGGTGAGCACCGAGGGCACGGCCATCCTCTCGGCGGCCAACGTGACGCTGGAGGCAGCGGCGGAAACGAGCACCAGCGAAACCAGCCACAGCGAGCACACGATCGGTGGCGTGGGCGGCAAGCTCAACAAGGACGAGGTGTCGCTGGGCGGCATGAAGGAGGTCAAGACCACCGAGACCACGACCACCACCAGCACCACGCACAAGGGCACGACGCTGAACGTGGGCAACCTGGCGGTGCTGGCCACGCAGGACGTGAACATCGTGGCGAGCAAGGTCGATGTGGATGGCCAAGCCATCGTGCAGGCCGGTGGAAGCGTCAACATCACGGGCAAGCAAGACACGACCAGCACGGAGACGCGCAAGGAGGTGGAGACCACCACCACCACGGTGGGGGTGCGTAACGCTTACATGGACACGGCCATGGCGGTGAAGGCGGCCAAGGAGGCCGTGGAGGCCGCCGCGAAAGCTGAAGAAGCCTACGACGAAGCCAAGAAGCGGGTGGACAGTGGTGAACTGGCTAAGGCAGCGCTGAAGGACTACGAAACCAACCGCAACATGGCCGTGGCAGCCGCCACACAAGCCCCTATGGCGG
>NZ_AEGR01000055.1 GCF_000211835.1 Hylemonella gracilis ATCC 19624 | reverse complement strand
GGAGGCCGCGAGCCGCTGGCGGTGCAGGTGGGTGAAACCTTCTTCGCGCTGCGCCAGGTCGAGGCGCACTGTGTCGAGGTCCGCCTCGAGGCGAGCGCAGAGTTGGACGCAGCAAGGCGGTCCGCATGAGCGCCGAAACTTTGCGCATCGCCCTGGTGGGCAACCCCAACTGTGGCAAGACGGCGCTGTTCAACCTGCTCACCGGCGCGCGCCAAAAAGTTGCCAACTACGCGGGCGTGACCGTGGAGCGCAAGGTCGGCAGCGCCACGCTGGCCGACGGCCGCACGGTGTCCTTCATCGACCTGCCCGGAGCCTACAGCCTGACGCCGTCCACGCCGGACGAGGCGGTCACGCGTGACATGGTGATGGGCCTGCGCGCCGACGAGCCGGCCCCGGACGTGATCGTTGCCGTCGTCGACGCCACCAACCTGGTGATGAACTTGCGCCTGGTGCTGGAGTTGCGCCGCCTGGGTCGGCCCATGATGGTGTCCGTCAACATGGCCGACGTGGCGCGCGCCCGTGGCCTGGCCATCGACATCGCGCGCCTGTCCGCCGAGCTGGGCGTGCCGGTCGTCGAGACCGTGGCGGTGCAGAGCCGGGGCCACGCGGCCCTGCTCGCGGAACTGGAGCGGCAGGCGCAATGGTCGCTGCCGTCCCAAGCCGAGGCGAAGGACCAGGCGCTCAGCTTGCCCGAGGCACAGCGCGAGGTGCGCCGCATCCTGGCCGTCGCGGCGCCGGGCGCCGCCCAGTTCAAGCGCTTCAACCACCGGCTCGACGCCGTCGTGATGCACCCGGTGTGGGGGCTGGTTCTGCTGGCGGGCTTGCTCTTCCTGATGTTCCAGGCGGTGTTTTCCTGGGCCAGCGTGCCCATGGACGCCATCAACGACGCCATGGCCTGGGCGGGCGAAACGCTGAGCGCCCACATGGCCGACGGTCCCTTGCGCAGCTTGCTGGTCGACGGCGTGATCGCGGGCGTGGGGGGCGTGTTGGTCTTCCTGCCGCAAATCCTGATCTTGTTCCTCTTCATCCTCGTGCTGGAGGATTCGGGCTACCTGCCCCGCGCCGCTTTCCTGCTGGACAACGTGATGGGCAAGGTGGGCTTGTCAGGCCGGGCTTTCATCCCCCTGTTGTCGAGTTTTGCCTGCGCCATCCCCGGCATCATGGCCACGCGCACCATCCCCAACTGGCGTGACCGGCTGGCCACCATCATGGTCGCGCCGCTGATGACTTGCTCCGCGCGGCTACCGGTGTACGCCTTGCTGATCGGCGCCTTCGTGCCGCAGCGCACGGTGGGCGGCGTCAACCTGCAGGGGCTCACGCTGTTCGTGCTCTACATCGCGGGCGTGCTTTCGGCCATGGCCGTAGCCTGGTTGCTCAAGCGGGTCTGGATGAAGAGCAGCTACCAGCCGCTGATGCTGGAACTGCCGCCCTACCGCTTGCCGAACCTGCGCAATCTTGCGCTGGGCTTGTGGGAACGCGCGCGCATCTTCCTGCGCCGCGTGGGCACCATCATCTTCGCCCTGACGGTGTTGTTGTGGTTCCTCTCCACCTTCCCGGCCCCACCCGAGGGCGCCACGGGCCCAGCCATCCAGTACAGCCTGGCGGGGTACCTGGGGCGTGCGCTGGAGGTGGTGTTCGCGCCAATTGGCTTCAACTGGCAGATTTCGATCGCCCTGGTGCCGGGCCTGGCCGCGCGCGAGGTCGCCGTGGGCGCCCTGGGCACGGTGTACGCCCTGTCGTCCACGGGGGAAGTGGCCGATGCGCTGGCGCCCGTGATCGCCCAGACTTGGTCCATGGCCACGGCCTACGCCCTGCTGGCCTGGTTCGTGTTCGCGCCGCAGTGCATGTCGACGTTGGCCGTGGTGCGGCGCGAGACCAACGCCTGGCGCTATCCGCTGATCATGGCCGCCTACCTGTTCGCGCTGGCTTACTTCGCGGCCTTCGTGACCTACCGCGTCGCCCTGTGGCTGGGCGCTTGAGCCGGGAGCATCGTCATGCAGACCATCGTGGTGGCCTTGATCGTGATCGCCTGCTTTGCCTACGCGGCGCAGGCCTTGATGCCGACCGTCCTGCGCCGTGGGCTCGCGCGCTGGCTGGCCGCGTGGTCGCATTGGCCCGCGCCCTTGGCGACCCGCCTGCAGCGCGCGGCCCGCGCGCCCATGACCGGCTGCGCTTGCGAGGGCTGTGATCGCTCGGCCCCAGGGGCGAAAGCGGCGGCAACCTCGGTCGCCCGTGTACCGGACGCACCTCAGCCCGTCCACGTCTTGCGCCGCCGTTCATGAACACCGTGCGCCTGCCCTCCGGCGAGCAGGTCGCTGCCCTGGGCCAGGGCACCTGGTACATGGGCGAGGACCGCGCTGCCCGCAAGGCCGAGGTCGCTGCCTTGCAAGCGGGGCTGGACCTGGGCCTCACGCTGATCGACACCGCCGAGATGTACGCCGAGGGCGGGGCCGAGGAGGTGGTGGGCGAGGCCCTCGCCGGCCGACGCGCGCAGGCCTTTCTCGTCAGCAAGGTCTACCCGCACAACGCCTCGCGCGCCGGCGTGATCGCGGCCTGCGAGCGCAGCCTCCAACGATTGCGCACCGACTGCATCGACCTTTACCTGCTGCACTGGCGAGGCGAGCATCCCCTGGCCGAAACCGTGGCGGGCTTCGAGGCCTTGCGAGCCGCGGGCAAGATCCGGCACTGGGGGGTGAGCAACCTCGATTTCGCCGACATGAAAGCCCTGTGGCGCGTGCAGGGCGGCACCGGCTGCGCCGCCAACCAGCTGCTCTACAACCTGGGGCGGCGCGGCATCGAGTGGGACCTGCAACCTTGGCTGCGTGAGCACGGCGTGCCGGTGATGGCGTATTCGCCCATCGAGCAGGCGCGGCTGCCGCGCCATGCCGGTCTGCGCGCCTTCGCCCAGAAGCACGGCTGCACCCCCGCCCAGGCCGCGCTGGCCTGGTTGCTTGGGCAGGACGGCGTCATCGCGATCCCCAAGAGCGCCAACGCCACCCACCTGCGCGAGAACGCGGCCGCGCGCGAGTTGCGCTTCACCCCGGCGCAACGCGCCGAGCTGGACGCGCTGTTCCCGCCGCCGCGTCGGGCCATGCCGCTGGAGATGCTCTGAATCGATGAGCGGGCTCTGAGACAATCGCCCGCCATGAAGATTCATCTGCGCAAGATTCTGGTCGCGCTCGGCCTGGCCGTGCTGTTCGTCGGTGGGCACCGCGCCTGGGGCTGGGGCGGCGTGGCCCTGGTCGCGGGCGGCATCGTGATGTGGCTGCTGCTGCACTTCAACCGTTTCATGACGGTGATGCGCCGCGCCAGCGAGCGTCCGCTGGGGTACGTGGACAGCGCCGTGATGCTCAACGCCAAGCTGCGGCCGCGAGTCTCGCTGCTGCACGTCATGGCCCTGACCCGCGCCCTGGGCGAGCTGCGTTCGCCCCAGGGTCAGCAACCCGAGGTCTACCGCTGGACGGACCCGGGCGGCTCCTGGGTCGAGGCGGAGTTTGCCGACGGCCAGCTGGCCCGTTGGACGATGTGGCGGCCCCAGCCAGAGGATGAGGGCGAAACCGCGGCCCCAGCCGACATGCCGTCCGCCTCGTAAAATGGCCGGCTCGCGCCTTTTTTGCTTGCCTTGAATGTATCGGGGCAGGGCGTCTTGATGCAGTGCAATAGCAGAGGAAAAGTTTCATGAGTTCCCTACCGACCTCGATGGCCGACCGCGACGGAAAAATCTGGTTCGACGGCAAGCTGGTGGAGTGGCGCGACGCCAAGGTTCACGTCCTGACCCACACCCTGCACTACGGCTGCGGCGCCTTCGAGGGCGTGCGCGCCTACAACACGGTCAACGGCACGGCGATCTTCCGTCTGCAGGAACACACCGAGCGTCTGCTCAACAGCGCCAAGATCCTGCGCATGAACGTGCCCTTCACGGCCGAGCAGATCAACGAGGCCCAGAAGGAAGTGGTGCGCGTCAACAAGCTGCAGAGCTGCTACATACGCCCGCTGACCTGGATCGGTGACAAGAAGCTGGGCGTCAGCCCCAAGGGCAACACCATCCACCTGATGGTGGCGGCCTGGGAATGGGGCGCCTACCTGGGCGAGGAAGGCCTCAAGCGCGGCATCCGCGTCAAGACCAGCAGCTATGCGCGCCACCACGTCAACATCACCATGACGCAGGCCAAGGCCGTCAGCAACTACAGCAACTCCATCCTCGCCAACATGGAAGCCACGGAAGACGGGTATGACGAGGCCTTGCTGCTCGACACCGCGGGTTTCGTGGCCGAAGGCGCGGGCGAGAACATCTTCGTCATCAAGGGCGGCGTGATTTACACGCCCGACTTGTCGGCGGGTGCCCTCAACGGCATCACGCGCAACACCGTGCTGCACATCGCCAAGGACCTGGGCCTGGATGTGGTGCAAAAGCGCATCACGCGCGACGAGGTCTACATCGCCGATGAAGCTTTCTTCACGGGCACGGCCGCGGAAGTCACGCCCATTCGCGAGCTGGACCGCGTGCAGATCGGCGCTGGCGCGCGGGGCCCGGTGACGGAAAAGATCCAGAGCGCTTTCTTCGACATCGTGAACGGCCGCAACGCCAAGTACGCGCACTGGCTGAGCAAGGTCTGATCACGGGAGCGGCGCGCCACCGACCCTCCGCGCGCCGCGCCAACCAGAGACCACGGACTAGACACAAGGTGAGACACCATGAGCAAGCCCATCGTTGAATTGCTGGCCAAGGACCTGAACGCCCACGGCGGCGTCTACTGCCCCAGCCCCAAGGCGGACATGAAATTGTGGAACAGCCACCCCAAGATCTACCTGGACGTGGCCCATACCGGCGAAGCCAAGTGCCCTTACTGCGGCACCGTCTACCGCCTGAAAGCGGGCGAGCACGTCGCCGCCCATCACTGAGGTCGGCGGCGGCGCCGCTGCTGTTAAGGCCCGCCGTCTTGCGCGGGGACGAAAAAAAGCCGCTCTTGCGAGCGGCTTGTAAAGTCCTCGGAAGGACGTCGTTGGGAGCGCCCATTGTCCAGGGCTTGGAAAGGATGAACTATCCCCCCGATGGGGGAAATGGCGCCGATCCAGGCCCCGGATGGCACGATGCGTCGGCATCTGGAACGCAACGAATCCGCATGCTGATCAGGTCCACCTGGTTTGCGATTGCCATTGCGATTGCGGTTCGCGACACCGCCGTTCCTCGGCCGCTCGCCGTGCCATGGGCTCAGGCGCGGTCAGGCCGTCGGCGTGTGCGACGCTGGTGTCGCTACTGGTTTCAGAGGCAGGCGCAACACGAAGCATGCGCCTGGCCCGGTGCCGCGAGCGCTGGTCGCAGCGTCTGAGCTCTCGACCTTGTCCTCGCCACCCAGGTTCCCCGTCGGCACAGGGGCATCCTCGCAGTGCACGGTGCCGCCGTGGCGTTGGGCGATGGTGCGCACCAGTGCCAGCCCCAGGCCCACGCCGCCTTCGCGCTCGGACGCGCCAGGCAGCCGGAAGAAGGGCTCGAAGATTCTTTCACGCAAGGCCTGAGGAACCCCAGGCCCCTGATCGCAGACGCGCAGCTCGACCATCGGCGTGCCGCCCGGCGACCCCTGCGCAGCGGTGCTGGCGGGGACAGGGTCAGCCTCGACTTCCACGATCTTCAGCGTCAGGGTGACCCAACCCGCGCCATGACGGCGTGCGTTCTCCAGGAGATTGCGCACGGCACGGCGCAGCAAGCGGGGCTGGCCCACGACATCGTCGAGCAAGCGCAGGCTGCGTGTGTCGGCGGGCGGGTCGAGCTCGGCGTCCGTGCGCGCGCATTCCTCCGCGGCCAGGCCCAGCAGGTCGATGGGCTCCAGCGGCCCCAAGGCGTCGGGGCTGCCGTCCAGGCGGCTGGCCAGCAGGATTTCGTCGATCAACTGGTCCAGTTCGCGGATGTTGCGGGTGATCTCTTCGTACGCGGCCGGATTGGGTTGAGCCTGCGAGGTGGCGCTGGCCGGTTTCTGCAGCAACTCCAGGCTCATGCGGATGCGGGCCAGCGGCGACCGCAGCTCGTGAGAGGCATTGGCCAGCAAGGTTTTGTGGGCCACAAGCAGCGCCTGCACGCGCGACGCGGCCACGTTGAATCGTTGGGCCAGGAAAGCCACTTCGTCCTGTCCGTCTTCCGGCAGGCGCCGCGCCAAATCGCCCTCGCCCCAACGCTCCACGCCCAGTTGCAGGGTTTCAATGCGCTGCGTGAGTTGGCGCACGACTGGCCAGGCGCCCAGCGCCACGGCCGCGGCGATCAGCACCAGCAGCACCAAGAGGCCGGGCAGGCTGTAAGGTGGCTCCCACCACGCGGGCGGAGGCGGGCTGCGCATGTCTCCGCGCGGTGGCGCGGGCAGCCAGATGTGCAGGATCTGACCGTCGCGCATCGGCACTTCGAAATTCAGGCCAGGGCCAAAGTTCGCGCCGTGCACCGGGCGCGGCGGTGTGGGTGAGGGACGCAGGGTCAGGGCCCGGCCCAGCACCTCGCCTTCGGCGTTGCGCAGCACGATTTCCCGGCCCGGGCGTTGAGCGCGATCGCTCTCGCGCGCACGCTCGGCTTGCACCCGTTCGATGTGCGTGATCCACGCGAAGATCAGGGTGAGCACGCCAATGGCGCCTACCACGGCTAGCCACAGGCGCAGGTAGAGGCGGTGGACTGGCGCGATCTTCATGGCCGACGGGGAAGGCATGACCAGGCGCGCGAAAGCGCCCTCAATCCTGCTGGCGAGCGAAGACGTAGCCCACGCCGCGCACGGTGAGGATGCGCTTGGGTGCCTTGGGGTCGGCCTCGATGGCCGCGCGGATGCGGCCCATGTGCACGTCGATCGAGCGGTCGAAGGCCTCCAGCTCGCGGCCGCGCACCGCTTCCATGATCTGCTCGCGCGTCAGCACGCGGCCCGCGCGCTCCGCCAGCGTCACCAGCAAGTCGAACTGGTAGGAGGTGAGTTCACAGGAGCGCCCTTGCACGGTCACCGTGCGTGCGTCGCGGTCGATCGTGAGCGAACCAAAATGCAGGGGCGGATGGCCGCTGCCTGTGCCCTCGTCCGTGCTCAAGGAGGTGCTGGATTGGGCATGCCGGCGCAGCAGGGCGCGCACGCGCGCCAGCAGTTCACGCGGTTCGAAGGGCTTGGCCAGGTAGTCGTCGGCCCCGATTTCCAGACCGATCACGCGGTCCATGGGGTCGCCCTTGGCCGTGAGCATGAGGATGGGGGTGTGCGCCGTGGCGCCGGGCAGGCTGCGGATGCGGCGGCAAATGTCCAGCCCGTCCATGTCCGGCAGCATCAAATCCAACACGATGAGTTGCGGCGCTTGCTCGGCGCCCTGGGGCGAGGCCCCCAGCTTGGCCAGCCCCGCCGCGCCCGTGCCGGCATGTTGCACGGCGAAACCCGAGGGGGCCAGGTAGTCACGCACCATCGCCGCCAGCCGGGCGTCGTCCTCGATCATCAGCAGGGGCGTGGGGCTCATGGCGGCGAGTGTATCCATCCCCGCCATGGTGCAATCCGGGGATGAGCCCGGCTTGTCGTGGCCGTAAAGAAAGGTAAAGCGGGTCAGCCCTTGCGCTCTACCCTGGACGCCAAGGCCACGAGCACCAGCACGGGCACTCCCAGCAGCGCCGTGCTGGTGAAGAAGGTGCTGTACCCCCAGGCGTCCACGAATTCGCCCGAGAAGCCCGCGACGAACTTGGGCGCGAGCGCGTACATGGAACTGAACAAGGCGTATTGGGTGGCTGAATACGTGACGTTGGTCAGACCGGAGAGGTAGGCGATGAAGGCCGCCGAGGCCAGGCCGGAGGCCAGGTTGTCCGCCGAGATCACGTAGATCAGCGACGTCACGTCATGCCCCCGCGTGCTCAGCCAGGCGAAGAGCAGATTGGTCGCCGCGCTGAGCACCGCGCCCAGCATCAGCACGCGCATCACGCCCAGGCGCAAGGCCAGCGCGCCGCCCAGGAAGGAGCCGGCCAGCGTCATCAAGAGGCCGTAGATCTTGGTGACGGCGGCCACTTCGTCCTTGCTGTAGCCCATGTCCACGTAAAAGGGATTGGCCATGATGCCCATGATCAAGTCGCTGACGCGGTAGATGGCGATGAGCGCGAGGATGAGCAGGGCCTGCCAGCGGTAGCGGCGCACGAAATCGAGGAAGGGCTCGACGATGGCGTCGCGCAGCCACGCCAGCGGGCCGGGCGCGGCAGGGGCCTTCGCCGCGGCCAGGGAGACGGCCGGTGCCAGCAGCACGGTCAGCATGCCCGGCAGCATGCTCGCCGCCATGACGAGATAGGCCGTGGTCCAGGCCGCGTTCTGATAGACCGGTGTCGCACCGGGCAGGGTCGCCATTTCCGCCCGCGCCGCCAGCCAGAGCACGCCGGCCCCGGCCCAGATCATGGCCAGCCGGTAGCCCGCCTGGTAGGCGGCGGCCAGCGCGGCCTGGCGTTCGGTGCTGGCGGATTCGATGCGGTAGGCGTCCAGCGCGATGTCCTGGGTGGCCGAGGCGAAGGCCACCAGCACCGCGAAGCCCGCGACGGCGTGCAGGCCCTGCCGCGGATCGGCCAGCGCCATGCCGATCAGTCCGCCCGCCACACCCAGCTGGGCCAGCAGGAGCCAGCCGCGCCGCTGGCCCAGCCAGCGGGTCAGGCCGGGCAGAGGCAGGCGGTCCACCAGCGGCGACCAGATCCATTTGAAGCCGTAGGCCAGGCCGATCCAGCTCAAGTAGCCGATGGTGGCGCGGTCGATGCCCGCCTCGCGCAGGCGAAAACTCAGCGTGCCCAGCACCAGCAGCAGCGGCAGTCCGGCGGCGAAGCCCAGGGCCAGCATGCGCAGCGTGGCGGGTTCCAGGTAGATCCGCCAGGCGGCCAGCCAGCCCAGTTTGTCGGAGGCGTCAGTTTGCGCGGGGGCCGGATGCTCGGAAAGGGGCTTGGACATCAGGGCATCATACGTGGGGGCTTGGCCGGTGCGGACGAGCGTGGACGAGCATGGACGCACAGGCCGCGCTGTGGTTTTTTCATGGCGCCTGTCCTTGCGGCATGATTGGCGGACCATGAAAAAAGGCAATTCCATCCTGAATTCCCTCCTGATCCGCACGCTGCTGTGGGCAGCGGCTTGTGCCTCGGTTTCGGCCCATGCCGAAGAGCAGAAGCTGGGTGTGGACGTGGGCAAGACGTCGGCGTTCACCAAGCTCGCGCCCGCCGAGGACGTCGAGAAAATGGCGCTCACCCAGTACCAGCAGCAGCTCGACGAGGCGCGCAAGAAGAACGCCCTCGCGCCCGACGATGACCCCCAAGTGCGCCGCTTGCGCGCCATCGCGGACCAGATCATTCCCCATGCCCTGAGCTGGAACCCGCGCGCCAAGAACTGGAAGTGGGAAATCAACCTGATCGTCAGCAAGCAGGTCAACGCCTACTGCATGCCGGGCGGCAAGATCGCCTTCTACACCGGCATCCTGGAGCAACTCAAACTCACCGACGACGAGGTCGCCATGGTCATGGGGCATGAGATCGCGCATGCCTTGCGCGAGCACGCCCGCGAGCGCATGGGCAAGAGCCAAGTCACCAACGGCATCGCCCGGGTGGGGGGCGCGGTGGCTTCCGCCTTGTGGGGCATCGACCCCAACCTGACCGAGTCCGTCGCGCGCAGTGGCGCGAACCTGCTGACCCTGAGCTTCAGCCGGGACGACGAGAGCGAAGCCGATCTGGTCGGCATGGAACTGGCCGCGCGCGCGGGCTACGACCCCCGTGCTGGCGTGACGCTCTGGCGCAAGATGGGCAGCGCCAGCAAGGGCGCGCCGCCGCAGTGGCTGTCCACCCACCCCTCGGGCAAGACGCGCATCAAGGAAATCGAAAAAAACCTGCCCCGGGTTGAGCCGCTCTACGAGCAGGCGAAGCGGGGATAGATTCCGACAGGACTGTGCAGGAAGCAGCTTGCGCCAGACCAGCACAGGGAGCGAGGACGCCGTGGAACCAGCTTTGCTGGGCCACTGGCGTCGCCTCTTGAGGGGGTGGCGCAGCGAACGCCGTGAGCGCAGCGTGGGGGGAACTTTTTACGTCCCACCCACGAACGGGTTGGTCTCGCGTTCTTGTCCGAAGGTGCTTTCGGGTCCGTGGCCGGGGATGAACACGGTGTCGTCACCCAGAGGCCAGAGCCGCTCGGTGATGCTGCGGATCAGGTCGCCGTGGTTGCCGCGCGGAAAGTCCGTGCGCCCGATGGAGCCTGCGAACAGCACGTCGCCGACGAAGGCGCGGTGCGCCTCGGGTGAGTGGAACACCACGTGGCCCGGCGTGTGGCCGGGGCAATGCCGCACATTGAGCGTGCAGTGCCCGATCTGCACCGTGTCGCCATCGTGCAGCCAGCGCGTGGGCACGAAAGGCTCCCCTGCGGGCATGCCGAAGCGGCGACCCTGCTCGGCCAGGCCATCGATCCAGAACTGGTCGTCCGGGTGCGGACCGATGATGGGCAGGCTCAGCGCGCGGGCCAGTTCCGCCGCCGCGCCCGCGTGGTCCAGGTGGGCGTGGGTGATCCAGATGGCCTTGAGCGTGACGCCCGCCCCGCTGGCGGCGGCGGTGATGCGGGGCAGGTCACCGCCGGGGTCGATGACGGCGGCGTCCATGGTCTCGTCGCACCAGACGATGGTGCAGTTCTGCTGGAAGGCAGTCACGGGGACGGTCAGGTACTGGAGCATGGTGAGGCACTGGGTTCAAAGCGGCCGGGCCGAAACGGTGTTGGACAGCGATGCTATCCAAAACTCTGCCGCGCCGGACTCGGGACTGGCCCGATGGGCGCCCGCCGAGACCCGTGCAGTCAACGTAGCCGATGACCCGGCGGAAGCGGCACAATGGCAAGCATGAGCGCCGCTTACTCCCGGCTCCTGCCACTGGACGACGACCTGCGTGCCGTGTTGCACAACGAGGTGCACGCCCGTCCGTCCGCGCGCATCCGCCTGCCTGCCCTGGTCATCTACGTCGCCGTTCTCAACGCGGGCGTCAGCCGTGAGCAGGAATGCGCGCACCTGCGGCGGCTGCCGGGTCAGCAGGGGCTGACGCTCGATGCCTTGCAGGCCAATTTCCTGCGCCTGCGTTTCGAGGGTTACACCGTCAAGTGGGAACGGCACACCGAATACACGCGGTATTCCCTCGTGCAGCCCTTGCCCGCGCATGCTGTCCTGGGCGCAGCCGAACCCGATGTGTCCTCGGGCCTCGTGCTGCCGCCGAACTGGTTGCGTGACATTCCCGGGCGCGTCTTCGCCGCCATCGAGCTGGCCATGGTGCACGGTGATCTGAGCACCCCCGAAGCCACCATGGCCCAGGCGCGCCGCTGGTTCGGTGAGCGGGTGGTGGTGGCTTCCATCATGGGCAACCAGGGCCATTCCTGGGCCGTGACCGACTTCCATCTGCGCGAGAGTGGTTTCGAGCGTTTCCTCGTGATCGCTCCGCCCGCCACGACCGAGACCCGTGCCGGTCGCATTTCCCAACGCCTGCTGGAACTCGAAACCTACCGCCTGATGGCCTTGCGCGGCCTGCCCGTGGCCAAGGACCTGGGCACCATGCTGGGCGAGGCCGAAGCCGCGCTGGCGGGCATCACGGCACGGCTGGAGAACAAATCTGCCTCGGAGCAGGAACTGCTGGACACCCTGATCGGCCTGGCCGCGCGCATCGAACGCGCCATGGCCGAGCATGACTACCGCTTCGCGGCCACCCGCGCCTATGCCGCCATCGTGGACCAGCGGCTCGAAGAGCTGCGCGAGCAGCCTGTGTCTGGCACCCAGACCGTGGGCGAGTTCCTGCAGCGTCGCCTTTCGCCCGCCATGGCGACCGTGACGGCCACCGCGCAGCGGCTGTCGTCCTTGTCCGCGCGGGTGGCACGCGCCAGCGCCCTGCTGCGCACGCGGGTGGACATCGCCACCGAGGCGCAAAACCAGCAACTGCTGGAGAAGCTCACCCGCGGGCAGGAACTGCAGCTGCGCCTGCAGACCACGGTGGAAGGTCTGTCGATCGCGGCGATCTCTTATTACGTGGTCAGCCTGCTGGTCTATGGCGTCAAGGCCCTGAAGGCGACGGGCCTGCACGTGGATGTGGAAATCGCCACCGGTGCGCTGATCCCCTTGGTGATCTGGGGCGTGTGGCGCGTCACGCGGCGCATCCACCAGAAGTTGAAGGCGGGCGACACGTAGTCCACTGGGCGCCGCGCGCGGTGAATGGCACGCGGCCGATCGGTGCAGCCGTGGCCTAAGCCGCGAGAAAACGCTGCAGCGCTTGAATGACCCGCCCGGCTTGTTCGTGCACGATCCAATGCGTGGCTTCGGGCACCCGTTCCAGCGTGAGTTGCGGGATGTAGTCTTCCAAGCCCTCGATGAGTTCCGGTGGCAAAGCGGTGTCGCCCAGGCCCCAGAGCACCAGGGTGGGCACGGCGATGGTCAACATCTCGCGCGGCAGTTCGATCTGGCTGGCCGCCGCGTCCTCTGGCCTGGGCGGGCGCAGCGGCGAGGCGCGGTAGTAGTTGAGGCCGCCCGTCAGGCCCTGGTCCCAGACGGCTCGGTAGCGTTCTTTCAGTTCATCGGTTAGCCAGCCGTAGCCATCTTCACCCGCACCCAGGTTCAGGAAAAAGTCCCAGAGGCGGCGGTAGTCGTCCTCGGCCAGCAAGGCTTCGGCATCGGGCCGGATCAGAAAGTTCATGTAAGCGCTGGCCGCTTGCTGCTTCGGATTGTTTTTCAGCTCGCGCAGAAAGGTGCCCGGGTGCGGCGAGTTGAGTATGGCCAGGCGCTGGATCAGCGCGGGTTGTTGGTTGGCCAAGTTCCAGGCCACGGCGCCGCCCCAGTCGTGCGCGACCAGGCAGGCCAGGGGCTGGCCGGGGGATTCGACGGCGATCAGGGCCGCGATGTCTTGCACCAGATGCTTGGCGCGGTAGGCGGCGGGTTCTGGCGGCGCGCTCGAGCGCTCGTAGCCGCGCAGATTGGGCGCCACGCAGCGGTAACCGCCGTTCTCAGGCCGGGTGAAATGTTCGAGCAGTTCGTCCCAGACGAAAGCCGCTTCCGGAAAGCCGTGCAGGAAGAGCAGCACAGGTCGGCCGGGGGTGCCCGAGGCGCGGCAGCTCAGGTGAATGCCATGGGGCAGGGCTTGTAGCCAGGTCTCGATCATGGGCGTGCTCCGCAGGATGGTCCGCGGGGATGTTAGTCCCCGGTCCCGCGGCCGTCCGTCCCGCAGTGGACAAGAGGTGCGCCTTTTTCTTGTCAGATCGTCAGGTCGTACCTGACCGACAGCGGCGCGTGATCGCTGAACTTCTCGTCCTTGTAGACGCCGGTCTGGCGCGCCAGCGCCGCCAGGGCGGGCGTGGCCAGGTGGTAGTCGATGCGCCAGCCGACGTTCTTGGCGTAGGCCTGACCGCGGTTGCTCCACCAGGTGTAGGCGGTGTCGATGGCCTCGGGTTCCAGCGTGCGGTAGACGTCGACCAGGCCGCCCTGCTGCGGGTCCAGCAGCTTGGTCATCCAGGCACGCTCCTCGGGCAGGAAACCGCTGTTCTTGAGGTTGCCCTTCCAGTTCTTCAGGTCCATCTCCTTGTGCGCGATGTTCACGTCACCGCAGAGGATGAATTCGCGCTGACCGCGCAGCGACTGCAGGTGCGCCCACATTTCGTCGAGGAAGCGGAACTTGGCCTGCTGGCGGTCTTCCCCCGAGGAGCCGCTGGGGAAGTAGCAACTGATCAGTGAGAGCTTGCGCTTGGGCGTGTCGTAGCGCAGTTCCACCCAGCGGCCTTCGGCGTCGAACTCGGGCGAACCGTAGCCGATCAGCACATCGCTGGGCGCGTGTTTCGTGTAGACGGCCACGCCCGAGTAGCCCTTCTTCTCGGCGTAATGGAAGTGGCCTTGCAAGCCGGCGAGCTGCTCGAACTTGCCGGCCACGTCCGGCGCCTGGGCCTTGACTTCCTGCACGCAAATACAATCCGGGCGCGTCTTTTCAAGCCAGGCTTCCAGCCCCTTGCTGGTGGCGGAACGGATGCCGTTGAGGTTGAGACTGACCAGATTGAACAAGGATGTTGTAGCCATGGCGGGTGAAGAAAAGAAGGAAGCGTTGGCCCAGGAGTTCGTGGCCTTCGCGGTGGAATGCGGCGTGCTGCGCTTTGGCGAGTTCAAGACCAAGGCGGGGCGGCTCTCGCCCTACTTCTTCAACGCGGGCCTGTTCGACGACGGGGCCAAACTGGGCCGGCTCGCGGAATTCTATGCGGCTGCGCTGCTGGACGCGATGCGCGAGGGCGGGCTGGAATTCGACATGATTTTTGGCCCCGCCTACAAGGGCATTCCGCTGGGCGCGGCGGTGGCGGTGGAGCTGGCGCGGCGCGGCCACAACCGGCCCTTCGCCTACAACCGCAAGGAGGCCAAGGACCACGGCGAGGGCGGCTCGCTGGTCGGTGCGCCGCTCAAGGGCCGGGTGCTGATCGTGGACGACGTGATGTCGGCCGGCACGGCGGTGCGCGAATCGATCGCCCTCATCGAGGCCGCGGGCGCCCAGGCCCACGCGGTGGTGATCGCGCTGGACCGCCAGGAGATGGCGACCGAGAACGGCGCCGACGTGCCCTACAGCGCCGTGCAGTACGTGCGCGATCGCCTGGGCATGCAGGTGGCCACCATCGCCCGTCTGGAAGACCTGCTGCGCTACTTGGAGTGCCAGGGTGCCGGGGCCTCCGGCGCCGACCACGCGCGCGTGCTCGCTTACCGACAGCGTTACGGCGTCGCCCAGTAGCGGCCGCGGGCGGTCCAGGTCAGGGCCAAGGTTAGGGTGAGCCAGCGATGGCCAGCGGCATGACGCTTGCTTCCTTGCCATGAGACCCTGCCAACACCGCCATGTCTTCCTCGCTTGAAACCCCCGCGCAACACGAAGGCCAGTCCCTGGCCCATCCGCTGTGGCGCGACCGCCTGGCCCTCTTGCTCGAATCGACCGGCGAGGGCATGTTCGGCGTCAACCTCGCGGGGCGCTGCATCTTCATCAACGCGGCGGGTGCGCGCATGCTGGGCTACGAGCCGGTCGAGGTGATCGGCCGCAACATGCACGAGCTGATCCACCACACGCGCCAGGACGGCCAGCCTTACCACGAGCGCGACTGCCCGATCTTCAACGCCTTCCGCCAGGGCCAGTCCTGCCGGATCGACAACGAGGTGCTCTGGCGGCGCGACGGCACCAGTTTTCCGGCCGAGTACACCTCGCACCCGGTGGTCGACAACGGCATGGTGCTGGGCGCGATGGCCACCATCGTGGACATCACGCCGCGCAAGCAGGCGGCCGACGCCTTGCGCCGCGCCAAGGAGGAGCTGGAGTTGCGCGTCGACGAGCGCACGCGCGAGCTGTCCGACGCGCTGTCGCAGATGCGCAAACTCTCGGCCTGGCTGGACTCGGCGCGCGAGGACGAGCGCACGCGCATCGCGCGCGAGGTCCATGACGAACTGGGCAGCCTGTTGGTCGCGCTCAAGATGGACGTGAACTGGCTGGCCAAGCGCCTGGGCGAAACGCCCGCGCCCGACGAGGCCGACGCGCTGCGTGAACGCCTGCGCTGCAAGTGCCACGGCATGAGCCGCATGATCGAGAACGCGGTGGAGAACGTGGGACGCATCATCACCGACCTGCGCCCCAGCATCCTGGACCATCAGGGCCTGTGGGCCGCGCTCGAATGGCAGGCCCAGGAATTCGTGCAATCCGCCGAGCTGGACCTGACCTGGCAGATGGACGTGCAGGCGGGCGTCGAGCTGCCCGAGCCCGCGGCCATGGCGGTGTTCCGCATCTTCCAGGAAATGTTGAGCAATGTGGGCCGTCATGCCCAGGCCCGCGCTGTCGCCATCCGCATCGAGGCCGATGCGTGCCAGTTGCGCCTGAGCGTGCGCGATGACGGGCGGGGCGCGGCGCCCGAGGCCTTCGAGGCCGCCACGGCCTATGGCGTGATGGGCATGCGCGAACGCGCGCGCCACTTCGGTGGCCAGGTGACCATCGACAGCCAGCCGGGTCGCGGTACGACGTTCGCCTTGCTGATGCCGGTGACGCCATGAGCGAACTCCTGCGCATCCTGATCGGCGACGACCACCGCATCGTGCGCGAGGGCCTCAAGCAGATCCTGTCCGATGATCCGGGTGTGCAGGTGGTGGCCGAGGCCGCCACCGGCCCGGATGTGTTGGAACAGGTGCAGGTGATGGCTGATCGGCTGGACCTGGTGCTGCTGGACATCGCCCTGCCTGGTCGCGATGGGCTGGACGTGCTGCAGCAGTTGCGCACCGCGCACCCGCGCCTGCCCGTGCTGATGCTCAGCACCTATCCTGAGCGCCAGTACGCCGCGCGTTGCATCAAGCTGGGCGCAGCGGGGTACTTGAATAAGAGCGCTGACCCGGATGTGATGCTGGCCGCCGTGCGCAAGGCGGCGGCCGGCGGCGTGTTCGTCACACCCGCCGCGGCCGAGGCCTTGGCCGGCGCGGTGGCCGGGCGCGGCGGTGCGGAGGCGCTGTCACACCGCGAGCACCAGGTCTTCCGTCTGCTCATCCAGGGGCGCAGCGTGAGCGAGATTGGTGCGCAGCTGGGCCTCGCACCCAACACGGTCAGCACCTACCGGGCGCGCATCCTCGAAAAGACCGGAACCAAGAACGATGTGGAGCTGGCGCTCTATGCCGAGCGCGATGCCACGTCCCGAAATTTGTAGGGCCAGCCCTACAAGGCCGCGAAAAATCATCGGCGACTTTGCGCCGAAGTACCGCCAGCCGCGTGCAGACCACGCGACTGGCGCACGACTTGCGTAAGGACAGCATCTTTTCTTGAAAGAGGTGCGCCATGTCCCGACTGCCTGCCCAGCCCGTCTCGTCTGTCTCGTCCGACACGGATGCCCAGACCTATGCACCGTACGACGCGGACCGTCCGCTGATGCTGCGCTGTTCCTGCGGTCAGGATCACGCGCCGGCCGATCACGCTGCGTCGATGGCCGCCACGCGCAGCGCCTCGCTCGCGACCGAGGCCGAAGCCCTGTCGCGTGACTTCGTCGAGGCCAGCCTGATCAAGGCGATCTTCCCGGTCGACAGCGTGCGCCGTCGTTTCCTCAAGGCCGTGGGCGCGAACACCGCGCGCGCGGCCATCGCCTCGCTGCTGCCCGTGTCGGCCTTGCAGGCCATGGCGCAGGACAAGGGTGCGCTCGAGAAGAAAGACATCAAGATCGGCTTCATCCCGATCACTTGCGCCACGCCCCTCATCATGGCCCACCCCATGGGCTTCTACAGCCAGCAGGGCTTGAACGTGGAAGTGGTCAAGACGGCGGGCTGGGCGCTGATCCGCGACAAGATGCTCAACAAGGAGTACGACGCCACGCACTTCCTGAGCCCCATGCCACTGGCCATGAGTCTGGGCCTGGGGTCCAACCCCGCGCCCATGCAGGTGGCGGCGATCCAGAACACCAATGGCCAGGCCATCACCCTGGCGCTCAAGCACAAGGACAAACGCGATCCCAAGGACTGGAAGGGCTTCAAGTTCGCCGTGCCCTTCGACTATTCCATGCACAACTTCCTGCTGCGTTATTACGTGGCCGAGCATGGCTTGAACCCGGACACCGACATCCAAATCCGCGTCGTGCCGCCGCCCGAGATGGTGGCCAACCTGCGTGCCGGCAACATCGACGGCTACCTCGGCCCTGATCCCTTCAACCAGCGCGCGGTGTACGAGGAAATCGGTTTCATCCATCTGCTGACCAAGGACCTGTGGGATGGTCACCCGTGCTGTGCCTTCGGCACCAGCGCCGACTTCATTCAGCAGAACCCCAACACCTTCGCCGCCCTGTACCGTGCCGTGCTGACTTCGGCGGCCATGGCGCGCAAGGCCGAGAACCGCGAACTGATCGCCAAGACCATCGCGCCCGCGCAGTACCTGAACCAACCCGAGATCGTGTTGCAGCAGGTGCTGACCGGCAAGTTCGCCGACGGCCTGGGCAAGGTGCAGAACGTGCCCAACCGCGCCGACTTCGACCCCATGCCCTGGCAGAGCATGGCGGTGTGGATGCTCACGCAGATGCAGCGTTGGGGCTATCTGCAGGGCGATGTGAATTACAAGCAGATCGCCGAGAAGGTCTTCCTGCTCACCGACGCCAAGAAGCAGATGGCCGCCCTGGGTCAACCCGTGCCCGAGGGCAGCTACCCCAAGTTCAAGATCATGGGGCGTGAGTTCGACCCGGCCAAGGCCGCCGATTACGCCAAGAGCTTCAAGATCCGCAAGGCGGCGTGAACTCCCCCGATGGCATTCGCATGAAACGCGTACTGCAAGCACAGGGGCCACGCGCGGCCCTGTTGTCCCTGCTCCTGTTCCTGATGCTGGCGTTCGTTTGGCACGTCGCGACCGTGCCTGTGGCCTCCGCGGCGGGCGGGGCCGCCAACCTGACGCCCGAGGAAATCGAGTACCTCAAGATGATGGGCAAGGACCCGGGCGCGGCGGCGGGTGCCTCCGCGTCGGGCAAGCAAGGCGGTTTCCCCGCACCGGCCGAATTCGCGCGCACCGCGTGGAAACACCTGAGCAACCCCTTCTACGACAACGGTCCGAACGACAAGGGCATCGCGATCCAGCTCGGCCATTCGTTGGCGCGCGTGGGGCTGGGCTTCTTGCTGGCCTGTTTGGTGGCCGTGCCCTTGGGTTTCGTGATCGGCATGTCGCCCTTGCTGCGGCGCGCCCTCGACCCGTACATCCAGGTGCTCAAGCCCATCAGCCCCCTGGCCTGGATGCCGCTGGCGCTCTACACCATCAAGGATTCCTCGGCCAGCGGCATCTTCGTGATCTTCATCTGCTCGGTCTGGCCCATGCTCATCAACACGGCGTTTGGCGTGGCGGCGGTGCGGCGCGATTGGCTCAACGTCGCGGCCACGCTGGAAGTCAGCCCGCTGCGAAAAGCTTTCCTGGTCATCCTGCCCGCGGCCGCGCCCACCATCGTCACGGGCATGCGCATCAGCATGGGCATCGCCTGGCTGGTCATCGTGGCGGCCGAAATGCTGGTCGGCGGCACGGGCATCGGCTATTTCGTCTGGAACGAATGGAACAACCTCTCGCTGTCCAACGTGATCTTCGCGATCACCGTCATCGGCGTCGTGGGCATGCTGCTCGACCTGTTGTTCGGCCGCCTGCAGAAGGCCGTGACCTATGTGGAGTGAAGCTCGCAATGCTGCTCGCCATGAATCGCGCAACCCGGGTACGGAGCCAGTCGGCGTGAAGACCTTCCTCAAAATCGAAGGGCTGGCCAAGGCCTATGTGCCCGAGCGGCCGGTCTTCGCCGATGTCTCCTTCACGCTCGACAAGGGCGAGTTCGTTTGCATCATCGGCCATTCGGGCTGCGGCAAGACCACCATCCTGAATGTGCTGGCGGGGTTGGACCAGGCCAGCGCCGGCCATGTCTTCATGGACGGACGCGAGGTCTCGGGGCCCAGTCTGGAGCGCGGCGTGGTCTTCCAAGGGCACGCCTTGATGCCTTGGCTCAGCGTGCGGCAGAACATCGCCTTCGCCGTGCGCTCGCGCTGGCCGGAGATGAAGGCCGCCGAACTGCGCGCCCATGTGGAGCGCTACGTCGAGATGGTGGGCCTGAGCCACGCCATCGACCGCAAACCCAGCGAGTTGTCGGGTGGCATGAAGCAGCGCGTGGGCATCGCGCGTGCCTTCTCCATCGCGCCCAAGATGCTGCTGCTGGACGAGCCCTTCGGCGCGCTGGACGCCCTGACGCGAGGCGCCATCCAGGACGAATTGATGGCCATCGTGCGCCAGACGCAGCAGACCGTGTTCATGATCACGCACGACGTGGACGAGGCCATTCTGCTGGCCGACCGCATCCTGCTCATGCGCAATGGCGGCGAGCGTGAAGGCCGCTACCAGCCCGGCGGCATCGCCGAGGTGGTGGTCAACCCGCTGCCGCGTGATCGCCAACGTGCCGGGCTGCACCACCTGGACGGCTACTACGCGCTGCGCAACCACATCGTTGATTTTCTCGTTTCGCGCGCGCAGGCCCATTGAGGGCGCGCGCCGTTTTCCCCAACCCAGGAGCATTCCATGAACCGCAACGACGTCACCGAAAAAATCATCACCGTCAAGGTGTCCAAGGGCCTCAAATGGGAGGACGTGGCCGCCAAGGTGGGCCTCAGCAAGGAATGGGTCACCGCCGGCTGCTTGGGCCAGATGACCTTCGACGCCGCGCAGGCCAAGACCCTCGGCGCGATCTTTGGCCTGAACGAGGAGGAGCAAAAGTGGCTGCAGGTCGTGCCCTACAAGGGCTCGCTCACCACGGCCGTGCCCACCGACCCGCTGATCTACCGCTGGTACGAGATCGTCAACGTCTATGGCACCACGATCAAGGAGCTGATCCACGAGGAGTTTGGCGACGGCATCATGAGCGCCATCGACTTCAAGATGGACATCACGCGCGAGGCCGACCCCAAGGGCGACCGCGTCAACGTGCTGCTGTCGGGCAAGTTCCTGCCCTACAAGACCTATTGATCGTTTCAAACGACCGTGGGCGCTCAGCCGCCATGGCGTTCTCCACTGTCGAGATCGCCGCGGCCAGGGTGTGCAAGGTCGAGGCCAAGGACGCGTGCTGACGCAATCGGGTCCTTTCCGTGAGGCCATGCTCCAGCGTCTTCCATGAACTCGACCCCTTTTCCTGCCGCGACCACGACGCCAGCTTTCACGCCGCGCGTCATCACCCCCTCGCCAATGTCGGAACGGCCAGCGCACGTCCAGGGACTGTCCCTGGTCAATCTGGCCGCGCGGCAGCGCATGTTGTCGCAGCGCATGATTTTGCAAACCCTGCTGGCTTCACGCGGCGACGCGCAGAAACTGGAAGCCGCGCAACGCAGTTTGCACGTCTTCACCGAAAGTCAGCAGCATCTGCAAGACACCGTCTTGTCTTTGGACAAGGCTGCCGCCCAAAAGATCGCGGACACCTACCACGGCCCGAACGGCGTCGGCCCGGTGATTGCTGCCTTCATGCAGCTCATGCAGCGCACGCTGGAGCAGATCGAGCGCAAGGCTTCTGGCGTGGCCGAATCGCTGCTGGAACTCGTGGGCTTGATCGACCGCATCCTGGACGTGCTCAACACCGCGACCACGGCCTTCGACGAAGTGACCAAGGCCAAGTCCGATACCATGATGACGGAGCTCGTGGGCATCGTGGGCGATATCCAGAGCGTCGCCAAGGAAGCCAAGGTGGTGAGCTTCAATGCCCAGATCATGGCGGCGCGCGCGGGGCAACATGGCCGTGAATTCGCGGTGGTCGCCAACGTGCTGTCGGACATCACCGGAGAAATCGACCGCCTGACGCGCCAGGCGGTCACGCTCGCGGACCGGAGCCAGCGCGCGGTTTGAGTTGCAACACCTGAGGAGCTTTGCCATGGACCCGAAACCCCCCGTGCCCCCGTTCACGCCCGAGACCGCGGCGCAAAAAGTGCGCATGGCCGAGGACGCCTGGAATTCACGCGACCCGGACCGCGTGGCCTTGGTCTACACCGAGGACACGCGCTGGCGCAACCGCGCCGAGTTTCCGGTCGGACGTGAGCAGGTGCGAGCCTTCCTGCAGCGCAAGTGGGCGCGTGAGCTGGACTACCGCCTGATCAAGGAACTCTGGGCCGTCAGCGGGCACCGCATCGCGGTCCGCTTCGCCTACGAATGGCATGACGACTCCGGCCAGTGGTACCGCTCCTACGGCAATGAGAACTGGGAGTTCAACGAACTGGGCTACATGCAGCGTCGCTACGCCAGCATCAACGACCTGCCCATCAAGCCCGAGGACCGCAAGTTCCACTGGCCCCTGGGGCGGCGGCCGGACGACCACCCCAGTCTGAGTGATCTGGGTTTGTAAGCCCCGCCGGCCAATCCTTCAGGCGCGGTCGGTAGAGTGGCACAGAGTGCCAGCTTGCGCGCCGGCACGGTGGTTCAGCTGCAGAGGTTGATTTCCACGGTGACGTGGGCGATTTCCTCGTGGATCGCGAGGGCCGTCTTCACGCGCTCCGGCGTCAGCGTTCGGTCGTGCGTGACCAGGGCCAGCGCCACGGCGTAGGCGTCCTTGCCGACGCGCCAGACATGCAGGTCGGTCAGCTGCGTTTCGCCTTCCTTGAAATCGGCCGTGATGGCCTCGCTGATTTCGGCGACCACGTCGTGGTCCATCTCGCAGTCCAGCAGCACCTTGCCGGTGTCGGCGATCAGCTTGCGCGCCCACATCACGATCAAGACCGCGCCCACCAGGCCCATGACCGGGTCCAGCCAGGCCCAGCCGTGCATTTGGCCGCCCATCAGCGCCACGATCGCCAGCACGGAGGTCGCGGCATCGGCCACCACGTGCAGGTAGGCCGACTTCAGGTTGAGGTCGTGGTGATGCGGATGCTGTCCCTCATGGGCGTGATGGCTGTGCCCGTGGGCGTGCCCGTCATGGTCATGGTGCGTGTGCCCGGCGCGGTGGAGTATCCAGGCGCACAGCAGGTTCACCAGCAGGCCGATGACGGCGATCGGGATGGCTTCCTGGTACAGGATGGGCTTGGGTGACCAGAGGCGGTCGATGGAGCCCACCACCATGAGGGCCGCCACGCAGACCAGCAGCAATGCGCTGGTGTACCCGGCCAGCACCTCGATCTTCCAGGTGCCGAAGGCGAAGCGGCGGTCGCTGGCGTAGCGCCGCGCCGCGGCATAGGCCAGGGCGCTCAGGCCCAGCGCCAGGGCGTGCGAGCTCATGTGCCAGCCGTCCGCCAGCAGGGCCATGGAGTTGGACCACCAGCCCGCGCCGATCTCGACGGCCATCATGGCCAGGGTGATCCACATCACGGCCTGGGTGCCGCGCTCCGCCGAGGCGCTGTTCGTGCTGAACACATGCGCGTGCCGCCATTTGGAAAGATCGTGGGTGTGCATGGGCTGTACCTCGGCGCGAGACGGGTCGGAACGGCGTGCTCGGTTTACCCGGCCAGCTTTTTCTTCAGCAGGTCGTTGACCTGCTGCGGGTTGGCCTTGCCCTTGCTGGCCTTCATGGCCTGACCCACCAGGGCGTTGAAAGCTTTGTCCTTGCCGGCTTTGAACTGGGCCACGTTGTCCGGGTTGGCGGCGATCACCTCGTCGATGATTTTTTCCAGCGCGCCGGAGTCGTTCATCTGCTTGAGGCCTTTGGCTTCGATGACGGCAGCTACACGGGCTTGCGGATTTGAGGAATCCCCACCTAGCCAGAGCTCATCCAGTACTTGTTTCCCTGCGTTGTTGGAGATGATTCCGTCATGAATAGATCGGATCATGTCGCCCAGGATTGCCGGAGTGAAGCCGCGAACTTCGAGCTGTTCGATATCTATGCCTTCGGCGTTCAAGCGCTTTGAAACCTCGCCCATGATCCAGTTTGCTGCTAGCTTGGGTTGCTGGCAACGCTCACGGGTCATCTTGTAGAAGCGAGCAATGGCGCGACTTTGCGTCATCTGCACGGCGTCGTAAGCTGGTAGACCGTCTTCTTCTTGGAGGCGCTTGGCCAAGTCGTTCGGAAGCTCGGGCATCTGCGCTCTCACGCGCTCGATCCACTCGGGCGCGATCACCAGCGGCGGCAGGTCCGGGTCGGGGAAGTAGCGGTAGTCTGCCGCGTCTTCCTTGGTGCGCATGGCGCGGGTCTCGCCCGTGTCGGGGTCGAAGAGCACCGTGGCTTGCTGGATGGCGTGGCCGTCCTCGATCTGCTCGATCTGCCAGCGGATCTCGTAGTCGATGGCTTGCTGCATGAACTTGAAGGAGTTCAGGTTCTTGATCTCGCGGCGCGTGCCCAGCGGTGCGCCGGGCTTGCGCACCGAGACGTTGGCGTCGCAGCGGAAGCTCCCTTCCTGCATGTTGCCGTCGCAGATGCCGATCCAGGTCACGATCTTGTGCAGTTCCTTGGCGTAGGCCACGGCTTCCTCGCTGCTGCGGATGTCGGGTTCGGTCACGATCTCCAGCAGCGGTGTGCCCGCGCGGTTGAGGTCGATGCCGCTTTGCCCGATGAAGTCTTCATGGAGGGACTTGCCGGCGTCTTCTTCCAGGTGCGCGCGCACGAGGCGCACCGTCTTCTTCTCGTCGCCCAGGTAGAACGACACTTCGCCGCCTTGCACGACCGGGATTTCGAACTGGCTGATCTGGTAGCCCTTGGGCAGGTCGGGGTAGAAGTAGTTCTTGCGCGCGAAGATGCTGCGCGGCGCGACGTGCGAGCCCAGGGCCAGGCCGAGCTGGATGGCGCGTTCCACCGCGCCCCGGTTCATCACCGGCAGGGTGCCGGGCAGGGCCAGGTCCACCGCGCTGGCCTGGGTGTTGGGCTCGGCGCCAAAGGCCGTGGGCGCGCGGCTGAAAATCTTGCTCTCGGTCGAAAGCTGGGCGTGCGTCTCGAAGCCGATGACAACTTCGTAGCCTTGGATCAACTTGCTGCTCATGGTCAGAAACCCGCGGGGGTGCGAAGGTGGAAATCGGTGGCCTGCTGGTAGCGGTGCGCCGCGTTGAGCAGCTTCGCTTCCTGCAGGTAGTTGCCGATCAGCTGCAGGCCCACGGGCAGGCCGCCGTCTCCGAAGCCGACCGGCAGGCTCAGGCCCGGCAGGCCCGCGAGCGAGGCGGGCAGGGTGTAGATGTCGGCCAGGTAGTCGGCCACGGGGTCGTCACCATGGCCGCCGATCTGCCAGGCCACGCTGGGGGCGGCGGGGCCGGCGATCACGTCGCAGTGCTGGAAGGCGTTCTGGAAATCGTCGGCGAGCATGCGGCGGATCTTCTGCGCCTGCAGGTAGTAGGCGTCGTAGTAGCCATGGCTCAGCACATAGGCGCCGATCATGATGCGGCGCTGCACCTCCTCGCCGAAGCCTTCGCTGCGGCTCTTCTTGTACATGTCCAGCAGGTCGGTGTAGTCCTTGGCGCGGTGGCCGAACTTCACGCCATCGAAGCGGCTCAGGTTGGAGCTGGCTTCGGCCGGGGCGATGATGTAGTAGACCGGAATGGCCAGCTCGGTGCGCGGCAGCGAGATCTCGACCAGCTTGGCGCCGAGCTTTTCGTATTCCTTCAGGGCGGCGTCGATGGCCGCGCGCACGTCGGCGGCCAGACCTGCGCCGAAGAATTCCTTGGGGATGCCGATGCGCAGACCGTCGACCTTGTCGTTCAGCCCGCGGCTGAAGTCCTCGGCGGGCAAGTCGAGCGAGGTGGAGTCACGGTCCAGGTCCGGCCCGCACAGGGCCGACAGCAGCAGGGCGCAGTCCTCGGCGGAGCGCGCCATCGGCCCGGCTTGGTCCAAGCTGGAGGCGTAGGCGATCATGCCGTAGCGGCTGGCGCGGCCGTAGGTGGGCTTGATGCCGGTGATGCCGCAGAAGCTGGCGGGCTGGCGGATGGATCCGCCCGTGTCGGTGCCGGTCGCGGCGGGTGCCAGGCGCGCGGCCACGGCGGCGGCACTGCCGCCCGAGGATCCGCCGGGCACGCGAGCCGGGTCCCAGGGGTTCTTCACCGGGGTTGCCGAGGAGAAACCGACGGCCGGCACGGCCACGGCTTCGTTGGACGAGCCCATGGCGAATTCGTCGCAGCTGAGTTTGCCCAGGGTGACGGCGCCCGCGCCGGGGCCTTGGTCGGGCGCGCCCTGGCCGAGTCGCGCGACCACGGTCGCGTCGAAGGGCGAGCGGTAGCCGGTCAGCATCTTGCTGCCCGCGGTGCTGGGGAAGTCCCGCGTCACGAAGATGTCCTTGTGCGCGATCGGCACGCCCAGCAGGGGCGCGCTGTCGCCCGCGGCGAGGCGCGCGTCGGCGGCGCGGGCCTGGGTCAGCGTCGCTTCCTCATCGACGGCGAGGAAGGCGGCCAGGTTCTGGTGGGTCTTGATGCGCGCCAAAAAGTGCTGCGCCGCCTCGACGGCGGACACCTTTTTCTGACGCAGTTGCGCGGCTAGCTGGGCCACGCTGAGTTCATGCAAATCGCTCATGCTCGGTCTTGTTCTTGGAGGTGTTCAGAAACGGGACAAATCAGCGTTAATTGATGCGGCATCACTCGATGACCTTGGGCACGAGGAACAGCCCCCGTTCCACGGCCGGGGCGCTGCGCTGATTGGCCTCGCGTTGGTTGGCCTCGCTGGCGCGGTCCTCGCGCAGACGCAGGGCTGCTTGCGCGGTCTCGGCCTGACGACCGGCGGCCTGGTAGGCGGCGGCCATGGTCGGGTGCGACAGGGGCTCGATGCCGGTGGTGTCCACCGCGCGCATCTGCTCGACGATGGCGAAGAAGCCGTTGATGCGTTCGCGCATGCGTTCGCCCTCGGCGGGGCTCAGTTCCAGCCGGGCCAGGCTGGCGATGCGCGTGATGTCGGCGGAAGTCAGGGACATGGCGAAAACCGTGTTGAGGCAGAGGTTGGGCAGGGCGGTTGCCGGAGCGCTCGGGCACGCAAGCGGCTTGCTTGAGCGTCCAAGGGGTGGATGGCAGGCTTGAAACCGCGTGTAAGCGGTGTAATTCCTGGGCTCATCCCCGTTCCGGCGGGCCTGGCGCAGCCTGGGCGCGCACAGGGGATGGGGTATTATCCCGCCTTCAAGGACACCCGCGGCACCCAAAGGATAGAGCAATGTTTGAAGCGTTTCGCCAGTATTTCTCGACCGACCTGGCGATTGATCTGGGCACGGCCAACACGCTGATTTACGCCCGTGACAAAGGGCTGGTGCTCAACGAACCCTCGGTGGTGGCGATTCGCCACGAAGGCGGCCCCCAGGGCAAGAAATCCATTCAGGCGGTCGGCCACGAAGCCAAGTCGATGCTGGGCAAGGTGCCGGGCAACATCGAGGCGATCCGCCCCATGAAGGACGGCGTGATCGCCGACTTCACCGTCACCGAGCAGATGCTCAAGCAGTTCATCCGCATGGTGCATCCGCGCAGCATGTTCAAGCCCAGCCCGCGCATCATCATCTGCGTGCCCTGCGGCTCGACCCAGGTGGAGCGCCGGGCTATCCGCGAATCGGCCCTGGGCGCTGGCGCGTCCGAGGTCTACCTGATCGAGGAACCCATGGCCGCCGCCATCGGCGCGGGCCTGCCGGTGTCCGAGGCTTCCGGCTCCATGGTCGTGGACATCGGCGGCGGTACCACCGAAGTCGGCGTAATCTCCCTGGGCGGCATGGTCTACAAGGGCTCGGTCCGCGTGGGGGGCGACAAGTTCGACGAAGCCATCATCAATTACATCCGCCGCAACTACGGCATGCTGATCGGCGAGCCGACCGCGGAACTGATCAAGAAGGACATCGGCTCGGCCTTCCCAGGCAGCGAGGTCCGCGAGATGGAAGTGCGCGGCCGCAACCTGTCCGAAGGCGTTCCGCGCGCTTTCACCATCTCCAGCAACGAAATCCTGGAAGCGCTGACCGATCCGCTGAACAACGTCGTGTCCGCCGTCAAGAACGCGCTGGAACAGACCCCGCCCGAACTCGGCGCCGACATCGCCGACCGCGGCATGATGCTGACCGGCGGCGGTGCGCTGCTGCGTGACCTGGACCGCCTGCTGTCCGAGGAAACCGGCCTGCCCGTGCTGGTGGCCGAAGACCCGCTGACCTGCGTGGTGCGCGGCTGCGGCATCGCCCTGGAACGCATGGACCATCTGGGCGCCATCTTCACCAACGAGTAAACCGGACTCATCGAACCCGTCTGATTCGCGGGAAAAAGGTCTCACACCCCTATGGCGCTCGGTACGCTGGACAGATCGCCACCGCCCTTCTTCCGCCAAGGCGCTTCCGCCCTGTCTCGGCTCTTGCTGGCTGGCGCGCTGTCGCTCTTCCTGATGGTCGCGGACACCCGCTTCCAAATCACCGGTCCCCTGCGCACGGTGATCTCCGCGGTGGTCTATCCCCTGCAATGGGCGCTGCAACAGCCCGTGCAGTGGAGCCGTGACCTGTACGAAGCGGCGCAAGACCTGCGTTATGCCCGCGACCTCGCCGCGCACAGCCAGGAACTGCTGCGCCAGCAGACGCCCCGCGTGCTGAACCATGAACAGCTGGCGCTCGAAAACGAGCAATTGCGCCGCCTGCTCGATCTGCGACCGCGCTTGTCCACGGCCAGCCAGGCCGCGCAGGTGCTCTACGATGCCGCCGATCCTTATGTGCACCGCGTCGTCATTGACCGCGGCTTGCTGCACGGGGTGAGCGCTGGCGCTCCGGTCATCGATGATTCCGGTTTGCTGGGCCAGGTGACCCGGGTGCATGCCGCCCTGGCCGAGGTCACCCTGGTCATCGATGCCGCGCAGGCCACTCCCATCGTCAACACGCGCACCGGTGTGCGCGCCGTGGTGTTTGGCGAGCCTGATCGTCAAGGTGGGCGGCTTGAGCTGCGCTACATGGCCGTCGACGCCGATGTGCAGCCGGGCGACCTGCTGGTGACCAGCGGCATCGACGGCGTCTACCCCGCCGGCCTGCCGGTGGCGCGGGTCAGCCGGGTGGAGCGCCGCCCCGCGGCAGCCTTCGCCCAGATCTTCTGTGAACCGCAGGCGCGGGTCGACGGGGCCAGCCAGGTGCTGGTGCTCGAGTCCCTGGCCGGCCGAGTGCCGCCGCGGCCCGCAACGACGGCGCCCGCGCCGGGCACACCGCGCAAAGGAGGCGGATGATGCTCAACGTAGGCCAACAACTGCTGCTGCCCGCCAAGCCGACCTTCATCTGGGGCAGTCTCGTGGGCGCCCTGGCCCTGGGCATGATGGGCAATTTCGTGCTCTGGGGCCGAGCGCCCTGGGCGCCGGACCTGCTGGCCCTGACCTTGGTTTTCTGGGGCGTGCACCAGCCGCGCCGCGTGGGCATGACGGGTGCCTTTCTGTTTGGCTTGCTGATGGACGTGCACCAAGGCAGCGTGCTGGGTCAGCATGCGCTGGCCTACTCGGTGCTGAGCTTCTTCGCCACGGCCGTGCATCGGCGCATCCTTTGGTTTCCCGTGTCCGGGCAGGCCCTGCAGGTGCTGCCTATCATGGCGGCGGCGCATCTCGTCACCCTGGCGGTGCGCATGATGCTGGGGGGCGAGTTTCCTGGGTGGTCCATGTTCCTGGCGCCCCTGATCGAGGCCTTGCTTTGGCCCGTCGCGACCTTGCTGTTGCTGCTGCCGCAACGCCGCGCGCCTGATCCAGATGCCAACCGGCCACTATGAGATGTCCGCGCGTCAACCTTGCACAGACCGCTGTCTACCGTACCGGCTTGGCCCGGTGCATTGCTCGCGCCGGGTGCGGCCCGTCGGTGAACCAGCGTCAGCGTGCCTGAATGGGTGAGTCATGGCCCTGACCGAGCTGCGCAACGTCGAGGCGGACCTGCACCGCTTCCGCAACCGCGCCCTGGTGCTGGCGGGGGTGATCGCGATCTGCTTCCTGCTGCTGATGGTGCGGCTGGTGTACTTGCAGGTGTTTCGCCATGCTGAGTTGCAGGCCCAGGCGGAGGTGAACCGCACCACCATCGTCCCGCTGACACCTGCGCGCGGCCTGATCCTTGACCGCAACGGCATTCCGCTGGCCACCAATTATTCGGCCTACACCCTGGAAATCACGCCCGCCCAGGTGGATGACCTGCCCAAGACCATCGACGAGCTCGCTCAGCTGGTGGACATTTCCCCGCGCGACCGTCAGCGCTTCCGCCGACTGATGCAGGAAAGCCGGGGGGTTGAATCGCTGCCCATCCGCATCCGCCTGACCGATGAAGAGGTGGCGCGTTTCACCGTTCAGCGGTACCGCTTCAAGGGCGTGGAACTGCGCGCTCGCCTGCTGCGCAATTACCCCTGGGGAGAATTGGGCAGCCACGTCGTGGGGTACATCGGGCGCATCAACACCAGCGAGAAGCGCCGCATCGAAGCCTGGCCCGCCGAGGAGCAGGCCAACTACCGCGGCACCGACTACATCGGCAAGCTGGGTGTGGAGCAAAGCTTCGAAAAGCAGTTGCACGGCCAGACTGGTTTCGAGCGCATCGAAACCTCGGCGGGCGGCGTGATCATGCGGACGCTGGCGACCAAGCCAGACAAGCCGGGTGACAACGTGCTGCTGTCCATCGACATCAAGCTCCAGCACCTGGTCGAGCAAATGTTTGGCGACCGTCGTGGCGCGTTGGTGGCGATGGACCCGAACAACGGTGAGATCCTCGCCTTCGTCTCCAAGCCGACCTTCGATCCCAACATCTTCGTTGAAGGCGTGGACCAGGAATCCTGGCAGGAACTGAACGAGTCCATCGAGAAGCCCTTGCTCAACCGCGCCTTGCGGGGCATTTACCCGCCCGGTTCGACCTACAAGCCCTTCATGGCCCTGGCCGCCCTCGAACTGGGCAAGCGCGACCCGAGCGCCACCATCGTGGACTCGGGTTCCTGGACTCTGGGCGGCCACACCTACCGCAGCCACGGCGACTTCGGCTTGGGCGTGGTGGATTTGTACCGCAGCATCGTCAAGTCCAGCAATGTGTATTACTACGCCCTGGCCAACGACCTGGGCGTGGAAGCCATCCATGACTTCATGAAGCCGCTGGGCTTCGGCCAGATCACGGGCATCGACATCCAGGGCGAGGTGCGAGGCGTGCTGCCCAACCAAGAGTGGAAGCGCCGTGCCTTCAAGCAACCCAGTCTGCAGCGCTGGTTCGCTGGCGAGACGATTTCACTCGGCATTGGCCAGGGCTACAACACCTTCACCATGCTGCAGCTGGCCACGGCGACGGCCACGCTGGCCAACGATGGACTGCGTCAGCGCCCGCACTTGGTCATCGGCACGCAGGACCCGCAAACCCTGCGCATGCACGAAACCGCCAAGACGCCGCCTCAGAGCCTGGGCTACAACCCGCAGAACCTGGAGGCGGTGCGTCGCGCTCTGGTGGGCGTGACCCAAGAAGGCACCTCGGCCCGTTCTTTCGCTGGCGCCAAGTACCTCAGCGCGGGCAAGACCGGCACGGCCCAGGCCGTGACCATCAGCCAGAAGGACAAGTACGACGCCCGCAAGCTGGAAGAACACCAGCGTGACCACGCCCTGTACATGGCCTTCGCCCCCGCCGATGAGCCGCGCATAGCCGTGGCGCTGGTGGTCGAGAACGCGGGTTGGGGCGCCGAACAAGCCGCGCCCATCGCCCGGCGCGTGTTCGATTACTGGCTATTGGGCCAGTACCCCAGCGTGGAAGACCTGTACGCCGTGAGCCAGGGGCTGGCCGCTTACCCGATTGGCCGTCCGCGCCTGGCCGCCGAGGTGGCGTGGCCACCGCGCAGCATCGACGACGAAGTCAAGGCCCTGGGGGGCTTGAAGCGCGCCTGGTTCCAGAAGCCGCCCGCGCCCTCGCCGCAAGAGCGCCGCGAGTCGGTGCTGACCGAGGTGACCGGTCCGGGTCAGGCCGCCCAGCCTGTTCAGACCCAGTTGCCTCAGCCCGAGTCCGTGCCCGTGGTTCCCGCACAGGAAGTCTTCATGGACGGCCCTGCTGGGCAATAAGCGGCCCAGCTGCCGGCCTGGTGCGTACCGGGCACGGGCACTGGGCTTGGTCGGGGCCAGCTCGGGCCCTCACACTTGTGGGGCGAAGCACCTCAGCATGGACAGCGCGAGGCCCGCGACAGGCGTGTCAGGGCCAGAAGGCGTCGCGCCCCGTCTTGAGGATCAGCGCGACCACGACCACGATGAACACCCCGCGCACGAAGCCCGCGCCATGTTTGAGCGCGAGCCGGGTGCCCAGCAGGCTGCCCGCCACGTTGGCCAGGGCCAGCACCAGCGCGACATGCCACCAGACATGGCCTCGTAGGCCAAACAGCACGATCGCCGCCACGTTGCTGCAGACATTGAGCAACTTGGCGTGGGCCGAGGCGTGCAGGAAGTCGTACCCCAGCAGGCGCACCATCAGGAAGATGAAGAAGCTGCCCGTGCCGGGGCCGAAAAGGCCGTCGTAGAAACCGATCAACAGACCGATGCTGCCCGCCACCACCGCCTCGGCGCGGCCCGCGTAGCGCGGCGCGTGCGCCCGGCCCAGGTCCTTGCGGGCCAGGGTGTAGAGCAACACGGCCAGCAGCACCAGGGGCAGCAGCTTGCGCAGGAAGGCCGTGGAAATCAGCGTGACCAGCCAGGCGCCAAGGAAGGAGCCGATCAGCGTCAGCGCCATGGCCGGGAGCAGCGCGCGCCAGCGCAGCTCCACCCGCCGCGCGTACTGCGTCGCCGAGAACGCGGTGCCCCAGACCGAGGCCGATTTGTTGGTGCCCAGCAGGGTGGCGGCGCTGGCGCCGGGGTAGGTGGCGAACAAGGCGGGCACCAGAATCAGGCCACCGCCGCCGACGATGGCGTCCACGAAGCCAGCCAGCAGCGAGGCCAGCGAGACAAACAACAATTCCATGGGAAAAATGTAACAAGCGACGCCCTTGCGGCCGAGGCCAGCGGGCTGTGAGGGGAGGGTGTGTGGAGCGAGGGCCTCGGAAGGCGTGGCACGACAGCCAGCAATAAAAAAGCACCGGGCTTGCGCGCGGTGCTTTTGCAGAGCCATCTGCTGTGGATGGTAACTTTATTTTGTTTTCTAGTTCAACAAGCCAGTGTCGTCCTCGGTTCCTCGCGTCTGCGGCAGCTCGTCTGCCGCACCTTGAGTGACGTGACTGTAGGCCCGGGCACCAATTGAGGGCATCGGGATTTTCCCGTGCGCGCGTTTGCCCTAGCCCCGCCCAATTTCGGGCTCTAGCGCTGTCCCCGGCGCAGCAGTTCGGCCAGGCGCTCGGCGATCATCAGCGTGGGCGCATTGGTGTTGCCGCTGGTGATGAGGGGCATCACGCCGGCGTCGGCGATGCGCAGGCCCGTGACGCCGCGCACGCGCAGTTCCGCGTCCACCACGGCCATCGGGTCCGCATCCGGGCCCTCCACACGCCCCATCTTGGTCGTGCCCACGGGGTGGAAGATGGTGGTGGCGATGTCGCCCGCGAGGCGCGCCAAATCCGCGTCGCTCTGATCGGGTCCGCTGGGCGGCAGGCCGGGTTTCCATTCCTCGGGCTGGTAGGGCGCGAGTGCGGGCTGCGCCACGATGCGCCGCGTCACCCGCAATGATTCGGCCGCGACCTGTCGGTCCTCCGGCGTGGACAGGTAGTTGGGCGCGATGGCCGGGGCGTCTTCGAAACGCGCGCTGCGGATGCGCACCGTGCCCCGGCTGGTCGGTTGCAGATTGCAGACGCTGGCCGTGAAGGCGTTGAAGCCGTGCAGGGGTTCGCCGAAGGCGTCCAGCGACAGCGGCTGCACGTGGTACTCCAGGTTGGGCCGATCCAGGCCAGGGCTGCTGCGCGTGAAGGCGCCCAGCTGGCTCGGGGCCATGCTCATGGGCCCGCTGCGGCGCAGGGCATATTCCAGCCCGATCTTCAACTTGCCCCAGGCGCTGTCCGCCAGGGTGTTGAGCGTGAGGCCGCGCCGGTCCTTCGGGCCCCGCACCTTGTAGACCGCGCGGATCTGCAGGTGATCCTGCAGGTTGGCGCCCACGCCAGGCAGGTCCTGCACCATGGGCACGCCGTGTTGCTGCAAGAGCGCGCCGGGGCCGAGGCCCGAGAGCTGCAGGATCTGCGGCGTCCCGATGCTGCCCGCGCACAGGATGAGCTCGCCCGTGCCGTCCCGCGGCAAGCGCGCGGTCACCTGTTCGTGCCCCGTCCAGACCTGCGCACCCACGCAGCGCGGCCGGCCATCGGCGCCGTCCTCGAACAGCAGGCGCGAAACCTGGGCCGAGGTCCACAGCTCGAAATTCGGGCGGGCGTAACAGGCGGGGCGCAGAAACGCCTTGGCGGTATTCCAGCGCAGGCCGTTCTTCTGGTTGACCTCGAAATAGCCCACGCCCTCGTTGTTGCCTCGGTTGAAGTCCTCAGTGGCGGGAATGCCGGCCTGCTGGGCAGCGCGCGCGAAGGCGTCCAGCACCTCCCAGCGCAGGCGCTGTTGGTCCACGCGCCACTCGCCGCCGGTGCCATGGAAAGCCGCGAAAGCCGGGTCGGCGGCAAACGGTGCGTCCTTCGCACGCTGGCCCACCGGGTCGCCCCGGTAATGGTCTTCATGCCGCTTGAAGTAGGGCAACACCTGGTCCCAGCTCCAGCGCATGTCGCCCGTGAGCCGGGCCCACTGGTCGTAGTCCCGTGCCTGGCCGCGCATGTAGATCATGCCGTTGATGCTGGAGCTGCCGCCCAGCACCTTGCCGCGCGGGTAGCGCAGCGCACGGCCATTGAGTCCGGCGTCCGGTTCGGTCTGGTAGAGCCAGTCGGTGCGCGGGTTGCCGATGCAATGCAGGTAACCGACGGGGATGTGAATCCAGTGGTAGTCGTCCTTGCGACCGGCCTCGATCAGCAGCACTCGCTTGGATGCATCGGCGCTCAGGCGATTGGCGAGCAGGCTACCCGCCGTGCCCGCGCCGATGATGATGAAGTCGAAGGTGGTCTCGCTCATGGATGTTGTCGTTTGAATCAATGCTCAGAAAGGCAGCCAGCGGAAAAGATCGCCCCAACTGCGCGCTCAATCCCGATCTGGTCGCCTTGGCTTACATCGTCGCGATCATTCGCGGGTCGGCAACACGATGGGGTTCGCTCATGGGCGGGGCTTGCTCAGGCCGTGCATGCCTAGAATGAACGGGATCATACGCACTGCACTTGACCGTCATGAGCCAGGAGAGGCCAGCAGCTGTTTGCCAAACATGTGCCCAACGCCCCGCGTTCCCATGAACCGGCGTCGCTTCATCAAGAACTTCGGTGCGCTCCCGGTGGCGGTGGGTTTGCCACAGCTCGCGATGGGGCAGACCGCGCAACCGGATGGGCAGTCCTTGAAAGCGGGCTACGCGCTGCGCATGAAGAGGATGCTCGCAAGCGGGGCGTTGCCTTACATCGACATCGAAAGCTCTTGCAATTCCACGAAGATCGATGTGCAGGCCATCGCCAAGGCGATGGATGAGTTGAACATCGGCTTGATGGCGCTGTCCGCGGACATCGGCAAGAACCGGTTTGCGGAAGGCGTTCGCTACGATGACCTCTCAAAGCGACTGCTGGCGAGTTTTCCGGACCGCTTCATTCCCATCGGCAATGGCGGTCAGCCGCCCGCGCTGACGGACGCGCCCGACGAATTCCTGGATGCGCAGGAGCAAGCGGCACGCGAGGGGCAGATCCTGCTGCTGGGCGAATACGAATTTCGCCACTACCCCTCACCCCGGCAAGCCAAGCGTGACGCCGAAGAGCGTGACGTCGACATCCCCTTGGACGGACCGGCGGGCCATCGTTTGTTCCGTCTGAGCGAGGCCACCGGGCTGCCCTTCCAGATCCACTACGAGATCGAGGACGCCTTGCTCCCCGTGCTCGAAAAGATGCTGGAACAGTATCCCCACGCCCGGGTGGTGTGGTGCCATCTCGCGCAGGTTCGCTACCTTGAGCGTGCCACGCGTTATTCACCCAGCTACGTGGAAGGGCTGATCCAGCGCTTTCCCCAGTTGTGCTTCGACACGGCGTTCGGCGACGGTGCCTCGACGTATCCGCCGAGCGGGCAAAAGCACTCGCGCATCTGGAATGGCGACACGCTCAAGAAAGAATGGCGCGATTTGATCGTCGCGCATCCTCGGCGCTTCCTTTCCGCGCTCGACTTGGGTCAGGACCGCATGCATCGCATCAACGAATACGATGCCAAACACCGGCGTTTCCTGGGGCAGTTGCCCGAGGATGCGCGGCATCAGGTCGCGTGGCGCAACGCCTGGCGCTTGCTGTTTGGTGAGGAATTCGCTTGAGGCGGTGAGCCGACTCTGACGTTGCGCGCCGAGTTTTTCCTCGGACCCACACCGAGTTCCACGTCCAGGCGACAGCGTGCCTCGCGCGGCTGCTGCCGAGGGCCGTTGCGCCGACGTCTTACTTGCTCGTCGGCATGGCGAACTCCGCGCCCTTGCCGATGCTCTCGGGCCAGCGCTGCATCACGCTCTTTTGCTTGGTGTAGAAGCGCACGCCTTCCTCGCCGTAGGCGTGCATGTCACCGAACAGACTCTTCTTCCAGCCGCCAAAGCCGTGCCAGGCCATCGGCACGGGAATGGGCACGTTGATGCCCACCATGCCGACCTGGATGCGGCGCGCGAACTCGCGGGCGGCGTTGCCGTCACGCGTGTAGCAGGAGACGCCGTTGCCGAACTCGTGGTCATTGATGAGCTGCACCGCGCTGGCGAAATCGGGCACGCGCACGCAGGAGAGCACGGGGCCGAAGATTTCTTCCTTGTAGATCTTCATCTCGGGCGTCACATGGTCGAACAGCGTGCCGCCGAGCCAGAAGCCTTGCTCGCAGCCCGCCCCCGCCTTCGCACCCGCGAAACCGCGCCCGTCCACCAGCAGCTTCGCGCCTTCCTTCGCACCGTGCTCGATGTAGCCGGTGATGCGTAGTCTTGCTGCCTCGGTGACGATGGGCCCCATTTCGGCGGCGAGGTTCATGCCATCCAACACTTTCAGTGCCTTCGTGCGTTCGACCAGCTTGGGCATGATCTTCTCGGCCACGTCGCCCACCAGCACGGCGACCGAGATCGCCATGCAGCGTTCACCGGCGGAGCCATAAGCCGCGCCGATCAGGCCATCGACCGCTTGGTCCAAGTCGGCATCGGGCATCACGACCATGTGGTTCTTCGCGCCGCCGAGCGCCTGCACACGCTTGCCGTGGCGCGCACCGGTTTCATAGATGCTGTTGGCCACCGGCGTGGAGCCGACGAAGCTCACGGCCTTCAAGTCGGGGTGGGCCAGCAGTGCGTCCACCGCGCCCTTGTCGCCCTGCACCACGTTGAACACGCCGTCGGGCAGGCCGGCCTGCTTCAGCAGCTCGGCCATGCGCAGGCTGGGGCTGGGGTCCAGCGGGCTGGGCTTGAGCACGAAGGTGTTGCCGCAGGCGATGGCGACGGGGAACATCCACATCGGCACCATCACGGGGAAGTTGAAAGGCGTGATGCCGGCCACGACGCCCAGGGGCTGGCGCATCGTCCAGTTGTCCATGCCGGTCGAGACCTGCTCGGTGTAGTCGCCCTTGAGCAGCTGCGGGATGCCGGTGGCGAACTCCACGATCTCGATGCCGCGCGTCACCTCGCCCTGCGCGTCGGTGAACACCTTGCCGTGCTCGGCGGTGATCAGGCGCGCGAGTTCGTCGCGGTGTTGGTTCAGCAGTTCGAGGAACTTGAACAAGATGCGCGCGCGGCGCAGCGGCGAGGTGTCGGCCCAGGCCGGAAAGGCGGCCTGCGCGGCGGCCACGGCGGCATCGACCTCGGCGCTCGAGGCCAGCGCCACCTGGCCGGTGACCGCGCCCGTGGCCGGGTTGGTCACGTCCTGTTGGCGGCCGGAGGCGCCGGGCCGGATCTGGCCGGCGATGTGGTGCCCGATGGGGGCGAGGGTGCGAGCGTTCATGGCGGGGCCTCCGTGGCAAACCGAGGTTGGTGGATGATGAATGCGGCGCAGTCTAGGCCGCGCGGGGGCGCTTGAGAAGGCCAGTCAGCTGACCACATTGTTCATTTCGATGAACAATGGCGCCATGAGCACCGACACCCCCACCCTGGCCTACGCGGACCTGCACCTGCTGACCGTGCTGGCCCAGACCCGCAGCTACACCCAGGCGGCGCGGCGCCTGGGCGTGTCCAAGGCCTCGGCCAGCATGCGCATCGCCGAGCTGGAACGCAGCCTGGGCCTGCCCTTGGTGCGCCGCACCACGCGCGCCGTGGGCCTGACGGCGGCGGGGCAGCAGCTGGTGGACGACATCGGCGCGGCCTTCGCGCGCATCGAACAGGGCGTGGCCAGCGCCAAGGACCTGGCAGGCGCGCCGCGCGGTCTGGTGCGCGTGAGCGCGCCCGTGGCCCTGGGGCGGCAGCACATCGCGCCCACCTTGCCGGCCTTTGCCCGGGCTTGGCCTGAGATTCGCATCGAGCTGGACCTGAGCGACCGTTTCGTCAATCTGGCGCAGGAAGGCTTCGACCTCGCCATCCGCCACGCCCAGGCGGCGCCTGACACCCAAGTGGCCACGGTGCTGTGCGACACGCGCTCGGTGCTGGTGGCCAGCCCCGACTACCTGGCGCGCGCGGGCGAGCCCAAGCATCCCGCCGAGCTGGCGCGCCACCAGTGTCTGCTGTACCTGCGCGGCGCGGCGGGTCAGAGCTGGGCCTTCGAGAAAAGCACGGGCCGGCGCGTCGCCGATTCGGATGTCGAGCGCGTGGCGGTTGCCGTGGGTGGCCCGCTCAAGGCGAATAACAGTGAGGTGCTGCGCGAAGCCGCGCTGGGCGGCCTGGGCATCGCCCTGCTGCCGGACTTCAGTGCGGCCGAGGCCTTGGCTGCGGGGCAACTGCGGCGCGTACTGCCTGCCTGGCTACCGCGAGATTTTTTCGGCGAACGCATCTACGCCATCCGTCCCTGGTCACCGCAGCCGCCGCGCGCGGTGCAGTGCCTGGTGGATCATCTTCGGCAGGCGCTTGGGACAGGGTTTGCGCTGCCTGTCGCCTAACGTTTGATCGGTCGATGTCCCGCGGCCTCAGTGCGACAGATACCCCATCCAAGACCAATACGTCGCGCCCAGCAGCAACACCAGCCCGTAGCCGATCACCGTCAGTACCAGGCCCGTGCGCACGAAGTCCTTGGCGCTGAAGGTGTCGGTGCCGTAGGCCACCATGTTCTGCGGTGCGTTGACGGGCAGGATGAAGCCGAAGCTCACCACGAACTGCAGCAGCAGGGTCATGCCGATCAGGTTCAGCGGTGCGGCCCCTGACACTGAACTCTGGTCACCCGCGATCTGTTGCAGCACGCTGATCATGATGGGGACCATGGCCGAGGCCAGGGCGGTGGCGCTGGCGAAACCCAGGTGCACTACGATCAGGAAGAGCGAGAGCAGGGCCAGGATCATGAAGGCCGAGGCACCAGCCAGGCCCAGATGCGCCACGATGAGGTGGGCCAGCCAGGCGGCGGCCTGGGTCTGCAGCAGCGCCGTGCCCAGGCTAATGCCCGTGCCGAAGAGCACGATGGTGCCCCAGGGAATCTTCGATTGCGCCTGCTTCCAGCCCATCACACCGATGCCTGGCGTGAACATCAATGCAATGGCCGCGATGGTGGTGCTGGACGTGTCGAAGGGGTGCAGCACTTTCTCCGTCGACCACAAGCCCAGCAGGGTCAGCATGATGAGGAGCAAGCGCCATTCGGCGCCCGTCATCGGCCCCAGCGCGCGCAGGGCCTGTCGGATGGTGTCCTTGCCGCCTGCGATCTCCTCGGTCTCGGGCGGCATCATGCGCGTCATCACGAAGTACAGTGCGATGGACATCCCAATGGACCAGGGCGCGGCGGCGATCAGCCAGTCCAGCCAGGTGATGGTCTGGCCAAAGGCCTTCTCGATGAAGCCGATGGCCACCATGTTCTGCGCGGCGGCGGTCTTGACGCCCACGTTCCAGATCGAGGCGGCTTGCGCCGTGGCGATCATCAGCAGGCCCGCGAAGCGGGAGCGTTTGTCCACGCCGAAGGCCAGGATGATGCCCATGACGATGGGCACCAGGCAGGCCACGCGGGCGGTGGTCGAGGGCACGAGGAAGGACAACACGATGCCGACCAGGATGGCGCCAACCACCACGCGTTTGGTGCGCGCGCCGACCAGGGAGAGGATGAAGAGCGCGATGCGCTTGTCCAGGCCGGTCAGCGTCATGGCCGCCGAGATGAAGCAGGCCGCGCCCACCAGCGCCAGCGCCGTGTTGGCGAAACCACTGAGGGCCAGGGTCAGCGCGGCGGTGGTGCCGAGCACGGCCTCCGGCTTGGCCGCGTTCGGCGCCAGGCCGAGTAAAAAGGCCATCAGCGCCGTGATCAGCACCGCGCTGATGGCGTAGTCCACGGCCTCGGTCATCCAGAGGATGACCGAGAACAGCAGCAAGCCCAGCATGATCTGTCCCGCCACCGGCAAGCCCGCGGGGCGGGGCAGCAGCAGAACCAGGGCCAGGCCGATCAGCGCGGTCAGCAGCCCGATGACGTGGACCGGTTCGCGGGCCGGGGCGGAACCGGCGGGTGGGCTCGTGACCATGGCGTCTCCTCCATCGTGGATGAACAACCATGCTAGGGCCTGCGCGGGCGGGCGCTTTGACCTGGATCAACGCAGGTGCCGTGGCGACGGGCGCCGGCTCAGAGGGCTTTCCCTCAGGCCAGACCCGCCTTGTCCAGGCCGTAGGCTTTGTCCTGCGAACCCGGCACGGCGGCGAAACCAATGCACAGGCGGTTCCAGCCGTTGATGCCGACGATGGCGAAACTCAGGTCGGCCGTTTCCTGTTCGTTGAACTCGGCGCGCACGGCCTGGTAGTCGGCCTCGCTCACGCCTTGGGCCGGCAGGCGCGTGAGCACTTCGGTCCAGGCCAGGGCGGCGCGCTCGCGCGCGGAGAACAGCGGCGATTCATGCCAGATGGCGACGTGGTGCAGGCGCAATTCGCGCTCGCCGTGGAGACGCGCTTCCTTGACGTGCATGTCCACGCAAAAGGCGCAGCCGTTGAGCTGAGAGGCGCGCAGGGTGACGAGGTGCTGCAGGCCGGGTTCCAGGCTGCCTTTTTTCAGCGCGAGGCTGAAGTCCAGGTACTTCTTGAACAGTTCGGGCGCTTGTTGGGCGCAGTCGAGGCGTTGGCTCATGGTGAGGTACTCCGTATTGAGGGTTGAATGAAAGTGATGCATTCACCCCTCAAGACGCGTTGCCTCCCGCTTTTGTGACAGCCCAGGCTTCGGCCAGGCGTTGCAGCTTGTCCGGGTTGCGCTGCGCATGGATGCGTGTGATGCGCTCGCCATCGCTTTCGATGCTCTGCGCGGATTCGAGTTGCCCGTCGATGAAGCGCAGCAGGCCCCACTGACCGTTGATATGGGCCAGTTCCATGTGTATTGACAGTTCGCCCTTCTGCCCGCGCAGCCAGATGGCCCAGTAGAGCTGAGCGATGCGCACGCCGCCAGTCAACACCTTGCCAAAGCTCGGCACTTTGCCGCCGCCATCACCGATCAGCTCGACGTCGTCGGCCAGCAGCGCCTGCAGGGTGGCGAAGTCACCGCATCGCGCGGCCTCGGCAAAACCGCTGAGCAACTTGTAGTGCGTGTCGGGCGAGACGGCCTGGCGCACCCGGCCGTCTTTGAGTTGCGCTTTGGCGCGCGACACGATTTGCCGACAGGCGGCTTCGCTCTTGCCCAGAGCCTGTGCGACGTCGGCGTAGTCGGCGTCGAAGACCTCGCGCAGCAGAAAAGCGGCGCGGGCTTCGGGCGCCAGGCGCTCCAGCAGCGCGAGGAAGGCCATGGAAATGTCGTCGGCGCGTTCCAGCAATTCCTCGGGGCTGGCGGGTCCGTCTTCGGGGGTGATGGACGCGGTCAGTTGCGGTTCGGGCAGCCAGAAGCCGGTGTAGTGCGCGCGCTGCACCTTGGCTGTGCGCAGGCGGTCGATGGCCAGGCGCGTGGTCACCGTGACCAGCCAGGCTTCCGCGCTGTCGAGCGAGTCGGTCTCGGCCTCATGCCAGCGCAGCCACACGTCTTGCACCAGCTCCTCGGCTTCGGCCACGGTGCCGAGCATGCGGTAGGCGATGGCTTGCAAGCGGGGGCGCAGGCGATTGAAAAAGCGGGTGGTGTCGTCCATGAGGCTCTAGACGGGCGAGGCTAACGATTTGTGACAGCTTTGCGGGAACGGGCGGGATGCGGGGCGATGGGCATGCTGAATCGGGCATGCGCCTTGCATGCAAGTAAGCATTTCCTGAATTGCATTCCTTCGTCTCTTTCAACCCATTGCACTGGAGTATCCCCATGAAACTGGACCGTCGTTCCTTCGTCTCCAAGAGTGTCACGGGCGCCGCCGCGGCCGGCACGCTGGCTTTCCCCATGGTCGCCAAGGCCCAGCAGTCCTTCAACTGGAAGATGACCAGCGCCTATGCCAAGGGCGCGCCCTTCTACATGGACGGCCCGGGGAGCGCGACCGACTTGGCCAAGCGCATCCGCGAGATGTCGGGCGGGCGCCTGAACATCCAGGTTTTCGGTGCGGGAGAACTCATTCCGGCCTTCGAGGGTTTCGACGCCGTGCGCGCGGGCACGGTGGAAATGAACCACGCCAACAGCTACTTCTGGACGGGCAAGACCTTCGCGGCCCAGTACTTCACGGCCGTGCCCTTCGGCATGAACTTTCAGGGCATGAACGGCTGGCTCTATGACGGCGGCGGCATCGACCTGTGGAACGAGGTCTACGCGCCCTTCGGCATGGTGGCCATGCCTTGCGGCAACACCGGCGTGCAGATGACGGGATGGTTCAAGAAGGAGATCAACACCGTCGCCGACTTCAAGGGCTTGAAAATGCGCATCCCCGGCCTGGCCGGCAAGGTCTACGCCAACCTGGGCGTGGACGTGAAGGTGCTGCCGGGGGGTGAGATCTTCCCCGCGCTGGAGCGCGGCGTGATCGACGCGGCCGAGTTCGTCGGCCCTTACCAGGACCGGCGTCTGGGCTTGCAAAAAGCCGCCAAGTACTACTACACCACGGGCTGGCACGAATCGTCGACGGTGTCCGAGTTGCTGATCAACAAGGCCGCCTGGGACAAGCTGCCCAAGGACCTGCAGGCCATCGTGCAGAACGCCTCGGCGGCCTGCAACGTCATCAGCGAAGGCTGGTGCCAGAAGGCCAACTCCGAGGCCATGGAAGACCTGGTCAAGAACCAGAAGGTCATCGCCAAGCCTCTGCCCGACCCGGTGATCAAGGCCCTGCGCGTCGAGACCGAGAAGGTGCTGGCCGAGGCCGTGGCCAAGGACCCGCTGGTCAAGAAGGTGCACGACTCCTACTTCGCCTTCAAGGCCAAGTACGACCGCTGGGTGGAGGTCAGCGAAGAGCAGTACCACACCAAGATCCGTGGCTGACCAGGAGCGGTGTGCGTGAAAAAAGCAAAGGTCGCCTTGATGGGCGCCATCGAGGCGTGGACCGATTTCATCGGGCGTGTCACGCTCTGGGTGACGCTGCTCATGATCGGACTGGTCGCGACCAACGTCGCGCTGCGCTACCTGTTCAGCTTCGGCTCCGTCTGGGCGCAGGAACTGGAGTGGCACTTGCTGGCGGCGCTGATACTGCTGGGCATGAGCTATGCCTTGCAGCGCGGCGACAACGTGCGGGTTGACCTGTTCTATGCCGGTTATTCGCCGCGGGCGAAATTCGTGGTCGATGTGGTCTCGGTGCTGTTGATGCTGGTCGTGTCCCTGCTTTTCATCAAGCTGTCGATCGCGTATGTCGCGCAGTCCTGGAGCATCAACGAAACCTCGCCCGATCCGGGGGGCATCCCCTGGCGCTGGGCCATCAAGTCGCTGATACCACTGGGCTATGCGCTGGTTGCCTTGCAATCGGTGGGGGCCCTGCTGCGGCTGTTCCATCAGCGTCAAGAGGCCGTGAGCGGTGGCACGAACGGGATGGGGGAGGGCGGCCATGTTTGAACCGCAGACCTATGCCTTGCTGATGCTGGCTGGCTTCTTCATCCTGCTGATGATTGGCGTACCCGTGGCCACGACCTTGGCCGTGACGGGCTTCGTCTTCGGCTACCTGGGTTTCGGCGATGGCCTGTTCGCCCTGCTGCCCGCGCGTTTTTACGGCGTGGTGGCGGGGTACCAGTGGATGTCGATCCCGCTCTTCGTCTTCATGGGCGTGATGCTGGAAAAATCGCGCCTCGCCGACGACCTGCTCGACGTGATGGGCCACATCGCCGGTGGCGTGCGCGGCGGCATGGGCGTGGGCATCATCCTCTTCGGCGTGCTCATGGGCGCGACCACGGGCATCGTGGGCGCCACCGTCATCACGCTGGGCTTGCTGACGCTGCCCACCCTGATCAAGCGCGGCTACGACAAGAGCATCGCCGCCGGCGCGATCTGCGCCTCGGGCACGCTGGGGCAAATCATCCCGCCCAGCCTGATCCTGATCCTGCTGTCGGACATCATGCAGCTCTCGGTCGGCACCCTGTTCGCGGCGGCCGTGGGGCCGGGCATGCTGCTGGCGGCGGTGTACATCATCTACCTGCTGGTGCGTGGCTGGATGAACCCCGCGCTGATGCCGCCCATTCCACAGGAAGAGCGCGACGCCGTCTCGCGGGGTGAGCTGTGGAAACGCTTCTGGAAGGTCGTGGTGCCGCCCATCTTGCTGGTGGTGGCGGTGCTGGGCTCCATCGTCGGGGGCATCGCCGCGCCGACGGAAGCGGCGTCCATGGGCGCGGTGGGCGCCGTGCTGATCGCGGCCGGGGCGCGGCGCCTCACGCTGAAGATGCTCAAGGCGGTGGCGCTGGAGACCAGCAAGATCACGGCGATGATGATGCTCATCCTGATGACGGCGCAGGTCTTCGCGCTGGCCTTCCGCGGCCTGCACGGCGAGGACCTGATCTCCGACCTGTTCGAGTTGCTGCCCGGTGGCGTGAACAGCGACATCTGGTTCATGATGGCGCTGATCTTCGTGCTCGGCTTCTTCATCGAATGGATCGAGATCAGCTACATCGCCGTGCCGCTCTTCATGCCGGTGCTGCTGTCCCAGGGCGTGGACCCAGTCTGGCTGGCCATGTTGATCACGGTCAACCTGCAGTCGTCCTTCCTGACGCCGCCTTTCGGCTGGGCGCTCTTCTACCTCAAGGGCGTGGCGCCGCCCGAGGTGACGATCAAGGACATCTACAAGGGCGTGGTGCCCTTCATCGCGATGCAGGCGATCACGCTGGCCTTGGTCTTCTTCTATCCGCAGATCGCGCTCTGGTTGCCCAAGGCGATCGGTTGGTGAGCGCCTACCGTACGCGACCGGACGTTCTCATGAGCGTCCGGCCAGCGCCGGAAACAACTGCACCAGGCCGTCGGACATGATCTCCACGGCGATGGCGGCCAGCACCAGACCCATCAAGCGGGTCATCACGTTGATGCCGGTTTTGCCCAGGCGGCGGGCGATGCGCTCGGCCAGCGTGAAACACAGCAGCACGGCCAGGGCGACCACGGCGCCGTAGAAGATCAGCGTGGCGTGCTGCAGCACCGTGTGGGCCTTGTCGGCGTAGATCACCACGGTCGACATGGTGGCCGGGCCCGTGAGCAGCGGGATCGTCAGCGGCACCACGGCGATGCTGGCGCGCGCGGCCGAGTCCTCGATCTCACTGGCGTTCGAGCGCGCCTCCGCCGGCTGGGCGTTGAGCATGGACAGCGCCGAGGTCAGCAGCAGCATGCCGCCGCCGACCTGGAAGCTGGCCAGTGAAATTCCGAAGAAGGCCAGCAAGTGCAAGCCCAGCAGGGCGCTGGCCGCGATCACGATGAAGACCGTGCGCGCCGCGATCATGATGGTGCGGCGGCGCTGCTCCTTGGTGTAGCCCTCGGTGTAGTGGATGAAAAAGGGCAGGGCCGACAGCGGGTTGACCACGGCCAGCAGGGTGATGAGGGCTTTGAAATCCATGGTGTTGCGCGCTGGTGTCAGCGACCTCCCGAAACGTCGAGCACGGCGCTGGTGGCGTAGCTGGCTCCGTTTGAAAGCAGCCAGAGGATGGCCTGGGCGATCTCCTGGGCCGTGCCGGGCCGTTGCATGGGAATCATGCCCGCCATGCGCTGGGCACGGTCCGGCTGGCCGCCGCTGGCGTGGATGTCGGTCTCGATGACGCCGGGGCGCACCGCGTTGACGCGGATGCCCTCGGTCGCCACCTCGCGCGCCAGGCCACGGGTGAACGAGTCCACCGCGCCCTTGGCCGCCGCGTAGTCCACGTACTGGCCGGCTCCGCCGAGTTGCGCCGCCACGCTGCTGAGGTTGACGATGGCGCCGCCTTGGCCTCCGCCGTATTGGCCGCCATGTTTCGTGCTCATGCGTTTGACAGCCTCGCGCGAGCAAAGCAAGGTACCAAACACATTGATGGCGAACATGCGTTGCCAACGCGCCAGGCTTTGTTCGGCAAGCCGCTGAGTGCTGTCCACCACGCCCGCGTTGTTCACCAGGGCCGTGAGCGGGCCCAGTTCGCGGTCGACGCGGGCGTACATGGCCAACACCTGGGCTTCGTCGGACACATCGGCCTGCACGGCCAAAGCTTGTCCGCCACCGGCGCGGATGCGCTCAACGACGGCGGTCGCCGACGTCGCGTCGGACGTGTAGTTCACGGCCACGGCATAGCCGCGCTGTCCGGCCAGCAAGGCCGTCGCGGCGCCAATGCCGCGCCCGCCGCCCGTCACCAGCAATATTTGTGTCACGTGGAGCCCCCTGCATCTGCGAGGGCGACAAGATACCATTGCCGTGGTCAGACCTTCTACCGGAAATACAAGGAGTCGTCCCGTGGGACAGATCATCGATCTTCAGGCCGCCGATGGCCAATCCATTCCCGCCTACCTGGCCCGTCCGTCGGCCAAGGTCCGTGGCGCGGTCGTGGTCGTGCAGGAAATCTTTGGCGTCAACCGCCACATCCGCGAGGTGACCGATGGCTATGCGGCAGCGGGCTACCTCGCCATCGCGCCCGCGACCTTCCACCGCGTGCAGCCCGGCGTTGAACTGGGTTACACGGAGGCGGACATGAAGCAGGGCATGGGCCTCAAAGCCGCGGTGGAAGCTTTGCCCGCGCCCGGTGTGTTGCAGGACTTGCAGGCCGCGGTGGACTACGTCGCCCGCGACAGCGGCGCCAAGGTGGGCATCGTTGGTTACTGCTGGGGCGGCCTGCTGGCGTGGCGCGCCGCGAGCAAACTCAAGGGCCTGAGCGCCGCCGTGCCGTATTACGGCGGCGGCATGACTCAGCCGCAGGAACTGGCTTCCAAACCCCAGGTGCCCGTGATGGCGCACCTGAGCGACAACGATGCCCATGTGCCCCTGGAGGGCGTGGCGGCCTTGCAGAAGGCGAATCCCGAGGTGATCGTGCACATCTATCCGGCGCGTCACGGCTTCAACTGCGATCACCGCGCGGCTTACCATGCCGAGGCCGCTCGCCAGGCGCGCGAGCGCACGCTCGATTTTCTCGGTCAGCACCTCGGCTGACACCGATCGGGAGACAGGCCATGCCGCACGTGCTGATGAAGTGTCTGTCGCCGCTGGCCTTGTGCGCCATGCTGGGTTTTGCCTCGACCGCGCGCGCTTCCGGGGCTTCCCCGGCCGCGGGCTATGACGGGCCCCTGTTCGACGCCCACCTGCATTACAACGTCGAAGCCTATGAGGGACCGTACCCCTTGAATGACGTGTTGGCACGCATGCGCGGTAGCGGCGTGCGCGCGGTCATCGCCAACAGCCGCCCGAACGAAGGCACCCAGATGTTGGCGCGTGCCCATGCGGAGTCGGATGCGCGCGAGCGCGTCGCCGTCGTGCCCTTCATCCGCCTCTATCGCAATCGCATGGACTACGGCACCTGGCACGAAGATGAAAGCATCTACGCCATGGTGCAGGAGGAGCATGCCCGCGGCACCGCTGCGGGGCCTTACCGGGGCATTGGTGAGTTCCATCTGTACAACAGCGCCAACGCCAATGGCCCAGTTGCCAAGAAGCTCATGCAGTACGCGCAGCTGCATGGCCTGGCGGTGTTGGCCCATATGGACGACACGGCGGTGGATTTGCTGATGGCCCATGCGCCGCGCGCCCGACTGATCTGGGCGCACACCGGCATCGGCGGACCCTCGCCAGCACGGGTCCGCGCTTTGCTGGAGAAGTACCCGGGCTTGATGGGCGAGCTGTCCTACCGGCCTGGTTTGGTTTGCAACGAGGCCCCGCGTCAGGGAGGGGGTGCGGGGTCGCTCACGGAGGCGTCTGCGCCTGCGCTTTCGGGTGCCAGTCAGCTTTGCCCCGAATGGCGGGAGCTCATGCTGAAGTTTCCGGATCGCTTTTTGATCGGCTCCGACACCTGGGTCAATGAGCGCTGGGCCAGTTATGGTGAGCTGATGCGGGACTACCGCAGCTGGCTGGCCGACCTTCCCCCGGACGTCGCGCGCCGCATTGCCTGGGGCAACGGTGCGGCGTTGTTCCAGCTGGGCTTGCCCTGAACGCGCTCCCACGGCCCACCACCATGGCTTCCGTCCAGATCCCCCTCTTTCCACTGCAGTCCGTGCTGTACCCGGGCGGCGTGCTGTCGCTGCGCGTGTTCGAGGTGCGTTACTTGGATCTGGTCCAACGCTGCCACAAGGAAAAAGTGCCCTTCGGCGTGGTCTGTCTGCGCCAAGGCAGCGAGGTGAGGCGCGCGCCCGCGCTCGGCGAGACGGAGCCTCCCGTGGAGGTGCTGCACGACATCGGCACCCTGGCCCACATCGAAGTCTTTGAACGACCCCAACCCGGCCTGATGCTGATCCGCTGCCGGGGCGGGCGGCGGTTTCAGTTGCAGCGCAGTGAGCAGCTCAAGCACGGTCTGTGGGTGGGTGAAGGTCTGCTGCTCGACGAAGCGGCGCCGATGCCGGTGCCCGACGAACTCTTGCCCCTGCGCGATGACCTGCAGCGCCTCTACCGCAGTTTGCAAGCCGACGTGTCCGGTCAGGACGACGCCTTGTTGCCCATCCAGCCGCCGCTGCAGTGGGACGACAGTGGCTGGTTGGCCTACCGCTGGTGCGATGTGCTGCCGGTGAGCCCCCAGCTCAAGCAGAAGTTCCTCGCCGTGGAGAACCCGCTGCTGCGTCTGGAGTTGGTGGACGACCTGCTCAAACGGCTCAAGACGGGTGCCGGGCCTCAATGAGGGCTGAGCGGTCGCCAAGTAACCGGGCAGCTCAGCGTGCCTGTCGATCCAGGTAGCGATTGCGCCAAAAGAACAGGGCCAGTCCAACGCCGGCCACGCCCATGATGGCGGCAGCCCACCAGATGCCGCGGGTGTTGTGGATCAGCGGCAGGAAATCAAAGTTCATGCCGAAGAAGCCGGTGATCAGGTTCAGCGGCAGGAAGATCGCGGTGAGCGCCGTCAAGGTGCGCATGATGTCGTTGGTGCGGTTGCCTTGCACGTTGAAATGCATCTGCACCGCGGTCTCCGCGCTTTGCTCCAGCCGGCGCACGTGATGCACCACACGCTCGATGTGTTCCAGCACGTCGCGGCTGCGCACCAGCAGCAGCTCGCGCTCCTGCCGCCCTAGCGCGTCCGTTGGCATGGCCCAGGTGGTGATGGCGTCGATCCAGTCCTGCATGGCCGCGCGCTGGTCTTCGCAGATTTCATCCAGGTGGTGCAGCGATAGCCGTGCGTCGAGCAGCGCGCTCCAGTTGTTGAAGCGGGTGCGGGGATTGAGCAGTTCGGCCTGCCAGTGGTCGAGCTGGCGCGTGAGTTCGCGCCGCAGGTCCAGGTAGCCGTCCACCATCAGGTTGACGATGCGCAGCATCAGGTCGGGCGGGCTGGTCGGCAGGCGCGCGCTGCCGCCACGTGTGTCGGAGGCGGCCATGTAGAGCCGCGCCGCGTAACTGTCACGCACGGCGCAATCCGCCGGATGCACGGTCAGCAGCAATCGATCAAACACGGCAAAGCCCACCGGACTGGTATCGATGCGCCGCAGCACGGGCGGGCCGCTGTGCCGCACCGGCGCGTGCAAGGGCTCGCCCGGGTGCTCCATGTCCGTTTCGCGCGTGCCGGCGGCCAGGCGGCGGAACACCAGCAGGTCGTATTGCGAGGTGTAGTCGTAGTGCGAGGGCAGCTGCTTGTTCAGCAGGTCACTCAGGTGCAGGTCCACCAATTGCGCGCCGCACAAGGACTGCAGCATGGCCTGAACCTGCGTCTGCATGACCTCGAACTCACGCCGCGCGCAGGCCACCCAGACGAAGCCTCCCTGGGTGGCGTCCGGCAGCGACGTGGGGAGTTGATCGTTTTCAGTGACGCCGCCGGGGCCGATGTGAAAGACGCGCATCGTGGGGTTCCTGGTTCAGGCGCGCAACAGACGCGCGGCGTCCCGCGCGAAGTAGGTCAGCACGCCGTCCGCGCCCGCGCGCTTGAAGGCCAGCAGACTTTCCATCATCACCGCGTCGTGCGCCAGCCAGCCGTTCTGGGCGGCGGCCTTGAGCATGGCGTACTCGCCGCTGACTTGGTAGGCGAAGGTTGGCACGCGGAATTCGTCCTTCACGCGGCGCACCACGTCCAGGTAAGGCATGCCGGGCTTGACCATCACCATGTCAGCGCCTTCGGCGATGTCCATGGCGACTTCCCGCAGCGCCTCGTCGCTGTTGCCCGGGTCCATCTGGTAGACCTTCTTGTCGGCCTTGCCGAGGTTGCCCGCCGAACCGACGGCGTCGCGGAATGGGCCATAGAAGGCGCTGGCGTACTTGGCGCTGTAGGCCATGATGCGCGTGTGGATCGCGCCGCTGGCCTCGAGCGCTGTGCGGATGGCGCCGATGCGACCATCCATCATGTCGCTGGGGGCGACGATGTCCACGCCCGCGGCGGCTTGGGTCTGGGCCTGCTTGACGAGCACTTCGATGGTCTCGTCATTCAAGATGTAGCCCGTCTCATCCAGCAGGCCGTCCTGGCCGTGGCTGGTGTAGGGGTCGAGCGCGACATCCGTCATCACGCCGAGTTCGGGGAAGCGTTGCTTGAGGCCGCGCACGACGCGGGGCACCAAGCCGTCTGGGTTGTAGGCTTCGCGACCGTCGGGCGCCTTGAGCGTGGTGTCGATGACGGGGAACAGCGCCATCACCGGAATGCCCAGCCGCACGCAGTCCTCGGCCACGGGCAGCAGCAAGTCCAGGCTCAACCGTTCCACGCCGGGCATCGAGCCCACGGCCTCACGGCGGTTCTGGCCATCGAGCACGAACACCGGGTAGATCAAGTCGTGGGGGCTGAGTGCGTGCTCGCGCACCAGGTTGCGTGTAAAGCTGTCACGCCGAAGGCGACGCGGGCGGCCTGAGGGGTAAGGTGCGTAGGGTGTCATGGGGCATGCGGGAGAGAGGGAAAAATTGTGCCCTATTCCCCACCGGGGGGTATGCGTGCTTTCAAAGAAGGCCCATCAGCGGCCTGTCGGCTTGTCAGCCAGCGGGGCCATGGAATTGCAACAAAGCTGTAGCCAGTTGTTGCATTGAGTAGTCGTTTTTGCTAGATTAGCGCCCGAGGACCTTGCGTCCTCCCCGCTTTTCCTCCCTGAGCGGGGCCTTGATGTGTGACAGCAAAAAAGGCTTGCAACCCCGGCTTGTGCCGGGGTTTTTTTTTAGCTCCGGCATCACGTTGCCGATGGCACAGTTAGCCTCGTGCTGCGAGCCGCGATGCGGCTGGTGCCCCAAATGGACTGGAATCATGCTCTGGATCAAAGCGCTCCACATCGTCTTCATCGCCGCCTGGTTCGCCGGGCTGTTCTACCTGCCCCGCATCTTCGTCAATCTCGCGCAAGTGCCCGCGAATTCGCAGGCCGAGCGGGATCGTCTGCTGATGATGGCGGACAAGCTGCTGCGTTTCACCACGATGCTGGCCGTGCCGGCCCTGGTCTTCGGCCTGTGGCTGTGGCTGGGCTACGGCATCGGCAAGGGGCCGGGCAATGCCTGGATGCATGCCAAGCTCACGGTCGTGCTGCTGGTGCTCGGGTATCACCACGCCTGCGGCGTGCTTCTGCGCAAGTTCCACCGGGGTGAAAACCAGCGCAGCCATGTCTGGTACCGCTGGTTCAACGAACTCCCCGTGCTGCTGTTGCTGACGGCCGTGGTGCTGGTGGTGGTCAAGCCCTTCTAAGGTCTTCGGCAATCCTCGTGAGCAGCATGTCCCGCGCCTCGCACAAGACCTCCGCCTGGCCCCTGGGCGGGATGTATGTCGTGCTGGTGGTTTACGCCAGCCTGTATCCCTTTGACGGCTGGCGCGATCAGGGGCCGCTGCCCTTGGGCTTCTTGCTTGCGCCCTGGCCTCAGTATTGGACCGCGTTTGACTTGTGGGCCAACGTGCTGGGCTATGCCCCTCTGGGTTTCCTCCTGGCCCTGGGTGCGCTGCGGACACGACCCGGCGAAGGCGTGGTCGGCTGGTCGGGTTGGGCGGTGGGTGGCGCCACGCTCGCGGGCTGTCTCCTGTCCCTGACCTTGGAAGCGATGCAAGCCTACCTGCCGCTGCGCGTGGCGTCCAACGTGGACTGGGTCCTGAACACGGGCGGTGCCTGGCTGGGCGCGCTCGCCGCCGCCCTGCTGGAGCGCCTGGGCGCGCTCGACCGTTGGGGGCGCTTTCGCTCGAGGTGGTTCGTCTCCGAGGCGCGGGGCGCGCTGGTGCTGCTGGCCTTGTGGCCCTGTGCGTTGCTGGCGCCCACCGCCGTGCCCCTGGGGCTGGGACAGGTCTACGAGCAAACCGAATCCGGACTGCGCAGCCTGCTGGAGGGCACCCCCTGGCTGGGCTGGCTGCCGCCCTTGCCCATGGTGGGACCGTCCGTGTTGTCCCCGGGCCTGGGTGTGGCGCCGCTGGCCCCGCTGATGGTCTGGGCCTGCGTGGTGCTGGGGGTATTGATTCCCTGTCTGTTGGGCTACTGCGTGATCCGCGCCTATGCGCGGCGAGCGGTGTTCGTCCTGGTCTTGCTGTCCGCTGCCGTGGGGGCCAACCTGCTGTCCGCCGCCATGAGCTACAGCCCCGCGCATGCCTGGACCTGGCTGAACACGCCCGTGCAGGCGGGCCTTGTGGTTGCCTTGGTCCTTGCCTTGCTCTTGTTGCGCGTGCCGGTGCGCCTGGCTGCCGCTTTGCTGCTGGTGCTCTTGGGCGTGTTTCTCAGCCTGATCAATCAGGCGCCCACCGGGCCCTACTACGCCCACAACTTGCAGGTTTGGGAGCAAGGGCGTTTCATCCGTTTTCATGGCGTCACGCTGTGGCTGGGGCGGCTTTGGCCCTACGCCGTGCTGGCCTATGTGCTCGCCCGAGTGTGGCGAGAACGGCGGGAACGGCAGGAGCCGCAGTCAGGCGCGGCCTGAGTTGCCAGAACGGCCTCACGCAGGCGCAGCGTCGTGGTTTACAGGTCACTCTTAGAATTCCGCCATGAGCAGCAAGCCACCGTCCTACTTTCGACAACACATCTTTTTCTGCCTCAACCAGCGCGCCAATGGCGAGGCCAGTTGTGGCGATCACCAAGCCGAGGCCGCCTTCGCGCATTGCAAGAAGCAGGTGCACGAGGCGGGCCTTTCCGGCAAGGGCCAAGTGCGCGTCAACAAGGCGGGCTGTCTGGACCGCTGCGCGGGCGGGCCGGTGGCGGTGGTCTATCCCGAGGAGACTTGGTACACCTACGTGGACCTCAAGGACATCGATGAAATCGTCGAGTCCCACCTGAAGCAGGGCAAGGTGGTCGAGCGTCTGCTGCTCTCCCCCGAGGTCGGGCGATGAGCGCGCGCACGGCGAGGATCGTGCCATGAACGCTCAGACCGAACGCCTGCACATGCAGGGCGCCGCGGGCCGCATCGAGGTGTTGCGCGATGCGCCAGCACCAGAGCTTGCGCTGCGTGGCATGGCCGTCATCGCGCATCCCCACCCCTTGTTTGGCGGCACCATGGACAACAAGGTGGTGCAGACCCTGGCTCGGGCGTTTCTGCAGTGCGGCTGGCAGACGGTGCGCTTCAACTTCCGGGGCGTGGGTGCCAGCGAAGGCGTGCATGACGAAGGGCGGGGCGAAGCCGAAGACTTTCTGGCCGTCGTCGAGCAGTTCGCGCCGGCCTCCGAGCAGCGGCCGCTGGCGCTGGCCGGTTTTTCTTTCGGGGCTTACGTGATGAGCCATGCCATGACGAACCTGGCCCCAACCCGGTCCCTGGAGAAATTGGTGTTCGTCGGCACGGCGGCCAGCCGCTTTGATGTGGCCGCCGTGCCCCCTGAGTTGCACGAGCGCGCCCTGGTCCTGCACGGTGAGCACGATGACACCGTGCCCTTGGCCGCCGTGATGGATTGGGCGCGTCCCCAAGTGCTGCCCGTGACCGTGGTGCCCGGTGGCGGTCATTTTTTTCATGGACAGTTGCCGCTCCTCAAGAGTCTGGTGGTACGGCACCTGAGTGCCACCCATTCGGGCGGTCTGGCATGAGGGGTTGGCGTTTGCCGGGGGGCGTGCCAGGTGCTGCGGCCGCGCTGCTGGCGGTGTGCGCCGTCGCGCCCTCGGTAGGCGCCGCTCAGACCCTCCCGACCGCAACCTTGCGGACTGCGGCGGTCGAGTCCTCCACCATCGCCAGCCCGGCTTCCGCACCTCGAGTCCATGCGACGGAAAGCCAAGCTCCCGTCGTTGAGCCCTTGTCGCCCCAGTTGACGGCTGCCTTGGCAGGGAGTTCTGCCGTGGGCGTTCAGCCGGCTTGGCAGAGTCTGGCCCCGAAGCCGCCAGAGTTGGCGGCGCGTGCCTGGTTGCTGCTGGACCTCAGCAGCGGGCAAGCTCTGGCCGCCAGCAACGCGGACCAGACCCTGCCGCCGGCATCCCTCACCAAGCTCATGACCGCGTATCTGGTGTTCGAGGCTTTGCGCGATGGCCGTCTGAGCCTCGAGAAGCCGCTGACCATCAGCGAGCGGGCCCGCCGACAGCCTGGTTCCCGGATGTTCCTGGAGGCCGGCATGCGCGTGCCCGTGGAAGACCTGATCAAGGGCCTGCTGGTGCAGTCGGGCAATGACGGTGCCGTGGCGCTTGCCGAGGGCGTGGCTGGCAGCATGGAGAACTTTGTGCAAGCCATGAACGAGAAGGCGCGTGCCCTCGGTTTGGGCGCCACGCATTTCGCCAATCCCACGGGGCTGCCCGTCGACGGGCAGCAGAGCACCGCGCGTGATCTCGGTGTGTTGGCGCAGCGGCTGCTGAGTGATTTTCCCGAGCATGCGCATTACTACGGCATCCGCAAGTACCGCTACGCTGGCACTCCGCCGGCGAACGACAGCAACCGCAATCTGCTGCTGTTTCGCGATCCCTCCGTGGATGGCATGAAGACCGGTCACGTCGAGGCCGTGGGGTATTCGATGGTGGCCACGGCCCAGCGCGAGTTCCCACATCTGGGCGCTGCGGGCGGGCCGGGGCCGCGCAGGTTGCTGGCCGTGGTCCTGGGCGCGGACAGTGAGCAGACCCGCGCGGCCGAGGCCCAGCGGCTGCTGAACTGGGGCTACACCGCCTTCGAGGCGGTCAAACTGTTCGAGGCCAACCAGGCGGTGCTGACCGCCTCGATTTGGAAAGGGCGCGCGGCCGAGGTTCGGCTTGGGCGCCCGCAGGCCATCGTGGTGACGGTGCCCGCTGGCTGGGGGGCGCAGTTGCGCATGGATGTCGTGCGTGCCGATCCGCTGATCGCGCCTTTGCGGCAGGGGCAGGCTGCTGGCTTGCTGCGAATTCGTGAAGGTGAGCGCACGCTCTTTGAAATTCCATTGCTTGCTTTGGATGATGTGGGCGAGGCTGGCCTGATCGGCCAAGCCTGGGACGCCTTACGGCTCTGGCTCCAGTAGCCCTCGCAGGGGCGGGTTGGCGCGGGCGCGGCTTGCGGGCGCGGCGGCTTCCCTGCTACACTCGCGGGCTTTTCGGAATTTCCGAAGGGATTCACGTTTTCGTTTTTCAGGTCGCACTTTCGGGTGCGTCAAACGTTTAGGGACGTTTTTTCAATGCCAACCATCAACCAGCTCGTGCGTCAGGGGCGTGAGGTCGAAACGACCAAGTCCAAGAGCCCCGCGATGCAAAACTCTCCGCAGCGTCGCGGCGTGTGCACCCGCGTGTACACCACGACGCCCAAGAAGCCGAACTCCGCTCTGCGTAAGGTCGCCAAGGTGCGCCTGACGAACGGCTTCGAGGTCATTTCCTACATCGGCGGCGAAGGCCACAACCTGCAGGAGCACTCGGTCGTGCTCGTGCGCGGCGGTCGTGTCAAGGATTTGCCGGGCGTGCGCTACCACATCGTTCGCGGTTCCCTGGATCTGCAGGGCGTGAAGGATCGCAAGCAGGCCCGTTCCAAGTACGGCGCGAAGCGCCCGAAGAAGGCCTGATCGGTTTTCTGATTTTTTCCGGTGCTTGAGTCGTTCCACGCGGGCGAACCAAGCGTAGTGACCCCAAGCTTGTGATCGAACTGAATCCGGGTGGGTCGAGTAAGTGGGAGTCAGATGGCTCTCGCGGTGCCCGAAAGGGTGCCAACTGAAGCAAACATGAGGTGAAATATGCCGCGTCGTCGCGAAGTCCCTAAACGTGAAATCCTGCCGGATCCGAAGTTCGGCAATGTCGAGCTGTCCAAATTCATGAACGTGATCATGGAAGGCGGCAAAAAGGCGGTCGCTGAGCGCATCATTTATGGTGCCCTCGACACCATCGAGCAGAAGACGGGCAAGGACCCGCTGGAGCTGTTCACGATCGCCATCAACAACGTGAAGCCCATGGTGGAAGTGAAGTCCCGCCGTGTCGGTGGTGCGAACTACCAAGTGCCCGTGGAAGTGCGCCCTGTGCGTCGCCTGGCTTTGTCCATGCGCTGGATCAAGGAAGCCGCACGCAAGCGCGGCGAGAAGTCCATGGCCCTGCGCCTGGCCAATGAGCTGATCGAGGCCACCGAAGGTCGTGGCGGCGCCATGAAGCGCCGTGACGAAGTGCACCGCATGGCCGAAGCCAACAAGGCGTTCAGCCACTTCCGTTTCTAAGCATCGTTCCCAATCTGACGGATCGGGCCCGCCACGAGCGGGCCTGACTCGTTCAACGAAAGATCATCATGGCACGCAAAACGCCCATCGAACGCTATCGCAACATCGGTATCTCGGCGCACATCGACGCCGGCAAGACCACGACGACCGAGCGTATTCTTTTCTACACCGGTGTGAACCACAAGATTGGCGAAGTGCACGACGGCGCCGCCACCATGGACTGGATGGAGCAGGAGCAGGAGCGCGGCATCACGATCACGTCCGCCGCCACGACCTGTTTCTGGAAGGGCATGGACATGTCCTATCCCGAGCACCGCTTCAACATCATTGACACCCCTGGCCACGTGGACTTCACCATCGAGGTGGAGCGTTCCATGCGCGTGCTGGATGGCGCCTGCATGGTGTATTGCGCCGTGGGCGGCGTGCAGCCCCAGTCTGAAACCGTTTGGCGTCAGGCCAACAAGTACAAGGTGCCGCGTCTGGCCTTTGTGAATAAGATGGACCGCACCGGCGCCAACTTCTTCAAGGTTGTGGACCAGATGAAGGTGCGCCTGAAGGCCAACCCCGTGCCGATCGTGATCCCGATCGGTGCCGAGGACAACTTCACTGGCGTGGTGGACCTCATCAAGATGAAGGCCATCATTTGGGATGAAGCCTCCCAGGGCATGAAGTTCGAATACAAGGACATCCCCGCCAACCTGGTGGAAGATGCCAAGAAGTGGCGTGAAGGCATGGTGGAGGCCGCCGCCGAAGCCAGCGAAGAGCTGATGAACAAGTACCTGGAAGAGGGTGACCTCTCCGAGGAAGACATCAAGCTGGGTCTGCGCACGCGCACCATCTCGACTGAAATCCAGCCCATGATGTGCGGCACCGCGTTCAAGAACAAGGGCGTGCAACGCATGCTGGACGCCGTGATCGACTTCCTGCCTTCGCCCGTGGACATTCCCCCGGTGGCTGGCACGGACGAAGACGAGAAGGAAACGACCCGTCAAGCCGACGACGGCGAGAAGTTCTCCGCGCTGGCGTTCAAGTTGATGACCGACCCCTTCGTGGGCCAGCTGACCTTCGTGCGCGTCTATTCCGGCGTGCTGACCAAGGGCGACACGGTCTTCAACCCCGTCAAGGGCAAGAAGGAGCGTATTGGTCGTATCGTGCAGATGCACGCCAACAACCGCCAGGAAATCGAAGAAATCCGCGCCGGCGACATCGCTGCTTGCGTGGGCCTGAAGGAAGTGACCACGGGTGAAACCCTGTGCGATCCGGATGCTGTCGTGACGCTGGAACGCATGGTGTTCCCCGAGCCCGTGATCTCGCAGGCCGTTGAGCCCAAGACCAAGGCCGATCAAGAGAAGATGGGCCTCGCCCTGGGTCGTCTGGCCGCTGAAGATCCGTCCTTCCGCGTGCGCACGGACGAAGAATCCGGTCAGACCATCATCTCGGGCATGGGCGAGTTGCACCTCGAAATCATCGTGGACCGCATGAAGCGCGAGTTCGGCGTCGAGGCCAACGTGGGCAAGCCGCAAGTGGCCTACCGCGAAACCATCCGCAAGAAGGTCACCGACGTCGAAGGCAAGTTCGTGCGTCAGTCCGGCGGTAAGGGCCAGTACGGTCACGTCGTGTTCACCGTGGAGCCGAACGAAGCCGGCAAGGGCTTTGAATTCGTCGACGCCATCAAGGGTGGTGTGGTGCCGCGTGAATTCATCCCCGCGGTTGAGAAAGGTACGCTGGAAGCGATCAATTCGGGCGTGTTGGCGGGCTTCCCGGTGGTGGACGTCAAGGTCACCTTGACCTTCGGCTCCTACCACGACGTGGACTCGAACGAAAACGCGTTCAAGATGGCCGCCATCTTCGGTTTCAAGGAAGGCTGCAAGAAGGCCAGTCCCGTCATCCTCGAGCCCATGATGGCCGTGGAAGTCGAGACGCCCGAGGACTATGCCGGTAACGTGATGGGCGACTTGTCGTCCCGCCGAGGCATGGTTCAGGGCATGGATGACATGCCTGGCGGTGGCAAGGCCATCAAGGCCGAAGTGCCGCTGTCCGAGATGTTCGGCTACTCGACCACGCTGCGTTCGATGTCGCAAGGTCGTGCCACGTACACCATGGAGTTCAAGCACTACAGCGAAGCTCCGAAGAACGTGGCCGAAGCCATCATCGCAGCGCGCGCGAAGTAAGAAGAACCCCCTGAGGCGCTGCGCGCCTTCCCCCTTGAACGCCAACCTTCGGTGGCAAGGGGGACGCAGCCAGTGGCCTGGCAAAGCCAGTTCCACGGCTGCCCCGGTTCAGGGCCGGGATCGCTGAGTTTTGTGGTTTTGTCTGCGACGGTGTGCCCCTCGTTTGCCCGTGGCGAGGGAGTCAGCAACACCGTGCAGACGTTAAAGCAACACACGGGCATTGCTCTTTTGGAGAATTGAAATGGCAAAGGAAAAATTTGAGCGGACCAAGCCGCACGTGAACGTGGGCACGATTGGTCAC